>NZ_WIVE01000072.1 GCF_009601025.1 Roseospira navarrensis | reverse complement strand
GCGCCATGATCCTGACGTCCAACCGGGGCTTCGCCGAGTGGGGCGACGTCTTCGGCGATCCCGTCGTCGCCACCGCGTTGCTCGACCGCCTGCTCCACCACGCCGTCGTCATCCAGATCGAGGGCGCCAGTTATCGCCTGCGCCAGCACGCCAGCCTGATTCCGGAAAACACCCTGGCGCGGCCGTCGACGTCAACACAACCGGCGCCGCCAAAGCGCCGGGGCCGACCCCCCAAAAACAGGAGCCCAGATCAACAGCCCAGCCAATAACCCTTCTTACAATGTGGGGAAGATTCGCGCGCCACTTCTGGGGAAATTTCACGCGGCGTTGACAGGTTCGGCCAGGGCGGTCCAGTCATCAGGCGCCAGCGGCCGGTATCACCAGCATTTCGACGGCCATGGCGGTCTTCGCCCTGGTCCGCCGGCCAGTGTTCGTGCTGTCCGTCGCGCTTGGCCCTTTCGGGTCGCTGGCCGCCAGCCTGCATTATCTGGCCTGGGATCTGGGTGCGGCGCCCTGAGCCGACGTCCCTCGCTTCGGTCCCGGGTAGGCATTCCGGATGGCCTCGGCCATGGCGGCGCAGACGGGCGAGGCGGTCTCGCCGGGACACTCCAGCACCAGCAGCGAGTCGGACAGAGCCGGGAACCCCTCCGCCGCCGACAGGGAGAGCAGTCCGCGCCCGCGCCCCACGTGCGACGCCGGCAGCACCCCGACGGCAAGCCCCGCCTCCATGGCGGCCATGACCCCCGAGACACTCTCGCTGGAACAGACGATCCGCACGGATCGGCCTGCCGACTCCAACGCGTCCAGGGCACGCTCACGCCACCAGCACGCCCGATCGAACAGCGCCAGCGGGACCGGATCGACCTCCGGCGCGGGACCGTCCGGGGCCACCGCCCAGACCATGGCGTGCCGGTCGAGCACGGTGTGATGCGGGGACGGGTCGTCCACCGCATGGATCGCGAGGTCCAGGCGCCCGGCCGCCAGCGCCGCCGGGAACGTGACGGTGGATGCGCAGGTCAACGCCACCTCGACCTGCGGATGCGCGCGCGCAAAGGCCGCGATCACGCGCGACAGGGTGTCGCGATCGTGTTCCTCCGGGATGCCGACCCGGATGACCCCGCTCAAGGGCGCCGCGCGCAACTTTCCATAGGCCTCGTCCAGCAGCCCGACCACGCGACGGGCCACCGGCACGAGGCGCTCGCCCAACGGGGTCAGGGCGATACCGCGCCCATGGCGCACGAACACGGACCCGCCTAGCAGTGTCTCCAACCGCTTGAGCTGCAGGCTGGCGGCGGACTGCGAACGGCAGATCCGCTCAGCCCCCGCTGTGACGCTGCCGGTCTCTGCGATGGCGAGGAACGTCCGCAGCAGGTCGCTGTCGAGGCGCTCGGCACCGCCGTTCAAGCTATCAGTAATACTCATGATACTGATTTGAACAACTCGTTTTCCTCATGTCCAGCGCTGCGTGAGAGTCGGGACAGGAATCACGACCCTGGAGCCCCGATCATGAAAGCGACGACTCTCCTTGCGACCCGCGCAACGGGTGCGCTGTCAGCCCGCAGGACGGTCCCCGTCCTGATCGCGTTCGTAGTGGCGGGTGCCCTGTGTCTGTGGCCCGCGCAAACGGTCGCGGCCGTGATCCATGCCGTCGGCAGCCTGGTGTCCGTCGCGCCGCTGGTCGTGCCGGGGCTGGTGCTGTCCGCCTGGATCACGGCGAGTGGCGCGGCCGGGCGGGTCTCGCGCATGCTGTTGGGTCGCGGCGGCCGGACCATCGTCGTGGCGGCGGCCATCGGTGCCGTCACCCCGGTGTGCGGGGTCACCGTGCTGCCGCTGATGGCGGGGCTGCTTGCGGCCGGTGTGCCGTTGGCCCCGGTCATGGCGTTCTGGTTGTCCTCGCCGGTGACCGATCCGGGGATGCTGGCGGCGACGGCTGCCACCCTCGGTCCCGGGTTCGCCATCGGCAAGACCGTGGCGGCTTTCGGACTCGGTCTTCTGGGCGGGTTCGGGACCCACGCGCTGGCGGGGCAAGCTTGGACGGCAAATCCCCTTCGGTCCGGCATGCGGTGGAAACACCCGACGCCGCCCGGTGACTGCGGCTGCGAGGGTGACGCCGGCGTGCTCTGGGCGGTGTGGCGAGACCCGGCCCGACGGTCCCGCTTCGTTCGGGAAACGGCCGCCATGGCCCGGCTGGTGACCGTGTGCCTGCTGCCGGCGTTCGCGGCGGAGCACGCGCTGGGGGCGGTTCTGACGCCCGATGCGTTCGCGTCCACGCTGGGCGGGTCGAGCGCATGGGCGGTGCCGTTGGCCGTTGTCGTCGGCGCCCCCGCCTATATCGACGGCTATGCCGCGCTGCCGCTGACCCGCGCGCTGCTCGATCATGGCCTGTCGGAAGGGGCCGCGTTGGCGTTCCTGGTCTCGGGCGGTGTGGTGAGCATCTGGGGCGCGCTGGCCATCCTGCCCGTCCTGCGCCTGCGACCGTTCCTGTTGTATCTGGGCTTCGCGCTGGCTGGCTCCCTGGCCAGCGGGTGGGTTTACGGATGGGTGGGCGCCGGACCGTGACACCTCCCGACGGAGAGGTCCGCCGGGCGGTCAGGGTCACGGACCGGGCGAGGAGGCCCCTATCCGCGCGCGTACTCCTTGGACTTGAAGGTCAGATGGCCGACGCTGCGCGGCGCGTCGGCGATCTTGCGGATGTCGGCCCAGGTCTGCTTGTAGTTCGGGATCACCAGTTCATTGGTGCCGGCGTTGATGACGTTGCCCTGCACCCCGGTGGGATAGGCGAACAGCATGAAGGTCTCGCCTCGCCGGGCCGTCGGCGTGGGGTACACCATCGCCTGCGTCGAGCCGGAGTCGTTGAAGACCTCCACCAAGTCGCCGGCTCCGACGCCGAGCCCGGCCATGTCGTCGGGATTCATCTCGATGAACGGATAGGGCCAGCGGTCCTGAACGAAGTCGTTTTGCTTGTCCAGATAGGCGGATTGCCAGACCTGATTGGCGCGGCCGTTGTTGATGAGGAAGGCATACCGTTCCTTCTGCTCCGCCTTGCCGGGCGCCTGCAGGCCGCGCCAGGGGGCGTCCATGAACCGGGCCTTGCCGTCGTCGGTGGAGAAGACCCCGTCCGTGTACAGCCGCGGTGTCCCGACGATGCGTTCGCCGTCCAGGCCGGTTGCCGGCTCCTGGAAGCCGTTCGTGCCCATGTCGCGCAGCCGCGCATAGGTCACGTGCTCACCGCCATGGGCGTTGGCGTGGTAGCCGTCCATGAAGGCGTCCTCGTCCGTCTGCCAGTCGAAGCCCTGGAACTGGTCGGCGTAGGCCGCCTCGCCCATGTCGCGCAGCACCCGTTCCATGTGGTTGGCGAGGCGGGCCGCGATCAGGCAATCCGGCAGCGACTGGCCGGGCGGGTCCATGTAGCGCTCTGTCAGCCGCATGCGGCGCTCGCCGTTCATGGAGGTCAGGTTCATCTCGCCCGAGGTCGCCGCCGGCAGCACCACGTGGCAGGCCTCGCCGATGCGCGTGGGTACGATGTCCACGTCCACGGCGAACAGGCCGCCCTGTCGGATGGCGCCGACGATGGCCTCGACCATGCCGTCGCGGTCACCGGCCGGCACCGCGCTCATGGCGTCCTTCACCATGTCGGTGCGCTTCTTGTAGGCGGCCTTGAAGGCGTGCGCGTTCAGCGTGGTCTTGTAGTGGTCGCAGGCCCAGATGTGGTGGACGCCCCCCTGGCCGCCGATCAGCAGTTGGTCCACATAGGCCGCCGGCCGCCCCACATGGCCCTCGTTGGGCCGGACGTAGCCTTCCTGGTGCCCGCCCAGCCGCACGCAGCCGCCGCCCAGGCGGCCGATGTTGCCGGTGGCCAGCGCGATGTTCACCAGGGCACCGTTGGTGCGGTAGTTGTCGTTGCCCCAGATCAGGCCCTTCTCGTAGCCGATCATGGTGCGCCGGCGCGACCCGTCCTCCTTCGGCATGGCGATCCATTCGGCCGCCTTGATGATGTCGGCGGGGTCGAGGCCGGTGATCTCGGCAGCCTCCTCGACAGACAGCCGCGAGCCCTCGACGGCGTCCTCGAAGCTGGTCAGGTGACCCGGGTTGGACTCGGACACGCCCCGCGCCGGGTACAGCGGCGGGCGCTGGTTCGCCTCCCGCAGGGTCGACGCATCGATGAAGTCCCGGTCCACCCAGCCCTGATCGGCGATGTAGGCGAACAGGGCGTTGAACAGGGCCAGATCGGTGCCGCTGTTGATGGCGAGATGCAGCACGTTATCGGCCCCCGCCTCGACCTCGCAGGCGTTCACGGTGACCGTGCGGCGCGGGTCGATGATGATGATGCGGGCGGGCGCGTGGGCCTCGTCCGGCATCAGGCGCCGCTTCTTGTCCATGGAGGTGCCGCGAAGGTTGGGCACCCAGTGGTTCAGGAAGTAGTTGGTCTGGGTCTCCAGGCAGTTGGTGCCCACGGCCACCAGGGTATCGGCCAGTTCCGCGTCCTCGTAGGCGTTGTTCAACTCGCCCACGCCCATGTCGCGGGTGCCGTGGACCTCGGAGTTGTAGGCCGGCCGGTTGTGGATGCGGATGTTCTTGACCTTCATGGCCCCGAAATAGAGCTTGCCGGTGCCCCAGGTGTTCTCGTAGCCACCCCCGGCGCCACCGTGGTCGAAGGCCGAAACGATCAGGTCGTCCTCGCCGTTTTCCACGATGATCCGGGCGGTGACCCGCGCCACCAGATCGAGCGCGTCGTCCCAAGAGGTCGGCTGCATGCCGCCGTAACGCCACACCAGCGGATCGGTCAGGCGCTGCTGCTGGGTCGAGCGGGCCTCGGAGTGGCTCAGTTCCGCCATCCGCGCGCCGCGCACCGAGCCCAGGCCCGAGTTCACCACGCAGTCCACGTCCGGCTTGATGACCATGTGGACGTCGCGGCCGTTCTGCTTGACGATGTTGTACATGGACGGCGCGTACCATGCCGCCGTCTCGGCGCCCTGCTGCTCGGCCAGGTCCACGCCGAAGGCGTTCTGTCCGGGCGCCGTGCCGCCCTGGAGGTTCACCGGCCACGTGTAGGCCTGATAGCCGCACCCCACGATGCAGAAGTGGCAGGTCACGTTGTGCTGTTTCGCATCCGCGGGGATGATGGGCAGGCGGTCGATCTGTCGCTTGTAGGCCATGGCTTCCGTCTCCCCTCGATCACAGCACGTTGGACAGGCGGCCGTAGAGCAGCTCGTCGAGCCCCTCGGCGTGGATGTCGCCCGCGTCATCGACGCGCAGCGTGTACTGCGGCAGGTTCTGGGTGGCCTGCCCCCAGACCTGTTGGCCGCCTTTTTCGGGGTCGAACACCGAGTAGTGGCCGGGACAGTTGAGAGTGCGACGCTCGCCGTCGTAGCGCAGCGGGAAGCCCTTGTGTGGGCAGACGGTCGTGAAGCCGACGATGTCGCCGTCTGGACCGACGCCGCCCTCGACGGGCGTCCCCAGCTTGAGCAGCACGCCGGGCGCGTTGTCGTCGGGATAGGCGACACGGAGCGGCTGGTTGACCGTCAGGTCCGCGATGTTCGCAAGGCGGTTGGCGGGGTAGTCCACCCGGGCCGCCGCCGGCGCGGCCTTGGCCTCGCGGGGCATGGCACCGGCGGCGGCGGCTCCGGCCACGGCGAGACCGCTGCCGCGCAGGAACTGGCGCCGGCCCACATCAACCAGTCGATCACATCGTTTCATGGACAACCTCCCTGGCGTCGTTCTTGTTGACCAGGGAGCTGAGGCAATCGCCGTGCCAGGAGGTTGTTCCGGACGACCGCGCTGAAAACACAGGGCTTTGTCGCCGCCGCGCAGGCCCACCCCCGTCCGGATATCCGAACGCGGCAGTGGGGCGTTCGGATATCCGAACGCTTTGGGGCGGGCTATCCCGACAGGCCGAGCCGGCGCATCTTCTCCCACAGCGTAGTCCGGGAGATGCCGAGCAGCCGGGCCGCCTCGCGCAACTGGCCGTCCGCGTCGCGGATGGCGCCCTCGATGGCGCGCCGTTCCGCGGCGTCCCGAATGTCGGCCAGGGCGGCCGGCGCCTCCGGGTCTGCCCCGCCGCCCCCCGTCCACCGCGCAGGCGGGAACAGGTCCGCCGGCCCGAGCCAGGGCGACAGCCCCATGGCGACGGCGCGTTCGACGCGGTTGCGCAGTTCCCGCACGTTGCCGGGCCAGTCGTGGGCGCGGGCGGCCTCTTCCGCCAGGGCGCCCACGCCGCGCACAGGCCCGTCCGGATGCTCCGCGACGAACCGGGTGACGAAGCGATCGAGCAGCCAGCCGGTGTCCTCGGGGCGCGTCCGCAGCGGCGGGATGTCGAGGGTGAAGGTATTGAGGCGATACATCAGGTCGGCGCGGAACCGCCCCTCGGCCACGGCGGTGGGCAGGTCCGTGTTGGTGGCCGCGACCACGCGGGCGCGGAACGGCACGGGGGCCGTGGCCCCCAGGCGATGAAAGGCGCGCTCCTCCAGCAGACGCAGCAGCTTGCCCTGCAGCGCCGGCGGCAGGTCGCCGATCTCGTCCAGGAACAGGATGCCGTCCCGCGCCCGCTCCGCATAACCGGGATGGCGGGCGGCGGCCCCGGTGAAGGCCCCCTTCTCGTGGCCGAAGATCTCGCTCTCCAGCAGGTCGGCCGGAATGGCGGCGCAGTTGACGGCGATGAACGGCGCACCGGGCCGCGACAAGTGGTGCAGGTGGCGGGCGCAGACCTCCTTGCCGACGCCGGTCTCGCCGGTGATGAGCACGGGGCCGGATGCGCCGGCCAGCCGGGACAGGTCGCGCTCCAGGATCCGCATGACCGGCGAGACGCCCAGGACCGCGCCGTCCGTTGCGGCGGTCGAGGCATCGCCCGGGACCAGGGCGGCCAGCCGGCCGAGCAGCGTGCCCATCTCGAACGGCTTGGTCAGGTAGTCGGCGGCGCCGGCCCGCATCAGCCGCACCGCCTGGTCGATGTCGCCATAGGCGGTCATGAACAGCACGGGCGGCGATCCGCCCGCCCGGACCAGGGCCTCGAACACGGCTTCGCCGGACATGTCCGGCAGGCGGATGTCGCAGATCAGGACATCGGGGACGACGGGGCGGGACAGAGCCTTAAGGGCCTCCGCGCCGCTCTGCCACCACGACACCTGCAGGCCCTCCAGGGTCAGTCCCTGGGTCAGGGATTCGCCCATGACGGGATCGTCCTCGATCAGGCCGACGGAGTGTCGCTCAAGCACGGTCATCGGCGATCCCTTCCTTGGGGACGGGGATGTCCAGACGGATCCGCGATCCGCCGGGGGAGGCCCGGCCCACCGTGATGGTGCCGCCCAGGTCGTCCACGCTGCGCCGGATCATCCACAGGCCAAGACCATCGCTGCCAATCGGGGCCGCGCCCTGCGACCGGGTGAGAAGCGCGGCCGCGTCGTCCGGCAGGCCCGGTCCCTGGTCATGGACGATCAGACACAGCCCGCCGGCCTCGACGCCGATGCCGATGCCGACGCCGACGGTTCCTGCGTCCGGTGTGGCGGCGCTCGCGTTCAGGACCAGATTGAGCAGCGCCTGTCGGACCGGGGCACCGGGCAGCGCAATCCGGCGGTCGAGGCCGTTGTGCCACGTCAGACGCTGGCCGCGCCGCTTGATCTCGGGGGAGACCAGCAGACGCACGTCCTCCAGATCGGCCGGCGTCAGTCCGGACCCCAGACGCTCCGGCCGGTAGGTGTGCAGGGTGGCCGCGACGGCGTCGCGAATGCCGGTCAGACCCGTTTCCAACAGGCGGATGGAGGTCTCGCGCACATCCGGCCGGCTGTCGCCGTGCCGCTTGAGCGTGTCCAGCGCGGTAAACAGACCGCCCAGAGGGTTGTTGATCTCGTGCGCCATGCCCGAGGCCAGCCGGCCCAGGCTGGCCAGCCGCTCTTCCTCGGCCAGACGCTGCATCAGATGGGTGCGGGAGCGTTCGGTTTCCACGAGACCGTTGTAGGCGTCGATCATGCGACGGGACTCCGTGCCGGTCAGGGGCAGATCGGCGGTCGGGACGGGCTCGAACGGTCCGGAGATGCCGTCCACAAGGTGTCGCGTCAGGACCCGGGCCGGGGCGATCAGGCGCCGGACCAGCAGATAGCCGACGCAGGCCAGCGCCAGGGTCAGCAGAAGGTTGGTGACGACCAGCGTGACGATGACCTCCCGCCGCTCGCGGATCAGGGCCGTGATGTCCACCTCGGCCAGGATGGTCCCCACCGAAGTACCGGATACGGTCAGCGAGCGCCAAAGAAAGGCGCGGCCACGGGCGGCATCGATCACCGGCACGCGGCCCCCGATGGCGCGGGCGAGATCTTCCGGCGGCGGTTCCAGGACCGGGGCCGCCACCGGATCGCTGGCCGCCAGCACCAGACCCGCGTCGTCCACCACCACGGCCTGGATCGGCGACAGCCCACGGTAGGACACGGCCGCGCGGTCGAGGGTGTCGAACACTTCCCAGATGTCGTTGCGGAGGACCGCGGGCAGCAGCGAGGCCGCCAGTCCGTCCAGGTAGGTCTCGGCGAGGTCCGAGAGGTGGCGCTCCTGCATCGCCACCATGCGGGTGACCACCCGTTCCGAGACGAGGATGCTCACCCCCAGCAGCAGAACGAGCACCAAGCCGGGCACGGCGACCGTCAGCGGCATCCGGGCCAGCGTATCCGGAAGCGCCCGGATCATCCGGCGAGCCCCGCCTGCTCGACCTTCGCCGCAATGGTGTCATAGAGCGTGGCCGGACGCGCCGCGAACCCGTCCAGCCGCAGGCTGCCCAGGACCTTCTGGCCCAGCGGGTGGCGGTCCATGCCGAGCAGCGCGTCGGTCAGCCGTTTGACCGGGGCGCTGTCTCGCGCGGCGGCCGGACAGGCCACCGGCGGGAAGCCCAGCCACTCCGAACGGTGGACGACCGTGACGCCCCGGGCCAGCCCGGGTTCGACATCCCCGAGGACCTCCAGCACGTAGCCGTCGACGGACCCCGAATCCGCCAGTCCGGCGGCCACGGCGCGGATCACGTTGCGATGGCCGTACGTGAAGAACGTGCGGCGGAAAAAGGTCTCCGGGTCCGTGCCGCGCGCCGCCAGCAGAGCCCGCGTCACAAGATAACCGCTGTTGGAATCGGGATCCGAAAAGGCATGCACGTCGCCGCGCAGGGTGTCCACCGCCCCCGCGACGCGCCCGGCGCGCCCGATCAGGTAGCTCTGGTAAAGGCTGTCACCCTGCCAAACGGGCACGGCGACGAGAGAGAGGCGATCCCGGTAGGCAACAAATGGATAGCCGCAGATCCAGGCCGCATCGAGCCGGCCCGAAACCAGAAGGGCGGTGATCTCCTGATAGGTGCGCCGCATCACCAGCGTGACGGGAGCGCCGGTGGCCTGGGTGATGTAGGTCTTCAGGTCGGCCAGAAGCTGGACGTCGTTGCTCAGAAAAACGGGCGTCAGGCCGAACCGGAGGGGATTGTCCTGTGCCGGCGCCCCACGCGGCGCGGCCAGCGCGACCGCGCCCGCGACCCCGAGCAGGCGGCGCCGCGACCACACTCCGTCCGCGTCCCCGCCGCGATGGCGCGGATGTCTCATCCCGGCGCGCCCTTCCCTCGTCTCGGTCTTGTTTGAGCCGGATTCGAACCGTTCAGGGAGGAAGTCTACTCAGTGACTGGCCTTTTGTGGAGTCGCGTAACCGCAAAGTCGAGCAAATGTGTCGTCGTGCAAAGTCAGGCGATCCCCATAAGCGGGGCGCCATCACCCGACCGTCCGATTTGAGGGGCATGCTGGCCCTGGCGAACGGCTGGAGCGGGCGCGTTGTTGACAGAGAAAAAGGGACCGAAAGGCGACGGTCGGCTTTGGATCGGTCCGGGAAAGAAGCAGCGGACGATACCTCCCCAATGGAGTCATGGCTTTTCGTCTGCCAAGGGGTCGACGTTGATCGGCGGTGTCAGGCTACTATGCGGTCTTCGAACGAGGTGCACCTGCTTGGTGCCGGAAAAGGCGACACCGACACCCCGATGGACCCCGGATCGGTGCCGCCCTGACTCCCTTTGCAGGCAACGCCGTCATTTTGGTTGCGAAGGCTGAGAATACGCCCTCCATTCGGCCGCCCCCCGCAGCCCCCGGATTCCCTCGGCCTGCGTTTCCGGCTAGCTTGGCTGGATGGACATCGTCGTCATCACCACGATCATCGCCTCCCTGTTCGTGATCATCGGCATCGCCGAGCCGCTGGCCGCGCGTCTGCGCCTGCCCTACAGCGTGATCCTGGCCGGCCTTGGGGTGCTGATCGGCGTGGCCGCGATCTTCTTCCTGCGCACGGACCTGACCGACGCGCTCAATCCGGTGGCGGAAGCCATCCTGGGCCTGCCGATCCGGTCCAATGTCTTCCTTTACGTCTTCCTGCCGACCTTGCTGTTCCAGGCCACGCTGGGGATGGACCTGCGGCGCATGCTGGACGACTGGGTTCCGATCATGGTGTTGGCCGTGGTCGCCGTGGTGGTGGCGACGCTCAGCGTCGGCTATGCGCTGTCCTGGACCGGCGCCCTGCCGCTGGCGGCCTGCCTGCTGATCGGGGCCATCGTCTCGACCACCGATCCGTCCGCCGTGGTCTCGATCTTCCGGTCCATCTCTGCGCCGCGTCGGCTGGCCCGCATCATCGAGGGCGAAAGCCTGCTGAACGACGCCGCCGCCATCGCGCTGTTCGGCCTGTTCATGGGCTTCGTCATGCTGGGCGTGCCGGACCCGAACCTCGTCGACGCTCTGGCCCGGTTCCCGATGCTGATCGCCGGAGGGGCCTTCACGGGCTGGCTGCTGGCGCGGGTGTCGGTTTGGGTCATGGCGCTGTTCGGTCGCCATGAACTGGCGCAGATCTCCGTTTCGGTCGCGCTGCCCTACCTGGCCTACATCGTGGCCGAACAAAGCGTCGGCGCGTCGGGCGTGATCGCCGTCGTGGCCGCCGGACTCACAATGAACCTGACCGCCCCGGGACGCCTGCCGCCACAGGCCTGGACCAACCTGCGTGAGGTGTGGGAGGTGCTGGCGCACTGGGCCGGGGCGCTGATCTTCATCCTTGCGGCGCTGCTGATTCCGCGCCTGCTGGAAGCGGTCCGCCTGACGGATATCGCCCTGATCGGTGTGGTCATCGTCGCCGCCGTCGTCGCGCGTGCCGTGATCCTGTTCGGGCTGCTGCCTTTGTTGACGGCCCTGAAGCTGTCGCCGGCGGTCGAGCCACCCTATCGGGTCGCGATCCTCTGGGGCGGTCTGCGCGGCGCGGTCACGCTGGCCCTGGCTCTGGCGGTGACCGAGAGTGTGAGGGTTCCCGATGACATCCAGCGCGTGGTGGGCATCCTGGCGACCGGCTTCACGCTGTTCACCCTGATCGGGCAGGGCACGACCCTGCGTCTGATCATCGGCCGGCTGGGGCTGGACCGGCTGACACCGTTGGACGAGGCGTTGTCGCGCCAGGTGGTGGCCGTTGCGTTGCAGACCGTGCGGGAGGACGTGGCGCGCATCACCGAGACCTATGACCTGCACCATGACACTGTGCGCGCCGAGGCCAAGCGCTTCGGCGAGCGCCTTGAGACAGCCGTCACTTCGGCCGAGGACAGCGCCGAAATCCTGGACCGCGACCGCGTCACGCTGGGTCTGATTGCCCTGGCCGGCCATGAACGCGACACCATCGTCACCAGGGTTCAGGAACGAACCATGTCCCTGCGCATGGCCGAACAGGTGCTGGGGGACGCGGACCGCCTGATCGAAGGGGCGTATTCGCATGGCCGCAACGGTTATCAGCAGGCGGCCCGGCGGAGTGTGTCGTACGGTCGAACCTTCCGCGCCGCCGTGGTTCTGCACAGACGGCTTGGCCTGACATGGCCGCTGGTGCGCCTGACGGCAGATCGGTTCGAGCACCTGCTGTCCCAGCGCCTTATTCTGCGCGACCTGGGCACCTTCATAGACGGTCGCATCAGGCGCATCCACGGCCGCCGCGTGGCGGAGTTGCTCCATGAGCTGCTGTCCCGGCGCATCGAGGCGGTCGAGACCGCGCTTGAAGGGCTGCGGCTGCAATATCCCGGCTATGCCGAGGAACTGGAGCGCCGCTTCATCCGGCGCACGGCGCTGCGGCTGGAAGAACGCGAATATCTGACCATGCGCGATGATGGCCTGGTCGGCGCCGAGGTCTTCACCGCCCTGATGCAGGACCTGGGCAGGCGCCGAGCCGCCGACGAGGATCGTCCGCGCCTGGACATTGCCATGCAGCGCACAGAGCTGGTGCGCCAGTTCCGGCTGTTCACCGACCTCGACGAGGCCGCGCTCAGGCGCCTATGTCGGGTCTTGCGGACCCGCTATGTCAATGCCGGGGACGTGATCCTGCGCAAGGATGTCCCCGCGAAAGCCGTGTTCTTCATTGCCTCCGGCGCCGTGGAGATGACCAGCGCCGGGCAGACCTGGCGCTTCGGCCGGGGCGAGATGTTCGGGCAGACGGCGATCCTGATGAAGCGGACCCCGCGCGCTGAGGTGCGCGCCATCGCGCCGTCCACACTGCTGGAACTGGACGAAAGCCGATTCCGACGCCTGCTGGATCGCAGCAAGGCCATGCAGGACGGAGTTCGTGCCGGTGCCCTGAAGCGCGGCATCGATCCGGAAAGGCTGCTGTCCGGGACCAGTGCCCGCAAAATCGACAACGGTCTTGTTGCCGCAAGGAATTGAGCAGTGTGGAGCAAATGGAAAATCATCAGAGGCAATAAGCCGGTAAACCATATGGTTCTGTCCTTGTTCGGCCGTCACCAGGGTTTTGTCTCTGTGCTGTAGACAGGGTCATTGGCGGCTCGGATCGTTCGTCATGCAGACAGGAGGACGCCCCGTGCCTTGTCGTCTCTTTGCTGTCATTCTGATCACCCTTGTCAGCCTGGCTGCGCCCGTCGTTGCCCAGGACACCGCGTCGGCCCCCGAGGTTGCTCCCCAGGTTGCCCCCGAGGCGCCCCCCGGCGCGGCTTCAAGTGACGAGGGACCGACGGACGTCAACACGTCGCGTGATGCCGCCGCCCTTCTTGCAGAGATCCTTCAGGATGCGGAGGCGCGCCAGCGCCTGATTGACCGCCTGTTGAGCGAGGCCGCCGCGCCCGAACAGGATGCGGCGCCGGCCGGCGCCGTGGTGGACCCTGGCGCCACGGGGGATGCGGCGGCGCCCGCACGTCCCCCCTCCATCGCCCGCCAGGTGGCGGAGCGAACACAGGGCATCGCCGAAGGCGTGGTCGGGTTTGGCACGCGCCTTTATTCCTCCGTCGCCGATCTGGCGTCCGTGGCGACCGGCGAACGACAGGTGAAATGGGACCGTCTGGTGCAATCCCTGAGCCGGCTGGGGATCGTGGCGGCGGCAACCCTGATCGCGTTCTGGGTCCTCAAATGGATTGCGGCACGCTTTTTCCATGCCATGTCGCGCCGTGCAGAGGGGGCCGGCTGGGCTCGACGCGCGGGCATTCTGCTGTCCTCCAATCTGGTGGACGCCTGTTCCATCATCCTGGCCTGGGGCGGCGGGTACGCCTTTGCCCTGTCGCTGGGCGAGGGCGGGCGGATGCATGTCCAGCAAAGCCTGTTCCTGAACGCTTTCCTGATGATCGAGCTGGCCAAGGTTGTTCTGCGCGCCTTTCTTGCGCCGCGCTTCGGAACCCTGCGCTGGGTGCCGATGCCCGATGATCGGGCCGGTTACTGGTATTTTTGGGCGTCGCGTCTGATCGGTCTGTTGGGATATGGCATCCTGCTGGTCGTACCGATCGTCAACACCAACATCAGCTTTATTGTCGGCCGCAGTCTTCAGCTCTTGATCGTGGTGACCGCAGCGGTCATGGCCATCGCCATCGTGTTGCGCAATCGCAGGCCGGTGCGTGCTGCGCTTGAAGCCCGCCATCGCCGCCTGCCCGATGACATGATCGGCAAGGTCCTGTCGCTTTTGGGCAAGGTCTGGCACCTGATGGCCATGGCCTATGTCGCAGCCCTTCTGGTGGTCTGGAACGCGCGCCCGGTGGATGCTGTCGGGTTCATGCTGACGGCGACGGTGCTGACCGTGGTTTCGATCGCCGCCGGAACCCTGGCCATGATCCTGATGACCCGCGCGATCACCGGGGGCATTCGGGTTCCCGCCTCGGTCAGGGAGAGCCTGCCGCTGCTGGAAGGCCGCCTGAACGCCTTCATCCCGATGATCCTGAAGGGGCTGCGGATCGGCCTGTTCATCGCCGTTTTGATTGCCATCGGTCAGGCTTGGCATGTCATTGACATCAACGGCTGGCTGGCGACCGAGGCCGGTCGCGATATCCTCTGGCGCGCCATCGCGGCGACGGCGATCGTCATTATCGCTTTGGTGGTCTGGATCGCGGCCTCAAGCTGGATCGAATACACCCTAAACCCGAACGTCGGGCGTATCGCATCGGCCCGTCAGCGCACCTTGCTGTCGCTGTTCCGAAACGCGTTCATGGTCGGTCTGATTGTGGTGACGTCCATGCTGGCCCTGTCAGAGCTGGGCGTGAACATCGGCCCGCTGCTGGCGGGCGCCGGTGTCCTTGGCCTGGCCATCGGGTTCGGCGCCCAGAAACTGGTTCAGGACATCATCACCGGCGCCTTCATCCAGGTCGAGAACGCCATGAACGAGGGCGATGTGGTGACGGTCGGCGGCACCACCGGTGTGGTTGAAAAGCTCTCGATCCGTTCGGTCGGGCTGCGCGACGTTGCCGGCACCTATCATCTGATCCCATTCAGCTCGGTCGATGCGGTGTCCAACTTCATGAAGGGCTTTGCGTTCCATGTCGCCGAGATCGGCGTGGCCTATCGCGAAAACGTGCCTGAGGTGAAGGCGCTGATGCAGGTCGCGTTCGAGCGCCTGCTGGAGACCGACCATGGCTCCGTCATCATCGGCGAGCTTGAGATGCACGGCGTCACCGCGCTGGGGGATTCCTCCGTCGTGGTGCGCGCGCGCATCCGCACCCAGCCGGGCAGTCAGTGGGCCGTCGGGCGGGCGTATAACGAGATCGTCAAGGCGGTCCTGGACGAACACGGCGTCGAGATCCCGTTCCCGCATTTGACCGTCTACATGGGCGAGAACAAGGACGGCAGCGCACCGCCCATCCGCGTCCGGTCGGAGCAGGCGGGCGGCGATGGCCAGGGCGGATCGTGATCGACCGCCGTCCCGGTCACGGTCATGCCACCTGGCCTCCATCGTGATACCGTATCCGCAACGTCACGACTTGTCCGGAGCAGTCATGGGGCTGGCCTGGATCTGAGGCCGCCGTCGCATCTCGGCCTCGAATTCCTCGCGCGCCCGACGGGCAGCTTCCGACGCCTGGGCCCGGCGTTCATTGGCGTCGATGAGTTGCTCCTCAAGCGCGGCGCGTTTCTGACGCATTTCCAAGGTCTCGTCGCCACCGCGCGGCACGTCGGAGAGCTGCGCCAGGATCTGCCTTTGCTGCTCCCGCGCCTCCTGTGCCCGCGTCTTGGCCCGCTCAAACCGCGCCTGGGCGATGCCGGCCTCGGACCATGGGTCGATCCCGGTGATGTCCTCGATGTTGATGACCGGGAACTGATATTCGGTGTGGCGCTGAAGGTCCACGAACGCCGCCCGGATCGCGGACGCGCCCAGCAACACCGAAATCACGATCAGCGGCAGGCCGCCGACGATGGCCGCCGTCTGGAGGGTTTGCAGGCCTCCCAGCAGCAACAGGGTAATCGGCATCAGCGACAGCGCGAACGCCCAGAACAGGCGGTTCCAGCGCATCGGCTCCTCGGCCACGTCGGATTGCACCACGGCGGCGAGAATGTAGGAGATGCTGTCGAAGGTCGTCGCCGTGAAGATCACCGCGAGAACGGTGAACGCGACAATGACGACGGTCGCAAACGGCAGGGTGTCAAGAATCGCAAAGACCGCCGCCGGCCCCCCGGCGTCGAGGAGCGAGATCACGTCCAACGCGCCGGTGAGCTGAAGGTGCAGCGCGTAATTGCCCAGCACCATGAAGAACAGGAAGCAGCCCATGGAGCCGAAGAACAGCGAGCCGACGACCACTTCCTTGATCGTTCGGCCACGCGAAATCCGCGCGATGAAGAGGCCCATCGCGGGCGAGAACACGAGCCACCAGGCCCAGTAGAAGACCGTCCATTCCTGCGGAAAGCGCGTCTTCATGAAGCCGGCGAGGCCGGCGAACGGCTCCGTCCAGGTGGCCATGTCGAAGAAGTTCGACAGCATGCGGCCGAAGGCATCGATGCCGGTGTTGAACATGAACACCGTCGGCCCGACGACGAAAATAAAGGCCAACAGCGCCAGAACGCCCCAGAAGTTGATGTTGGAAAGCCGTTTGATGCCCTTGTCCAGCCCGGCATAGGCCGAATAGCCAAAGATGGCCGTGCAGACCAGCAGGACGATGATCTGCATGCCCGTCGACGCGTCGATGCCCAGCAGCACCGACAGGCCCTCGTTGATCAGCGGCGCCGCAAGGCCCAATGTCGTTGCGCCGCCACCCAGCAGGCCGAACACGAACAGGACGTCCACGACCTTGCCCGGCCATCCCTTGGCGCGGCGGTCGCCGATGGCCGGCGCCAGCGCGGTCGAGACCTTCAGGACCGGCTGGCGGCGAACATAGAAGAAGTACGAAATCGGAATGGCTGGAACCAGATAGATCGACCAGGCGATGGGACCCCAGTGGAACGGGCCGTAGACGGTGGACCACAAAACTGCGGCCTCGCTGCCACCCATCAGGTTGAACGGCGGGTTCTGGTAGTAGTACGCCCACTCGATGGGCGCCCAGTACAGGATGGAGGCGCCGATGCCGCCGCAGAACAGCATCGCCGCCCAGGAGGCGGTCGCGTATTCCGGTGCCTCGTCGGGCTCGCCCAGCTTGATGCTGCCGATATCGCTGAAGATCAGGTAGAGCATGAAAAAGAACGCGATCAGACCGATCGTCAGATACACGCCGCCCAGCGTATCGGTCATGAACAGCTTCGCCGCCGCGACCATCTCCGCGCCCTCGACCGGAAACACCAACAGCGGCACCGTGACGATGACCAACAGGCCCAGCGCGCCCGCGAACGTCGGCTTGTCGATGCGTGCATGCCAGGGTTGAGGTGGCGCGCTCGTCTCTTCGTTCGCTTTCGTCATCGATCCGAATCCCGTTTCGGTGAGGCATGGTGTGCTTGAGACGCACACCAAAACGACCTTTCAGGCAACCTGACCGGGCCGAATGCTTAGGTGGTGGAGGTGTCCGAGCGTATCACAGACCCGTGTTGGGGTGTCAGGAGTCTTTCGGGGCCGGATCGTCCGCGTCCTCGACCGCCAGTGACGCTTGGTCGAAGGCGGGGATTTGTTCTGTCGGATCAACAACAAGCTGGCTTTCCCCCACGTCCACTGCATTCCCGATCGCAATGACCGGGGCTGTGTTGGCTAGGTTGTAGCTCTCCTTCTGTTCGGCCGGAGGCACCGCGCGGACCCGCATGCGAAACGCGACGAAACCGATCAGACAGCAGTGAACCGCCCCGGAATTGCCGGAGGCTCCAGAGTCTGAGAGGGCGCGGCGCGCGCCATGAGCAAGACCGGGACCTCGACGAGGTATTCGCCTGATGTGCCCGAACGCGCGGTACGGATGGTGAAGAAACATGGGGGCGCCGATGCCTCCGAGGCTGTGTAACCTGATGTCTGGAAATTTTGCACGAGGGGGCGCACCTGGGCTGTGTAACCTGATGTCTGGAAATTTTGCACGAGGGGGCGCACCTGCATGCCCATCCGTGGGGCGCGCCCCACGG
>NZ_WIVE01000071.1 GCF_009601025.1 Roseospira navarrensis | reverse complement strand
CTGGGCCACCACCGACCGCGTCTACATCAACATGGAAAACCGGGATGACTGAAGCGCCTCAGACCGAATTTCCATCCATCAGGTTGCTCAATCCATTTGCACCATTTCACACCCAACGGCGGCATCTCCGGCGTGCTGGTGCTGGCGGAAAGCCACGTCAGCATCCATACATGGCCCGAGCGCGCCTATGCCGCGCTCGACCTGTTCATGTGCGGCGATGCCGATCCGTACCGCGCCCTGCCGGTGCTGCGCGCCGCCTTCCGCCCCACCACCGTTACCCTGTCTGAAAACAAGCGAGGACTGATCCCGTGAGCGCGCCCGCTTCTCCCGAACGGTTCGAGGAAACCCTGTACCCCGGCTGGCGTCAGGTGTTCGCCGTCGATCGCGTCATCCACCGCGAAAAGACGGATCATCAGGACTTGGTGATCTTCGAAAGCCCCGTGTTCGGCCGAGTGCTCGCCCTGGACGGCGTGGTGCAGATCACCGAGGGCGACGAGTTCATGTACCAGGAAATGATGGTGCATGTGCCCATCGTGGGGCACGGTGCGGCGAAGCGGGTGTGCATCGTGGGGGGCGGCGACGGCGGCTGCCTGCGCGAGGCGCTGAAGCACCCGGGTGTCGAGCCCACGTTGGTGGAGATCGACGCGGGCGTGGTCGAGTTCTCCAAGCAGTGGATGCCGTCCATCGGCAAGACCGCGCTGGAGGACCCCCGGTCGCGCATCGTCATCGCCGACGGCGTGGACTTCATGAAGACGGCGGACGAGACCTTCGACGTCATCATCGTGGACAGCACCGACCCCCACGGCCCCGGCGAGGTGCTGTTCACCCAGGACTTCTACGCCGACTGCCATGCCCGCCTGTCCGAGCGCGGCATCCTGGTCACCCAGAACGGCGTGCCGTTCACGCAGGCGGACGAACTGACCACCTCGTGGCGCCGTCTGCGCGGCGCCGGCTTCGCCGACGTGTCGTTCTATGTGGTGCCGGTGCCCAGCTACGTGGGCGGCTTCATGACCCTGGGGTGGGCCAGCAAGGACCCGGCCAACCGGGGCCTGGACGCCGCCACCGTGGACGCCCGCGTGGCCGGCCTGGACCTGGACACGCGCTACTGGACGCCCGAGATCCAGCGCGCCTGCTTCGCCCTGCCGCGCTACATCCAGACCCTGATGGAATAAGACAGCCCGGCCGCCCAAGGGCGGCCATCTCTAGGGTGGGGCGTCCCTGGACCTTTCGTCGGGGGCAGACCGAACGCCCTCCCCTGGCAAGGCCATCCGATTCACACTTTTTTCCCGTTCAGACGGGATGTTCGATCTGGAAGGCGGCCTTGTCCCTCAAGCCATGTCTTGATTCGGGCTGACGGCTTTGGTGATGCCTGGCGGGCGTTGCACTCCCGCCTGGAGCGTTTTCATCCCCATCCATTGGGCCAAACGGTCCGGACGGGGCTGCAAGCCCCGTCCGGCATGCAGCCTCAATGCCCAGACGCGTCGCCGGAAACCCGCAACGGTCGGGCGGGATACCGACCCCTTTGTGTCTTGGTGTCTTGGTGGTTCAGTCTCTTGCCGAAGACGGCCGCTCTCGTTCGAACATGTGTGAACGTGATCGCCCCTGCCGGGGGGCGGAGTCCGGGCACCATGACCCCGCGCCCCCGAAAATCCGCGATAACCCCAAAAAAAACCGGCTTGCCGCCACGAAGGCCGCAAGCCGGAATGCTTTTGTACACCATGAAGGGCGCCCGTTGCCCGGGCGCCCCTGAACCACGGACTAGAACAGCTGCAGGACCGACTGCTCGGCCTGGTTGGCGATCGACAGCGAGATCGTGCCGAGCTGCTGGCGGGTCTGAAGGGCCAGCATGTTGGCGCTCTCTTGGTTCATGTCGGCGTTCACCAGTTCGCCGGCGCCGGTTTCCAGCGTGTTGATCATGTTTTCCGTGAACTCGCGACGAGTCTCCAGGATCGCGTTGTTGGTCGCGAAGGAGCTCGCGTGGCTGCGCAGCGTGTCACGCAGCGATTCCATGTTGGCGGCGCCGCTGGACGCCGTCGAGACGGAGCTGTACGCGATCTGGCTGATGTTGCCAGAGCCCTTCACGCCGGCGATCGACAGCGTGCTGGAGCCGTTCTCGTCGAACTTCACGGTCAGGGTGTCGCTGGTGGCCAGCAGGTTGATGCCCTGGTAGCTACCATCGCCCAGCAGTTCAAGCATCTGGGTCTGGATGGAGCACAGGTCATCCTTGTAGCCGGACACGGCATCGCCCGAGGTGTCGGACGCCATGGTCTCGAAGATCGACCGCGCCTGATCGACGAGGTTGAGCATCGATTCGATCGTCGCCGTGGCGGCTTCCACGGTCTTCTGGCCCTGAACGATGCCGTCCTTCCGCGCGGTCAGGTCGCCCGCCCGGTAGTTCAGATCCTGGGCCTTGAAGAAGGAAATCGGATCATCAAGGGCCGTGTTGACCTTCTTGCCGGTGGACAGCTTGAACTGCGTTTCACCGATATTGCGGGTCGTGTTCTGCAGCGAAAGCAGGTTGGCCTTGATGCTGGAATTCAGGGTAACGTCAGACATGACGAGGTCCTTTCTGGTCTCTCTATTCGGCGCCGATCAACCGGGCGCCAGCGCACAGTGCGAGTGACCGCCTTCTGGCGATCTCGAGGATCGTATCCCGCGCCCCGTGACAAGGCAAGTGGATTCTGCAGCCCTACGGCGAAGGCCGAGGGGCCTCGACCTTGGTCGAGGGCGGCGGGTCGCGGCGCGTGGCGACGCCGAACGCCGCCGCCATCAGGGCGCGGGTGTAGGCGTTGTCCGGCGAATCGAGCACCCGGGCCGCCGGGCCGGCCTCGACCACGACTCCGTCCTTCATGACCAGGATGTCGTCGGCGAGCGCGCGCACCACCCGAAGGTCATGGCTGATGAACAGATAGGCCAGCCGGTGCCGGTCCTGCAGGTCGCGCAGCAGGTCCACGATCTGCGCCTGGACCGAGACGTCGAGCGCGCTGGTCGGCTCGTCCAGCACCAGGAACCGGGGTTTGAGGGCCAGGGCCCGGGCGATGGCGATGCGCTGGCGCTGCCCGCCGGAGAACTCGTGCGGGTAGCGGTGGCGGGTGTCCGGGTCCAGGCCCACCTCGCGCAGGGCCTGCGCCACCATCGAGTCGCGCTCCGCCGGGTCGCCGATCCGGTGCACCTCCAGGCCCTCGCCGACGATCTGGCCCACCGACAGGCGCGGGCTCAGCGAGCCGTAGGGGTCCTGGAAGACCACCTGCATGCGCCGGCGCAGGGGCCGCAGGGCGCGGGACTTCAGGCCGTCCACGCGCGCGCCCTCGAAGGTGACGGGCCCGTTGGAGGAGATCAGCCGCAGCAGCGCCAGGCCCAGGGTGGTCTTGCCGGAGCCGCTCTCGCCGACCACGCCGACGGTGTGGCCCTCCTTGACGGCCAGGGTCACCCCGTCCACCGCCTTCACGTGGTCCACGGTGCGGCGGATGACGCCCGTCTTGATCGGGAAGTGGACCTTCAGCCCCTCGGCGGCCATCACCGTCGCCGCGTTCGTCGCCGGCGGGCGCGGCGCGCCGTGGGGCCCGGCGGCCATCAGGGCGCGGGTGTAGGGATGTTCCGGCGCGGCGAACAGGCGGGCGACGGGGCCGCGCTCGACGATGCGGCCGTCCTTCATCACGCACACCGAGTCGGCGATGCGCCGCACGATGGACAGGTCGTGGGTGATGAACAGCATCGCCATGCCGAAACGGTCGCGCAGGTCCGCCAGCAGGTCGAGGATCTGCGCCTGAATGGTGACGTCCAGGGCGGTGGTGGGCTCGTCGGCGATCAGCAGGTCCGGCTCGTTGGCCAGCGCCATGGCGATCATGACGCGCTGGCGCTGGCCGCCGGACAGCTCGTGCGGCAGGGCGCCCAGGCGGTGTTCGGCCTCGGGCAGGCCCACCAGCGAGAGCAACTCCAGGATGCGCGCCCGCGCCGCCGCGCCGGTCAGGCCCTTGTGGACAGCCAGGATCTCGCCGACCTGCTTCTCGATGGAATGCAGTGGGTTCAGCGAAGTCATGGGCTCCTGGAAGATCATGGCCGCGCGCGACCCGCGCATGTCGCGCAACACCCCATCGGGGGCGGAGAGCATTTCGGTCCCCGCCAGTTGGATCGAGCCCGAGGGGTGGTGGGCGAAGGGATAGGGCAGCAGGCGCAGCACCGACAGCGCGGTGACCGACTTGCCCGAGCCGCTCTCGCCGACCAGGGCCAGGGTCTCGCCCCGGCGGATGGAGAACGACACGTCCTTGACCCCCTCCACGGCGCGGGGCGGCTGGCCGAAGGTCACCGACAGGCCGGCGATCTCCAGCACGGGGGCGTCGTCGCGCGCGGGGCCCGCCATCAGTGCACCCCCTTGCGCGGATCGAAGGCGTCGCGGACGGCCTCGCCGATGAACACCAGCAGGCTCAGCATGACCGCGATGACCATGAAACTGGCGATGCCCAGCCAGGGGGCCTGCAGGTTGTCCTTGCCCTGGCGCAGCAGGTCGCCCAGCGACGGCGAGCCCGGCGGCAGGCCCAGCCCCAGGAAATCCAGCGAGGTGAGCGCGACCAGCGAGCCGGCCAGGATGAACGGCAGGAAGGTGAGGGTCGCCACCATGGCGTTGGGCAGCACGTGCTTGACGATGATGAGGCCGTCCGACATGCCCAGCGCCTTGGCCGCGCGGACGTAGTCGAAGTTGCGCGCCCGCAGGAACTCGGCCCGGACCACGCCCACCAACGCCGTCCACGAGAACAGCATGAGCACGATCAGGAGGGTCCAGAAGCCCGGGATCAGCACGCTTGAGACGATGATGAGAATGAAGAGTTGCGGCAGACCGGACCAGATCTCGATGAAGCGCTGGAAGAACAGGTCCAGCAGCCCGCCGAAATAGCCCTGGACCGCGCCGGCGGCGACGCCCACCACCGAGGACAGCGCGGTCAGCGCCAGCCCGAACAGCACCGACAGCCGGAAGCCGTACAGCAGGCGGGCGAAGACATCCCGGCCCTGGTCGTCGGTACCCAGGATGTTCTCGGCGCTGGGGGGCGCGGGCGCGGGCACCGGCAGGTCCAGGTTCACGGTCTCGTAGGAGAACTGCACCGGCGGCCAGACGATGAACCCCTTGTCCTCGATCAACTCGGCCACCACCGGATCGCGGTAGACCGTCGTGGTCGGGAAGATGCCGCCGAAGGTGGTCTCGGGATAGTCCACCACGATGGGAAAAAACGGAGCGCCGTCGTACCAGACGAACAGCGGCCGGTCGTTGGCCACCAGTTCGGCGAACAGGCTGATGACGAACAGGATCAGGAAGATCCACAGCGACCAGAAGCCGCGCCGGTTGGCCCGGAAGTTGGCCAGTCGGCGGCGCCACAGCGGATTCAGCCCACGCCGGGGCGGCGGCCCGTCGGGGGACCGGACGCCGGTGTCGGTGGCCGCGAGGGAGGCACTGTCCATGGTGGTCCGTCAGCGTCGGGGGAAACCGGACGGGGCCCCGTCCGGCATGGCCTTCCGGCATAACCTAAGGGGTTGCGCGGTCGGGACAAGCCCCTTCGGAGGGGGGGCCTTTCCCGTTCGGCGGACCGAAGAACGAGTGCCGGCCGTCACCGCTACCATCAACGCAAGTCCGACCCCATATATGATGGCCAGCCCTGCGCCGGTCGAAATGTCGCGACGGAAGGGCCGTGGTCTGGCTCTTATAAAAAAAAGTGTTCAGAATCAATGCCCTAATCCAAGATGATTGGCGGCACACGGTTTGGGTGTTAGTGTTGGTCCCTGACTGAACAGGAGCGTTTCGATGCCGTCCGCCCGAGATGTGGGACAGTACATTCTCAGCGCTCATGGCCCGATGACCGCCATGAAGCTTCAGAAGCTCGTCTACTACAGCCAAGCATGGTCTGTGGTCTGGGACGATGACGTCCTGTTCCCGGAGGATATCGAGGCCTGGAAGAATGGACCCGTCGTGCGCGACCTGTGGGAAGCAACGCGAGGTCAATTCCGCATCAGCGAGATTCCGGGCGGTGACGCGGCGACCCTCAATGAGACGCAGCAAGATAGTGTGAACAGGGTTCTCGACTTCTATGCCGGCCAATCGGCCCAGTGGCTGAGTGACCTGACTCACATGGAAGATCCGTGGAAGAACGCATACGCCAAAGGGCAGAATTCGCTGATTACCCCTGAGGCGTTGGTTGAATACTATTCTTCGATCCTGCCTGATGAGCCGAAAGCAAGCGCGAATTGAGCGCAAGAACCTGAAGAAACTTAAGCAGGACCAGAAGTCCGTCAGGTTGCGGACCCTGCCCGATGCCGAGGAGCCGCGTGTCGGGTCTTATCCGAAGCGCGGCAAGAGCGTCCGCCTGGGCGCCGACCCTGGCTCGATCTTCCACATGCCCATGACATGGTCGTGCGAGGCCCCGGATTGCGAGGGAGCCTGGTCCTGGGGTGTTCCGCGACAGTGGACCGAGGCCACGTGGCGCAACGACATCCGGCCGAAGCTTGAACAATGGGCTCAGCTCAGGTGGTCCGAAATCGACAGCATGTCTTCGGACACCGGCCACAAGATGCACCATCTCATGAAGGTGGATCAGATCTGTGATGAGGCCCAGCTTCGGCTGATGGAGATCGAGCAAGAGGGTGAGGAGATCTTTCGATTTCGCCTTGGGAACCTTCAGCGATTGTGGGGGTTTCGTGTCGTCGCGGATTTCGAGGTGCTCTGGTATGACCCGACCCACCAGATCTATCCGGTCGGCTAGCTCTCGGACGCGCGTTCCCGACGGGCGGCTGGCATCCCTTCCACCACCGCCAGCATCTCCGGGATGGTGGTGAACTTCTCGCGCGGGCGGCCGATGGCGGCGCCGCGCGCCACCTCGGCGGCGTCGATGCGGCGCCAGTCCTCCAGGCTCACCGGCCGCACGCCCCGATCCGCCAGCAGGGCGTCCAGCGCGTCCGGACCCGGGTGGCCCGGCCCGTGGTCCGCCAGCCACGCCAGCACCCGCGCCGCCACGGCCATGGAGTCGGATCGGTTGGTGGGGATCACGCCGCTCGGCCCGCGCTTGGCCCAGCCGACCACGAACAGCCCGGGCGCGGCCGCGCCGTCGGTGTTGGCGACCAGGCCCCGGCCCTCGTCCAGCGGCGCGCCGTCCAGGGCGGTGGCGCGATAGCCGATGGCGCTGACCACCGTGCCCACGGCCAGGTCATGGGTCTCGTCGGTCACCACGGCGCGGCCGTCCTCCATGTGCGTGCGGGCGAGGCGCAGCGTGCCCGCGCCGCCGTCGGGTCCCGGCAGGACCGCTCCGGGCGCCCGATGGAACCAGAGATGAATCCGCACCGGGGCCGAGGCCGCATCCGGGCGCGCGGCGAAGTCCTTCAGGATCGACAGGGTTTTCTCTTTCACGGGGCGCGCGGACTCGTCCGCCAGCGGCCCGACGGCGTCCGGCAGATCGGCCGGGTCCACCACGGGGGCGGCCCGCTCCAGGGTGCCCAGCTCGCCCAGCTCCGCCGGGGTGAAGCTGGCCTCGACCGGGCCGCGCCGCCCGATCAGGTGAATGTCGGTCAGGGGCGCGGCCGCGATCGCCGCCGCCGCGAGCGCGCCCAGGTCGCCGGCGGCCATCTCCGCCGGGGTCTTGGCCAGCACCCGGGCGATGTCCAGGGCCACGTTGCCGTGACCGATGACGGCCACGGCCGGCCCGGGCAGGCGCGGCGTCAGATCCGCGTGGTCGGGGTGGCCGTTGTACCAGCCGACGAACGCCCCGGAGCCGTAGACACCCGGCCGATCCTCGCCCGGAATGCCCAGGCGGCGGTCCTCGGGGGCCCCCGTGGCCAGGATCACCGCGTCATAGGCCCGGCGGAGGTCCTCCAGCGAGACATCGCGCCCGACCCCCACGTTGCCGAGGAACCGCACCCCCGGCCGGCTCAGGGTGCGGTCGAACTGGCGCACGATGGCCTTGGTGCCCTGGTGATCCGGGGCCACGCCCGCGCGCACCAGCCCGAACGGGGTCGGCAGGCGGTCCAGCACATCAATGCGCAGGCCCTCGCCCTTGCGCGCCAGGGCGTCGGCGGCATACAGCCCGGCCGGGCCGGACCCGACGATGCACACTCTGCCGGTCATGGGCTCGCGGCTCCCTCGGTCAGGCCCCCGAAGCGGTCGTAGAACACCCGCGCGGCGTGGGGCAGGGGGCCGTCCGCCGTCTCCAGGGTGTCCATGATGTGGCGCTCGGCCAGCGGGGCGGTGGCGCGGTAGATGTTGCGGCACAGCAGCCGCGCGGCCGCCCCCGGCCAGTCCGCCGGCAGCACCTCGGCCGGCAGCATGGGGTCTCGCAGCAGCACGCGGCGGTAGTCATGGATCAGCAGCGTGCGGATCAGGAACGCCTGGGTCGGCGTGCAGTCGGGGCCGGCGGCCTCCAGCGCGCGCCACACCGGCCGGAAGCGCTCCAGGAAGCGGCCGTAGTCGCCGCCCAGCGTCTCCAGGTCCCAGCAGCCCTGCACCAGCCCCACGCCGGCGGCGGGATCGGTCATGGCGTGACCCTGGGCGCGCATCACCACCACGCGGTCGGCCAGCCCGTGGCTCTCCAGGGTCTGTCGGAGGTCGTCGTCGTCGCTGCCCGGGTGGGCGAGCACCGACGGCGCCAGGGTGCCGAAGCCCTGCCACAGCAGGTCGCGGCGCAGGGCCTCGCGGCGCTCCGGCTCCAGCGGCAGGGCGTTGGTCAGCACCAGCAGCCAGCCGCCGTCCCAGGGCGGCAGGTCCAGGGCATAGATGCGCCGGTGCGCGCGCTCGAACCGGCGGCGGCCCTCGGGCGTCAGGCCGTAGTAGCTGCGCCGCCCGATGGGGGTGGCCACCAGCCAGTCGTCGCGGGTCAGGCGGAAGACGGCGGTCCGCACCATGCGTTCCGAGACCCCGAGGGGCTCCACCAGCCGGATCAGGCTGCCCAGCCAGGTGCTGCCCCCGTGCGGAAGGATGCCGTCGCCGTAGATGGTGACGATCAGCGACTTGGCGCGCAGGGGGATCGCGTCCATCACCTGGCCGATCCGGTCATCCAGGCGCGTGGCCCTGGACATGGCGTGAACTCCTGGGTGCCTCGGTTGCATTGGGCGCGCCATGGATGCGAGCGCGCGCGGGCGGAACATGATCCTTTTACGGGCTTGCCGGCGTGGCGAAAAGAGGCAAGTCCGTACCGCAGTGCGGCATGACCGGACGGAAGGCAAGGGTCCGAAATGGATTGACAATCCGCAATATGTTTCACTAATTCTAGAGAACAAGTCAATTTCTGTGTCACGTCGGGTTTTGGGGCCGTCCACGGCGGCCCGGACGGCGGGACCGGACCATCCCAGGGAGGGACAGGCGATGCCGACGCGGAAGACCTATGACAAGGGCGATCCCCTGCCCGAGGAGTACAAGACCCTGCTGCTCAACCTGATGTCCTTCCAGGGGGATTCGGAATACGCCGGCGGCCAGCGGGTGATGGAGAACATGCGCTTCGCCCCCCGGCCCGAGGAGGCCTATCGCCTCTCCAAGAAGGTCATGGAGGAGATGGGCCACGGCTACTACGTCTGGAACCTGATGCAGGACCTGGGCGTGAACGTGGACGAGCGCATTCAGGAACTGGTCCGCAACCCGGACAATCCCGACCCCAGGAAGGTCAATGTCATCAACGGGTTCAGAAAAGAGAACTGGTCCACGTGGTTCGAGGACTGGTATGATGTCGGCCTGTTCTCCACCGTGGTGACGCCGGCCGCCGTGGCCTTCCTGGGCCAGTACCGCGAGTGCTCCTACCTGCCCTGGGCGCGCGTCAACGTGCGCATCCACAAGGAGGAACACGGCCACCTCGCGTTCGGCGTCTGGGCGACCAAGCGCAACATCGAGTTCGGCGGCGAAAAGGCGCGCGAGATCTGCCAGTCCAAGGTCGAGAAGTTCATGCGCATCGGCCTGGGCTTCTACGGCCGACCCAGCACGGGCGCGAAGGCCTCCGAGATGTTCCAGAAGTACTTCGACTACGGCATCAAGACCCGCACGCCGGAAGAGCTGCAGGCGGAATACATGGAACTGCTGGAGGCCCGCCTGAAGGAATGCGGCCTGGAGATGCCCAAGGGGGTCGAACCCGACTACGACATGCGCATGGGCTATGAAGCCGGAGAGACCGTCGCCCACGTATCCTGACACGTATCCTGACACGCGTCCCGACAAGGCCGATGATGACCATGAGCGATCCCCCCGCGACCGGCGGCGCCCTGCCCGAGCTGCCCAACACGCTGTTTTCCAGCGGGCGCAGCGTGCTGGCCAAGTTCGGCTACCGGCACATGACCGACGGCGAGGTCCGCGAGGACTGGGCCGAGATGTGGGACCTGCTGCGCGGGGACTTCACCGGCGCGGCCGGCGGCATGGTGCCCGCCTTCGGGGCGCTGGAGGAAGGCGCGCAGGCGGCGGCGCGGGAGTACATGGCGCGCCGGCTGATCGCCGACCGCAATCTGGAGCGCTGCGAACGCCTGCACGTGGCCATCTTCAGCGGCGGTGTGCGGACGGAGGCGGTGGAACGCTACAGCACCGCCCGCGATGCCTACGAGCACAGCGTGGAGGCCTTCGGCGCCGCGCGTGAGCGGCTGGAGCAGCGGCTTCGGGCCGGGGCGGCGGGCGGCTGAGGGGCGCGGCCCGCCGGGATCACGGCAGGCGGGCGCCCTGTGTGACCGTGAAGAATCGGTCCAGCGAGCGGATCACCGCCGTCGCCAGCTTGGCCCGGTAGGCGCGCTGGCGCAGCAGCTTTTCGTCCGTGTGGTTGGACAGATAGCCCATCTCCAGCAGCGCCGAGGGCACGTCCGGGGCCTTCAGAACCGCGAACCCGGCGAACCGGCGGCTGTGGTTCAGGGTCCGCACCTCTTCGGGCAACTCGGTCAGCAGGGCGTTGGCGAACTGCACCGAGCGGTTCATGGTCTCGCGCTGGGCCAGGTCGATCAGGATGTTGGTGACGTCCCGGCTTTCGTGGCTGAAGTCCATGCCCAGGATGATGTCGGCCTTGTTCTCGCGCTCGGCCAGCGCGCCGGCCTCGGCGTCCGACGCCTTCTCCGACAGGGTATAGACCGACAGGCCCCGAACCTTGGGGTTGGCCAGCGAGTCCGCGTGGATGGACAGGAACAGGTCGGCGCCCGCCTGCCGGGCGCGGCGCACCCGCTCGCGCAGCCGCACCGAAACGTCGCGGTCCCGGGTCAACATGACGCGGTAGCGGCCCGTGGCCACCAGGGCCGCGCGCAGCTCCTTGGCCATGGCCAGGGTGATGGTCTTTTCGTACAGGCCGCCGACGCTGATGGCGCCGGGGTCGCGCCCGCCGTGCCCCGGGTCGAGCGCGATCATGGGCTTGCGCGGGGCCGGCGGCTTGCGCGCGGGCACCGGGATGAAGGCCGCCGGGGTGAGCGGCCCGGCCTCGGGCAGGGAGGGCGGCGCGGGAATGGGCGCGGCGGCGGCGGTCTCGACCACCGGCCCCGGACGGGTCGGGCGGCGGCGCGGCAGCGGCACGGACGGGGCGGCGGCGCGGTCTTCTGGGGACGGCGCGGCCTCGGCCACCCGCAGGTCGGGCGCCGGGTCGGCCGGGGGCGTGGTCGGCGCGGCCACCGGCGCGCCCAGGGTCATGGACCCGCCCCACTGGCCACCAAGAATGGCGTTCTCGTGTCCGGCGGTGGTCGCGAAGGCCCGGGCCGGGGTTTCGGTCACATCCACCACCAGCCGCCAGTCCTGGCCGTCGCGCGGCGACAGGGCGAAGGCTTCCAGCACCCGCACGGGTGTGGCCAGATCCAGCACGATGCGGGTGACCCCGCCTTCCAGCAGGCCGTGGCGCACGCCGGCCACATGCCCGGTGGGGCCGGGCAGGGCGCCGGCCGGAACCAGCCAGTCGGCGTCCTTCAGGTCGATGACCAGACGGGCGGGCTCGGTCAGGCTGAAGACGCGGAAGGCCGGCGCGTCGCTCAGGTCCAGGACGACCCGGGTCTTGACCTCGTGTGCGCCCAGGCGGACGGCGGTGGCCCGGGTGCCGGCCCAAGCGGGGGGCGCCGGCAGAGTCAGGGCCGGCAGAGCCAGCGTGGACCCCAGCAGCAGGCCGGAGGTGCCCGCGCCCAGCACGCCGCGCCGGCTCACCGTGGCCGAGGGGGCCAACGGGCCGGTGCGCCGGAGCGCGGGGCCGGGGGCCCCAATGGTCCTGGTCTGTGCGGCCGGGCGGCCGAACCGGGTCGCCATGGCTGTGCCCTTGCCAATGTTTCGGGGCCGGGGGACGGACCCCCGGGATCAGCCGAGGGGCATGAGCCGAAAGGGCATGCCCGTGGACGGACCCTCCCCCCTCATGCCGGGGTTGTCCTCCGCTCGCAAGGCCTTTCGCCCACGCGGCCCCGACCGATGATGGAACAGGCGCGCAACACTCTTCGAGCCAGATATACGCGAATCGTTACAACCCCGCAAGATCAAATGAAATTTCTGCAATGGCGGGGGTGGGCAGCGGGGGCGTGGGCGGTTACGGCCAGTGCTGGGCCGTGTGCAGCACGCGCAGGATGGTCACAGTGGCGGCGTCATGCCGATAAACCACGACGTAGCGTCTCCGCACGACCATCTCGCGCGTGCCGTCCACGCGGCCGACGCGATACAGCCGTGGGGTTTCGGTCAATCGCGCGGCCTTGGTCCTGATCGAGTCCACCAGGGCCTGTGCGGCGACCGGATTGTCCTCTGCGATATACGACACCATGGCCAGCAGATCGGCGCGGGCCGCCCGGGTCCAGACCAGATCAGGCACGGCGTTTGGCATCGATGACGGCTTGGGCCTCCGCCATCACCTCGTCGTGCGCGATGGGGGGCTGGTCGTCCTCCAGCGCTTCCCGCACCTTGGCGCGGAACCAGGCGTCGTAGGCGTCCGGGTCCGTGGTCAGGCCGGCCGGCATTCCGCCCTCCGCCGCGACCCGCGTGAGCAGAATGCGGACCGCGTCCGAGACGGTCAGGCCGACACCGGCCAGCGCTTCGCTTGCCTCGGCCTTCAATTGGTCATCGACCCGGACATGGAGCATTGATGTCTGAGCGGGCATTGGGCTCCTCCTCGCTTCAGGACCAATATGTCTCTCAATTGAGAGACCGGCAAGGACGGGTGTCCCACAAAAACCTCAGCAATCCCATGCCGTTTCCCGTCATCCCCTGGGATCGGCTCAGGATTCAAACAAGTCCGCGTGGCTGCCCGTTCGGATCAGAACGATGGACTCGTCGTCCTCCTCCCAGATCAGCAGCCAATCCGGGGCCACGTGGCATTCCCACGCATCGGACCAGGCCCCGGACAGGCGATGGGGGCGGCACCGTTCGGGAAGTGGCCGGTCCTCCACCAAAGCCTTCAGGACCGTTTCCAATCGGTCCATGGGCTGCCCACGCTTGCGGGCGCGCTTCATGTCCCGCTTGAAGCGGGTGGTCGTCAGCAGGTGTTTCATGTCCGGGAGTCGGACGGGGATCCGGACTCTGGGGTGTCCGCCGCCATCAGGTCCGCGACGCTGTCAAAGGCGCTCAAATCCTGGCGGGCGCGGGCCTGGGCCAGGGCCTCCCGCGTTTCGGCGTTGGGCAGGCGGACCGGGAAGGGCAGGCCCCGGTTCAGGCTGACCTGCCGGTAGAACAAGGTGATGGCCTGGCTAGCCGACAGGCCCAGGTCCGCGAACACGGCCTCGGCCTCCGCCTTCACGGCCGGATCGACGCGGGCCCGGATGGTTTCACTGCGGGACATGGAGGGCCTCCCCAGGAGTGCTGATCCTGGGGTTCAATGTACCCCATGTCGGCTTCCCTCGCTATCAGGGAGTCCGCTGAAGACCTTTGCCGAGCGCTCCCGAACGAAAACGTCAGCAATGCTGTCCCGTTTGCATCCCGGGCCGGGGCGCGCTAGACTGAGTGCGTTTGTTGGGTATTGGTGCGGCGGGTCCGCGCCGCCCACATGATCCCGTGTCTGTCTTGCGCTGGAGGGTCCCCCCATGACCGCGCGTTCGCCCATCCCGATGGATCAGGTCACGCTGGAGGACAAGTACCGCCTGTCCGAGGGCCGGGTGTTCATGACCGGCATCCAGGCCCTGACCCGCCTGCTGCTGGCGCAGCGCCAGCGCGACCGGGCGGCCGGGCTGAACACGGGCGGGTTCGTCAGCGGCTATCGCGGCTCGCCCCTGGGGGCTTATGACAAGGAGTTGTGGCGCGCCAAAACATACCTGGACGCCGAAAACATCCACTTCCAGCCGGGCGTGAACGAGGACCTGGCGGCGACGGCCGTCTGGGGCACGCAACAGACCGGCCTGTTCCAGGGCGCCACCGTCGATGGCGTGTTCGGCGTGTGGTACGGCAAGGGGCCGGGCGTGGACCGCTCCGGCGACGTGTTCAAGCACGGCAATATGGCGGGTACCGCGCCCCACGGCGGCGTCCTGCTGATCGCGGGCGACGACCACGCCGCCAAGTCCTCCACCATCGCCCACCAGTCGGAACACGCCCTGGCCGGCGCGCAGATCCCCGTCCTGAACCCCGCCGGCGTGGACGAGGTGGTGGAGTACGGGCTGCTCGGCATCGCCATGAGCCGCTATGCCGGCCTCTGGGTCTCCATGAAGGCGATCAGCGAGACCTGCGACAGCGGCGGCTCGGTCCCGGTCGATCCGCTGGCCCTGGACATCGTCACCCCGACCGATTTCGCGTTTCCGCCCGACGGGGTCCACATCCGCTGGCCCGATTCTCCTTTGGCGCAGGAACACCGCCTGATGCGGTTCAAGATCTATGCCGCGCTCGCCTTCGCCCGCGCCAACCGCATCGACCGCGTGGTGTTCGACAGCCCGGAACCGCGCCTGGGCATCGTCGCCTCGGGCAAGGCGTACAAGGACGTCCGGCAGGCCCTGGCGGATCTGGGCGTCACCGAGCGCGTCGCCCGCGACATGGGCATCCGCCTGTACAAGGTGGGCATGCCCTGGCCGCTGGAGCGCGACGGCATCCGCCGCTTCGCCGAGGGCCTGGAGGAAATCCTCGTCGTCGAGGAAAAGCGCGCCCTGATCGAGAACCAGCTCAAGGAGCAGCTCTACAACTGGCGCGAGGATGTGCGCCCGCGGGTCGTGGGCAAGTTCGACGAGGCCGGCGCGGTCGTGCTGCCGTCCCACGGCGAGCTGACCCCGGCCATGGTGGCCCGCGCCATCGCCGGGCAGCTTCGGCGCTTCGTCACCCTGGACACCATGGAACAGCGCCTCGCCTGGCTGGAGACGAAGGAGGCCGAACTCTCCGAGAAGACCGCGCCGACCAAACGCCTGCCCTACTACTGCTCCGGCTGCCCGCACAACACCTCGACCAAGGTGCCTGAGGGCAGCACCGGCCTCGCCGGCATCGGCTGCCACTACATGGTGACCTGGATGCCGGAGCGGAACACGAAGACCTTCACCCACATGGGCGGCGAGGGGGCGAACTGGGTCGGCCTGTCACCCTTCACCGAAACCCGCCACATGTTCGTGAACCTGGGCGACGGCACGTACTTCCACTCCGGCTCGCTGGCGATCCGGCAGGCGGTCGCGGCCGGGGTCAACATCACCTACAAGCTGCTCTACAACGACGCCGTGGCGATGACCGGGGGGCAGGCGGTGGACGGCACCCTGACCGTACCCCAGATCGCCCACCAACTGGAGGGCGAGGGGGCGAAGCGCATCGCCATCGTCTCGGACGCGCCCGAAAAGTACCAGGGCGCGGACCTGCCCCCGGGCTCCACCGTGCATCACCGGGACGACCTGGACGCCGTGCAGCGCCGGTTGCGCGACATCGAAGGCGTGACGGTGCTGATCTACGATCAGGTCTGCGCGGCCGAGAAGCGCCGCCGCCGCAAGCGCGGCCTGATGGAAGACCCGGACCTACGCGTCGTCATCAACGAGGCCGTCTGCGAGGGCTGCGGCGACTGCGGCGTGCAGGCGAACTGTGTCTCCATCGTGCCCGTCGAGACCGAGTTCGGCCGCAAGCGCGCCATCGACCAGAGCACGTGCAACAAGGACGTCTCCTGCGTCAAAGGCTTCTGCCCCAGCTTCGTGACCGTCTCGGGGGTGACGCCAAAGAAGCGCACGGCCAAGGCCGGCGCGGGCGGTCTGGACGACGGGTTTCCGGCCCTGCCCGAGCCCGCCACCGAGATCACCCAGTCCGCCCCCTACGATATCCTCATCACCGGCATCGGCGGCACCGGGGTCGTGACCATCGGCGCCATCCTGGGCATGGCGGCCCATCTGGAGGGCAAGGGCGTCTCGGTGCTCGACCAGACCGGCCTTGCGCAGAAGAACGGGGCCGTGGTCAGCCATGTGCGGCTCGCCCGGCGGGACCAGGACATCCACGCCGTGCGCATCGCCGCCGGCAACACCAACCTGCTGCTCGGCTGCGACATGGTGACGGCGGCCGGGGCGGATGTGCTGGAGAAGATGCGGCGCGGCCTGACCGTCGCGGTCATGAACGCGCACAAGGTCATGACGGCCGACTTCACCCAGCAGCCGGACGCGGTCTATCCGGACCAGCGCCTGCGCGACACCATCGCCGACGCCGCGCACGAGACCCTGTATGTGGACGCCACCCGCGTCGCCACCGCGCTGCTGGGCGACAGCATCGCCGCCAACCTGTTCATGGTCGGCTATGCGTGGCAGACGGGGTTGATTCCGATCAGCCGCGCCGCCCTCGAACGCGCCGTGGCGCTGAACGGCGCGGCGGTGGAGAGCAACCTCGCGGCCTTCCAGTGGGGGCGGCGCATGGCGGAGCACCCCGAACAGGTGCTCGCCCTGGTCGGGCCGGAGGCGGAGACCACCGGCGACCGCCGCCTGTCCGAGACCCTGGACGAGAGCATCGACCGCCGCGCGGCCTCGCTGCGCGGGTACCAGTCGGGCCGGTACGCCAAACGCTATCGCAAGGCCGTGGCGCGGGTGCGGGCCGCCGAGGCCGCCGCCATGGGGCCGGGCGAAACCCGCCTGACCGAGGCCGTGGCCCGCGCGCTGTTCAAGCTGATGTCCACCAAGGACGAATACGAGGTCGCCCGCCTGTACACCGACGGCCGGTTCAAGACCATGCTGGCCGAGCGGTTTGAGGGCGGGACACCCCGCATGACCTTCCACCTCGCCCCGCCGCTGCTGGCCAAGCGCGACCCGCAGACCGGGCACCTGGTCAAGCGCGCGTACGGGCCCTGGGTGTTCGGCGCCTTCCGCGTGCTGGCGGCGCTGAAGGGGCTGCGCGGCACGCCGCTGGACCCCTTCGGCCGCACCGAGGAACGGCGGATGCAGCGCCAGCTTTTGGTGAACTATCGGGCGCTGCTGGACCGGCTGGTGAGCGGCCTGACGCCGGAAACCCACGGCGTGGCGGTCGAGCTGGCCGCCCTGCCGCTGGAGATGCGCGGCTTCGGCCACGTGCTGGAACGCAACGTCGCCGCCGCCCGCGAGAAAGAGGCCGCCCTGCTGGCCCGGTTGGAGGCGCCGGCACCAAGGATGGCGGCGGAGTAGGGGGGCGTTCGAGTTGCTGGCACGGCGGTCAGGCACTGAAGACGCCACTTTCCCTTCCAAATCGGCCGACTTATAGTGCCATGCTTGGTCAGTTTACTTGCTGGATATCAATCAATAGCCGGCCTGTCGCCGGTAATTCTACGAGAGGTGATGCCCGATGGCAGTTTTAGACCCGGAGAGATGATTAATACCTCGGATCCCGTTCTTTTTGTCTCAACGGGATAATTTACGTCAAACTCATAGATTGGAGATTTGACATAAATTTTCCTTATCTGTTGGACATTGTCATAGGTGACAATATATGGCCTTGACAGTCCCCGGATAAATTCTGACAAATCTCTATGATCCCCATGTTGATAGAAGTTCGTATAAAGCGCAGAGCCTTTCTGGTAATATGGCGGGTCAATACAAAAAAAGTCTACGCTGAGCTTATCAGAACTCGTTAGTTTCATAAATTCTATCGCGTCCATATTGAACAAATTAATCTGCCTTTTGTACTTAGCAACACGTTGAACGCGTTGAATTAGGTCGTGCTTATTAAATCTGCAGTCTATTTTGTAAATGGCTTATCCCTTTGCTTCCGGCGCGATCAACATATCGTAGGTGGTGGGTCCCTTGGTCGTGACGATCCCCAGGAG
>NZ_WIVE01000070.1 GCF_009601025.1 Roseospira navarrensis | reverse complement strand
CCGGATCGCGGATCACGATGACAACGGGCAAAGACCCCATCCTGAGACGATCACACGATCCGGTGCGGGGCCCCGGGTGGCCACCCGGGGCCCCGCAACCCGGCATCTCCACAATGCCACAAATCAAACAGACAATCCTGAGCGCCCGAATCGCGCGAAGGATCTGGTGATGGGGCACGACCCATGACACCCCTGTCATCTGGATTCGGAACCCTTCGCGCCCCCCCACGGGCCTGGGCCCCGAACGGCAACCGCCCCGCCGTTGGGCAACGACGGGGCGGTCAGTCCCGGCGGCGCGTCTTCCTGAAGCCGCACAGCGGCTGAAGGATCTCGGGAGGGTCAATACCGCCGTTCGAGATCCTTCAGGCCCTTGCGGGCCTTCAGGATGACCGCTTCAGTGTTGCGCGGTCGGATCAGCGTTTGGCGCCGACCTCCTCCAGTTCCGGTTCCTCGCCCTTGGCGCAGGGCTTCATAGCCCGCGACATCTCGTGCTCGGAGAGCTGCTGATCGGTGCCGCTGCCGCAGCCGCCCATGGCCGAGAGCATGGCGTGCTCGCTCATCTGCTCGCCGCCGCCGCCGCAGGCCATGACCTTCTGGGCCTCCCCGGCGGCCTGGTTCTGCGAGCCGTCGAGCGGGCTGCCCGCCTCCTTGTAGGCGCGGATGCCGGCGTCGATCTCCTCCTGCTTGCGCTTGGATGCCGCCTTCCACTCGGCCGTTTCGGCGAAGTCCGGCGTCGCCTCCAACTTGCGCGAGCGGTCGAAGGCGAACTTCACCTTCTTGATGGTGTGCGGGCCCCAGTAGCCGACCTTGCCCAGGTTGTAGAACTGGCGCTTGAAGGCGCTGAGCATGTAGGCCTTCAGGCAGCCCTGCAGGTACTTGCGGCGCACCTTGTCGCCCGGCACCCACGGATAGTGGAACAGCGCCTTCTTGGAGTAGAAGCGCCGGTAGCACGACATGACCGCGTCGAGCAGCTCGCCGCGCTCCATGGCCTGGGGCTTCATGATCGGGGTGACGAAGTTGTACTGCGAGAAGTCGTGGACCTCGACCTTGTCGCCCATCTCCCGGTACAGGTCCGAGAACGGCCAGGGCGTGAACATGGACCAGTTGGCCATGTCCGGGTTCCAGTCCATGCACAGCTCGAAGGTCTCTTCGATGGTCTCGCGCGTCTCGTTCTCCAGCCCGACGATGAACTGGGCCTCGGTCACGATGCCGTTCTTGCGCAGCAGGTCGATGGCGCGCTTGTTGTCGGCGACCGTGGTTTCCTTGTGGAACAGATCGAGGTTGAGCTGCGCGGCCGCCTCGGTGCCCAGCGAGATGTGCACCAGGCCGGCGGAGCGGTAGAACGGCAGCAGGTCCTCGTCGCGCAGCACGTCGGTCACGCGGGTGTTGATGCCCCACATGACGTCCAGCTTGCGGGCCTTCAACTCCTCGCAGAAGGCGATGAAGGCCTTCTTGTTGATGGTCGGTTCCTCGTCGGCGAGGATGAAGAAGCCGACCTTGTAGTCCTTCACCAGGGTCTCGATCTCGTCCACGACCTTCTTCGGGTCGCGCACGCGGTAATCGCGCCAGAACTTCCACTGGGAACAGAACGAGCAGGTGAACGGGCAGCCGCGCGCCATGTTCGGGGTGGCGACCCGGGTGCCGGTCGGGATGTAGATGTACTTCTTCCAGTCCAGCACGCCCCAGTCGGCGACGATGTCGTCGGTGTCCCGGATGGGGGCCTCGGCCTGGGTGGCGATGACCTTGTCGCCCTCGGCATAGGCGATGCCCTTGACCTGGCCGCGCGCGTCGGGCCACTGGCCCTCGTCCACGGCGCGCACCAGGCTGGTGAACACCACCTCGCCCTCGCCGCGCACGACGGCGTCGATCCAGGGGGCCTCGCGCAGCACCTGCTGGTACATGAACGTGCCGTGGATGCCGCCCAGCACGGTGACCACGTTGGGGAACAGCTCGCGGGCGATCTGCAGCACCCGCTCGGCCTTGTAGATGGCCGGGGTGTTGGCGGTGGTGCCGACGATGTCGGGGCGCTCGGCGGCCAGCTTCTCGCGCAACTGGTCGTCGGTCATGTCGTCGGTCATCGCATCGATGAACCGGATGTCGGTATAGCCGCCCTTGGCCTTCAGGTACCCCGCCAGATAGGCGACCCAGGCCGGGGACCATGTCCCGGCAACCTCGGCGCCTCCGGAGTGATAATTGGGCTGGACCAGAACGATCCGCATGAGCGGCCTCCTCCATGTACCGGATCAGGAATGGCGGCAGAACACCGCGAGCCCACCTTCGCGTCCGCACTCCGGATCGGCCAGAGGCCGCCAGGCTCCGGTCGTCACTGTGGGGTGCGGCTCGGCGCCCCGGTCACCCGCGCGCGCGGGACCCCGAAGACCCAGGGGCGGCCCGTCCGGAGCCGGCGCCTGGGGTGTAAGCCCTTGAGATTGTATAATTCCTATCTGCACATTATCGACAGGGTCACCGGAGGTGTCAACCACACTCTCCGGCGTGTGTCAAGAAAGTCTGACAGGCAACGCATGGATCGCCGGTGGCCGCGCGCCGCTCTCGGACCGGCGCGCGGGATTGGGGGCGGATGGGAGGCCGGCCGCGAAAAAAAAGCGGAGGATCGAGCCGCAACCCCCTTCCCATTCCGGATCGCCCGTGCTACATACCGCGCCCCGTTACGGATGCACCCGCGAGGCGCATCCCGATCGGCGGACCGTGTGGGTTTCGTGCGACTCAGGAGTCGCATCGACTCTCCCACCCATCCCGCCGCCTCCCCTGCTGGGGGATAGTTTAACGGTAGAACAGCGGACTCTGACTCCGTCAGTCCAGGTTCGAATCCTGGTCCCCCAGCCACTTTCCCTTTCAGTGCCCCTCCCATCCTGTCCGGTCGGTCAGTCCGGCGGCGGGTCGGTGTGCGCGGCGGGTGGCAGGTCGATCAGGTGCGGCCGCCAGGTCGCCTCGCCCGGCTCGCCCAGGTATCCGCGCGGGGCCGAGGCCACGCGGGTGCGGCCGCAGGTGTAGTCCACGGGCCAATGGATGTGCCCGTGCGCCCAGAGGTCCGGGGCATCCGGTCCCGCCATCAGGGCCTCCAGATCGCTGGCGTAGGCGGCCGACAGCAGGTCGCGCCGATGCCACTCCGGCACCGAGCGCAGGCTGGGCGCATGGTGCGTGGCCACCACGACCGTATCCGCCTCCCGGCGCGCGGCGGGCAGCGCCTCGGCGAGCCAGGCGCGGCTGCGCGCGTGCGTGAGCGCCACCGCCTCCGGGGTCCAGCGCATGCGGCCCCTGGCGCGGCGCATGACCCGGTGATCGGTCATGCCGGCATCGCAGCGAGCCCGGACCGCCCGGACACGATCCGCCCCGAACAGGTGATGGTCGGTCCACAGCGTGCAGCCGAGCACGGCCACGCGCCGTCCGCCGATCTCCAGGTCCAGGCGCGCGTCGTCCAGCAGCGTGACGCGGCCGTCCGTCGCCGCGCACCCGGCGCGCAGGTCCTCCAGGGCATTCTCGACCGGCCGACCATAGAACTCATGGTTCCCCGGCACGAACACGACGGGGCAGCCCGCATAGCGGCCGGCGGCCTCCAGCCAGGGGACCGGCCAGGTCCTCACGTCGATGTCGCCGACGGCGAGGATCAGGTCCGCGTCCCGCAGGGCGTCCAGGCGCGGCCCGTAGAGCGGGTGGCCGTCGTCGTCCACCGGGGTCGGATCGAGCCGGCGGCGTCCCTTCAGCAGGCGGCGGGCGCCCGGTTCGGCCCGGTCGAACTCCAGGTGCAGGTCGGACAGGATGGCGAGGCGGGGGGCGGTCATCGGTTGGTCTCTTTCGGCCATATCGAGGGGGCGGACCGGCCTGCCCGTCCCCGCCCGCCGGGATCAGGACCCGGACGCGGGGGCCGGTTCGGGCGCCGTCTCCGCCTCCGTCTCGGCCGGCGCCGGGTCCTTGTGCCGGGTGAGCCGCCGGATCACCACGAAGAACAGCGGCACCAGCAGCACGCCCAGGATGGTCGCCGCGATGGTCCCGCCCAGCACGCCGGTGCCGATGGCGTTGCGCCCGGCCGCGCCCGCCCCACTGCTCAGCACCAGCGGGGTGACGCCCAGCCCGAACGCCATGGAGGTCATGACGATGGGCCGGAAGCGCTGGCGCGCGGCCTCGACCACGGCCTTCAGCAGCGGTTCCCCGGCGTCCTGGCGGGCGCGGGCGAACTCGACGATCAGGATGGCGTTCTTGCCGGTCAGGCCGATGGTCGTCAGCAGTCCCACCTGGAAGAACACGTCGTCCGCGAAGCCGCCGATGCGGGCGGCGGTCAGCGCCCCCAGCACGCCCAGCGGCATGGCCAGCATGACCGCCGCCGGGATGGCCCAACTCTCGTAGAGCGCCGCCAGCGACAGGAACACCGCCGCCAGCGACAGGGCGTACAGCAGGGGCGCCTGACCGCCGGTCTGGCGCTCCTCCAGCGACAGGCCGGTCCAGGCCAGATCGAACCCGCCCGGCAATCGGGCGGCCAGCCGCTCCATTTCCGCCATGGCCTCGCCGGTGGTCACGCCGGGCGCGGGCGCTCCCTGCACCTGCATGGCGGGCACGCCGTTGTAGCGGTACAGACCCTGCGGGCCGAACGCCCAGCGGCCCTCGGCGAAGTTGGAGAACGGCACCAGCCCGCCGCTTGCGTTGCGCACCCGCCACTGCTCGATGTCCTGCGGCGTGCCGCGCGCATCGGGCTCGCCCTGGACATAGACCTTCTTGATGCGGCCCCGGTCCAGGAAGTCGTTGACGTAGCGGCCGGCCCAGGCGACCGAGAGCAGGTCGGCCACGTCCGCCGCCGTCAGTCCCATGGCCCCGGCCTTGCGCCAGTCGATGTCCAGGTTGAACTGGGGCGCGTCCTCCAGCCCGCTGGGGCGGATGGAGGCGATCAGGGGGCTCTGCGCGGCCATGCCCATGAGCTGGTTGCGGGCCGCGAGCAGGTCCTCGTGGGTCTGGCCGGCGCGGGCCTGAAGGTAGGCGTCGAAGCCCGAGACGTTGCCCAGCTCGATCACCGCCGGCGGCACGATGGGGAACACCATGGCGTCCTGGATCTGGCTGAACGCCCCGAAGGCGCGGCCGGCCACGGCCTGCACGCCCTGGCCGGGGGCCTGGCGCTCGTCCCAGTCCTTCAGGCGGACGAAGCCGATGCCCATGTTCTGGCCCTGGCCGCCGAAGCTGAAGCCCACGACGGTGATGAGCGAGTCCACGGTCTCGGTCTCGTTGGTGAGGAAGTGGTGCTCGACCTGTTCCAGCACGTCGCGCGTGCGGTCGGCGGTCGCGCCCGGCGGACCCTGCACCAGCACGAACAAAATGCCCTGGTCCTCGTCCGGCAGGAAGCCGGTGGGGGTCTGCACGAACAGCCAGACCATGCCGCCGACCAGCGCCGCATAGATCAGACTCAGGCGCAGCGGCCGGCGGACGACGCCGGACACGCCCCAGGTATAGCCCCGCGTCAGGCGGGTGAAGCCGCTGTTGAACCACGCCAGCGGGCCGCGTTTCGGATGTGTGTCGCGGGCCTTGAGTAGGGTGGCGCACAGGGCGGGCGACAGCGTCAACGCCACCACGACCGACAGGATCATGGCCGACACGATGGCGACGGAGAACTGGCGGTAGATCACCCCCGTCGAGCCGCCGAAGAACGCCATCGGCACGAACACCGCCGACAGCACCAGGGCGATGCCCACCAGCGCGCCCGAGATCTGCCCCATCGACTTTCGCGTGGCCTCGCGCGGGCTCAGGCCCTCTTCCTCCATGATGCGTTCGACGTTCTCCACCACCACGATGGCGTCGTCCACCAGCAGGCCGATGGCCAGCACCATGGCCAGCATGGTCAGCGTGTTGATGGAGTACCCCGCCATCGCCAGCACGCCGAAGGTGCCCAGCAGCACCACCGGCACGGCCAGGGTGGGGATCAGCGTGGCCCGGATGTTGCCCAGGAACAGCAGCATGACCACGAACACCAGGGCGATGGCCTCGAACAGGGTCTTGACCACCTCTTCGATGGAGATCTTGACGAACGGCGTGGTGTCATAGGGGAAGACGTAGGTGACGCCCTCGGGGAAGAACTGGGACAGCTCTTCCATGCGGGCCTTGACCCGCTCGGCCGTGTCCAGGGCGTTCGCCCCGCTGGCCAGCCGCAGGGCCATGGCGCCGGTCGGCTTGCCGTTGTAGCGGCCGAAGGTCTCGTAGCGCTCGGCGCCCACCTCGACCCGGGCCACGTCGCGCAGCAGCACCAGCCCGCCGTCGGTTTCGGCGCGGATGACGATCTGCTCGAAGTCGGTCGGGGTGCGCAGCAGGGACTGCGCGGTGATGGTGGCGTTCAGTTGCTGGCCGTCGGCGGCGGGCAGGGCGCCGAACTGGCCGGCGGAGATCTGGGCGTTCTGGGCCGAGACGGCGGCGATCACGTCGGTCGGCGCCAGCTCGAAGGCGGCCAGCTTGGCCGGGTCCAGCCAGATCCGCATGGCATAGGACGAGCCGAAGACCTGCACCTCGCCCACGCCCTCGATGCGGCTGATCTCGTCCACCACATAGGACGCGAGGTAGTCCGACAGGTCCACCTGATCCAGGTCGGCGGCATCCTCGCCCTCGGCGATCAGCGAGACCACCATCAGGAAGCTGGCGGCCGACTTGCGCACCGTGACGCCCTGGCGCTGCACCACGTCGGGCAGCAGGGACTGCGCCTGCGAGACCTTGTTCTGCACCTGCACCTGGGCGATGTCGGGGTCCGTCCCGGTCTCGAAGGTGAGCTGGATCGAGGCCGAGCCCGACGACGTGGACGTGGACGACATGTAGCGCAGGCCGTCCAGCCCGGTCATCTGCTGTTCAATGACCTGGGTGACGGTGTTCTCGATGGTCTCGGCCGAGGCCCCGGGGTAGCGCGCGGCGATGTTCACCGACGGAGGCGCGATCTCGGGATACTGCGAGACCGGCAGCGACAGCACCGAGAGCAAGCCGATGCCCATGATGAGAATGGCGATCACCCAGGCGAAGACCGGGCGATCGATGAAGAAGCGGGCCATGGGGAAGGCTCCCGGTCAGGGTCGGGGGGCGGACGTGGCGTCGGCGTCGGCGTTGGCGTTGGCGTTGGCGGCGGAGTCGGAGTCGGAGCCGGACGCCGGGGCGTCGGCCGCCTGGGGTGTGACGGTGGCGCCCGGCCGCACCTTCTGCAGGCCGGCGACGATCACCCGGTCGCCGTCGCTCAGGCCGTCCCGCACGATCCAGTCCGACCCCCGGGCCTCGACGATGTCCAGGGTGCGTTCCTCGACCACGTTGTCGGCGTTCACCACCAGGGCGATGGGGCGGCCGCGCCGGTCATAGGTGACGGCGCGTTGCGGGGTCAGGACGACGTTCTCAAGCACGCCCTGCGGCATCAGGACGCGCACGTACATTCCCGGCAGCAGCAGCCGATCCGGGTTCTGGAACTGCAGGCGCAGGGTGACCACGCCGGTCTGCTCGTTGACGTAGGGTTCCGCCGCCTTCAGCGAGCCGTCGTGCTCGTAGCGCACGCCGTCGGCCAGGATCAGCGACACCGCGTCGGCCTGCCCGGACGGCGGGGCGGCATGCTGGCCCCGGCGCCAGGCCAGGATCTCGGCGGCTGACTGGGTAACGTCCACCAGCACCGGGTCGATGGTGCGGATGGTGGCCAGGGGCTGGGCCTGCCCGCTGGTCACCAGGGCGCCCTGGGTGGTCAGCGACCGGCCGATGACGCCATTCAGCGGCGCGGTGATGATGGTGCGGTCCAGGTCGATCTGGGCGGTCTGCAGGTCGGCCTCCGCCACCTGCACGGCGGCGGCGGCGGTGTCGCGGGCGGCCACGGCCTCGTCGAGCGTGCGCACGCTGGCCACCTTCTCGCGCACGAGTTGGTCCTGACGGTTGGCGTCGCGGTCGGCCGCGCGCAGTGCGGCGCGGGCCTGGGCCACCTGGGCCTCGGCCGAGGCCAGACGCGCCCGATAGGTGGCGTCGTCGATGCGGTACAGCGGCTGGCCCACGGTGACGTCCGAGCCCTCGTCATACAGGCGTTCGATGATGATGCCGTCCACCTGCGGGCGCACCTCGGCCACGCCCGAGGCGACCACCCGGCCCGGCAGTTCGGACAGCAGGGTGACGGCCTGCGTGACCATGGGGACCACGGTGACGGCCTGGGGCGGGCGCTCGCCCTGCGGCGCCTGGGCCGCGGCTGTGTCAGCGCCGGCCCCGAGAACGAAAACGGAAACGGAAACGGCAAACAGCAGGATGACCGCCAGCGCGGCCGGTCCTCGTCTGGACATGGACATGGGGTGACTCCGGGGCGCGGGCGGCGCCGCTGAATTTCGAAACTTGATGGTTTCCTAAATACGCCCTAGGTTGGCGCGATGCAAGCACGAGATCGGGACAGGCGCGGATGACCAACGATGAGGACCCGGACGGTTCGGCCGGCCCCGACGACCGCCCGTCGCCCGCCCGGCGCGGCCGGCCGCCCCTGGACCCCGAGACCCGCGAGGCCCGGATCCACGACGCCCTGGAACAGGTCGTGGCGGAGGACGGCCTGCGCGCGGCCACCATGTCCCGGATCGCGCGCGCCGCCGGCATGTCCAAGCGCACGCTCTACACCGCGTACGAGGGGCGGGACGCGCTGTTCCAGGCCTGGGTGCGCCGGGTGCGGACGTCGTTCGTGCGGCCGCTGCCGACGCACGCCCGGGCCCTGCCGCTGGCGGAGCGTCTGCGCCTGCTGCTCTGGCACGAGGCCCGCCAGTGCCTGTCCGACCGCCGCCTTGCCGTGCTGCGGGCCATGGTCGCGGAGGCCCCGGGGCATCCCGACCTCGCCCGGGCCTTCTGCCGCGAAGGGTTCCTGGCGGCCCGGCAGATCGTCGCCGACTAACGGCGCGGGGCCGCCGACGCCGGCGAGATCGCCTTGGACGACGTGGACATGACGGCCACCATTCTGGTGGACATGGCCTACCAGGATCCGCTCGACCGCCTGCTCAACCCGGACGCGGAGGCGCCGGACGCCGAGCAGACCGACCAGCGGCTGGACCTGGCCATCGCCCTGTTCCTGCACGGCGCGACCGGACCCGGCGGCCCGCCGGACGCATGATCTCAGCCGCCCGCCGTGCCCAGCATGCGGCGCAGGGTCGGGTCCCGGTCCCACAGGTGGTGCTTGAGCGACACCACGGCGTGCCCGGCCACCAGCAGCAGCACCAGCTTGCCGCCCAGCGCGTGGACGACTCCGGCCGGCTCTGCGATCCAGGCCACGGTCCCCTGCGCCGGAATCGTCGCCAGGCCCAGCAGCGAGACCGCGTGGTCGTGGTACAGCGACATCAGGATGCCCGAGATCGGCAGCGCCAGAGTCGCGGCGATGAGCAGGCCATGCATGATGGTCCGGGCGCGCACGGCCTTGGGCGAGGCGTCCGCCATGGCGGCCGGGTGCGGCTGCAGGGCGCTCCAGCCGATGCGGGCGAGGGCGAGCGCCAGGGCCAGCACGCCCAGCGTCTTGTGGATGTCGATCAGCGCGCCCTTGTCGGGGCCGCGCGGCATCTCTTCGAGCACAAGGCCGAAGACGGTGAGCCCCAGAATCAGGGCGGCAATGGTCCAGTGGTTGAGAATGCTGACCCAGCCGTAGCGGTCGCGGGTGTTCAAGAGCGCCATGAGGGCCCCTCCTTTCTGGCAAGACTGTCGGGTGTGGAACGCCAACGGCCCGTGCCCCCTCCGTTCCCGGGGGCCACTCGGTCCGTTCACGAGGCCGACGATCTCACCGCCCTGTCACCGGCCGATGACGCGCCCCGGCGCCGGGTTCGACAAAGTGTGACAGGGTGTGACACGGCGCGACGCGCTCGGCGCGCACAGGTCGCGGAGTCATGCGCCCGCACCGATGCAAGCACGTAACAAATTCGTGGTTTACAGCCCCCCCGACCCGTTGGCACAGTCGTCATTGCACCACAAACAGGGAAGGGGCGCGTTATGCACAATGAAAAGGCCACCGTCACCCGGAAGATCTCTGACATGCAGGCGGCGCACAAGGCCGGGACCTTGAAGTCCCATGCCGTCGTCAAGTCGATGCGTGCGGCGGACACGGACGTCAACACGAGCTGGGGGCCCGCCATGCGGCGTTGATCCAGCCGTTGTGAAGACGCGGAAAGGCGCGGTCCCCCGCCGGGTCGCGCCTTTCTTCGTCACCGCACCCACGGGATTGCGGTCGGGGGGCCGCGACAGCGAACAGGGGGGGCGCGTGTCATGACCGGCGCACCGGAGTCCTTGCGTCCCATTGAGCTGGTCGTGTTGCAGGGCACGCCGTTCTGCAACATGAACTGCGGCTACTGCGATCTCAGCCCGGACAGCCGCCGACAGAAACGGACCATGCCGCTCGCGGTCGTCTCGCGCGTCTTCGCGGAGGTGCTGGCCAGCCCCTGGGTGGCCGAGACCCTCACCGTCATCTGGCATTCCGGCGAGCCCCTGACCCTGCCGCCGGCCTATTACGATGACGCCATCGCCGAGGTCCTGGCGGTTCGGGACCGCGTGGCTCCGGGGCGTGTGGCGATCCGTTTCAGCATCCAGACCAACGGCGTGCTGATCGACGATGCCTGGATCGCCTTCTTCCAGCGCCACGCCCATCACCTGGACATCGGGGTGAGCTGCGACGGACCGGCCGCGCTGCACGATGCCTGGCGCACCAACTGGGCGGGCAAACCCAGCCACGCCGCCACGGTGCGCGGCATGGACCGGCTGGCGGCCGCCGGGCTGCCCTTCAAGGCCATCGCCGTGGTCACCGGCCACACCCTGGACGACCCGGACGGCTTCTTCCGGTTCTTCTTCGAGCGCCGGGCTGCCCTCACCGACCTGCACTTCAACATCCTGGCCGACGGCGCCAGCGGGACGGATCCCGCCCTGCGCTTCACCGAGGGCGATCGGGCGCGCTACCACGCCTTCTACAGCCGCTTGCTGGCGCTGTCCGCCGCGCATGCCGATGCCGACCCCGGGTTCGTCATCCAGAACTTCCGCCACGGCCTCGCCCGCCTGCTGGACGCCGCCCCCGGCCGGACCGCCAGCCATCACGAGGAGAGCAGCGCGCCCCTGAAGGCGCTCAGCGTGGACGCCGGGGGCCGGGTGACCACGTTCTACGCCGGCCTCGCCCCCGAGACCCACGCCGACCTGTACGGCGATGGCCAGGGGCTCAGCCTGGGCAACATCATGGAAACCCCGCTGGCCGAGATGGCGCGCTCCCTCAAGCTGCGCCGGATGCTGCGGGACTTCCGCGCCAGCCGCGACGCCTGTGCGGCGGACTGCGCCTATTTCGGCGTCTGCACCGGCGGCTTCGAACTGACCAAGGTGGTGCGCCACGGCCGCTTCGACGCCACCGAGACGCCGGAATGCGTGATCCACGTGCAGGCGCTGACGGACGCGCTGCTGGACGACGTGGCCCTTCATCTGGATGCGCAGGAGGCCGACGCCGATCCGCGCGCGGCCGGCACGGGGGCGTAAGCTCATGGACCGGGCCCACGCCCACGGGGCCGCGCCCGGCGCGGCGGTGGCGACCGCGCCGCCCCCGGGGGCGGGCCTGCCCGACTGCGAACCGCTGGCCGCCCATCCGGACACCACGCGCGGCCGGGCCGCCCGGTCCGTGGCCCGGCATGGATTCGCGCCCCTGCCCGGGGCGATCGCGCCGGCCATGCTCGCGGCGCTTCAGGACGAGGCCGACGCCCGCCTGACCGACGCCGTGTTCGCCGAGCAGACCGCCCAACAGACCGCCCAACAGACTGAGGACCTGGCCTACCGCGCCCACATGACCGGGCTCGGGCCGGTGGCCGGGGCCTTCCTGCGCGACGACCGCGTGCGGGGGCTGCTCACCGGCCTGTTCGGCGGCGACTACGTGCTGTCGGAGCACATCAGTTGTCTGACCCGCTACGGTCCCGCCGACCATCTGGGCGCGCACCAGGACTCGCCGGCCGAGGACTGCGCGGTGACCATCATCCTCTACCTGCGCGCCGATAGCCCGGACCCGGCCGCGCCCGACACCGGGCTGGTGCTGAACGTCTACGGCGAGACCCGCGAGTCGGTGGCCCGGGGGGCGCGGCTGCGCATCCCCACCCGACCGGGCACGCTGGTTCTGGGGCGGGGCTCGCGCATCTGGCACGCGCGGCCCCCATTGAAGGCCGGCGAGTCGGTGGTGGCGATCACCGGCTGTTACCGGGAGGCGGCGGCATGAGCGGCGCGGCGTCCGCCGTCGCCCGCGCGGCCGAGGCCCCGCCGGGGCGGCCGCTGCGCGTGGACCCGGGGGCCGTCCCCGCCGCAATGGCCGGGCAGGGCGATCCCCTGCGCGCGGCCCTGCGGGCGATCCTGGGCAGCGCCGCGTTCGACCTCGCTCCGGACGGGGGCCGGCTGTGGCTGCGCGGGCAGGACACCCGGCACCACGCGGTGGACCCGGCGCTGCCGGCCGCGCTGGCCGCCTGGGGGCTGGACGGCCCGGACGCCGTCGGGGCATTCCGCGAGACCCGCCCGGGCTATGGTCTGTGCTTCGAGGACAGTTGGAGCGGCTGGCTGCTCGCCCCGGTGCTGGCCGGGCTGGCCGACGATGCGCCGCTGGTGGTGCTGCATCTGGACGACCACGGCGACCGCATGCCGACGCTGCTCTCTCGGGTGACGGACGGCGCCCTGGTCAACCCGGCCACCGGCGCGCCATTCGACGCGGCCTCTCGGGAGTCCTGGGCCGAGGCCATCGCGCATGGCGTCGTGACCATCGGCAACTGGCTGACCGCGCTGGGGCAGGGGCGGGGCGTGGTCCACATCCGGCACCTGCGGCCCCACCCGGCGGACGCGGCGGTGGAGGGGCGCATCCGCCCGCTGAGGGCCGGCACGGTGCGCCATCCTCTGTTGCCGGACCACGCCTTCGCCGTGCTGGAGGACGGCCCGCCGCCCGGCTCCGGCACCCTGATGGAGACGGCCGATCCGGTCCGGGCGCTGGCCGACCTGCCGCCGGGCGTGCTGGCGGTCCATGTGGACCTGGATTATTTCGTCAACGACTTCAACGGCAACCCGGGCACCCGTCCGCTGCGGCGCACCGCTGATCTGGCGCGCGCGGTTCGCGGACGGATGGATGCGCTCTTCGCCGCGCTGGCCGCCACCCGCCGCCCGGTCGCGGCCTGGGTCGCGGCCACCTCGCCGGGGTTCTGCGGCGCGCCGCACTGGCCGGGTCTGCTCGACCGGCTGGAGCGGGGGATCGTGGCCCTGGGTGGGCCGGAGGGCATGGCATGACACCCGCCGCCGCGCCCCTCGCCCTGGCGCCCGCCACGTCCGCGCCCGCGCCGCTGCCGCCATTCCCGGCGGACGGTCCGTGCTACGCCCGCTACACCGCCCCCGTGCTGCCGGTGGAGGCGATCCCGCCCGACCGGCTGTTCATCGTCAACACCCTGCCCAAGTCCGGCACCGTGTGGATGGTCGCCATGCTGTCCCACCTGCTGGGGCGACCGGCGGGAGAGCGGGTCCTTCTCTCCCATGTCGCCGACCTCGCCGAGGATCTGGACCGTCCCCAGGTCCACGGGGCCGTGGTGATGGTGCGCGACCTGCGGGACGTGGTGGTCTCGTGGTTCCACGAGACGCTGCGGTCCGATGCCCGCGCCGGGTTCGAGGCGGCGCGCTTCCCGACCGTCGAGGCGTTCTATTTCGAGCACCTGCTGGGCCTGCTGCGCACCCGGGCGCGCTTCGCCGAAGGCCGGTTCGAGACCTGGCTGGACGCGGCGACCGCGCGCGGCTTCCCGCTGCTGCGCTACGAGGACACCCGCGCCGACCCGGCCGCCGCCCTGCGCAAGGTCATGACGGCCTGGAAGATCACCGTGCCCGATGCGGAGATCGCCGCCACCGTCGCCGCCCATCGGTTCGAGGCCATGGCCGACACCGCGCGCCGGACCGGCGGTCCGGTGGCCGAGGCGGTGGCGGCCGGGCACCTGCGCCGCGGCCGGCCCGGCGGCTGGCGCGAGGACCTGCCGGACTCGGTCCAGGCCGACATCGCGCGGCGGTTCGGCGCGTTTCAGGAAAGGCTGGGGTATGGGTGAGCACGGTCCGATGAGTCAGCGTCCTGGTTCCCCCCGGAAATCGGGGGCCGCGGGGTCACGATGCCCGGACTCCTCCCCCCGGCGGGGGGGAGGTTGGGAGGGGGCAAGGGCGGCACCCGAACCCGGTCCGGACTCAAGCCCTTGCCCCTCCCCACCCCTCCCCTTGCCAAGCCCTCACGTCCACACATCTCAACGCGTTGAACGGACAGACGGGCGTGAGCCGGGCGGGGCTTGCAGCCCCGCCCGGACCGTTGTTCCTTGCGACACGGATGAACGGTCCGGGCGGGAGTACAACTCCCGCCCGGCAGCATGGCTCGAAGACCGTCCCCCCTCGGTCCGCGCATGCGGGCCAATCCGCCACAGGCGCAACCCGCCGATCCCGGCGCCCTCGTCACCCCGGCGGGACGTGGCGCATCAGCACCACCAAACGCGCACTGTCCCCCGCGCGGTCGGCGGACAGGTGGGGCACGCCGCGCCCCCGGTCCGTCACCCCGTCCGGGCCGATCATGCCGTCATAGATCATCACGTCGCCGCTGCCCGGGGTGACGATCGGCCCGTCCGACAGGCGCCGGTCCACGCCGTCCAGGTCCAGCGGCCCCAGGGCGTCCAGGTCACACATGCGGCGGGTGGGCAGGAACAGCGCCCCGCCGCGCCGGCTCCACCCCGGCTCGGTCAGCGAGGCAATGGCCGTCTGACGGGGGCCGTAATACTCGTCGGCGTGCAGCAGCGGGGTCAGGGTGGTCAGGCCGTCGCCCGGGTCCTTGGCCAGGATGATCGTCACCTGCTCCACGAACAGGGCGGCCCCGCAGGCCTCGGCGGCGGCCAGCAGATCCACCAGCGCCGCCAGCAGGGCGGCGGGCAGATCGCCCGTCTCCTGTGCCGTCAGGAGGTCGCGGAAGAAGGCCAGCGATCCGGCTGCGCTGTCGGGCGCGTCGTCGTAGCGCCGGATCCACCACGTACAGCGCACGTTGCCGCGTGCCGCTCCGTCCAGCCCGGCGGCGCGGGCCAGCCGTTCCAGGTCGCCCGGCCCCAGGGCGCGGTGCTGCTCGGGCGTCGCCCGCTCGGCCTCGCCCGCGAACAGCCAGGGATGCGCCTCGGGCAGACGCAGCCCGGTGACCAGCCGCAGCGGCCAGTCCGGCCGCGTCAGCGCCTCCGGCACGCCCGGCCCCGCCAGCCCGCCGGCCAGCACCAGCAGGTCCGGCCGCCGCGCCCGGTCCAGGGCGTACAGATCCGCAAGGGTCCGCGCCACGCCCACGTGATCGGGCCGCGCCCGCGCGGCCTCGGCCGGTGTCATGTCCATGGCGGGACCTCCGCTGCCCTGACCCGTGACGCCATCCCCCGCACCCATGGAGGGACCCCATGACCCATCCCCATGACGGCCCGGCCCGCGCCGTCCGGCCGCCGCCCCTGAGGTCCAAGAGCGACCCGACGGCGACCGCCGACACGGACGGCCCGGCCGGGGCTCGCCTGGGCGAGATCCTGGCCCTGGTGGAGACGGCCACGCCGGCGACGATAGCAGAGGCCCTGCCGGGGCTCTACACGCCGGAGAATCTGGCCCGCGACACCCTCGGGCGGCGCATCGGCGCGGTCATGGACTGGCGCGCGCGCGGCGGCTTCGAGGTGGTCGCCATCACCGCCCGCACCCCCGCCACCATCGAGGCCGTGGTGCGGCTGCGCCTGTCCGACGAGCACTGGCGGCTCGCGGTCGAGGTGGAGCCCGACCCGCCCCACCGCGTCGCCGCGCTGCTGCTGGGCCGCGCCCCGCTGCCCGTGACCGGCCCACCGGCCTCGGACGCGGCTGCCGCCCGGGCGGTGCTCGACCACGTGGCCCGGCTGGCGGATGCGGACCTGTTCTCCGGCGCCGTGCTGGTGGGCCGCCATGGCCGCGTGCTGGCGGAGGGCGCGTTCGGGCTCGCCAACCGCGACTTCTCGGTGCCCAACACCCTGGGGACCCGGTTCAACGTGGCTTCGCTGACCAAGTCGTGGACGGCGGTCGCGATCTGCCAGTTGATCGAGGCGGGCCGCCTGTCGCTGGACGATCCGCTGTCGCGGTTCCTCTGCTATCCGGACCGGGAGTCGGCCGAGCGGATCCGCATCCGCCATCTGCTCAGCCACACGTCGGGGCTGGGAACCTACTTCAACGACGCCTTCGACGCCACGCCGCGCGGCCGTGTCCGGGATCTGGACGACTTCCTGGCGCTGGCGCGGGACGACCGCCCGGCGTTCGAGCCCGGCACGGCCTGGCACTATTCCAACATCGGCATGATCCTGCTGGGCAAGGTGATCGAGGCCGTGACCGGCACCGATTATCACTCACACGTGACCGAACACGTGCTGCGCGCGGCGGGCATGGAAAGCGCCGGCTTCGTCGAACTGGACCACGTCAACCCGGGCATCGCCGTGGGTTACCACACCACCTGGACCACGGACGGGCCGGTGGTGACCAACGCCCTGTTCGAATGGGCCGTGCGCGGCGCGCCGGACGGCTGCGGCTATGCCACCGTGCGCGACATCTGGGCGTTCGCCGAGGCCTTGAGGGGCGGACGACTGGTCTCGCCGGGGATGGTCGAGGCCATGACCCGCGCCAAGCCGGAACTGGCCTCGCCCGACTACGGCTACGGCTTCGCCATCCATCCCGAGCGCGCCCTGTTCGGGCACAGCGGCGGCCTGATCGGCGCGAGCGCCAACCTGGACATCACCCGCGCGCCGGACGGCTGGGTGATCGTGGTGCTCGCCAACGACCTGAGCATGCGCGCCCCCGTGCTGAAGGCGCGCCAGATCGTGGGCGTGACGGTGCCGGAGGCCGAGGAAGGCCGGGCCTATCTGCCGCGCGCCGGCATGACCGCGCGGTAGGGCCTGTGACCAAAGAGCAAACGGAGGTCCCATCATGATCGAGCCGGAGTCCGTCGCGCTGCTGGAGACCCTGGTCTCCACCCCGGGCGTGCCCGGCCGCGAGGACCGCATCCGCGCCGTGATCCGGGCCGAGGTGGAGCGGCGCGGGCTGGTGGACGACCTGCGCGTGGATGCCCTGGGCTCGCTGATCGGGGTGCGCCACCCGCGCCCGCGCGGCACCCCGGCATCGGACGCCAAGACGGTGCTCGCCGCCGCCCACATGGACACCATCGGGTTCCTGGTCGCCCATGTCTCCGACGCCGGCATGCTGCGGCTGCATCCCGTGGGGGCATTTGATCCCCGCACGCTGGTGGCCCAGCGGGTCACGGTCTGCACGGAACAGGGCGCGGACCTGCCCGGCCTGCTGATGCTGGAGGGACCGCCGCTGCACACCGCGCCCGAGGAGAGCCTGTCCACGCTGCCGAAACTGTCCGCCCTGTACGTGGACACGGGCCTGCCCGGCCCGGCGGCGCGCGAGGCCATCCGTCCCGGCGACATGGTGGTGCTGGCCGCCCCGTTCCGCGATCTGGGGGCGGCGGTGGCCGGCCCGGGCCTGGACAACCGCGTGGGCTGCTGGGCGCTGATCGAGGCCATGTCCCGCCTGGAGCACCATGACGCGACCATCCAGGCCGTGTGGTCGTCGCAGGAGGAACTGGGCTCGCGCGGGGTGGAGCCGGTCAGCTTCGGCATCGCCGCCGACATCGGCATCTGCTGCGACACCTCGGTCTGCGCCGATGTGCCGGGTGTTTCGGAGGAGCAGCACATCACCACCCAGGGCCGGGGCGTGGCGCTGCAGGTGGCGGATTCCTCCACCCTGGCCGACATGGGCCTGGTGCGCCAGGCCGAGAGGCTGGCCCGCACCCGGGACATTCCCTGTCAGCGCAGCCTGATGCTCGGCGGCGGCCAGGACGGCGCCATGATCCAGCGCTCGCGCGAGGGCGTGCGGACCCTGGTCATGAGCGGCCCGGTGCGCCACATGCACACCGCGAACGAGATGGCCCACAAGACCGACCTGGACGCCTATCGGCGGCTGCTGGGGGCGGTTCTGGGGGCGGTGTGATGGCGATGGTCCGGCCAAGGGGTGTCATCAACTCAGTTTGTGGCGGGTTCGGGCTGAGGCCGGAGGACCGCGTTTGCGATGGTGACGAGCTTTCTGGCAACGGCGAGGAGTGCGCCTTTTGGTGTCTTTTTGTTTCCGATAAGCCGTTCGTAGAAGGCCTTGAGGTCGGGGTTGTATCGCACGGCGGAGAGCGCGGCCATGAAGAGCTTGGATCGCAAGGCGC
>NZ_WIVE01000006.1 GCF_009601025.1 Roseospira navarrensis | reverse complement strand
AACGTGTCCCGATCCATGCCCGCCTCCCGCGTTCGGTATCCTTCATGATACCAAATCCGGGAATGCATAGCGAACGCTATTTGAGCCAAACTATAATACCAGCGGCGGGTGAGTTTGACTCACCCGCCGAGCAACGCCGGCCCTCTCCCCCACCCGGCCACCCATAGGATACTGGCCCAAAGGAAAAGATGGGGGGTGGCCGGGTGGGGGAGAGGGCCGGCCACGGACTTCAACGGTCATCGTCAGATGCCGTTGGTATAAGATGTCATCCTGAAGCCGCGAAGCGGCTGAAGGACCTCGAGCGCAGGTCTCCGACCCGCTGAAACGACCTGGAAGAGCGATGCCGTTAACCTGAGCCGTTGCCCTGGGGGAAGGGGGCGGGGGCGGCGCCCCTCTCCCGCGTGCCCCACAACCTTTACCGCGGCGCGATAATCATCTGGCCCGCCGGGCCGCGCGCCCGCAGCGCCGGCCGGTACATGGACTCCACGAACACCCCCGGCATGGTGAACACCCCCGGGGTGACCGCCCGCACCATGTAGGCCAGGGTGAAGGCCGGATCCTGCCGGTCGATGGGGATGGAGGCCACGAAGCGGTCGTCGCGCAGCTCCACGTGGTCCGGGGTGTCCAGCTCGGGCAGCCAGTCCAGCCCGGCGGTGGAGCGGCCGTCGCCGATGGCGGCGTTCTCCAGCACCAGACCCGCCGGCAGCAGGTCCACGACCAGCGCGTGATGGGTGTCGTCGTTGCCCAGGGCCATGGGATCGACCGCCTCGGCCGAGATCAGGGCCACCATCAGGTCGGACTGGTCCACCATGCCCGGGTCCACGCGCCGGCCCTCCAGGGTGTAGAACGCCCGCGTGATCGACAGGCCGTTTTCCAGCGCGCCCGGCGGCTGGGTCGGGATGCCGTCCCCGGTGGTCACCAGAGTGACGGTGCCCGCGCCGGTGTTGGTGACGGACAGCCCGGCCGCCACCTGATCCAGCAACGGCCGCACCAGCGCGAAGCCCTCGCCGGCCGGGATCAGCGGCGCACCCGACACGGAGACCGACAGCGGCCCCTGCAGGTCCCGCAGCGCGGCGGCGGCCTGCACCAGGCGGGCCTGCTCCTGGGTGCTCAGCCAGCGCCGCCCGGCCCGTTCGCCGGCCAGATCCTCGGCCTCGGCCAGGGCGTCGCCCAGCCCGGCCTCGGCCATCAGCGCCACGGTGGTCGCCAGATCGCTGAGCGCCGAGCCGTAGGGGGCGCGGCGCGTCTCGTCCCCCCCGTCGGTCAGGGACGACAGGCGCACGGAGGGCGAGACGGCGGCCTCGAACGCCGAGCGCGCCCGCGCCGTGTCGCCGATCATCGCCAGCGCCGCGCCCAGATGGGCGCGCGGCAAGGGCGCGGGCATACGCACCAGGTCCGCGTCGTGGACATAGCGCAGCGCCCCCGGATCGGCCGCGCCGGCCAGCGCCAGCACGTACAGGGCATAGGCCCGGGCGGGCAGGGCCTCGTCCGGGTAGTCCAGCCCGATGACCGTGTCTTCCAGGAAGCCTAGCGCGCGTTCCAGCGCGAACGGCGGCACCCGGTGCCCGGCGTCGCGGGCGCGCACCAGGAACTCGGTGGCGTAGGCGCTCAGCCACTCCTGACGCTCGGAACCGCCCCACAGGCTGAACCCGCCGTCGCCGCGCTGCATGGCGATGACGCGGCTGATGGCGCCGTCGATGCGCCGGGCGCGGGCGTCGGGGTCGTCCGGGTCGAGCACGCCGGCCGCCGCCGCCACGTCGGCCAGCGCCAGCAGCGGCAGGGCGCGGCTGACGGTCTGCTCGACGCAGCCATAGGGGTAGCGGTCCAGGTCGCGCAGCAGCGCCACCAGCCCCAGGTCGGGCAGGGTGGACAGGCTGAGGGTCACGCTCGCGGTGTCGGGGGTGAAGCCGTCCAGCACGCCCGGGTCCACCGGCGTGCTCTGGCCCGGCTCCAGGCGGGTGGCCACGGCGCGGGTCTCCCGCGTCGCCGCCGGGCGGGTGGACAGGCCCCACGACTGGGTCGTGGTGGCCCCCTCGGGATCGGTGACGGTCAGGGTCACGCCGCCGCCGCCGATGGCCGCCCCGCGCAGGGTCGCCACATGGGTCGCCCGCCCGTCTTCGGGGATCGTCAGCGTGGCCGCGCCGTTGGAGGCGACCGCCACACCGCCCCGCGCGGTCACGGACACCCGCCAGTCGCCGGCCGGGCCGTCCACGTTGTCCAGGGTCACGTGCATGGCGGCGCGGTCCTCGGGCGCCAGGAAGCGCGGCAGCGTCACCAGGGTCACCATGGGGTCCCGGATCGTGACCTCGGCTTCCCCGTGGCCCACGCCGGCGGCGTCATAGGCCGCCGCCATCACCCGCACCCGCCCGTTGAAGGCGGGAATGTCCACGCTGACGGTCGCGGTGCCGTCCGCGTCCAGGGCCACCGGCCCGGAGAAGAAGGCCAGCGGCTCCACCGTCTTGTCCGGCAGGCCGGGGGCGTGGCGTCCGGCGGCATCGCCGCCCGTGCGCAGGCGGCCGAAGGTGGCGTCCCGGCCGTCGATGAGCGCGCCGTAGGCGTCGCGCAGATCCACCCCCAGGCGGCGCTTGCCCAGGAAGTAGGTGTCCGGCTTCGGGGTGGCGAACCCGGTGAGTTGCAGGATCCCCTCGTCCACCACGGCCACCGTCACCCGGGTGTCCGGCCCCGCATTGGCGACCGAGACCGGGATGGTCAGGGGGCTCCGCGGGCGCATGGTCTCCGGCGTGTCCAGGGTGACCGAGAGCGTGCGGTCGGCGGTGTCCACGGCGATCCACTGCACGCCGACGGCGCGGCCCGGGCCGCGCTCGGCATCGGTGCCCGGCCGGAACAGCGAAACGGTGACGTAGGCCCCCGCGCCCCAGTCCCCGGTGACCGGCACCTCAACAACCAGCCCTTCGTCGGGCACCGACACCGTGCGGACGTCCAGCACGTCCTGTCCCAGCACGGTCACCAGCGCCTCGCCCGCGAACGGGGGGTCGAGTGACACGCGGGCGGTCTCGCCCACGGCATAGGTGTCGGCCTCGGCCGTCATGCGCAGGGTGTCGGGGGTGTCCTGCGCGCTCGGCCCGGGCACCCGCCAGCCGGCGCGGAAGCGGTCGCTGGAGACGGCGCCGCTGCCCATGTCCGCCACCTCGATGCGGTAGCGGCCCCAGTCGGGGACGGGCAGGACCACCTCGGCCGTGCCGTCCGGCCCCGTGGTCACATCGCGCGCATCAAGCCGGCGGTCGCGCACGACGGCGCGATACCGCCAGCCGTCGCTTTCCTGGTACCACTGATAGTCCCAGTCCTCGGCGTAGTGGATCACGCGCAGGGTCCGCCCGGGCAGCGGTGCGCCCGAGGCGTCCACCGCCAGCACGCGGTAGCGGGCCTCGCCGGCCTCGTCCACGCGCCCGCCCTCGAACAGCGGGTCCAGGCCCACCAGGGAGTCCGTCAGGCGCACGGGCAGCGAGACCGCGCGGTTGGTGGCCTGCCCGCCCGGCTCCAGCACCGTGGCGCGGACGAGGGCCGACAGCGGCAGGGTGGTGTCCGGCGCCTCGGGCAGCATGGCCTCGACGCGGGTGCGGCCCTCCGCATCCGTGTCGGGGATGGTCAGGTCGGTCCGCCACGCCTCGAAGGTCTCGGTGGTCAGACCGAAGGTGTAGTCCGCCCGCGCCTCGCCGAAGGGGCGCGGGTCGTGGCGCAGGATCAACTCGGCCTCGGCGGCCAGATCGGCCGCCGGCGCACCGTACAGGTAGCGGGCTTCCACGCCCACCGTCACAGGCGGCGCGTCCGGGCGCAGCACGGCCGCCTCGGGCGCGTCGAGCAGCACTTCCATGCGCGCGGGCACGAAGTCCTCAAGCTGCACGCTCACCTGTCCGATGGCCGGGCCGTCGGGGTCGGCGTGGGCGGTGATGGTCCACGCGCCGGTGCGGTCGGCGTCGGCGGTGGGGATTTGCGCCCCCGCGCCGCCGCCGGAATCGGGCGTGACCACCTCGCGGCGGACCTCCACGCCGTCCGGCCGCATGACCTTCAGGGTCAGGGGCAGGCCGGTGACGGCGCGGGCGCGGTCGTCGCGCAGCAGCGCCATCACCTCGATGGTCTCGCCCGGGCGGTAGATGCCGCGCTCCAGATACAGGAAGGCGTCCAGCGGGCCGGGCACCTGCCGACCGCCGATGCCCCGGTCCGACAGGTCCAGCGCCGGCCGGCCCAGGTCCAGCATCGCCTGATCCGTGCCCTCGGGCGCGGTCGCGGTCAGATGGCTGGGGCGCGCGCCGCCGTCGCCGGCGAGCAGGGTCGCGGGCAGCCTCGCCAGGCCGTCGGCATCGGTGGTCGCGGTGCCCAGCACATCGTTGTTGCGGGCGATCAGGGCCACGTCCACGCCCGGCAGCGGCTGCGCCGTCTCCAGCGAGCGGGCGGCGATCACCAGGTCGCGCGCGCCGTGATAGGCCTGCAGGCCTATGTCCGTCACCAGCACCCATTGCGTGGGACGATCCCACCAGTTCGGCGTTTCGCGCGCCGACAGGGTGGCGGTCACCGCGTACAGCCCGGGTTCGGGGTTCGGCACCGCCTCGGCGAAGGGCACGGCCGAGCGCCGCTGGCGGTTGGGCTCATGGGGCAGGTCCATGGACCCGGACCAGACCAGCGTGCCGGTCTCCTGGCGCAACGCATCCGCCGACCAGCCGGGCAGGGGGCGGAACACGTCGCCGTCGCGCAGGGCGGCGGCCAGTCCGCGCGCCGGCAGGCGGTAGATCTCCAGGTCCACGCGCTCGACGTTCACGCTGTCCAGCGGAAGGCCCTGGCTGCCGCGCGCGGGCAACACATGACCCTCGCCGACGAAGGCCACGCGCGGGGCGCGGTCGGGGATGGCGACCGTCCAGGTGCGGGAGTCGGCCAGCGCGGCCCCCCCGGCCAGCGGCAGGCCCCGGCGCAGGGTCACGTCCAGGTCGGCGCCGTGGCGGAATCCGGACAGGCACAGGGCGTCCGCGTCCACGCGGGCGACCACATCGTCGGCCGGCGCCAGGGCCACGAAGTCCTCGTAGCGGACACTGCCGTCGGTCACCGGATCGGCGGTGAAGGTGACGCAGAGTTCGGGCACATCCTGCTCGATGCGGCCCACCACGGCGGTGGTCACGGGCGCGTCCGGGGTCTGCGCGGCGAGTCGCTCCCGGGCCTCCTGGCCGGCGCCGTAGGCGATGGCGGCCTGAAGGAAGGGCACCGCGAGGTCCCTGTCGGCCACGGTTTCGGCCACCCGGCCCAGCATCATCAGGGCCTGGGCCCGCTCGCTGTCCCGGCCGGCGACGGCATAGGCCGTCCAGGCGGCGAGCACGCCCTCGCGCGACCGGCCGTCCTGGCGCAGGTGCAGACTGGCGAGCGCCCGCCAGCGGTCGGGGTCGTCGTCGCCGCCGGCGTCGATGTAGTCATGCAGCGCGGCGATGGCGTCGCCGGTCCGGTCGGCCTGGGCGGCGTCGCGGTAGCGGTCGAGGGCCTCGCTGCGGGTGCTCCAGGACTCCTCGGCCACGGCGTCGCGGGTGCGCAGGGCGCGGGCGTAGGCGCGGGCGTCCTGCGAAAGGGTGCGCAGGCGCTCGATCTCGGCCAGTTGCGTGACCAGCGGCGAGGCGCTCGGCGGCAGGTCGTTGGCGCGCGCGGGCGCGGGCGTTCCGGCCCAGACCGCCACCATGACCAGCAGGCCGGCCAGCAGGCCGAGCTCCGCCAGCAGGCGGCGGGCCGGTGTCGTGTGGATTTCGTGCAGAGCCATCGCGGCGCCTCCCCGTTGAGCCGAGCGCCCCATTAAATCAGGGCTGTCCCCATCCGGCTATCACGGGAATGTGGCACGGCGAGGGGGGCGGGATCAGAACCCCATGCGGCGCAGGGTGCGCTCGATCCCGCCCAGATAGCCCGCGCCGAACAGCCGCACATGGACGAGCAGGGGATAGAGGTTGTAGAGATCGCGCCGTTCCTCGAAGAAGCCGGGCCGGATCGGCCGCAACTCGTGATAGCGGTTGAAGAAGACGTCGTTGAAGGTGCCGAACAGGGTGGAAAAGGCCAGCTCGATCTCCGGATGGCCCCAATAGATGGCGGGGTCGATCAGCCCGGACAGGCGGCCCTGGTGCGCCAGCACGTTGCCGGTCCACAGATCGCCGTGCAGCAGGCTGGGGTGGGCGGGCTCTTCCAGATAGTCGTCCAGGCGCTCGGCCAGGGACTCCAGGCGGCCCAGCACGGCGGGGGGCAGGCGGCGGGCGCGCGCGGCCTCGTGGGCCATATACAACAGGCGGTGATCGCGGAAAAAGGCGATCCATCCGTCGGTCTGCGGGTTCGGCTGGTGCAGCCCGCCGATCACGGTGTCGTAGTCGAAGCCGAAGGCCGGCCCGACCTGATCGTGCAGGGCCGCGATCACATGCGCGGCGTGGTCCTGCACCTTCGGCCCCAGCGCGTCGCCCGAGGGCAACAGGGTCATCAGCAACAGGTGATCGTCGGCCGCCAGTACCTCCGGCGCGGGCGCACCGGCCTGCCGCAGGTGATCCAGCATGCGGCCTTCCAGGGCGAGGCCGCTGCCGGGGCCGCCCACCTTGGCCACCAGATCGGGGCCGCTGGACATCGTGAGGGCGTAGACCTCGCCGATGCAGCCGCCGGACAGCGGCCGACTGTGGGCGATCCGCAGGCCGCTCGCCGCCTCCACCCGGGTCCGTGCCTCCGCCCGCATCAGGCCCGCGCCTCCAGGCGCTCCCGCAGGTGAGACAGCAGGCCCTCGGTGGCGTCCTCCAGCATGTCCAGCACGCGCTGGAAGCCGTCGCCGCCGCCGTAGTACGGGTCGGGTACGTCGGCCGGCCCGCCGGGGCGGCTGGCGAAGTCGCTCATCATGACCACGCGGGCCAGCGCCGCCGCGTCCGGCGCCATGGCGCGCAGGCGCTTGTGGTGGCCCCGGTCCATGGCGATCAGCAGATCGAAGCGGCGGAAGTCGTCGGGGCGCACCTGCCGGGCGCTCTGGCCGTCCAGGCTGTAGCCGCGCCGGGCGGCGGCCTCGGCCGCGCGGGCGTCCGGTGGTTCGCCGACGTGAAAGGCGGTGGTGCCGGCGGAGTCGATCGTGATCGCATCGCCGAGCCTGGCGGCCCGGACCTTGTGACGGAACAGCCCCTCGGCGGTGGGCGAGCGGCAGATGTTGCCGGTGCAGACGAACAGGACGGCGACCATGGGCGCTCCCTTGCTGGCGGATCGGGGCCGTGCGGGCGGGCGGTGTGGCGGCGGCGGGACGGCGCTGTGGGGGACACCGGGCGGGCGCGTGGAGCGTCCCTATTTCTTGCCCATCATGATGTCCAGTGCAATGCCCCCGGGGACCCGTTTCACCGACTTGTCCGACGATCGCGGCAGGGGGATGCGGTAGGCGAAGCAGTAGGCGATGACCGCCGCCGCCAGATGGGCGGCCGTCAGCTTGACGGTGCTTTGCTGGCGGGACTGGGTCAGGACCGTCAGTTCCGCTTCCAGAGGGGTCTCGCCGGAGATGCGGCTGGACACCAGGGTTGCGCCATGAAACATCTGCTCGCGGCTCTCGACGAACACCCGGATCGCCTCGTTGAACTCCGAGTCGTCCAGAATCAGGCGCCGCATTTCCCTGGGCATGCCGTCCCTTCCGTTGTGTTCCTGCCGTGGCGCGCTCCGGTGCGGCGGTTCGGAGCCCCCCCCCCCGAGCACCACTGGCCACGTTTATCTTAGCATAGGGCGCAGGGGCGGGCGACATGCCGTTTGGGGTGGCAGTGCCAGCTCGTCGAGGAAATCGCGCACATGCCCCGCCGCGCCGTGGTCGAACAGGTCCACGTGGTTGCCCTCGGGAAAGACCACCGCCTCCGCCCGGGGATTGCCGGCGGTGCGCGCCGTGTCCAACAGGCGTTGCGCCATGGCGGGGGGCACGATGCCGTCCCGCTCCCCGTGCAGCACCAGCAGCGGGACGTCCAGCCGCTCGACCGCGGCGAGGTTGTCGAACGGGTGCCGCACCAGCAGGCCGGCCGGATACACCGGATACTGCAGCCGGGCCATGTCGGCGATGGAGGTGAACGCGCCCTCCAGGACCACGGCGGCGGCCCCCGCCTCCACGGCCAGGGGCAGGGCGGTGCCCGACCCGATGGACTCGCCGTAGTGCACGCGCCGGTCCGGCCCGATGCCGCGCGTCTCCAGGAAGGCCAGCACGGCCCGGCCGTCGCGGCGGAACGCCTCCTCGCCCGGCCGGCCGGGATTGCCGTTGTAGCCCCGGTAGCCCACCAGCATGACCCCCAGGCCCATGTCCAGGAAGGCCCGCGCCTTGTAGGCCCGATCCGCGATGTTGCCCGCGTTGCCGTGGAAGTAGACCATGACGCGCCCGCGCTCCGGATCGGCGGGGGGCGCGTACCAGGACATCAGCTCCAGGCCGTCGGATGTGGTCACGAAGACCGGCGCCAGTTCGGGCGCGGCCGTTTCCGCCGGGGGCGGGGGCGGCGGCCCGGGCACGAAGATCAGGCGCTCCTGGAACAGGTAGAGCCCGACGCCGAAGGCCAGGTAGAGGGCCACGGCGCTTCCGGCGACCCCGGCGATGACGTTCAGCATGGGGCGGCGCCCTCCTGCGTCAGGAGGCCGCCGCCTCGGCATCGGTGGTCGCCTGCACCCGCGCCGCCAGCGCCGCCGCCATGAAGCGATCCAGATCGCCGTCCAGCACCCGCTGGGTGTCCGACGTCTCCACGTTGGTGCGCAGGTCCTTCACCATCTGATAGGGCTGCAGCACATACGAGCGGATCTGATGGCCCCATCCGATGTCGGTCTTGGAATCGGCCAGGGCCTGCGCCTCGGCCTCGCGGCGTTGCAGTTCCGACTCGTACAGGCGGGCGCGGAGCATGTCCCACGCGAAGGCGCGGTTCTGGTGCTGGGAGCGTTGCGACTGGCATTGGACCACGATTCCGGACGGTTCGTGCGTGATACGCACTGCGCTGTCGGTCCGGTTCACGTGCTGGCCGCCGGCCCCGGAGGCGCGGTAGGTGTCGATGCGGCAGTCCTTTTCCTGGATGTCGATCTGGATGGTGTCGTCGATCACCGGATAGACCCAGACCGAGGCGAAGCTGGTGTGCCGCCGCGCCGAGCTGTCGAACGGCGAGATCCGCACCAGCCGGTGCACGCCGCTTTCGGTCTTCAGCCAGCCGTAGGCGTTCAGGCCCTTGACCTGCATGGTGCACGACTTGATGCCGGCCTCTTCGCCCTCGCTCTCTTCCACATAGTCCACGCTGTAGCCCTGGGCCTCCGCCCAGCGCACGTACATGCGCTGCATCATGCGGGCCCAGTCCTGGGCCTCGGTGCCGCCGGCGCCGGCGTTGATCTCCACGTAGCAGTCGTTGCCGTCGGCCTCGCCCGAGAGCAGGCTTTCCAGTTCCTTGCGCGCGGCGTCGTCCTTGAGGGCGCGCAGGATCTCCTCGCCCTCCTGGATGCTGGCCTCGTCCTCCTCGGCCTCGCCCAGTTCGATCAGGGTGTGGGCATCGTCCAGCCGCGCTTCCAGGTTGCGAAAGCCGGTGATGGCGCCCTCCAGCCTAGTGCGCTCGCGCATGAGGGCCTGGGCCGCGTCGGGCTTGTCCCACAGGGTGGGATCCTCGACGAGGGCGTTCAGTTCATCGAGGCGTCTGAGAGCGTTGTCCCAGTCAAAGATGCCTCCTCAGCAGTGCCATCGACTGCTGGATCTGGTCGGTCAGGGTCTGCGCTTCGGCGCGCATGGGGATCTCCGTCGGTCGGTGTGATCTCACGGGCCGCAGACAATAGGGCGCGCGGCCTGGGCCGTAAAGGGTGGCGCTGCCCCTCCAGCAATTCTCGGGATGAAGGCAAACCACCGCTGCACCCGGTGCTGGACTGTTCCCCTCCCCCCGCCGGGGGGAGGTTGGGAGGGGGGAAGGAGATGTCCGCACGGGTCCCGCTTGCCGCATCAACCCCACCCCGGCCCTCCCCTATCCAGGGGAGGGAGTTAAGGTCGCACCCGGGCCTCCCGGCGGCTCCCACCAGAGGCCACGTGGCCAAAATGAGAATTGCTGCTGCCCCTTACCCCCGCGTGGCGAAACAGGCCGCCACCAGTTGGCGGAAGGCATCGGCGCGGTGGCTCATGGCGTGTTTGGCGGTGGGCTCCATCTCGGCGAAGGTGATGGGGTGGCCGTCGGGGCGGAAGATGGGGTCGTAGCCGAAGCCCTTCTCGCCGCGCGGCGGCCAGACCAGATCGCCGAACACGCGGCCCTCGAAGGTCTCCCTGTGGCCGTCCGGCCAGGCCAGGGTGAGCGCGCAGGTGAAGTTCGCGCGGCGGTCGGCCGCGTCGCCCAGCTCGGTGTTCACCCGCGCCATCGCGAGGCCAAAGTCCTTGTCCGGCCCGCCCCAGCGCGCCGAATAGATGCCCGGCGCGCCGTCCAGGGCGTGGACCTCCAGCCCGGAATCGTCCGACAGGGCGGGGTGCCTGCTGGCGACGGCGGCGGCGTGCGCCTTCAGTTCCGCGTTGGCGGCGAAGGTGGTGCCGGTCTCCTCCGGCTCGGGCAGGTCCAGTTCCCCGGCCGAGATCACCCGGGACAGCCCGAAGGGCGCCAGCAGGTCGGCGATCTCGCGCACCTTGCCGGGGTTGTGGCTGGCGACCACCAGGGTGTCGCCGGAAAAGCGGCGGTGGGCGGGTCCGGGGTCGGACATGGGGGCGTCTCCTGCGGGATCGGCGCTTCAGGCCAGGGCGGCTTCCACCCGAAGGCACAGATAGTGATACAGGCACTGGTGGGCCTGCTGGATCATGGGCGTGAAGCGGGACGGCGCGGCCAGCAGCACGTCGGCGAGCGGGGCGAGCCGCCCGCCGCCCGCGCCGGTCAGGGCGATCACGGACAGTCCGCCCGCTTTCGCGGCCTCGGCGGCCTCCACGACGTTGGGGGAATTGCCGCTGGTGCTGATGGCCAGCAGCACGCCGCCCGGCTGGCCGTAGGCCTCCACCTCGCGGGCCAGGTGGCTGCCGTAGCCCACGTCGTTGCTCCAGGCCGTCAGGGTGGCGGCGTTGGTGCCGAGCGCGATCACCGGCAGGCCCGTGCGGTCCAGCAGGAAGCGGGCCGTCAGTTCGCCCGCAATGTGCAGGGCGTCGGCCATGGACCCGCCGTTGCCGCACACCAGCACGGGGCGGCGGGCGCGCAGGGCGGCGACGATCGCGTCCGTGGCGGCCTCCACGGCCGGGGTCAGGTCGGCGGCCTGCAGGTCGCGCAGCACGGCGAGGCTGTCGGAGAGGTAGTCGGAAAGGCTGGCCTGGGCGGCCGAGGCGGCATCCATGGGGGCGGGTCCACGCTGACAGGGAAGGAAGAACGCCGTCCGGTTGTCCCGCGACCGGACGCCCCGGTCAACCCGGATCGGCTCAGAAGCAGGGTAACGGGCCCTCATGAACGGGAACGCTCCTGCAGGTCTGTGCAACGGGTCGGAGACCCGCGCTCGAGATCCTTCAGCCGCTTCGCAGCTTCAGGATGACATCCTATGGTTTTGGTGCGTCATCCCGAGTGAGCGAAGCGAGGGATCTCGAGAGGTCTGCTGTGACGGCGCGGCAAGTGCAGCCGTTCTCATTTTGGCCGCGCGGCCTCCGAAATGAACGGCTGTGAGCCCCAGGCGCGAACCGGACTCCCTCCCCTGGATAGGGGAGGGCTGGGGTGGGGTTGAAACAATGCCCGTGGGGTTGAAACAATGCCCGTGGGGTTGAAATAAATTCCGTGGGATTGACGCGGCAAGCGAGATCCGTGCGGAAATTAACGCGCCCCCCTCCCAACCTCCCCCCGAAGGGGGGAGGAGAACAGGCCGGCACCGGCCGCAAACGGTGTTCTCCTTCCATCCTGAGAATTGCTGCGGCAAGTGCCGTCATGTTGAACCTGAGCCCGTTGCCCTGGGCTCAGAAGTCCGGGCCGTCCGGCGCGTCGCTGTTTTCCAGGTTGCCGAAGCGGGTGTAGTTGCCGTCGAAGAACAGGCGGACCGTGCCGATGGGGCCGTGACGCTGCTTGGCGACGATGACCTCGGCCACGTTGTGCGCCTTCTCGCAGCGCTCCAGCCATTTCTGGTGCCGTTCCGTGTACTTGTCGTCGTTTTCGTCGGCCCGGCGCATGGGCTCGGCGCGCTCCAGGTAGTACTGTTCGCGGAACACGAACATGACCACGTCGGCGTCCTGCTCGATGGAGCCCGATTCGCGCAGGTCGGCGAGCTGCGGGCGCTTGTCCTCGCGCTGCTCCACCGCGCGGGAGAGCTGCGACAGCGCGATGACCGGCACGTTCAGTTCCTTGGCCAGCGCCTTCAGGCCGCGGGTGATGGCCGAGACCTCCTGCACGCGCGAGTCCGCGTTGGCGACCTTGCCCGGGCTCATGAGCTGCAGGTAGTCCACCACCACCAGGGCGAGGCCGTGCTGGCGGGCCAGCCGCCGGCACCGGGTGCGCATGGCCGAGACGGTCAGGGCCGGGGTATCGTCGATGTGCAGCGGGATGCGGTTCAGGTCGGCGCTCTTCACCAGCAGGCGGTCGAAGTCCTCGTTGGACAGCTCGCCGGTGCGGATCTTGTGCGACGAAACCTCGACCTGCTCGGCCAGAATACGGGTGGCGAGCTGCTCGGCGCTCATTTCCAGCGAGAAGAAGGCGACCGCCTTGCCCCGGTCCTCGTCGTCCGCCTCGTCGATGCAGTACTTGGCCGCGTTGAACGCGATGTTGGTGGCCAGCGCCGTCTTGCCCATGGAGGGACGGCCGGCCAGGATCAGCATGTCGGAGGGATGCAGGCCGCCCAGCTTGCGGTCCAGGTCCAGCAGGCCGGTGGTGACGCCCGCCAGCCGCCCTTCACGGCGGTGGGCGGCCTCGGCCATGGTCAGCGCGCCCTTGAGCGCGGTCGAGAAGTCCGTCAGGCCGCCTTCGTACTGCCCATGGGTGGCGAGGTCGTACAGGCGCTGCTCGCCGGCCTCGATCAGGTCGGTGGCGTTGATCTCGATGTCGTTTTCGTGGGCCTCGTTCACCATGTCGGTGCCCAGGCCGATGATCTCGCGCCTCAGGTAGTAGTCGTGGATCAGCCGGGCGTAATCCCCGGCGTTGATGATCGTCACCACCGACCCCATCAGGGTCGCCAGATAGCGGGCGCCCCCCAGGTCCGACAGGGCGTCGTCGGTTTCCACATAGGGCTTCACGGTGACGGGATTGGCCACCTGGTTGCGCTCGATCAGGCGGCGGCAGACGTCATAGATCAGCGCGTGACCGGGGTGCGTGAAGTGCTCCGGGCGCAGGAACTCGCCGGCCCTCTCCAGCACCTTGTTGTTGGACAGCAGCGCGCCCAGGAAGGCCTGTTCGGCCTCCAGGCTGGCGGGTGGCGCGCGGAACCCGTCGGGGCGGTCGCCGCCGTCGGGGGCCTGTTCGGGGGCATGGGACAGGGAGGTGGACATCCCGACAGCTTAACGCAGGCGCCAGCGCGCGGCGACGGCGGAGCGGCTGTGGATAACGGGGATATCGGGGATGGTCCGGTCGCGGCGACCGGATCAGCCCAGGGCCGACGACGGTCCCGTCGGCGGGGGCGGGCGCAGCAGACAGGTCACGATGCGTTCGGCGGTGAACAGGTCCGCGCCGGGATGCACTTCCAGATAGGCGCCCACGGCCGACCGCCAGGCCTGCTGCTCCGATCCGCCGGCCGCCAGCGTCCGTTCGCGCATCTGACGCACCAGACTGAGGGCGGCCTGAATGCCCCCCGGCTCCGATAAAGCGGAGCCCTGAGCAGCGCGGTTTGTGGGCGTGCAATGCGACATGACGGACGGAGCCCTTTCTGGCGACGGCGCACCCGACCGGACTGGGTGCAGGGTCCATATTTCCGGACCGCCGTTACGTTCGACCCCGGGTATCATACCATTGCCAGGGGACTCGGCCAAACCTTCCCGGTCGCGGATCGCCCTCGGCCATGGCCCGCCGGGGCCGACCACGCCCGAAGCCTGCAAACGGGTTGAGGGTGCCGGTACTTGTGGTAGCGGCCCTTGGTCTCTCAGCATCTCAGCGTGGCGCTCGGGTACCGGGCAGGGGCGACCGGATCGGGCCCCATCCCTGCATCAATCCGGGATTGATCCGACGCCGGGGCCGCGGCGCCGCGCGACTCGAGCGCGTGCGAAACGGCCGGGCCGTCGTTACGCTGCGCGACGATGAGGATGACTCCTTCTACGCAGGGTCGCCCCGGCGCCCTCTCAGGATGAGTCTATGTTTATATCGCCGCAGGGCCCCTTTGGGGCGCGCGGCTCCGCCGCTTCGCGGCGCCGGCCCAGTCGGGCCGGCCGGCGGACGAAAAGGATGAACCTTTCCGTCGGCCGGTATTACCCCTTGCTCTGATAGAGCGGCTTGAGATCGGCCCACTGCACGGTGGGCCGGTCCGGCTCCGGCTCGGTCAGGGGCGCGGTCTCGCGCAGGCCGGTCCGGCAGCGCTGGGCCAACTCCTGATACTGCTTGGTGCCTTCCATCTTCCAGGCGAACTCTTCGTCCGTGACCTCGCGCACCAGCTTGCCCGGCACCCCGGCGACCAGCGAGCGCGGGCCGAACCGGCTGCCCGCCTTCACGAAGCACTGGGCGGCCACGATGCTTTCCGGCCCGATCACCGCGCCGTCCATCACCACGCTGTTCATGCCGACCAGGGCCCCCCGGCCGATCCGCGCACTGTGCAGGATCGCCCCGTGGCCGATATGACCGTCCACCTCCACCACCGTGTCCGTGCCCTGGAAGCCGTGCATGGTGCAATTGTCCTGGATGTTGCTGCCGTCCTCCAGGATGATGCGGCCGAAATCGCCGCGCAGCGAGGCCGACGGCCCCACGTAGACGCCGGCCCCCACGATCACGTCGCCGATCAGGATGGCGGTGGGATGGACGAACGCGGTGGGGTGGACGACCGGAACCAGGTCCTCGAAGGCATAGACGGGCATGGGCTGTCACTCCTGAGCGCGGCGGGGGGGCGGGGGTTCCATTCGCCCCCGTATGGTGGCCGCATGGTGACCGTTGCCGGCGGCGCGGGCAAGGGAGAACGTGTGCATGACCGACTGGAGCCCCGCCGACTACCTTGCGTTCGCCGACCATCGCCTCAGGCCCGCGCTGGATCTGCTGGCGCGCGTGCCGGTGGCCGATCCGGGGCGGGTGGTGGACCTGGGCTGCGGGACCGGCACGCTGACCCGCTATGCCCGCGAGCGCTGGCCTTCCGCGCATCTCACGGGCCTCGACTCCTCGCCGGCCATGCTGGAGCGTGCCCGGGCGGAGAGCCCCGCTGACATCACCTGGGCCGAGGCCGACATCGCGACCTGGGTCCCGGCGGCGGACGCGCGGCCGGACGTCATCCTGTCCAATGCCGCGCTGCACTGGGTGGGCGATCACGACGCCCTGTTCCCGCGCCTGCTGTCGGCGCTGGCCCCGGGGGGTGTGCTGGCGGTGCAGATGCCGCGCAACTATGGACGGCCGGCGCTGGCGCTCATCAAGGCGACGGGGATGAACGGGCCGTGGGCGGAGCGGGTCGCCGATCTGGTCGCCAAGCCGCCGCCCGTGGACCCGCCGGACCGCTATGCCGCGCGCCTGCTGGGAGCCGGGGTCACGGACCTGGAGCTGTGGGAGACCGACTACCAGCAGATCCTGCCCGGCCCGCCGGAGACCATCGCCGACTTCACGCGCTCCACGGCGTTGCGGCCCTGGCTGGCGCGGCTGGAGGACGCCCCCGCGCTGCAAGACGGCTTCCTGGCGGCCTATCGGGCGCGGGTGGCGGCGGCCTATGCCCCGCTGCCGGACGGCCGCGCGCTGTATCCCTTCCGCCGGCTGTTCCTGATCGCCCGCCGGCCGGGGTGAGAGTGGCTACCCGGGCAGGACCGGCACCGCCACCGCTCCGGGCAGCAGGCCCGACGTCATGGCGTACAGCAGCAGCGTGACCGACCCCACCGACAGCACCGTGGTGGCCAGGATGCTGGCCGAGGCGCGCTCGGTCCACACGTCGTACTGTTGCGCGATCACGAACACGTTGGTCGCCGTGGGCAGCGACGCCAGCAGCACCGCCGTCGCCGTCCACACCGGATCGAACGGGCCCGCCAGCGTCAGGCCCGCGAACATCAGGATGGGATGCACCACCAGCTTCATGGGCACCACGTAGCCCAGCGCCGCCGGCACTCGGGTCAGCGGGCGCAGCACCAGCGTGACCCCCATCGCGAACAGGGCGCAGGGCGCGGCCGCGTTGGCCAGGGTGTCGATCAGGCGGGTGATGGGTCCGGGCAGGCTGACCTGCAGCGCGGCGGCCAAGACGCCCAGCGCCGTGGCCACGATGAACGGATGGGTGACGATCTGCCGCACCACGTCGCGGGCGACCCGCCACGCCGGCTTCGCCTGCCGCCCCGCCAGCGCCATCATGGCCGGGGCCAGCGTGAAGTGCATCATGTTCTCGAAGCAGAAGATCAGGGCCACCGGCACGGCCGCCTCGGGCCCGAACACCAGAAGCGCCAGCCCCGGCCCCATGTAGCCGATGTTGCCGTAACCCGAGGCCAGCGCCTGCACGCTGGCTTCGTCGATGCGGCCCCGCGTGGCGGCCAGCGCGACCGTGAACGTCACGGCCAGCACCAGGAACGTGACGCCCAGGTTGGTCAGGATGAAGTCCCAGCGGGTCAGGGTCTCCACCGGCGTCTTGGCCAGCAGGCTGAAGAACAGCGCCGGCAGCGCCAGATAGACGACGAACGTGTTCAGCCAGCCCAGTTCGTTCAACGGCAGGCGCTTGATCCGCCCCATGATGGCGCCCAGGGCGATCAGCCCGAACAGCGGTATGATGAGCCCGACAACCTGAATCATGCGGCTGGCCGCTCCCTGGTCTGTTTCGGTGTGGTGCGGCCGTGGGGCCGGCCGGCGTCCGGGCGATGGACGCCGGACAGAGTCGCACAGGGCGCGGATGTGTCGCCCCCGGCGTTCATGATACAGTCATGTGTTAGCGGGAAACGTTGTGGGTCCGGGAAAACGGACCGTGCGGGCGCTGGAGTGAACGGAATGGTGCCGCAGTGGCGCAGCCTTGTCGATGATGCGGAGTTCCGGGCGACGATCGGACCGCCCGACGAGCCGGTGCAGTGGAGCCAGGATCTGAGCGTACAGTCGGCCACCCTGGACCTGCACCATCAAATCCTGGTCGGCTGTCTGAACCGAATGATCCGGCTGCGCCGCACATGGCGGGACAGTCTGCCGGCGGTGCGCCGCGAGCTGTCGCTCATCATCAACTACTGCAAGATCCACTTCTTCATCGAGGAAGCGGCGATGATGAAGACGGCGGTCCCGGCCGCGGCCTACCAGCGCCACCGCGCCGTGCATCGCAGGATCCTGGCCCGGATGGCCGACGCCGTGCGCGCGTTCCACGCCGATCCGCTGACGTTTCCCTTCGACCGAACCTTGCATTTCCTGCGGGCGTGGCTGGTGCACCATATCCTTGAGGAGGACAAGTCCGACCTGGGCGACCGTCTGGCCGACCAGTCGGCTGTCGAGGCCGAGATCGCCAAGTACCGCTACGCCGAGATCTGCCGCAAGCTGAAGCTGCGCGAGGAGTCCGTCGGGCCGATGCCGGAAACGGCCCTGGTCAATCGCTTCACCGCCGTGGTCCACGGCGACCCGGTGCGCCGGGCCGCCCTGGTCGCGGTGCTGGAGGGCCGGCGGCTCCATGTCTCGCAGGCGCCGGACGTGGCGTCGGCGGAAGGGCTGGTGGACGCCTATGCCCCGGAACTGCTGTTCCTGGACTGGTCGCTGCCGGCCGCCAAACCGTTCGCCCGGTACCTGTACTGCACCCGCAACACGGCGGTGGTGGCCTGCCACGCGGGCGATCCGGCCGAGATCCTCGATGTGTGCGAGATCCAGGGCGTGGCCCACATCCTGCCTCATCCCGGGACCGAGGACACCATCGTGCAGACCATGCACGAGATCCTGGACGCCTTCGTGCCCCTGCGCGCCCTGGTGCTGGAGCGCGCGGCGGGCGGCGCCTGACCGGACCGGCGGGCCGTCACGCGATGCCGTAGTTCTCGCCGTGAATGTAGGTGTCGCGGTCGTGCAGGTCCTGCGACAACTGCCGGTGAATGGCGCTGTGCAGGTCGCGCATCGAGACCATGGCGAGCACCCGGCCGTCCTCGACCACGGGCAGATGGCGGAACTTGCGGGTCTGCATCAGCTCCAGGGCCTGCATGGCCATGGCGTCGGGCGGCAGCGTGTGCGGGTCGGGCGTCATGATCTCGTCGGCGCGGACCGAGGCGGGGTTGCGGCCCTCGGCCACCACCCGGACGGTGATGTCCCGCTCCGTCACGATGCCCACCAGCCGCTTGCCGTCCATGATGAGCACGGCGGCCACGCGGTGCGTGGCCATGGCCATTGCCACCTCCCGCGCAGACTGCGATGGGCTCACGCTGATGAGCACGCTGGTGTTGACGATGTCGGGGACGAGCTTCCGCAGCATCCTGAATCCTCCCTGGCCGCCGGGCGGTGCGTGTTGCGCCGGCCGGGCGTGTTCGCGAACGCGGGTCCTGGCGTCGCGTCCGTCCGGGGCCTCCGCCGTCTGGGCGCGGCCGGTTGCCCCCGGGCGGCGACAGTATAGACCGACTTGCGGCCTGGGACAAACGGATCGGCTGCAGGATCAGCCAGGGTCCGCGGCGCGGTTTGTGTCCGACCCGGGCGCTCGGACGGGCACCGGGATCCCGGGCCGCGGACAGGGCGGGGTTGCCGGGATCGCCGGGCGCTCCCCATGTGGAGGGCACAGGCGGGCCGATCCCCGGCCGCCACCGTCTTTCCGTTTCCCATATCGCGAGGTTTCATGCTGACCCTGACGTTCGACAACGGCGACCGCATGCCCGGCTTCGGCCTGGGCACCTGGAAAGCCAAGGACGGCACCGTGAAGGGCGCGGTGACCGAGGCGTTGCGCCTGGGCTACCGCCACATCGACTGTGCCCACGTCTACGGCAACGAGGCCGAGGTGGGCGAGGCCCTGGCCGAGGCGTTCCGGGGCGGTCTGCGGCGCGAGGACCTCTGGATCACGTCCAAGCTGTGGAACGACTCCCACCTGCCGGAGCGCGTCCGCCCGGCCCTGGAAACGACTCTGGAGGCGCTGGGTCTCGATTCCCTGGACCTGTACCTGATCCACTGGCCGGTGCCGCAGAAGCCGGGCGTGGGCGTGCCGGAAACACCCGACGAGATGTTCAGCCCCGACGAGGTGCCGCTGTCCGCCACCTGGGCCGCCATGGAAGGCTTGGTGGACGCCGGCCTGACCCGGCACATCGGCGTCAGCAACTTCGGCATCGCCAAGCTGAAGACGGTCATGGAGGGCGCGCGCATCCGTCCGGAGATGAACCAGATCGAGTTGCACCCCTACCTGCAGCAGCCGGAGATGGTGGCCTTCTGCCGGGATGCGGGCCTCCACCTGACAGCCTATGCGCCGCTCGGGTCCAGCGACCGCCCGGACGTGCTGCGGGCCGAGGACGAGCCCGTGCTGCTGGAGGATCCCACCATCGCCGCCATCGCGGAGCGGCACGGGGTGACGCCCGCCCAGGTGCTGATCGCCTGGGCGCTGCACCGGGGCACGGCGGTCATTCCCAAGTCGGTCAAGCCGGCGCGCATCGCCCAGAATCTGGCCGCCGTGGATGTCTCGCTGAGCGAACAGGACATGGCGGAGATCGCTGGCCTCGACCGGGGGTACCGCTATGTGGACGGCGGTTTCTGGGTGCTGCCCGGCGGGCCGCACACCCTGGACAGCCTGTGGGCTTAGGGACCAAGAGGGTCATCACGGAACAGCGGGGGCGGGTGGTTTCCGGACCGTGGCTGTCAACCGAGACAACCCCTCCCCATTTCATCTATCACCTTCACACAATTTCGGTGATGCCGGGCGGGCGTTGCACTCCCGCCCGGACCGATTTCATCCCCATCCAGCGGGCGAAAACGGTCCGGACGGGGCTGCAAGCCCCGTCGGGCATGCGGAAAGCCTGTCCGGGCGACCCTTTGCGATGTGTGAATCGGATAGCCATTTCGTGGGGAGGGCGCAGCCTGTGGGCAGAGGCAAGGCCCGGATCACGCCAGATCGTGCAGCCAGGGCAGGGCGTCCATCAGGTCCCAGAACCAGTCCGGCCGGATCGCCGGCAGCCGCAGGAACAGGCTGGCGAGCAGCACGGCGCAGACCAGCGCCGCGACTGTGACGATGGCCATCAGGGTGAGCAGGCCACCGCGATAGTCGCTCCGGCTGACGGCCGTCCGGCTGTATTCATACCCGGTCGGCTGCAACAGCGTGTCGTCCAGATCGTCCAGAAACCGGCCGAGACGCGCGGCGGCCGCCTCGGGGCTCAGGCCCCGATCCAGGGTCTCGGGCGCGGCCCGCCGCCGCGCTTGCGCGGCCAGATCGTCGCCCAGAGTCTCGCGGGCCAGCCCGTCAAAGCGGTCGTCGTCGGGGTCGGGGACATAGAGGTGCAATGAGACCTCCTGACCCCAGATGGAGGAGACTTCCACGTACAGGCCCGGCGGGCACCAGTCCTGGCCGGCATCGCGCAGGCGGGCGGCCTCGCGGCGCAGCCGGTCCCACGGGATGCGACGGAACCGGGCGACACCGCGGCGCACGGACACGCGGCCCAGGTCGCGGGTCTCGTAGTCGGCGGACTGGAGGGTCAGGCGGGCTTTCATGGCGGCCTCTCCCAGCGTATCTTGCCCAGGGTAGGGGCTTTCCCGGGAGGCCACAATGGGACCGCGGCACCCTCCTGACCCGGTGTTCGAGATCGACTCGCCCGAACACACCCGGCAGCACTATCACGACACGCTGCGGCGCGGTCGGCTGTATCGGGTGACCCGCGCCTTCACGGACTATGACGGCGAGGTCCATCCGGTCGGCGAAATCTGGGCGTTCCGGGGCTACAATTTCCTGCCCTACGACGACGGCCTGTCCCTGTTCGCGGTCGTGGACGGAGCCCTGCGGCATATCCGGCTTCAGGACCGCCCGGAATCCGAGGGCGCGGTCGTCAGGGCACTGGGCACCATCCTGGAGGACATCGGCGCGGGGTGATCCCCTGCGGCCGCTCTCCTACCGCCGTTCCAGGACCAGCCGGGCGGCGAGCGCCTCATAGGTCTCCAGGAACAGCCGCTGGGCTTCGCGCGAGGGCAGGGGGCGCAGGGTCACGTCCGCCAAGGGCTTCTGACGGATGCCCAGCAGCGACTTGACCTCGCCCGGCTGGAACCCGGCGAGTTGCACCGCCTCGGTCGCCCCGGCGATCAGGTCGGCCCGCTTGACCAGCGCCTTGCGCTCGGCATCCAGCCGGGCCGGCAGCCCGAAGCGCAGGTGGACCGCGACCATCAGCCGGTCCTCGACCTCCTTGAACACGTCGCCCACGACCGCCTTCAGCGGCGTGATGAGGTCGTGGGTCACGTATTCCGACGCATCGTGCAGCAGGGCCGCCATCTCCAGCGTCGTGTCGCGGCGCGGGGTATTGAGTCGGCGCAGGATTTCGACCACGAGCACGGAATGCTGGGCCACCGACCAGGCGTGATCGCCCGTGGTCTGCCCGTTCCAGCGCGTGTTGCGGGCCAGGCCGAGGGCGATGTCCGCAATCTCGATGTCCAGCGGCGAGGGCTCGATCAGGTTCAGCCGCCGCCCGGAGAGCATGCGCTGCCACGTCCGGGGGGCGTGCGCCGCCAGCTTGGCGTGGGTCTCGGGCCGGGTGCGGGGCGCGGGAACGGGTGTGCCGCGCCCGCCGCGATCGGATGGCGGGGCCATGGCGTCAGGCCGCCTGTCCGGCCGCGTCCGGCGGGTCTTGCTCGGCGTCGGTTTCGTTGGCGGGATCGGGCGGGGCGTCGAAGTCGAAGCACAACTGCCCGTCCTCGTCCTCGGACGGCAGCATGGTGTAGGCGACCGCCGTCATGCGCGGCATCATCTGCACCGGCGCCTGTTCTTCCAGCGGGATGGACTCGCGCACCTGCAGGCGGATGAAGGTGAAGACGGTCACCACGACCCCGACCACCGAGATCAGGGCGAACAGGCCGGGCGGCCCCATCAGGTCCATGATGACCGAGGCCACGACGGGTCCGGCGACCGCGCCCACGCTGTAGGCCAGCAGCAGGCCGCCGCTCGCCGGCACCATGTCCTGCGGGTCGATCCAGTCGTTGGCGAGCGCGGCGGACAGCGGGTACAGGGTCGAGGCGGTGGCCCCGAACAGCGCCCCCAGGCCGAGCAGCGCGGCGATGGGCCCCAGCGTGTTCAGGTCCAGGTTCGCCAGCCCCAGCGCCACCAGCGCGGCGCTGACGACGGACATGCTGATGCCCACGAAGATGATGACCGGGCGGCGGTCGAAGCGATCCGAAACCCAGCCCAGCGGCCATTGCAGGATCAGGCCGCCCAGAATGATCGCCGACATGAAGGCGGCGGTCCCCGACAGGTCCAGCCCCACGTTGCGCGCGAACAGCGGGCCGACGCCGTAGAAGGCGCCCATCGCGACACCCGAGGACAGGCAGCCGACCACGCCCGTGGGCGAGATCTGGATCAGCTTGCGCAGCCCGAAGCGGCGCGGGGTCGGCAGCGCCGGGCCGGGCACCTTGGTCAGCGCCACCGGCACAAGGGCGGCGGACAGCAGGATGGAGACCAGCGCAAAGAGCATGTAGCCGGCGGTCGGCCCCAGCTCCAGCATGAACTGCGCAACGCCCTGCGACAGGTAGGTGGCGATCATGTACATGGACAGCACGGTGCCCCGGGTCTCCCGGGTCGCTTTCTCGTTCAGCCAGCTTTCCGTGCACATCAGGAGGCCGGCCATGCAGAACCCGGCGATGACGCGCAGCAGGCCCCAGAAGATCGGATCCGAGAAGAACGCATGGGCCAGCGCCGCCGCCGAGAACGTCGAGGCCAGCGCGGCGAAGGCGCGGATATGCCCCACCCGATGAATCACGTGGACCGCCAGGATCGAGCCCAGCACCAGCCCCAGGAAGTAGCCGGACATGACCAGTCCACTGATCGTCGAGGGCAGGTCGGCGGCCGCCAGGTTCACGCCCAAAAGGGTGTTCAGCAGGCCCTGACCGAGGAACATGATGCTGACGCTGATGAGCAGAGAGGCGACCGGGCGGAACGAGTGCCACATGGCCGTGGGCTCCGAGAATGGGGGGGGAGGGTCCACACGTCCCGGATCAAGCGCATCCTGCGTGTCGGATCCGCCTTTGACTCCGATCCGGCCCCGCTGTCAACCCGGCCTTTGGTCCCGGCGGGGCATCGGGTTCAGGTTGGCGTGTCCGGTCTGGCCGGACCGATGGAGATGGTCGCCCGAGATCCTTCGCCCCTTTCAGGGGCTCAGGATGACATCCCAAAAAATGAATTCTGTCATCCCGAGCGAGCGAAGCGAGGCGAGGGATCTCGAGACGCGTGCGCTGACGGCGCGGACAGCTCCGTCCTGGCCGCTTGAGTGCGGCGTCTTAGACCGCCCGGCCAGTACTAGGGGTCCCGGCGGGGCAGGACCTGACGGGCGAGCCAGTTGCGCATCTCGGTCAGGCGTCGGCCCGCGTCCAGCACGTCCGCGTCCACACCCAGCCGCCACGCCAGATCGGTCCGTCCGGCGGGGTCGTCGGCCAGGGCGTCGGCTTCGACCACGAAGCGGTCCACCGCGTCCCGATCCCGGAACAGGCCGTGCGCGATCAGGCCGTCCGCATAGCGTCGGCACAGGCGGGAAATCTCCCGGATATCGAATTCGGGATGGTACTGCACCCCCCAGAACTCGCCGCCCCGGTGGCGGATGATGGCCGACTGCACCGCGCTCATGGCGTTGCCCGACAGCACGGTGCAGTCCGGCGGCTGGCGCGTGACCTCGTCGGTGTGGATGGCGATGGCGTCGAAGGCCCAGGGCCGGCCGGCGTGCAGGGGATGGGCGCGCCCGGCCTCGGTCAGCAGCACCTTGCGGGCCAGCCCCACCTCGCGGCCGCGCGGATTGGGCGCGACCGTGCCGCCGGCGGCCACGGCCGCGATCTGAAGCGCCCAGCAACTGCCGAAGAAGGGCACGCCCCGGCCGAACACGACATCCGCCAGGGCGATCTGGCGGGCGACCTCGGGCTTGTGGTCGTCGTAGACGTTCAGGGCCGAGCCGGTCCAGGCGACGGCGTCGATCTGGTCCCAGTCCACCCCCTCGGGCAGCGCCGCGCCGTCCGGATCGGCCGGGAAGACGGTGGTCACGGTCGAGCCCGGGGGCGCCAGCGCCAGCAGCGAACGGGCATAGATCTCGCTGGCGATGCCGCCGCCGGCCTCCAGCACCGCCTCGCGGTAGACGCGCGGATTGCCCTCGAACAGCAGGAAGCGGACCGGCGGCCCGTCCAGGGGCGCGATGGTCGCAAGGGGATCGGGGATGTGGTTCACGGCGGGCTGTGTCACGGGCCGGGTCCTGGAAGAAGAAAGAGCCCCGGACGATGCCCGACCGGCTCCGGTCGATCAAGACGGCATCACCGGCGTCTGGGGCGGAACAGGGCTTCCGCCGCCGCAAGGGTCGGGTCCGGCTCGGCCGTGGGTCGTCCGTCCGTCACCGGCTCGTCCAGGGGGAATCCGGGGGGCGAAGGCTCCAGGTCCAGCACCCACAGGTCGGGGTCCCGGGTGCTGGCGCGTGCGATGGCCGCATCGGCGGCGGCCGCGTCCGCATAGCCCGGCTGCCCCAGGCGCATCCAGCCGGCGGTGCCGTCGGCCAGGGTGGCCGGCGCGTACAGATCCACCGTCCCGTCCGGGGCGGCGATGCGCAGCAGCAGGTCCCCGGCGGTCTCGTCGCCGCGGCGCAGGACCGCGCCGAACCCGCCCCGGGTCTCGACCACGCGCAGAATGGCGCGAGCGCGCAGGCCGGCGGTCAGACGGGCCACGAGGAGGCGACTCCGGATCGGTGGGGGCGGGCGGACCGTGGCACGGCGGCGGTCAGTCCGCCGCCTGCGGGAAGGCTGCCGCGCTTTTCCGCATCGGCTGGCGGTTCAGCGCGCGCTCGCAGTGGCGCGGCATCATGAGCTGTTCCGTGCAGTGCATGAGCGAGCAGGTCTCGCCGCCGTGGGCCATGCACTGGGCGACCACGTTGGCCTGTGGCCGGGAAAACACCGCGTGGGCGATCTTCAGGATCATGTAGCCGTCGCAGCACTCGGGCAGGCGGCCCCGGCTGCGGCTGATGGCCCGCAGCACGCCCCAGTACCCGTGGCGGGTCTGGATCAGCTCCGAGCGGGCGCGGTTGATCGCCGCCTCGGCGTCGGGAACGGCGCGCGGGTCGCTGAACATGATCTCGGTCAGGTCGCGGATCACATGCGGGGTCAGGCTCTCCACCAGCCCGGGCAGGCGGTCGCGCCGAGCCTCCACGCGGTCGCGCAGATCGCCCGCCTCCAGGCATTTCTGCAGGCTGAGGGTCCAGGCTTGGCGCATGCCCTGGTCGGTCTGGAGGTTGGTGATCTCCTCCATCGGCCGAAACCCCGTGGCCAGGGTGGCCTGGGCCCACGAGCGCACGTACCGCGACGACAGCATGTCGGGGCCCACGATCTCCTCGATCAGCGTGGCCAGTTCGGACACGAACGAGGGCTGGGCGTAGCAGTCGTTGGACGCGACGGCGGCGTTGGAGCGGTAGGGGGTGAACTGCACCCGCGCCATGCCCGCCAGGAAGGCGATGAAGCGGTCCGGGACCGTGCGGGCGTCGCGCAGATCCGCGAAGGCCTCGCGCAGGCTGGCATACTCGATGGGATGGCGCGACTCGCGGGATTCGGGTTTGGTGGGGGAGGGGGCGGCAGGCGGGGTGGTCTCTGGCGTAGACGTAGACGTAGGCATCGGCGCAGGCGCAGGCGCAGGCGTAGGCGCAGGAGGCGCGTGCGGGGCCGGGGTCTGGACCGCGCCGGCTGCGGCCGCGGCCCGCGCGGGCGCCGACTGGACCGAGACCTTGGCCGTGGACTGCCGCCACTGGCCGGTGCTCTCGAAGATGTTGGTCTTCAGGAAATGCTGTTCGATCAGCGACACGATGTCCTGGGTGCTGTTCTCGCGCGCCCAGCTATCCAGGTACATGACCTCGAACGCCTTGGAGATGAGCTGGAAAACCTTCACCTCGCGCGTGTTCTGGGACAGGTCCTTATCCGGGTGGAACCGCGACAGGATGATGTGCGAGGCGTTGAGGATGTCGCTGACCGAGGACAGATCCGTGGCCGACGTGGCCTTGACCGCCGAGGATATGGACTTGCGCAGGAAGAAGATGGACCGGAACATGTCATTGTAGTTGCGCACCGTGTTCTTGCCCTCGAAGAACAGGGTGCTCACTTTCTGCATGTTCGCGGAAATCTTCATGATGTCCACGCCCAGGTCGTTCAGGACCACGGCGCTGTTGATCTTGTCCGTCAGCCAGGGGTTCGGGGGCGAGGTCACGCCGTCGCGCAGGTAGTCCAGGACGCCGTTGTGCCGGGCGATGCGCGTTGCCACGGGGCGGAAATGGGCGTGGACGGCCGGGTGTTCCGGCCCGATGTAGTCATAGGACAGCAGGTATTTCTTGGGCCGGGGCACGATCGAGGAAAAACGGTGCGCCAGTGTCCCGAATTCCAGCGGCAACAGAATGATGTCATCGACGCCCGATTTGATGATATGGACGATGTCGCTGTAACCGATGTGCTCGGCGATGACGAAGATGTAGATGAACGGAGACAGGCATGTCTTGTTCTTGCGGATATCCGCAACGATCTCCAGCAGCGCAGGGGTGTCCGCGCTGTACTGCAGGAAGATGCATTCCGTTTTTGCTTTGGCGCTGTGTTCGTGATCCAGGAACATGTCCACGGACCGATACAGTTCCACATTGCTGAACCCGTTCTGCCGCAGGCCCGCCAGCAGGGTGTTCCGCAGCGTGCGCGACGACGGCATCGTCCGGCTCTCGACGAGGCCGAGCGGAATCGAGCGGCGATAGGCGGCTTTCACATCAGGCGCACTGTACATCGGCCCCTCCAAAGGGCCACCGGATCAGTCAGGCACCCCGCCTCCAGCTTCTGGGCGCGGTGTCCATCCGGTCTACGGTGAGGGTGATGGTCCGGTTCACGTTTGGCGCATTCAACAGGAAATTGAATCCTGTCAAGCCATTTTATCACATCCCCCCGGTGGTGCAACTTTCCGCGGGCGTACCGATTTTGGATTGCGCGCCGACCCATGGACTCAACTTTCCGGAGCGTGCCGGTCCGCCGCCAGGGTCAGCTTGGCATTTTCCGCCGTGGTGGTGCGGATGATGGCCGTGAAGCGCTCCAGCAGCATCCGGATGACCGGATCGGTGCGCGCCAGGTGAAACTCGAACGCCGGCTTGGGCACCACGGACAGCCGGGCGTCGTCCAGGGCGCGGACGGTGGCGCTACGCGGCTGGGCGTCGATCAGGGCCATCTCGCCCAGGATGGTGCCCGGGCCCTCGATCGCCACGACCACGTCGCGGCCGGAGACATGGCGGAGGATTTCCAGCCGGCCGCTTCGCACCACATAGGCCCGGTCGCCGATGTCGCCTTCGCGGAACAGCGTCTCACCGGCGGCCAGTGCGATGTCCTGGCCGGTCAGCGCGTCCGCTGGATCCGTGATCGGGTCGGCGTTGTTCATCCGGCAGCGCCCTTGTTCTCAGAGCGTGGATAGGCCCCCCGGCCCCTCAACCCTCGCGACCAGTCTAGAGACTTCCGGGCCGGCTGACCACACTTTCGCGGCCCGCCCGGGACCGGCGGCCATGGTCCGGGTCGTTGACAGCGGGCGCGGGCCGGGGGCTTTGGTGTGCGGTCGGCCCTCCCCTGGCCGCCGACCGGATACGAAAGGATGCGTCCCATGTCGGACCATCAAGAAAACAGGCGCGCGGGGCGCGGGGCGCGACTCGACCTGACGTCCCGCCGCGCCCTGATGCCGTCCGGCCTGGGGCTGGTGGCCCTGGCCGCGCTGTTGTGGAGCACCGTCGGCATTGCGTCCCGGGTCCTGTTCGACCTGTCCGCCCTCGACCCGCTCACCGTCGGCGCGTGGCGTCTGGCGCTGGCCGCGCCGCTGGTCGGGCTGCTGGCGCTGCGCCTGCCCGGCACCCCGCTGGACCGGCGGGACCTGCGCGCCCTGCTGCTGCTGGGGCTGGCCCAGGCGGCCTATCAGGGCCTCTACTTCGGCGCCGTCGCCCGGGTGGGCGTGGCGCTGGCCACGCTGCTGGCGCTGTGCTCGGCGCCGGTGCTGGTGGCCCTGCTCGCCCGGCTCGTGCTGAAGGAGCAGTTGAGTCGGACCACCTGGATCGCGGTCGCCGTGGCGGTGGTCGGCGCGGCCCTGCTGGTCGGGTTTCCCGGACCGCTGCCGGCGGGCGGCGGCACCGTCGCGGTGGGGCTCGCCATGGCCGGCGGGTCGGGCCTCAGCTACGCCCTGTTCACGCTCGCCAGCCGGCATCTGGCGCCGCGCCATCATCCGGCCCGACTGGTGGCCCTGGGGTTCGGGGCCGGGGCGGTCGTGCTGGCCACGGTGGCGACGGGTGTGGCCGTGGCTGGCGGCGGCACGATCCTGCCCGAAACGCCCGCCGCCTGGGGCGTGGTGCTCTACATGGGCGTGGTGCCGACCGCGCTGGCCTATGTCGTGTTCCTGTGGGGCATGAGGCGGGCCAGCGCCACCGGCTCGGCGGTGGTCGTGCTGCTGGAGCCCCTGAGCGCCACCCTGCTGGCCTGGGCGATCTTCGGCGAGCGTCTGGGACCGTTGGGGGCCGTGGGGGGCGGTCTGCTGCTGGCGGCCGTGGCCCTGCTGGCGCTGCGGCGGGGGCGGTAGGAGACGGGGTGGCCCGCGCGGTGGTGCGCGGGCCGGTCAGCTTTTTTACCGCTCGACGATGAGGATGACTCTTTCGAAAAAAGGTCGCTGCGACGACATGTCAGAATGAGTCTTTGTTTTTATCGCCGCAGCGCCCCTTTGGGGCGCGCGGCTCCGCCGCTTCGCGGCGCCGGCCCAGTCGGGCCGGCCGGCCGACGAAAAGGATGAACCTTTCCGTCGGCCGGTATCACTTCACCCGCAGGTTCTCCGGCACGATCACCGGCATGAACCCGAACACCCCGGGCATGCTGGTGTCCACGGTCACACGCACGCCGTGGACGTCGCCCGCGCCCGGCACCTGCAACGCATAGGCCGTGTCCATGCGCGCGCCCTCGCGGGTCATGAACGGCTGGTCCAGCTCCAGCTCATGCGAGTCGCCGTAGACCAGCAGCACCGGCTTGGCGAACGCCTCCATCTCGGCCTGCAGGGTCTTCAGGGTCGGGCCGAAGCCGCTCTGCCGGTTCACCTTGCCGCCAAACATGTCGGCCTGCATGGCGAGCACCACGGCGGCGCTGTCCTCGGCCCTGGCGGTCTCGAAGACGCGGGCGAACCAGTCCTGGTTGGCGGCGTCGCGGGCGAAGAACTCGGCGACGGCGGCCGGGTCGCGGATCTCGAAGTTGTTGTTGGAGCCGACCACGTGGACCGTGGCGAAGGTCACGCCGCCGTGGCTCCACAGGGCGTTTTCCACCATCTCGTCATGATCGGAGACATCGGCCTGCCGGGTGAGGTCGATGGGGGCCTGACCCAGGCTGGTGGCCTCGGCGAAATACAGGCTGCGCACGGCGGCGAGGCGCTCCAGCGGGTCATAGCCGCCGGCGGCCTTGCGGTGGCAGTCGGTCCACTCGTTGTCGCCCGGGGTGTACACGACAGCGCCGGTGTAGCGCATGAAGTTGTCGTATTCGGTCTGGAAGCGGGCGTCGGAGCACGCCGAGCCACCGCCCTTGATGTCGCCCACGTGGATGGTGAAGGCGGGATCCAGCGTGTTGACGGCGTCGATCAGGCGCACGTAGGCGCCCTGGGCGGCGTCGCCGTAGGGCATGTCGCCCAGCGCGACGAAGCTGAACGCCTGATCGGAGACGAACGGCGCTTCGGCCCGCGCGGGCAGGGCGGCGGCGGTCAGGCCGAGGACGAGAGCGAGCGAGGAAACGGCGGCACGACGCATGGCGACCTCATGGGGCTGGTGGAGGCATGGGGGACGACCTCCACTTTAGGCCCGCTCGGCGACAGCGCCATGACGAATGGATGACGGTTCGGGGAAGGCGCCCGCAGACTCCGGGTCGCGGGCGCCACCTTGCTCCCCTACACCGCCACCTTGGGCAGGGTCTCCAGCGAGGCCTGGAGCGCGGCGTCGTCGAACGGCGTGTCCGTCATCTTGCCCGCGAAGTAGTCCATATAGGCCTGCATGTCGAAATGGCCGTGGCCGGACAGGTTGAACAGGATGGTCTCGGCCTTGCCCTCGGCCTTGCAGCGCAACGCCTCGTCGATCACGGCCTTGATGGCGTGCGAGGATTCGGGCGCGGGCACGATGCCTTCCTCGCGCGCGAACTGCACGGCGGCGGCGAAGCATTCCGTCTGCTGGTAGGCGCGCGCTTCCATCAACCCGTGCTCCATGGCCTGGCTGACCATGGGCGCCATGCCGTGGTAGCGCAGCCCGCCGGCGTGCGTGCCGGGCGGCATGAAGTTGGACCCCAGGGTGTGCATCTTCATCAGCGGGGTGAGCTTGCCCGTGTCGCCGAAGTCATAGGCCATCGGCCCCTTGGTCAGGGTGGGGCACGAGGTGGGCTCGACGCCGATGCAGCGCACCGCCTTGCCGTTCATCTTCTCGCGCATGTAGGGGAAGGCCAGCCCAGCGAAGTTGGAGCCGCCGCCCACGCAGCCGATCACGATGTCCGGGTCGGCGTCGGCTATCTCCATCTGGAGCATGGCTTCCTCGCCGATGACGGTCTGGTGCAGGCAGACGTGGTTGAGCACGCTACCCAGGGCGTACTTGGTGTCGTCGCGGCTGGCGGCCAGTTCGACGGCCTCGGAAATGGCGATGCCCAGCGAGCCGTTGGAGTCGGGGTTCGTCTCCAGGATGGCCCGGCCGGCCGCCGTGTTGGGCGAGGGGCTGGGGATGCAGGTGGCGCCGTAGGTCTCCATCAGGGCGCGGCGGTACGGCTTCTGATTGAACGAGATCCGCACCATGTAGACCTCGACCGTCAGGCCGAACAGGTTGCCCGCGAAGGCGAGCGAGCTGCCCCACTGGCCGGCGCCGGTCTCGGTGACCAGCCGCTTCACCCCTTCCTGCTTGTTGTAGAACGCCTGGGCGACGGCGGAGTTCGGCTTGTGGCTGCCGGCGGGGCTGACGCCCTCGTACTTGAAGAAGATCTTCGCGGGGGTATCGAGCGCGGCCTCAAGACGGCGGGCGCGCACCAGCGGCGACGGCCGCCACAGCCGGTAGACGTCGCGCACGGGCTCGGGGATGTCGATCCAGCGTTCGGTGCTGGCTTCCTGCTCCAGGACACCCATGGGAAACAGCGGGGCCAGGTCCTCCGGGCCCATCGGCTGGCCCGTGCCCGGGTGCACCGGCGGCGGCACCGGGCCGGGCAGGTCGGCGGCGAGGTTGTACCACGCCTTGGGCATCCGGTCTTCGGACAGCAGGTATTTCGTGCTTTCGGTCATGGATCTCGGGGTCCCCTCCGGGTTGGAACGCGCCGTTCGGCGCGTTCCTTCTACCCCTCCGGCGCGCGGGAATCAAAGACCGGACCGCGCGGGACCGACTGCCAGTTTCACGGGAGCGCGCCCTCGTAGGGCGGGTTCGCGCCGAAGGCGCAACCCGCCATATCGCTGCCTTGCGGCGGATTGCCCCGCCGCGTTTCCCTGTCGGGAAATGGGCGGGGTCGAATCCGCCCGACACGGCCGCGTCCCGGCCACACGCCCTTTCACCCGATTGCTCTGACGGACCAGCAATTCTCAGGAGGGAGGGAGGGCAAAGGTTGCGGCTGGTGCCGGCCTGTTCGCCTCCCCCCTTCGGGGGGAGGTTGGGAGGGGGGCGCGTTCATTTTCGCGCGGACCCCACTTGCCGCATCAACCCCACGAGCCCTTTTTCAACCCCACGGGCTTTGTTTCAACCCCACCCCAGCCCTCCCCTATCCAGGGGAGGGAGTTCGGTTCGCGCCTGGACCTCCCAGCAGGACCCATCGGAGGCAGCGCGGCCAAAATGAGACCTGCTGCTGACGGACCCCGGAAGCCCGGGGCCTATTCCGCCGCCGCCGACCGATCCGGGAACAGGCCGGCGAGACCCTCGGCACTGGCCGAACAGACGCCCCGCTCAGTGATGAGGCCCGTGACCAGCCGGGCCGGGGTGACGTCGAACGCCGGGTTGGCGGCCGGGCTGCCCTCCGGGGTAACGGTGACCCAGCCGGTGTCGCCCGAGTCGAGCCGTCCCCACAGGCGGCAGACCTCGCCCGGCCCCCGGTCCTCGATGGGGATCTCGGCGACGCCGTCCTTGACCGTCCAGTCGATGGTCGGGCTGGGCAGGGCGACATAGAACGGCACGCCGTTGTCCTTCGCCGCCAGCGCCTTCAGGTAGGTGCCGATCTTGTTGCAGACGTCACCCGTCGCCGTGGTGCGGTCGGTGCCGACGATGCAGACATCCACCATGCCGTGCTGCATGAAGTGGCCGCCGGCGTTGTCCACGATCACGGTGTGGGGCACGCCGTGCTGGTTCAGCTCCCACGCGGTCAGGCTGGCGCCCTGGTTGCGCGGCCGGGTCTCGTCCACCCACACATGGACCGGGATGCCGGCGTCGTGCGCCTTGTAGATGGGGGCCAGCGCCGTGCCCCAGTCCACCGTCGCCAGCCAGCCGGCGTTGCAGTGGGTCAGAACGTTGAAGCGGTCCGGCTTGCCCTTGCGCTCCCACAGGGTGCGGAAGACGGTCAGGCCGTGATTGCCGATGGCCTCGTTCAGGGCCACGTCCTCGTCGCAGATGACCCGGGCGCGGTCGAGCGCCGCTCCCGCGCGCTGGTCCGCCGGCAGCGGGGCCAGGCGCTGGCGCATGTCGTCCAGCGCCCAGCGCAGGTTGACCGCCGTGGGGCGGGTGGCGAACAGACGGTCGTAGGCCGTCGCCAGCCCGTCGTCCGAGGCATCCTGACGCATGGCCAGCGCCAGCCCGTGCGCCGCCGTGGCGCCGATCAGGGGCGCGCCGCGCACCAGCATGTCCTTGATCGCCCGGCAGGCGTCGTCGAGCGAGGCCAGCCGCGCGATCTCATAGTGATGCGGCAGGCGGGTCTGGTCGATGATCTCCACCGTGTGGCCGTCCTCGGCCAGCCAGATGGTGCGGGTGGGGGTGCCGTTGACCTTCATGGTGGCGGTTCCTCCGAGAAGCGTTGGACAAGGTCTGTCAGTCCGGCAAGAAAGACCTGAAAGCTGGGGGATCGATTGTCGTTCGGGGTCACGGACAGATGTTCCCCGACTTTGCGGGCGACATCCGTCTTCGGCATGTGGCTGTCCTTGAAGTAGCCCGCTCTTTTGAAAACCCTGTGCAGCGCCTCGGCAGTCCCCCCCTTCACGTCGTCCGGACACCGGATCGATTGGGCACGCGTGACGCCCTTCTTGAGGCGCGGGTAGGCGGCGCGCAAGGCGGTTTCGTCACCCAGGAACCAGGCCTCCAGTTCCTCTACCGCGATGCGGTTCAGAACGACGTACTCTCCATCGGGTCCACGACTCGATCGGGTGGTCAATCCCGCCTCCCGGGCCATGGCTTCCAACCGGCGCTTCAGGACCAGACAATCTTGCGTGTCACGATCAATCAGGACGACGACGCGCAAACGCTCATGGTCCAGACGCTTGCGGTAACCGCGCAGTCGATTTGGAAGCTGCTGCAGGAGGTCCGGTTTCCCCTGGAACGTGATGCATCGATGGTGAATGTCCGGCGGCAGCAGCCGGGGAAGGACGTGCTCAAGGGTCGCTTTCGCGGACGGTTCTTCCAGGAGGACGTGGATCTGACGCTGCATCAGCCGGGGCCCCCGGCCGGGTCTCCCATGCCGAAATAGCCTTCCATCCACAGGGCGCCCAGTTGGCCACCCGCCTCCATCATCTCCGGAATGCCCTCGATCTGATCGGTTCGGGTTGCCTTGGCATACCCATCCTGGTCCCGCCACAGGACCCAGGCCTGTTTCGGGCTCAGCGCATTCAAGAACTGCGGCGAATGGGTTGTCACCATCAATTGGCTGTGGGCGCTGGCCGTCTGGCACTCCTCGGCCAGTTCATGCAACAGCATCGGATGGAGATAGTTCTCCGGTTCCTCGATCCCGATCAGCGGGAACGGGTCCGGATCGTTCATCAGAACCAGATAGGACAGCAGCTTGAGCGTTCCGTCCGATGCGTACCGGGCGAGAATTGGCGTGCTGAAGGGCGCATCCTTGATCTGCAGCAGAAGCCGGCCATCGGCGAGGATGTCGGCCGACACCTTTTCGAGGCGTGGCACGCGACGTGTCAGTCTTGCCAGGATGGACGCAAGTGTCTGTGGATGGCGCTCGCGCAGGTACTGGATGACGTTCGCAAGATTGTCGCCGGACCGGGACAGGTGCTCGTGCGGGCCCGCTTCCGGCGTGCCCCGGGTGTCAGTCGCCGAGAGGTAAGAGAGGTGCCATCCGGTGATGAATTCTCTGAGGGCCTTTACACGGGGGTGTCGTTCGAATTGACCCAGGGTGTTGACGGCCAGCATGTCCGGGGCGGCCAGGGTTTCATGTTCCCGCTCGGCATCGGGATCGGGCTGGTCGGCCTTGATGGCGAAGCCCTTGCCAGCGCTGTAGGAGAGGAAATCGAAAGGGCGTCCTCTGGAGCCCCGGGTCCAGGAGAGGCGTTCGTCGGTGACGATCGGCTGGCCGTTCTGTTCGTCAATGGTCAGCCCATAGGTAATGAGCGGCACACCCGGGATCTTGAATTTCAGCGCGATTTCAATGGGTCCTTCGGCGCCACGACTGCGCAGTTCCTTGAAGCGGCCCCGGCGATCCCAGGCCCGCCGCAGCCCTTCGTTGAAGCACTCCGAGAGAAAGGCGAAGACATCGAACAGGGTGGACTTGCCGCTGCCGTTCGGCCCGACGAATACCGTCAGCCGGGACAGGTCCTTCAACTCCACGTCTCTAAGGGCCCGATAGTTGCGGACCTTAAGATACGTGATGCGGGGACCTTCGGCGGCGACGCCGGGCCTGGGCATGGCGCGTCTCCCTGAAAAAAATGTGCTGGCCGCCTACCCCAGCATCCGCCCGGCCACGGCGTCCAGCTTGGCGACCAGCGACGGATCGCGGGCGTCCGGGTGCGTGATGAGGGCGGTCGTCAGGGCCTCGTGGCATCCCTTCTCGCAGGCCGCCGCGCGGTCCGACAGGCGCGGCGCCACCGCCTTGACCAGCGACCGGCCCTTGTCCGCGTTGTCCATCAGCACCTTGATGATGGCGTCCACGGTGACGTGGTCGTGGTCCGGATGCCAGCAGTCGTAGTCCGTGACCATCGCCACGGTGCAGTAGCACATCTCCGCCTCGCGGGCCAATTTGGCCTCCGGCATGTTGGTCATGCCGATGACGTCGCAGCCCCAGGCCCGATACAGTTCGCTTTCGGCGCGGGTGGAGAACTGCGGCCCCTCCATCACCAGATAGGTGCCGCCGCGCTGGTGCGGGATCTCCAGCTCGCGGCAGGCCTCTTCCACGGCATCGCCCAGGCGGCCGCAGGTGGGGTGCGCCATGGAGACATGCGCCACCAGCCCTTCGCTGAAGAAGCTCTTCTCGCGGGCGAAGGTGCGGTCGATGAACTGGTCCACGATGACGAACATGCCCGGCGGCAGGTCGGCGTTCAGCGAGCCGACGGCGGAGACCGACAGGATCTCGGTCACGCCGGCGCGCTTCAGGGCGTCGATGTTGGCGCGGAAGTTCAGGCCCGAGGGCGGCACCCGGTGGCCGCGGCCGTGCCGGGGCAGGAACACCATCGGCTGGCCGTCCAGGTCGCCGAACAGAAGCTGGTCCGAGGGCGGGCCGAAGGGGCTCTCCACCGTTTCCCAACGCGTGTTGGTCAGGCCGTCGATCTCGTACAGGCCCGATCCGCCGATCACCCCGATCACAGGTTTTCCGCCCGCGTCCGCCATATCCGCACTCTCCCCTCGGGTCGCAATGATGATGGCGCATCCTAGGGAACGCGCGCGCGCGGGCAAGGGATTTTCCGGACGCGGCCGGGCCGTGCTCAATCCGGCGCGGCGCGGTCCAGGGTGACGGTGAAGGTGGAGCCCTCGCCCTCGCGGCTCTGGACCTGGATGGCGCCGCCCATCATGCGCACCAGCCGGCGGGTGATGCGCAGACCCAGGCCGGTGCCTTCCACGTCCTCGCTGGTTTCCGGGACGCGGTGGAAGGCGCGGAACAGGTTGGGGATTTCCCGGGCCGGGATACCCACGCCGGAGTCCCGGCACTGGATCGTGACCTTGTCGCCCTCCTCCCCGCCCATGGCGGCGCGCAGCGTGACCGAGCCGCCGGCCCGGTTGTACTTGACCGCGTTGGAGACGAGGTTGATGAGCACCTGCCGCAGGCGTAGGGGATCGCCCCACACGCACAGGTCCTGCGGCGCGTCCACCGACAGCGTGACATCGCGCTTGACGGCCAGCGGGGCGAGCAGCCGCGCGGCGCCCGCCAACGCCGGCGCCAGGGGCACGGGCTCCGAGCGCATGGCGCCCGGGCCGGCCTCGCGGGCCTCGGCATCCAGGGTTTCACCCACGAGCATCGTCAGGTATTCGCCCGACTCCACGATCATGTTCAGGTATTCGCGCTGCTTGTCCGACAGGCAGTCGTCCGCCCCGGTCATCTTGAGCAACTGCCCGAAGCCCGTGACCGCATTCAGGGGCGTGCGCAACTCGTGGGCCATGGTGGCTAGATAGGCTTCCTTGACCTCCATGAGTCGCTGGGTGCGTTGACGCTCGGTCTCGGCCTCCAGCGCGGTCTGCCGCATCTCGATGAGATCGACGACGGCGGCCGCCAGATCGGTCAGGATGGCGCGGCCGTCTGCGTCAAGGGGTGGGCGCGCGGTCAGGTCGATCGCGCACAGGGTGCCCAGGCGAAAGCCCTCCCGGTCCACCAGCGGCTTGCCGATGTAGTAGCGGATATGGGGCGGCCCCACGACCAGGGGATTGCCGGCGAAGCGGGGGTCCTGCGTCGCGTCCGGGATCTCGAAGATGCCGTCCCCATGAATGGCGTGGGCGCAGAAGGCCAGGTCCCGGGATGTCTCGTGCGCCTCAAGTCCCTGGCGGGACATGAAGAATTGCCGGTTCGCATCGACCAGCGAGACCAGCGCGATGGGCGTGTTGAGCAGCCGGCTAGTGAGGCTGGTCAGGCGATCGAACCGCACCTCGGGGTCCGCGTCCAGCAACCCGTAGCGCCGCAGGGCGCGCAGCCGCTGGGACTCGTTCCAGGGGATGTCGGCGCACTGAAAGGCGGCGGTGGCCTCTTTCATCCGGCCTCGAGTCCTTCTCGTCACGGTGGTGGTCAGCCGGCAGCCTGCCCGGGCTCCTGGAAGAATGGTCGATCGGCCTTTCCGCATCAACCTGACTCTTGGTGTACTCCGGTCGATCATACGCCGGCGCGCGGGCGGTTCCGGAACACCCGGTCGGGCGGGACAGGCCAAGGCCGGGATGATAGAGTGCCGGCCCGCATCCCCGCGTGTTCCTTGAGGTTTCGTCATGTCCGATCGCGCGCCGATCATCGGCATCACCGCCGACGCCGAGGAGGCGGGCGGCTACTCCAAACTGCCCTGGTATGCCCTGCGGCAGAACTACGCCGGCGTGGTGGCGGCGGCCGGCGGGGTGCCGTTGATCCTGCCGCACGAATCCGCCCTGGTGGGCCGCTACCTGGACATGATCGACGGCCTGATGGTCACCGGCGGCGCATTCGACGTGGACCCCGCGCTGTTCGGGGCGGAGACCCGGCACGCCTCGGTGACCCTGAAGGCCGGCCGGACGGACTTCGAACTGGCGGTGCTGAAGGGCGCGCTCGACCGGGACATGCCGGTGCTCGGCATCTGCGGCGGTCAGCAGCTTCTCGCGGTGGTGCTGGGCGGCACGCTGATCCAGCACATCCCGGGCGAGGTGCCCGGCGCGCTCGCCCATGAGCAGCCCAACCCGCGCACCGAGCCCGGCCACACCGTGACCATCCGGCCCGACACCCTGCTGGCCCGGATCACCGGGCAGACCTCGGCGGCCGTCAACAGCGCCCATCATCAGGCGGTGAAGGCGGTGCCGGACCCGGTCGTCGTCAACGCCTGGACCGACACGGACGGGGTGATCGAGGGCATCGAGGACCCGACCCGCCGCTTCTGCCTGGGGGTGCAGTGGCATCCCGAATACGCCATCGACCCGGCGGATACGGCGATTGTGAAGGCCTTCCTGGAGGCGGCCGCCTCCCGCTAGTCGCGGGTGAACACCAGCGTGAAGGTGGCCGGGACGGCGTGGCTGATGTGCTCCAGGCCCGCCACCTCGCGCAGCTTGCGGATGCCCTCGCCGAGCGCATAGTCGTCGGCCTGCACCATCAGGAGCTGGAGCGGCTGGACCATCACGCGGCCCTCGCCCAATCGGGTCACCATCATGGGCATGGCCAGATCGTTGCTCTCGCCGGCCAGCGTCAGTTGAGCGGTTACATCCCGCACGGCCGAGTCGCCGACCGGCATCTCCATCAGGCTGTCCAGGGGGACATTGGCGGAGATGGTCGCGACCGGAAACTGGGCCACGTTGAACAGCATCTCGCGCATGCGCTCGTTGCGGAGGTCGATGCCGGTGCTGACCGAGGCCAGGTCGATGGCCACCTCCGCGCTGCCGTCCTCGCCGACGGACCCGGACAGGTCACCAAAGCTGTGCACCTCGCCGATGTCCTGCGCCTTGATCGAGGCGAAGCTGAGGAACGAGGTGGCCCCGTCCAGGGTCCAGGTGGCCGCCCGGGCCGTCTGCGCGATGGCCAGTCCGGCCAGCAGGGCCAGGGTCAGGCCGGCGATGGCCAGCCACTGGAGCGGACGCGGGTCCGCCGCCGGAATGGCGTGGGCGCGGGCGCGGTCACGGTGTCGGGCCTGGGGGTGAGACGTCATGGCGGGCCTCCCTGTGCTTTTTCGGTTCAGGGAGACATTGCGACGGGACCGGACCAAATCAAGATGGGGCCCCGGCCTACTCCCGCAGCAGGCCGCGCGCGCGCAGGGCCTGGATCACCTGATCGGCCAGTTCATCCGGTTCGGCCTGATCGGTGCGCAGGTGCAGTTCGGGGGCTTCGGGCGGCTCGTAGTCGGAGTCGATGCCGGTGAAGTTCTTGATCTCGCCCGCGCGGGCCTTCTTGTAGAGCCCCTTCACGTCGCGCTGTTCGCAGACCTCCAGCGGGGCATCCACGAACACCTCCAGGAACTCGCCGGCGGCGACCTTCTCGCGGGCCAGCCGGCGTTCCGCCCGGAACGGCGAGATGAACGAGACCAGCACGATCAGCCCGGCGTCCACGAACAGGCTGGAGACCTCGGCCACGCGGCGGACGTTCTCCACCCGGTCCTCGGCGGTGAAGCCGAGGTCCCGGTTCAGGCCGTGGCGGACGTTGTCGCCGTCCAGCAGGTAGCTGTGATGGCCCATGGCCATCAGGCGCTTTTCCACCAGATTGGCGACGGTGGACTTGCCGGCGCCGGACAGGCCGGTGAACCACAGCACGCAGGGCTTCTGGTGCTTCTGGTGGGCGCGGGCGGCCTTGTCCACCTCCAGCGCCTGCCAGTGGATGTTGCTGGCCCGCCGCAGGCCGAAGGAGATCATGCCGCAGCCCACGGTCTGGTGCGTGGTGCGGTCGATCAGGATGAAGCCGCCGGTGCCCCGGTTCTCCTCGTACGGATCGAACGGCACGGGGCGGGCGAGGGACAGGTTGCAGAACGCCACCTCGTTCAGGTCCAGGTGCTTGGCGGCCAGCTTGCTGTGCGTGTTCACGTCCAGGCGGTACTTGATCTCGGTGATCTGCGCCGGAACGGTCGTGTGGCCGATCTTCAGCAGATACGACCGCTCGGGCAGCATCGGGTCCTCGCCCATCCAGATAATGTGTGCGGCCATCTGGTCGGCCACCTGCGGGCGGGCGTCCGCCGGGCTGAGCAGGTCGCCGCGGGCCACGTCCACTTCGTCGGCCAGTGTCAGGGTGATCGACTCGCCGGCGATGGCCTCGGCCCGGTCGCCGTTGAAATCGACCACACGGGCCACGGTGGTTTCGCGGCCGGAGGGGTTGACCACGATCCGGTCTCCGGGCCGCACGCGGCCGGACGCCAGGGTGCCGCAGTAGCCCCGGAAGTCCAGGTTGGGGCGGTTGACCCACTGCACCGGCAGGCGGAACGGTGTCTGCGTGCTGGTCTGCACCACGTCCACCTCTTCCAGGAAGGGCAGCAGGGCCGGGCCATCGTACCACGGCATGCCGTCGCCCCGGTTCACCACGTTGTCGCCCATCAGGGCCGACACCGGAATGCAGACCGGCTCGGGCAGGTCGATCTCGCGGGCGAAGGCCACGAAGTCGTCGCGGATGGCCTCGTAGGTCGCCCGGTCGTACCCCACCAGGTCCATCTTGTTGATGGCCACCACCACATGACGCAGACCCATCAGCCGCGCGATGGTGGCATGGCGGCGGGTCTGCACCAGCACGCCCTTGCGCGCGTCCACCAGCAGCACGGCGAGGTCCGCGTTGGACGCCCCGGTGGCCATGTTGCGGGTGTACTGCTCGTGGCCCGGCGTGTCGGCGACGATGAACTTGCGCCGGTCGGTGGTGAAGTGCCGCCACGCCACGTCGATGGTGATGCCCTGTTCGCGCTCCGCCTGCAGGCCGTCCACCAGCAGCGACAGGTCCAGGGCGCCGCCGGCGTTGCCGCGCGCCTTGCTGTCCCGTTCCAGGGTCTTCAACTGGTCCTCGAAGATCAGCTTGGAGTCGTACAGCACGCGCCCGATCAGGGTGCTCTTGCCGTCGTCCACGCTGCCGCAGGTCAGGAATCGCAGCAGGTCGCGCTCGGCGGCCTTGCCGCTGAGAACCGCCTCGGTCGCGGCGGCATCGAACGTGCGTCCGTCGTCGGCCATCAGAAGTACCCGTCCCGCTTCTTGAGTTCCATGGATCCGGCCTGATCGTGATCGATGGCGCGGCCGGCGCGCTCGGAGGTGCGCGAGTTCAGCATTTCGGCGACCACCTCGGCGACCGTGGTGGCGGTGCTCGCCACCGCGCCGGTCAGCGGATAACAGCCCAGGGTGCGGAAGCGCACGCTCTTCATCTCGGGTGCGGCGCCCTCGGGGATGGGAAGCCGGTCGTCGTCCACCATCACCCACATGCCGTTGTGCTGGATCACCGGGCGCGGCTTGGCGAAGTACAGCGGCACCACCGGGATGTCCTCCTGGTGGATGTACTGCCACACGTCCAGTTCGGTCCAGTTGGACAGGGGGAAGGCGCGGATGCTCTCGCCGGTCTGGATACGGGCGTTGTAGATCGACCACAGCTCGGGGCGCTGGTTGCGCGGGTCCCACTGGTGGGTCGCGGTGCGGAACGAGAACACGCGCTCCTTGGCGCGGCTGGCCTCCTCGTCGCGCCGCGCGCCGCCGAAGGCCGCGTCGAAGCCGTACCGGGTCAGGGCCTGCTTGAGCGCCTGCGTCTTCATCACGTCCGTATGCACGCCCGAGCCGTGGGTGATCGGCCCCACCCCGTCGCGCAGGCCGTCCGGGTTGGTGTGGATCAGCAGATCCAGGCCCAGATCCCGCGCCGTCTGGTCGCGAAAGGCGATCATCTCGCGGAATTTCCAGGTGGTGTCGATGTGCATCAGCGGGAACGGCAGCGGCCCGGGCGCGAAGGCCTTGCGGGCCAGATGCAGCATCACGGACGAATCCTTGCCGATGGAATACAGCATCACCGGCTTGCGGAACTCCGCGACCACCTCGCGGATGATGTGGATGCTCTCGGCTTCCAGGCGTTGCAGGTGGGTCAGGCGGTCGGCGCTGGACATGGGAACTCCGGCGGGGTGAGCGGGGCGGCGGGTCGAGCCGGACTATGAGTTCGGTTCGGGCGCGCGGCAAGCGTCTTCGAAAATAGATCATTGTGCAATGTTAAACATAATTAAAAGACATAAATGTAGTGTAAAATGCGGACTCCGTTGAGGGCCCCCGGGCTTGACAGGGGTGGCGTCGAAAGAACAAAATAGGAACACAATGACGCGGCGCCGGTGGCCCGCTTCCCCTCATCGTCAGACCCGAGGCGGCCCCCCCATGAGCGGACCGGCGATCGACCTGGAGACCCTGCGCGCCCGCGTGCGGCGGCTGGAGCGCGGCGGGCGTCCTGTGCGTCCGACCCGGCCGCTGGGGGTGCCGGCCGTGGACGCGGCCCTGCCGGACGGCGGAGACGGGGACGGCGGAGACGGGGACGGCGGAGACGGGGACGGCGGAGACGGGGGCGGCGGGCTGGCGTTGGGTTGCCTGCACCATGTGGCCGACGGGGCGCCCCTGGAGCGCGCCGCCGGGGGTGGGGCGGGGGGCGCGGCGCTGGCCTTCGCCGCCCTGATGGCGGCCCGGCTGGCGACCACCGATCCGGCCCGCACCTCTGGCATGGCGCGGCCGCGCCCGGTGGTCTGGTGCCTGCGCGCGGGCAGTCCCGACGACAGTCTCTATGGTCCCGGCCTCGCGGCCCTGGGGCTGACGCCGGCCCGCCTGATCGTGGTCCGCGCGCCCGAGGCCGCCGATGTGGCCTGGGCGATGGAGGAGGCCCTGCGCTGCCCCGATGTGGGCGCGGTGGTGGGGCAGATCCCGGGGCGGCTCGACCCGGCCGCCGGGCGGCGCCTCACCCTGGCGGCGGAGGCCGGGGGCGGCGGCGCGGTGCTGCTGCGCCCCGCCCGCGAGCCCGCCGAGAGCGTGCCGGGTGCCGTCACCCGCTGGCGGGTGACGCCGGCGCCGGCTGTGCCCACTCCCTGGGGCGAGCCCGGCCGCGCGCGCTGGTCCGTCGCCCTCGAACACTGCCGCAACGGCCTGCCGCGCCACTGGACCCTGGAGTGGACCCATGACACGGGTGATCTCGATCTGGCTGCCGACCTTCGCGACCGACCGTCTGACGCGGATTCGGAATGCCTCCTGTGCCGCACAGGCTGACCGAGCTTTCGCCACCACCGAGGCCGTGGCCGGCGCGCGTCGTCTGGCCGCGGTCAACGGCGCGGCGGCCGGCGCGGGGCTCGCGCCCGGGCTGCCGCTGGCCGATGCCCGCGCGGTGGTGCCGGACCTCGCCGTGGCCGAGTCGGAGCCCGCCGCCGATCTGCGGGCGCTCCGGGCGCTGGCGCGCTGGTGCGGGCGCTGGACGCCTACGGTTGCGGTGGAGGGCCTGAGCGGCACCGGCGGCGCCGGTCTGTGGCTGGATGTGACCGGCTGCGCGCATCTGTTCGGGGGCGAGACCGCCCTGCTCGAGTCGGTGCGGGACCGGCTGGCGGCGCTGGGGCTGACCGTGCGGGTCGGCATGGCCGACACCCCGGGCGCGGCCTGGGCGGCCGCCCGGTTCCTGGACGGTGTGCCGGACGGGGGGGCGGCCCTGATCCCGCCCGGGGCCCAGCGCCAGTTGCTGGGCGGGCTGCCGGTGGCCGCGCTGCGTCTGCCGCCGCCGGCGCGGGAGACGCTGGGCCGCCTCGGCCTGCGCACCCTCGACGATCTGTTGCGCCGGCCGCGCGCGCCGCTGTCCCGCCGTCTGGGGCCGGAGGTCTGGCGTCGCCTGGATCAGCTTCTCGGGCATGCGCCGGAGCCGCTGGCGCCGCTGCGTCCGGCGGTGGCGCACCGGGTCCGCATCGCCTTCGCCGAGCCCATCGGACGCACCGAGGACGTGGCCGCCGCGCTCGACGATCTGCTGGCGCGGCTGTGCGGGGTGATGGACCAGGCGGGGCGCGGGGTGCGGCGGCTCGACCTGACGGTCTACCGGGTGGACGGCACCGTGACCCGGGCGCGCATCGGCACGGGGCGGCCCAGCCGCGATCCGGCGCATCTGGCGCGGCTGTTCCGCGAGCGGCTCGACGGGCTCGATGCCGGCTTCGGGATCGAGGTGATGGGGCTGGACGCGACCCGTCACCAGCCGATGACGCCGGCGCAGACGACTCTTGCGGCGGAGACGGGGGCAGACGGCGCGCGCGACTCCCTGCCGCGCCTGATCGACCGTCTGGTGGAGCGCTGCGGGGCCGACAACGTGGTGCGGCTGTCGGCCTGGCGCAGCCACCGGCCGGAGCGCGCCCAGCGCGCCGTCGCGCCCGACGCGCCGCAGGCGGCTCAGGACTGGCCCGCGCACCGCGCGCCGCGCCCGGTGCGCCTGCTGCGCCGGCCCGTCCCCGTGATCCCGCCGACGGAGGCCGGGCGAACGATCCCCGAACGCATCGGCGGCGAATGGTGGCAGGGTCCGGCGGGCGGCGAGGTCGTGGACCTGCTGCGCGTCGAGGACCCGGACGGCGCCCGCGCCTGGATCGCCCGCGACCGCGTCGGTTGGACCAAACGGGGGGTGTTTCCGTGAGGGGGGATTATTCGGTCCGCGAGGATGGGGCGGTTCCGCCGACCGCGCGCGCGGCGCTGTCCATGACCTTCAGGACGGCGCGGAGCGACCACAGAAAGGTCCCGGCCCCCAGGGCCACGCAGGCCACGCCGACACTGTCCGTGCCGACGCCGAAGCCGAACAGGTCGATGTCGGTGCGTTGCTGGTCACCGGCCAGCAGGACGAACACGACGCCGAGGACCGCGAACAGGCCACTCGCGCCCATGGCCGAAAGGCCGAGCGTCTGGGCCGCCCGGATCGCGAGCCGCCGGGTTTCATGGTCGGCGGCCACGCGGTGCGTTTCCAGCGCCACGAAATCCTTCGGCGAAATCGGCGTTTCCCGGACCGCGCGCAGCAGGTCGGGCAATAATCGGGTCGGCTCCGCCATGGTCCGGCCGCGCGCCCTATTCCGCCGCCGCGTGGTCGCGCTTGGCGACCTGGGCGACCCGCACAAGCGCTGGCAATACGAGCCGGCTGTACGTCTTTTCGTCCATGTTCACGGCGGCGATGTCGTTGCCCCGCTGGACCTCGTCCACCGCCGCCTCGAAGAACGACAGCGCGTTGTTGAACAACTCCTTGCGGGTCTCGAACCCGCAAACCGCCATCAGGCGGTCGAGCTCTTCCAACCGCTCCGGTGTGAGATCGAACTGAACCCGTGCCTTGGTCATGATGCGCCACTCCTGACGGATCGCTTCATGTCATACCCAAGAGTTTGGAGGAAAATCGGAGGGCGTCAAGAGGGTTTCGCCCTCCGGAACCCGGCGCCCGCTTGCCCGTTGTGGAAATGTGAGCCGGCGTTGAGCCGAACCGCTCCGCCGCCCATATAAAGGCCAACCGATCCCGTCAGACATTCCCGCACACGAGGGCCCGTCCATGTCCCGTCCCGTTTCGCGTCCCCCCGCCCGATCCCGCGCCGTCGCCATCGCGGTCGCCCGCCGCGAGGCCGAGGCCCAGGCCCAGGCCCGCGCCCGCCTGTGGATGACCGGCGGCGGCCTGCTGCTGGCGCTGACGCTGCTCGCCCTGCTGGTGCTGGCGCCCGGCCAGGCGCGGGCGCAGTTGTTCGAGCCGGACAGCTTCACCCTCGACAACGGCCTTCAGGTGGTGGTGCTGCCCAATCACCGGGTGCCCGTGGTGACGCACATGGTCTGGTACCGGGTCGGCGCGGCCGACGAGCCGCCCGGCAAGTCGGGCCTCGCCCACGTGCTGGAACACATGATGTTCAAGGGCACGGACAGCATTCCCCCGGGCCAGTTCTCGAAGATCGTGGCGCGCAACGGCGGCCGGGACAACGCGTTCACCAGCAGCGACTTCACCGGCTACTACCAGAACATCGCCCGCGACCGCCTGGAAACGGTGATGGAGATGGAGGCCGACCGCATGGCCAACCTGCGCCTCGCGGAAGAGGACTTCCAGACCGAGCGCGATGTGGTCATTGAGGAGCGCCTGAGCCGCACCGAGAACGAGCCGTCGGCCCTGCTGGGCGAGCGCCTGGATCAGGCGCTGTGGTCCGTGCATCCCTACAAGAACCCGATCATCGGCTGGGCGCACGAACTGGAGGCGCTGACCCGCCAGGACGCGCTGGACTTCTATGACCGCTTCTACGCGCCCAACAACGCCGTGGTCGTGGTCGCCGGCGACATCACCGCCGATGAGTTGCGTCCCCTGGCCGAACGCACCTACGGCACGGTGCCGGCGGACCATGCCGCGCCGGAACGCGCGCGGGTGCGCGACCTGCCGCCCCCGGTGGACGTGACCGTGACCATGACCCACCCCCGCGTCGCCCAGGCGAGCTGGTGGCGCCGCATCATCGCCCCCAGCCACAACACCGAACAGGCCGAGCTGTACGCGCCCCTTCAGGTGCTCGCCGAACTGCTGGGCGGCGGCCCGGTCAGCCGCCTCTATGACAGCCTGGTGATGGAGCAGAAGGTCGCCGTCTCCGCCGGGGCCGGCTACAGCGGCCGCGCCGTGGACTTCGGCACGTTCAGCCTGTACGCCACCCCCGCCGCCGGGCGGACGCCCGCCGACGTGGGCGCGGCCGTCGAGGCGGAGATCGTCCGCCTGCTGGACGAGGGCGTGACCGAGGCCGAGGTGGAAGGGGCCAAGACCCGGCTGAAGGCCTCGGTGGTCTATGCCCGCGACAGCATGTTCGGCGCCGCCCGCATCGTTGGCGCGGCCATGGCCACGGGCGCCACGCTGGAGGACATCGAGGGCTGGCCCGAGGCCGTCGCCGCCGTCTCCGCCGAGGACGTGATGGACGCCGCCCGCGCCGTGTTCGTCGGGGCCTCCAGCGCCACCGCCATCCTGAAACCCGAGTCCACCAGCTAGAGGAGCGCTCCCATGCTCAAGCCCGTCTCCACCCGGATCGCGGGGGCGATGGCCGGCCTCGTCGCGCTCGTGCTGCTGGTCGCCCCGCCCCAGGCCCGGGCCATCGAGGTCGAGACCCTGCAGACCCCGGGCGGCCTGACCGCCTGGCTGGTCCAGGACACCGCCAACCCCATGGTCACCATCGAGTTCGCGTTTGACGGCGGGGCCGCGCTCGATCCGGACGGCAAGGCCGGCCTCGCCTACATGGTCAGCGGCCTGCTGGACGAGGGCGCGGGGGACATGGACTCCCGCACCTTCCAGCGGCGGCTTGCGGCGCTGGCCATCGAACTGGACTTCGACGCCGGGCGGGATTCCTTCGGCGGCACGGTGAAGACCCTGACCGAGCACCTGGACGAAGCCCTGGGGCTGCTGCGAGTCGCCCTGAGCGAACCGCGCTTCGACCCGGACGCCGTCGAGCGCATCCGGGGGCAGGTGCTGGCCGGCCTGCGCTACGCCCAGAACGACCCGCAGGAGATCGCCTCGCGGGCCTGGTTCCAGGCGATGTTCCCCGACCATCCCTATCGCCACGCCGTCGAGGGCACGGCGGACAGCGTGGCCGCCATCACCGTGGACGACCTGAAGACCTTCGCCCGTCGGCACCTGACCCGGGATCGCCTCACGATCGGGGTGTCCGGCGATGTGTCGGCCGAGGTGCTGGGGCCCATGCTGGACACCGCCTTCGGCGCGCTGCCCGGAGCCTCGGACCTGCCGGCCGTGCCCGAAGCCGCGCCCGCCGCCGACGGCCGCACGGTGGTGATCGAGCAGGCCGTGCCGCAGAGTGTCGCCATGTTCGGACAGCCCGGCATCGCCCGGTCCGACCCGGACTGGTACACCGCCTATGTGGTCAACTACATCCTGGGCGGCGGCGGCTTCTCGTCGCGGCTGGTGGAGGAGGTGCGCGAGGAACGCGGGCTGGCCTATTCCGTCTACAGCTATCTCATGCCTTATGACCATGCGCCGGTCTGGATCGGCGGCGTGGCCACCAACAACGCCCGCATGGGCGAGAGCCTGGACCTGATCCGGGCGGAATGGGCGCGCATGGCCGAGAACGGGCCGGGCGAGGCGGAACTGGCCGACGCCAAGACCTACCTGACGGGGGCGTGGCCGCTGCGATTCACCTCGACCGGGGCGATCGCGCGCATCCTGGTGGCCATGCAGAAGGAGGGGTTGCCGATCTCGTACCTGGATGACCGCAACACCTACATCGAGGCCGTCACCCTGGAGGACGCGCGCCGCATCGCCGATCGCCTGATGGACCCGCAGGCGCTGACCACCGTGGTGGTGGGCCAGCCGGAGGGTGTCACCGCGTCGAACTGATCCGCCGGGGACCGTCCGTCCCGCTATCCGGGGCGGGCGGTCCCCGCCCCTACAGCCGCGCCAGCCAGACCACGAGCACGCCCGCCGCCATCGTCACCAGCCCGCTGATGCGCAACTGGTTTTCGGACATGTCGAGGGCGGCGCGGATCATGGCCCGCATGGGGCCGAGGAACACGGCGTACAGCAGGCCCTCGATCACCAGCACGAGGCCGATGGCGGTCAGAATATCTTCAAACATGATGCTCCACGGGTCCAGTTGTATACCAGCGGTGAAAGGGTCCGACTCTCGCGGCCTCCTTCGTGTCATCCTGAGCCGCGGAAGGCGGCGAAGGATCTCGGGAGGACGGGTGACTCCGGGCCGGGAGATGCACGCCCCGGCCCGAGATCCTTCGGTCGCTCCGCGCCCTCGGGATGACCCCCTCTTTTTGGTGGTGTGGCACCTGTCCTGACGGTCAAAACCTCGTGCCGCCGGTCTTCGGCAGGGTTACAGCCGCTACTCGCCGATATTCAACAGCAGGCCCTTGATGCGTGCAATCCGAAACACGCGCAGGAAGAAGCCGACGGCGAGCAACAGGTAGAACACGTTCAGGGCCACCGCCGCCGCCAGATGCCCCCAGTGCATGCCGCCCTCGAACAGCACGTGGCGCATGCCCTCGAACACATGCGCGGGCGGGAAGCTGTAGCCGACCACCTGAAGCCAGACCGGCAGCACGTCCATGGGGTAGTAGATGCCGCTGATCGGCCAGAAGGCGAAGATCAGGATCCACGGCAGGCTTTCCGCCCCCAGCCCGATGCGCAGCACCAGCGAACTGACCAGCAGCCCGATGACCCAGCCCATGGCCAGCATGTTGATGAAGAACGCCAGCAGCGGCAGGCCCATGTCATAGATGTTGTAGGCATAGAACAGGTACGCGAGCGCCGTCGCCGGCAGGATGCCGATCAGGGTGCGGATGACGCTCATGGCCATCAGCGCGGCGATCAGTTCCAGCGGCCGCAGCGGACTGACGAACAGGTGGCCCAGGTTGCGGGCCCACATCTCCTCCATGAAGGACAGGCACAGGCCCAGATTGCCGCGGAACATCACGTCCCACAGCAGCACGGCCGCGATGAAGATGCCCGCCGCCTGGGCGATGAGGCTCGACTCGCTGGCCAGGAACTGGGTGATGAAGCCCCAGGTGATGATCTGCATGATGGGCCAGTAGGCCAGTTCCAGCAGGCGCGGCACGGACCCCCGCATCAGGTACCAGTGCCGCAGCATGATCGCCTGGACCCGGCGCGTCGAGAAGGCCCGCGCCGCGTGCCGCTCGCGCGGATCGGCGGGCGCCGCGACGTCACCCGGCATCGTCATCCATCTTCCGCAGCACGAAGAACACATAGGCGAAGCTGTCGCCGAAGCGTTGCCAGATGTCGATTTCCCGGTCGGTGTCGTCCAGCACCTGGGTCAGCGCCGGACCGGCATCCGGGCGCAGGCGGGCGCTGCGCGCGGCCAGCGGCTGGTAGTACTCGGTCCACCAGGCCTCCTTCGGCAGCAGGTGCGCCGACAGCAACTCGTATCCCGCCTCGGCGGCCTCGCGGACCTTGTCCTCCATGGGTTCGATGCCGGCCCCGTCGGCGTCCCAGAACGCCTTGGCCTCGGCCGGCGGGTCGTCCACCACCCAGGCGATGTCGCTGGCCACCAGCAGCCCGCCGGGCACCAGCAGCGAGCGCCACAGCCGCAGGCCGCCCACGAAGCCGGGGATATAGATGCTGCCCTCGGCCCAGATCAGGCCGACGCCGTCCGGTTCTTCGGCCAGGTTGAAGAACGACTGTTGGCGGGTCTCGATCAGGCTGGACAGCCCGGCGTCGTCGGCTGCCATGGCCAGCCGCTCCAGATAGGGGCGGTGGGTGTCGATGGCGATGACCGAGTGCCGCAGGGTGCGGGCCAGCACCAGGGTCTGGCGACCCGGGCCGCAGCCCAGGTCCATGATCGCGCCGTCCGGCAGCGGCGGCAGGGAGCGGGCGACGGCCTCGGTCATGGCATCGCTGCCGGGGCCTTCGCGCGGCATCTCGTGGTGCAGGGTGAAGAAGGCGTCCCAGTCGATCGTGTCGTCGGTCACGATGGGGGTCCCGTGTGGTGGATCCGGCCCCTACTGTGCCATCTCGCGGGCGGCTTGGCATCCCCCCTCGCGCGGGATCGTTCGGGACCCGGACAGGCTCCAGCGGGCGTCGGGCGTCCAGTGCCCCCAGTGGCGCGAGGGGCCGCCGGTCACCGTCAGGGGCGGCAGCGGCTGGCGGGCCAGCGTGCCGGGGCCGTCGTGCAGCACCGCCACGCCGCGCCAGGGGCCGGGGTTGAGGCAGGGCGCGGGCAGGGAGAGGGTGACCGTGATGGTTTCGCCGGCCGCCGCGGCCAGGGGTGGCGCGGCCAGATCGCTGGCGAGGCCCGTCACGCGGGTCCCGTCCGGCGCATACAGGGGCACGCCCACGAACAGGGCGCGGGCGGGCGCGGTCAGGGTGGCCCGCAGGCGCAGCGTCAGGGGCGCGCCGAAGGGCACGGCGGAGACGGGGCGGCCCGCCGCGTCCAGCCATGCGAGGTCCAGGGGGCCGACCCGCTCGGCATCGCGGAACAGCGGCGCCAGGAACGCGGGCGTGTCCGCCGTCTCCAGGCCGGGATCCTGACATGGAGCCGCCGCGCCCTCGGCGAGGCGGCGATAGACGGCGAGACCGGCCTCGGTCGGGCCGTCGAAGGCGATCCGGCCCCCGTGCAGCACAATGACCCGGTCGCAGAAGCGCGCGACCTCGGCCAGATTGTGGGAGACGAGCAGCACCGCCGCCCGCTCCTTCAGGACCATCATGCGGGCGAGGCAGTGCTGCCGGAACGGGAAGTCGCCCACCGACAAGACCTCGTCCACCAGCAGCAGGTCGGGGTCCGCATGGGCGGCGATGGCGAAGCCCAGGCGCAGGGCCATGCCGCTGGAATAGCCGCCCACCGGCCGGTCGAGCGCGGGGCCGAGGCCGCAGAAGGCTTCAATGTGTGGGGTGGCCGCCGCGATCTCGGCGGCTGTCCGGCCCGCCAGCGCGGCCGCCAGCGGGATGGTTTCACGGCCCGTCAGGGCGGGCGAGAAGCCGGCCGTCAAGTCCATCAGGGTGCCGACTCGCCCGGAGCACGTGACCGTGCCGGCATCCGGGATCAGGTGTCCGGCCGCCAGCCGAAGCAGGGTGGTCTTGCCGGCGCCGTTCAGGCCGACGACGCCGACCGCCTCGCCCCGGCGTATGGTCAGCGAGACATCCGCCAGCGCCGGGACCACCGGCCCGCCGTCCCGGCCGAGTGCGCCCGGGTCCGGATCGCGGCCGCGCAGGGCGTCCCAGACCGCGCGGGTCCAGGCCCGGCGGCCGGCGCCGGGCCTGGCGGCGAACCGCTTGCTGACGCCGGCCAGGGTCAGGACGGGGGTCATGCCATCGCATCCCGCAGCCGGGGCGACAGGTGCCGCAGGCCGCGCAGGCCCAGGGCGAGCAGGGTCCCGCCCGCGAGAGTCCAGGCCACGACCGCGACCGGGTGGGGCAGGGCGCCGGTCCCCGCCAGCGCGCGCAGGCTGTCGGTCCACAGGGCGAGCGGATTCAGCACCGTGGCGGCCCAGGCCCAGGCGGCCTCGGGCAAGGGGAACAGCACCAGACTCGGCAGCAGGCTCAAGCGTAGGGCGGTGGTGGCGCCGGCAGGGACGTCCGGCCACGGCGCGGCCCATAGGGCCAGGATCAGACCAGCGCCCAGGGGCAATGCCAGGGCGGCGGGGATCAGGGCCAGGGCGACGAGCAGCCCCACCGGGTCGAGCGCTCCGCCCGTCGCCAGCACGGCCAGCGGCCCGAGCACGACCGCGCGCCAGCCGGCCCGGGTTGCGGCGTCCAGCCCGCCCGCCAGCATGGCGGCCTCCGGCGCGGTGCCGGGCTGACGGTGCGCGGCGAGCCCCCGCGCCGGAGCGAGGGCGGCATCCACCATCAGGCTCCAGGTCCAGTACCCGAGCGCGGCATAGGCCAGCGGGGCCATGGTCTCGGGCCGGGGCAGGGCGCCCCCGGCGACCAGGGTCAGATAGACCAGCAGGGGCCAGAGCGGGCCCAGGGCCTCGCCGGCCCAGCCGAGCGCGCCGGTGCGGATGCGCGCCAGCCGCGCCCGGCGGGCCAGCGCCCGGGCGGTCCGACCATGGTGACGCCCGGTGTCCGGCGCCCGCCCTCGGTCCATGGTCGTTCACCTCCCCAATGCCCGTCGCCAAAATCTTCGCGTGTGGCGGCGGCCCGGCGCAAGCATAAACCCGACGGCGGCACACGCCGCGCGTCCAGCCCACGAAAAGTGTTGCCAAGGGCGCCGAAACGTGGTCTTTCAACAGGGACGGCGCCCCGCGCGGAGACCGACCCCTCGGTCCAGGCGGCGCCTTGTCCGGGCAGCCATCGACCCCGATCGTTGCCGAGAGACCGGGGGCTGAACGCCCTCGACGACGCAGGCGACCGATCCGCGAGAGCGCCCCACAGAACACCGCCGTCGCGCCCGAACGCGCTTGAAGCATTCCAGGGCCTGCGACGACAGACGAAAGTTCCCGTTTGACCCTCTTCGACGACCTCGGCCTTGCCGAGCCCCTCCTTCGCGCCGTGAAGGCCGAAGGCTACACCCATCCCACTCCCATTCAGGCCCAGGTGATCCCTGCCTTGCTGGCGGGCCGCGACGTGGTCGGCATCGCCCAGACCGGGACCGGCAAGACGGCCGCCTTCGTGCTGCCGCTGCTGCAGGCCGTCGCGGCGCGCACCCGACGTCCGGCCGCCCGTCGCTGCCATGCCCTGGTGCTGGTGCCGACGCGCGAACTCGCCGGCCAGGTGGCCGACAGCGTGCGCGCCTATGGCCGTCACACCCGTCCGTCCGTCGCCGTCGTCATCGGCGGGGCCCGCCCCGGGCCGCAGATCCGCGCCCTGGCGGGCGGCGTTGACCTCGTCATCGCCACGCCGGGCCGGCTGCTCGACCACATGAGCACGGGCGCGGTCTCGCTGGACGCCACGGACACCGTGGTGCTGGACGAGGCCGATCAGATGCTCGACCTGGGCTTCATGCCGGCCATCCGCCGCGTCATGGCGGCGCTGCCGAAAGAGCGCCGCACCGTGCTGCTGTCCGCGACCATGCCGAAGCCCATCCGCGCCCTGGCCGCCGACTTCCTGACCGATCCGGCGGAAATCAGCGTGGCTCCGGCCGCCCGGCCCATCGAGCGCATCGCGCAGACGGTGGTCCATGTGGACGGCGCCGCCAAGCGCGAGATTCTGGTGGACCTGCTGGCCGTGCCCGAGGTGGAACGCGCCATCGTCTTCACCCGCACCAAGCGGGGCGCGGACCGCGTGAGTCAGCACCTGCAGAAGGCCGGCTTGGCCGCCGACGCCATCCACGGCAACAAGAGCCAGAGCCAGCGCGAGCGGACCCTGGCCGCGTTCCGCAAAGGGGGCGTCTCGGTCCTGGTGGCCACGGACATCGCGGCGCGCGGCATCGATATCGACGACGTCTCGCACGTCGTGAACTTCGAACTGCCCAACGTGCCCGAATCCTACGTGCACCGCATCGGGCGCACGGCCCGCGCCGGCAAGAGCGGCACGGCCATCTCGCTGTGCGACCGCGAGGAACGCGGCCTGCTGCGCGATATCGAACGCCTGATCGGGCGGTCCATCGATGCGCCGGACGGCACCCCCGACGAGCCGGCCCCGGCCCGCAAGGAGGGCCGCCGCCGGCCGTCCGGCGGCGGGCGCCAGCGCCCCGCCAACGAAGCCCGTCCCGCCGCTGCGTCTCATCGTCCGGCCAAGCCCGCCGCCGCCACGCGGCATGGCGAGGCCCGGCCGGGCGCCGAGACCCCGACCGACGGGCTCACCCGCATGATCGCCGGCACCGAGAGCCCCGGGGCATCCCGCCCCAAGCGCTCGCGCCGGGGCGGCAATGGCGGTCGGGGCGGAGGCACCCATTCGGGTCGCCCCCGCGTCGCCGCCGCCGCCGACGCCTGATTAGCGCGATCGTTCCGTTGCCCGGCGTGGGGCATGACCCCGCGACCGGCATTTCCCCAGAAACGCTGACGCTCAAGAAAAGGAGACTCCCATGAGCAGCGGATCCGTGAAGTGGTTCAACAGCACCAAGGGTTACGGCTTCATCGCCCCGGACGAGGGTGGTGCGGACGTGTTTGTTCACATCAGTGCCGTTGAGCGCGCTGGCATGGGCACCCTCAATGAAGGCCAGCGTGTCAGTTACGAGATCGAGGTGGACCGCCGTCGCGGCAAGTCCTCGGCCGTGAACCTGCGCGCCGAATAGGCCGGGTCCCGACCCGCGACGCCGCGCCGGCCCTCCAGGGGGCGGGCGCGGCGTTCGTGTGTCCGGGGTCCGGCTTTCGCGCGGGCCCTGTTGCTTGGGGGCCGCGCCTCTTATAAGAAAGGACCGGAACTAGCGGCGGCGGCGCGGAACGCCGTGCTGATCCGGTGTCCGGTCGGAAGGGGATGGCATGGGACTGACGAGATCTGTCTGTGTGGCGGTGGCGATGGCGGGCGTGCTGGGCGCCTGCCAGTATGCCGATCCGATCTATCCCGATCGCCCGCCCGGGTCGGACACGACGGTTCGCCGGGACCTCAGCAAGCCCTATCAGCGCAACACCGTGTTCGGCCCCGGCGGCATCGAACTGTTCGGCGGCGGCGACGACAACCGCCCGTCCCAGGGCGGCCCCGGCATCGGCGTGAACAGCTTTTTGTGGCGGGCCTCGCTCGACACCATCGCGTTCATGCCGCTGACCTCGGCCGATCCGTTCGGCGGCGTCATCATCACGGACTGGTACACGCCGCCGGAAACCCCGGCCGAGCGCTTCAAGGTCAACGTCTACATCCTGGCCAAGGCCCTGCGCGCGGACGGCATCGAGGTGTCGGTGTTCAAGCAGGAGCGCATGACCGGCGACGACAGCGTGCCCGGCGAGGCCTGGACCGACGTGCCGGTGGACGAGCAGGTGGGCACCGACCTGGAGGACGCCATCCTGACCCGCGCCCGTCAGCTTCGCATGGCGGCCCTGCGCGGGCAGTAATACCAGAGGCGGGTGAGTGTGACTCACCCGCCGAGCGGCACCGGCCCTCTCCCCCACCCGGCCACCCACAGGATACTGGCGTTGGGTGGCCGGGTGGGGGAGAGGGCCGGCGAAGGACTCCGACGGTCATCGTCAGATGCCGTTGGTATAAGGCGCTCGCGCCATCCCGTTCCCTCCCGAGACCGGCAGACGACAGAACCACAAGGACCGTTGGCACATGGCCGCCCCCGAACGCTATTCCGTCCCCGAACGCTATTCCGTCAAGGAGACCGAGGCCCACTGGCAGAAGGTGTGGGCCGAGCGCGACTGCTTCCGCGCCGTCGAGGACCCGTCCCGCGAGAAGTACTACGTGCTGGAGATGTTCCCGTATCCGTCGGGGCGCATCCACATGGGCCACCTGCGCAACTACACCATGGGCGATCTGGTGGCCCGCTTCCGTCGGGCGCGCGGCTTCAACGTGCTGCATCCGATGGGGTGGGACGCCTTCGGGCTGCCGGCGGAAAACGCGGCCATCCAGCGCGGCGTGCATCCGGCGAAGTGGACCCGCGAGAACATCGCGGCCATGCGCGAGCAGTTCAAGCCCATGGGCCTGTCCATCGACTGGACGCGCGAAATCTCGACCTGCGAGCCGAAATACTACCGCCATGAACAGAAGATGTTCCTGGACTTCTACAAGGCGGGGCTGGCCTATCGCACGGAAGCCTGGGTGAACTGGGACCCGGTCGAGCACACCGTGCTCGCCAACGAACAGGTCATCGACGGCAAGGGCTGGCGCTCGGGCGCCGTGGTGGAGCGGCGCAAGCTGGCCCAGTGGTCGTTCCGAATCACCCGGTATGCCGACGACCTGCTTCAGGCCATCGGCGACCTGGAGCGCTGGCCGGACAAGGTCCGCACCATGCAGACCAACTGGATCGGCCGGTCCGAGGGCGCCCGTCTGCGCTGGGACATCGAGGGCCGCGACGCGGGCCTGGAGGTCTTCACGACCCGGCCGGACACGCTGTACGGGGCGTCGTTCTGCGCCCTGTCGCCGAACCATCCGCTGACCCTGGAACTGGCCGAGCGCGACCCGGCCCTGAAGGCCTTCGTCGCCGAGTGCGCCCGCATCGGCACCAGCGAAGAGGCCATCGAGACCGCCGAGAAGAAGGGCTACGACACCGGCCTGAAGGCCGTGCATCCGTTCGATCCGTCGTGGACGGTGCCGATCTACGTGGCGAACTTCGTGCTGATGGAATACGGCACGGGCGCGATCTTCGGCTGTCCGGCGCACGACCAGCGCGACTTTGATTTCGCCAAGAAGTACGGCCTGCCGATCCTGACCGTGGTCGCGCCCAAGGACGCCGATGTGGCCCGGTTCTCGGCCGATCTGGCCGCCGGGGACGAGGCGTTCGTGGGCGACGGTGTGGCCGTCAACTCCGGGTTCCTGGACGGGCTCTCCGTCACCGACGCCAAGCGCGCCGCGATCGAGAAGGTGGAGAGCCTGGGCCGGGGCGAGGGCACCGTGCAGTTCCGCCTGCGCGACTGGGGGGTCTCCCGCCAGCGCTACTGGGGCTGCCCGATCCCGGTGATCCACTGCGAATCCTGCGGCATCGTTCCGGTGCCCGAGGATCAGTTGCCGGTGACCCTGCCCGAGGACGTGGACTTCGAGGCGCCGGGCAATCCGCTCGACCGGCACCCCACCTGGAAGCATGTGGACTGCCCCACCTGCGGCAAGCCCGCGCGGCGCGAGACCGACACGTTCGACACCTTCATGGAATCGTCGTGGTACTTCGCCCGGTTCTGCGCGCCCTGGAGCGAGTCCGAGGCGTTCGACCGCGCGGCCGTGGACTACTGGCTGCCGGTGGACCAGTACATCGGCGGCGTCGAACATGCCGTGCTGCATCTGCTGTACTCGCGCTTTTTCACGCGGGCGCTGCGGGATTGCGGGTATGTGGGTCTGGCCGAGCCCTTCGCGGGCCTGTTCACCCAGGGCATGGTGTTGCACGAGGTCTACAAGGGTCCTGAAGGCGACTGGCTGGAGCCCGGCGAGGTGGAGATCGGCCAGGACGGCACCGCGCGGCGGCTGTCGGACGGCGCGCCCGTGACCGTGGGTCGGGCCGAGAAGATGTCCAAGTCCAAGCGCAACACGGTCGATCCGGAACGGATCCTGGAAACCTACGGCGCGGATGCGGCGCGGCTGTTCATCGTCTCGGACAACCCGCCCGACGGCGACATGGAGTGGTCCGACGCCGGCCTGGAAGGGGCGTGGCGCTACATCAACCGCGTCTGGCGTCTGGTGGCGCGACCGCCCGTGGACCTGCCCCCGGTGGGCGCGCCGGTCCCGGCGGCGGCCGCCCTGGACCGCCCGGCCCTGGACCTGCTGAAGCGGACGCACAAGACCATCGCCGGCGTGACCGAGGATCTGGAGCGGTTCCGGTTCAACACGGCGGTCGCCCGGATCCGCGAGCTGACCAACGCCATCCCCGATCTCAAGGCGGAGACCGAGGGCGCGGGCGCGGTCTGCCGGTTCGCGCTGGAAACGGCGGTGCGGCTGCTCAATCCCATGGTGCCGCACGTGACCGAGGCCGCCTGGGCCGTGCTGGGTCACGACGGGATTCTGGCCGAAAGCGACTGGCCCGAGGCCGATCCCGCCCTGTGCGTGGATGACACGGTGACCCTGGCCGTACAGGTCAACGGCAAGCTGCGCGGCAACATCGAGGTGCCCAAGGACTGCCCCAAGGAGGACGCCGAGGCGGCCGCGCTGGCGGTCGAGAACGTGCGCGCCCACACCGACGGCAAGACCATCCGCAAGGTGGTGGTGGTGCCGAATCGCATCGTCAACATCGTCGTGGCGGGATGAGCCGGCCCGCCGCCATCGCCCGCCGCGCGGTTCTGGCGGCGGGACCGTTGCTTGCCCTGGCGGGCTGCGGCTTCCGTCCGGTGTACGGAACGCGGGGCCGCGGCGGGCCCCAACTGCCGTCCGTGGCCGTGGGGCCGATTTCCGAACGGGTCGGGCAGCTTCTGCGCAATGCGCTGCTGCACCGTCTGCAAACCGGGCCGAACCCGCGGTACGAACTGCAGGTGACGGTGACGGTGACAACCGGCAATCTGGGCATTCGCCGCGATGACGAAGCGACCCTGGCCAACCTGAACGCGAGGGCCAACTGGTCGCTGGCGGCCCGGAGAGAGGACGGGCGTCCGCTTGGCGTGGCCGACGGTTCGACGCGGTCGTCCGCCGTCTACAACGTGCTGGACAATCAATACGCGACCGATCGCAACCGCGCCAAGACCGAGGCCGACATGGCCCAGATCCTGGCCGCGGACATCGAGATGCAGGTGGTGGCCTATTTCGCGAAACGGGGGAGCGGGGGCCGCTATCCCTAGGCGGGATGCCGCACCGCCACGTCCGGTCTGCTCTCTTATCCTGATCGGCGATGAACCGGACTGATCCGGCTCATCGCCTCCGCCGCCCCGGCCGCCCAGGGGCGGCCATCTGTGGACCGGCGCCCCAATATGGCGCCGAGGGCGCCGAGGGCGCCGACCCCCAGTCCTGTTCAAAACCGGCATCGCACAGCGATGCCAGCGGCGGGCCGGCCGGCCAACGAAAAGGATGAACCTCTCCGTCGGCCGTATGAACCGCTGATCACGAGGCCCCGCCAGCCACCGCCGCCAGATCCTTCATCAGCCGGTGCAGGCCCTGCAGCCGGCGGGCGGGGTCGTCCCAGTCGCGTTTCGCGACCAGCTTGTGGTCGGGGCGCAGCTTGACCGTCGCCGTGTTCTTGCCGATGAACTGCACCAGCCCGGCCGGGTTCGGGAAGTCGTTGTTGCGGAACGCGATCACGGCGCCCTTCGGCCCGGCGTCGATCTTCTCGGCGTTGGCCGCGCGGCACAGAACCTTGATGCGGATCACCTTGAGCAGGTTCTCCACCTCGGTCGGCAGCGGGCCGAAGCGGTCGATCATCTCGGCGGCCAGGGTCTCGATCTCGTCGTCCGCCGTCACGTCGCCGATGCGGCGATAGAGCGACAGCCGCACTCCCAGGTCGGGCACGTAGCCTTCGGGGATCAGGATCGGCGAGCCCAGGGTGATCTGGGGCGACCACGCATCGTCCAGCGCCTCCATGCCCTCGCCGGCGCGGGCGGCGGCCACGGCCTCTTCCAACAGGTGCTGGTACAGCTCGATCCCGACTTCCTTGATGTGGCCGGACTGCTCGTCGCCCAGCAGGTTGCCCGCGCCCCGGATATCCAGGTCGTGGCTGGCCAGGGTGAACCCGGCGCCCAGGGTGTCCAGCGTCTGCATGACGTCCAGACGCTTTTCGGCGGCCTTGGACAGCGTCCGGTTCGGCCGGATGGTCAGATAGGCATAACCGCGCGCCTTGGCCCGGCCCACGCGGCCGCGCAACTGGTACAACTGCCCCAGCCCGAACATGTCGGCGCGGTGGATGATGATCGTGTTGACGCGCGGCATGTCCAGGCCGGACTCGATGATGTTGGTCGCCAGCAGGATGTCGTATTGCCCGTCCGCGAAGGCGGTCATGACGTCTTCAAGCTGCCGGGCCGCCATCTGGCCGTGCGCGATGGCCACCTTGACCTCGGGGACCAGGGCCTCCAGGCGCTCGGCCACCTCGTCGATGTCCTTCAGGCGCGGGCAGACATAGAAGCACTGCCCGCCCCGATAGCGCTCGCGCAGGATGGCCTCGCGGATCACCACCGGGTCGAACGGCAGGACGAAGGTGCGCACCGCCAGCCGGTCCACGGGCGGGGTGGCGATCAGGCTCATTTCCCGCACGCCGGTCAGCGCCAGTTGCAGGGTGCGGGGGATCGGCGTCGCCGACAGCGTCAGCACATGCACGTCGCTCTTGAGCTGTTTCAGCCGCTCCTTGTGGGCGACACCGAAGTGCTGCTCCTCGTCGATGATGAGCAGGCCGAGATTCTTGAACGAAATGCTCTTGGCGAGCAGCGCATGCGTGCCGACGATGATGTCCAGGGTGCCGTCGGCCAGTTCCTTCTTGGTGGCCGTGGCGGCCTTGCCGGTGACCAGCCGCGACAGGTGGCCGACCCGCACCGGCAGCCCCGCGAACCGCTCGCTGAACACCTTGTAGTGCTGGCGGGCGAGCAGGGTCGTGGGCACCACCACCGCCACCTGCTGGCCGGACAGGGCGGCGACGAAGGCGGCGCGCAGCGCCACCTCGGTCTTGCCGAAGCCCACGTCGCCGCAGATCAGGCGGTCCATGGGCCGCCCGCTGCTCAGGTCCTCGATGGTCTCGCCGATGGCGCGGAGCTGGTCGTCGGTCTCGGCGTAGGGGAAGCGGGCGGCGAACTCGTCGTACAGGCCCTCCGGCGGGGCGTAGCTCTCGGCCTTGCGCAGATGGCGGGCGGCGGCGACCTGAATCAGCTTGTCCGCCATGTCGCGGATGCGGTTCTTCAGCTTGGCCTTGCGCGCCTGCCAGCCCACGCCGCCCAGCTTGTCGAGCTGCACGCCGGCGGTTTCCGAGCCATAGCGCGACAGGACCTCGATATTCTCGACCGGCACGAACAGCTTGTCCTCGCCGGCATAGGTCACGCGGATGCAGTCGTGCGGCGCACCGCCGACCTGCAGGGTCTCCAGCCCGTCATAGCGGCCGATACCGTGGTCCACATGCACGACCAGATCGCCCTCGACCAGGGTCGAGGCATCCTGGATGAAGGAGTCGGCCTTGCGCTTCTTTTTCTGCGGCCGGGCGAGGCGGTCGCCGAGCACGTCCTGTTCGGCGATGACGGCCAGGTCCGGCGTCTCGAAGCCCCGGTCCAGGCCCAGCGCCACCAGGGCCAGCGCCTCCTTGGGCGCCGTGGCCAGATCGGCCCAGGACTCGACGGTCTCCAGCCGGGCGGCCCCCCCGCCCTGGCCCGCGTGGTCGCGGATCAGCCCGCCCAGACGATCCCGCGAGCCCAGCGAGTACGCCGCCAGCGCCACCCGCTTGCCCTGCGCCATGCGGTCGGCGGCATGGGTGGCGACGGCCTCGAACACGTTTTCGCCGGTGCGCGCGCGCACGTCGGCGAAGTCGCGGCCCGGCCGGCCTTCCATGTCCAGGGTGTTGGGTGCGACCTCCGCCGGCGCATAGGGCGACAGGTCGAACACGCGCAGCGCCGCCGCCAGCATCCGCGCCCAGTCCTCTTCGGTCAGGTACAGCCGGTCGGGCGGGATGGGGTTATAGATCATGCCGCCCTCGCCCGACCCGGACTGGGCGATGTCGCGCCGGGCGGCGTGGTATTCCTCGATCTGCTCCCAGCGGGAGACGCGGGCGGCCTCGGTGTCCGCGTCCAGGGTGATCGCGGCCTCGGGCAGATAGGCCAGCAGCGTGTCCATGCCCGCGTGGAACAGCGGCAGCCAGTGTTCCATGCCCGGCATGGCCTGGCCCGCGGAGACGCTCTCGTACAGCAGGTCGTCCCGCCGGGGCGCGCCGAACAGCTCGCGATAGCCGGTGCGGAACCGGGCGATGGACTCGTCGTCCAGCGTCAGCTCGCTCATGGGCTTCAGGATGACGCCGTCGGCGTCGCCCGTGGTGCGCTGGCTGACGGCATCGAACACGCGGATGGCGTCCACCTCGTCGCCGAACAGGTCCAGGCGCAGGGGATCGGACAGGCCGGGCGGGAACAGGTCCACCAGACCGCCCCGCACGGCGTACTCGCCCGGCTCCATGACCTGTTCCGCGCGGACATAGCCGGTCCGGCCCAGGAAGGCGAGCAGCGCCTCCATGTCCAGGCTCTCGCCCTTGCGGATGGGGAACGAGGCTCCGGCCAGGGAGTCGCGCGGCGGCACGCGCTGGGTGATGGCGTTGACGGTGGTGACCACCAGCAGCGGCTCGGGGCCCGGTCCCTCCGGCGGCAGGGCGGCCAGCGCGGCCAGGGTGTCGATCCGCCGGGCCAGGATGTCGGCGTGCGGCGAGACCCGGTCATAGGGCATGCAGTCCCACGCCGGCAGGTCCAGCACCCGCAGGTCCGGGGCCATGAAGCGGGCCAGCTCGACCAGCGTGGCAAGGCGCACGTCGTCGCGCGCCACATGCAGCAGCGGGCGGCCCTTGCGGGCGCGGGCCAGGGCGACGAGCACATGGGCGTCCTGGCCCTCCGGCATGCCGGCCAGGGTGACGCGGCCCCTGGTCTCGTGCAGGGCCTTCTCGATTTGACGTTTGAGCACGGGGCGACGGTTCCGAGGCGACGGGATGGCGGGAATACCGCGTCCGCCGGGGCGGAGTCAATTCGCGCACCGGACGGCCAGGGCTTCGAACCCGGATTGCCGTTCTGTGACACGGATGGGGTCGAACCCGCCTCACGAGGTCCTTCGGTCGCCCCCGGCGACGCGTCGCGTCGCCGCAAAGGAGCGCGACCATCGGAACGATGGTCGCGGGGGCTCCCTCAGGACGACACACTTTTAATAGAGAGTGTCATCCGGAGCGCCCTTAGGGCGCGAAGAATCTCGTGATGGGGCACGAACCAAGACACCCCTGTCATCCGGATTCGGAGCCCTGCCGGACGGCCCCCTGTGTCATGCGCATAAAAAATGGTCACCCATCACAATGGCCTCATTTTTTCTCACCGTATCGCAAAAGACTCGATATAATCACGCCCGCGCAAATCCAGGGATTTTCGCGGCATTTTAAATAGGTTCGCAGTCACACCCAAGACGGAAAGAGCTTGGGTCCAGGCCAAACGCAGAAGGACTCCGCGCCATGAGCACTGGCAATCTCTTTAACTCAAATCATTCCAATAAAGTTGGCCTCAGCATGTCCAGAAAAATCATGATGGGCTTGATCGCTGTTGCCGTCATGTCAGTGTTCATTGCCATTGCCGGCATATATTACATTGTCGAGATCCAAGGAAAAATCAAACAGATTACAGAGATCGCCAGCCCAGCCACGAACACGGCAGACGACCTTGTCAATAATACTCTGATCTCGACGAACGTTTCGCATGGCATTCTTTCAGAGGTCGATCCCGAACAAATCACACGAGTGTCGCAACACCTGGATACCCTCAATGACGGGTTCGAGCAGTCTTACCAAACCTTGACGGGCCTGGTGGACAGCGCGGAGACGGCCGACGCGCTGGCCGACGCCCATGCGGGCCACGACCAGTTCGTCGAACAGCAGGACATCGCCATCGCGCGCCGCCGCGCCGCCTTGGAGGCCTTCGAGAGCGTCGAGGCCATGCACGCCGCGTTCGATGAGACCGGGCGGGTGCTGTTCGACATGCTGGACGATCTGGCCTCCGACAGCGAGGCCGACATGGCCCAGGCCAAGCGCGACGCCAACATGATGATGATGAGCGCCGCCGCCACGGCCCAGCACATCAACAAGCTGATGCGCCAGTTGTTCGAGGATGACTTCCCGGTCTATGCCGCCTCGCAGCGGCTGCAGGCCATCATCCTGGAGATGCAGGGCATCGTGGGCGCCTTCATGGCGGAAGACCACCGGGAGCACCTGACGCCGCTGGTGACCGAATTCGAGGCCCTGGCGGCGGAGTCCGCCCGGCCCTTCAAGGTTCTCACCCGTCATGCCGAGACTGACGCGGACGAAGCCGAGATCGCGGCCGTCCGGGAGACCTTCAACACATGGACGCTGGCCGCCTCCGGCGACGGCAACCTGTTCGAGACGGTGCAGGCCATGCTGAGGGCCCGCCAGGAGGCGCGGGACGCCGCCGCCCTGCTCGACCGGCAGGGCGACGCCGTCGCGGCGGCGCTGTCCACCGTCGTCGCCAGCGCCGAGGCGCGCGGGGCGGCCGCCGATGCCGCCGCCACCTCGGTCGTGACCCAGGCCCAGGCGATCATGATGGCGCTGACCATCGCCGTCATCGCCGGCACCATCGCCCTGATCGTGTTCGTTGGCCGCACCGTGATCCGCCCGATCAAAGGCATGACCGCCGCCATGGACGCCCTGGCCGCCGGCGACCTGACCACGGACGTGCCCGCCCTGGAGCGTCGGGACGAGGTCGGCCACATGGCGCAGGCGGTGGCGGTGTTCAAGGACGGCCTCGTGCGATCCGAGCGCATGGCCGCCGAACAGCGCGAGGAAGAGGCCCGCAAGGCGCGCGAGACCGAGCGGGTCCGGACCCTGATCGCGGACTTCGACGGCGCCGTGATGGCGGTGTTCGAGCGGCTGCAACAGGCCGAGGAGGAGATGCGCGCCGCCTCGCGCGACGTTCGCGAAAACGCCGAGCACACCCGCACCGAGGCGGTCAGTGTGGCCAGCGCCGCCGATCAGGCGACGGCGAACGTGGAAACCGTGGCCAGCGCGGCCGACGAGTTGTCGTCGTCGATCCGCGAGATCGCCCGTCAGGTCTCGCAGGCGACAGGCGTTTCGGGACAGGCCAACACGCAGGCCGACCGGACCTCGGAGAGCATCCGCGTGCTGCAGGAGAACGTGGGCACCATCAGCGAGATCGTCGCCCTCATCAACGACATCGCCAGCCAGACCAACCTTCTCGCGTTGAACGCGACCATCGAGGCGGCGCGCGCCGGCGAGGCCGGCAAGGGCTTCGCCGTCGTCGCCACCGAGGTCAAGGATCTGGCCGCGCAGACTGCGCGGGCCACCGACGAGATCGGCACGCAGATCGGCCGCATCCAGGCCTCGACCCGGGACGCGGTGGATTCCATCGCCGGCATCACCGCCGTGATCCGCGAGATCGGGGCCATCTCCTCGTCGATCTCGGCTGCCGTGGAACAGCAGGGGTCCGCGACCCAGGAGATTGCCCGCAACGTCCAGGAGGCCGCGACCGGCACCCAGGGTGTGTCGGCCTCCATCGACGATGTGCGCACGGCGGCGGAACGCTCCGACACCACCGCGCGGGTCATCGCCGAGACATCGGAAAGCGTCGCCGCCCAGACGGCCGCGTTGCGTCGGCAGGTGGCCGCGTTCCTGCGCGCGGTTCAGGACGGCCGGACGGCGGAGACGGACGCTCCGGGGCAGGCAGAACGGCCGCAGGCGGCGTAAAGGAGGCACCAGGGTCAGGAGGCCTTGTCGAGGGGGCGCACGGCCAGCCTGAGACCCATTGCCCGCAAAATAGCCTGGAATCCCCGCAACTCGGGATTCCCGGCCTCCGACAGGGTCCGGTACAACTGGGTCGGGTTGAGGCCGGCCTCTTCGGCCACCCGGGGCACACCCCCGAAAGCCCTCGTCATCTGGCGAAGGGCGATGAGCAATTCCGCCTGATCGCCATCCTCCAGAATGGCGTTCAGCATGTCCACAGCAAGGGCCGGATCGGATCGATACAGATCGGCTACGGCCTCATCGTGCGCTCGGTCCTTCACCGCCGATCACCTTTCGTCATCATCTCGCCGGCACCAGTCGCGCCAGCAGGAAACGGCCCGCGCGATATCGCGGTCCTGGGTTTTCTTGGTGCCGCCGCATAGCAGCAGAACCACGGTCTCGCCCGCCAGCGCATAATACACCCGGTAGCCGGGGCCGACATCCACCCGCAGTTCCCACACGCCATCGCGACAGGGCTTGCAGTCGCCGAACTGGCCCTGTTCGAGCCGGTTGACCCGCCTCAGGATGGCCAGCTTCGACGTCCGGTCCCGGAGTTTCGCCAGCCAGTTCGCGAACAGATCCCGGCCGTCGCCCGGCGTCAGGTAGTGGCGGATCGCATAGGAGCACCCGCCTTGCGGTGCGATCACGCTGTCCTCTCCCCACACCCATTCGAACAAAAAGCCACGGACCCTAACCTTAAAGCGCGACCGACGCCAGATCCCAACAAGACTTTGGCTTTGGTTGAATTGCATGGGGACATCGGAAAAGCGCTCCAACATCCGACACAAAATTCGTCTATAAACGAGCCTTTGTCAACCGCCGCCGCCGCAGCATCGGCTCCAGGGCGAAGATGGCCACGGCCGTCCAGATCAGGGCGAAGCTGGCGGCGTGGCCCGGCGTGAAGGTCTCGCCGTAGACCGCCACCGCCATGCCGAACTGGATCGTCGGGTTGATGTACTGCAGCATCCCCACCGTGCCCAGCGGCAGGCGGCGCGCGCCGATGGCGAACAGCAGCAGCGGCACGGCCGTGAACGGGCCGGAGATCAGCAGCAGCGCCATGTCCAGGCCGCCGCCGTGCGGCATGCTGCCGGCGCCAGTCCAGCCCAGCCAGACCAGCCACAGCACCGCGACGGGAGCGAGAAGCAGCACCTCCAGCGTGAAGCCGACCAGCGACTCCGCCGGGGCGATCTTGCGCAGCAGGCCATAGGTGCCGAAGCTGGCGGCGAGCACCAGGGCGATCCAGGGCAGCCGCCCCAGCCCCACCAGCATGACCGTCACGCCGGCAACCGCCAGTCCGACCGCCGCCCACTGCCAGCGGCTCGGCCGCTCGCGCAGGAAGATCGCGCCGAGCATCACGCTGGCAAGCGGGAAGATGTAATAGCCCATGCTGGCGTCCAGCTTCTGGCCGCTGCCGGTGGCGTAGATGAACGTCAGCCAGTTGACCGCGATCGCCACGCCGCTGCCCAGGAACACGGCCAGCAGGCGGGGCCGCCGCAGGATCCGCAGCAGCGCCTCGGTCTGGCCGAACCAAGCCACCAGCGGCAACGCGAACACCAGCCCCCAGACGATGCGGTGCGCCATCACCTCCAGCGGCGGCAGATGCCCCAGCAGGTGGTACAAGACCGGCGACAGGCCCCAATACACATAGGCGCCGATGGCGGCGGCATAGCCGGCCCGGATCCGGCGGGCGGCGGCCAGGGGGTCGGGCAGACCCGGTCCGGCGGCGGAGGCCGGAGGGTTCGGGGATACGGAGGACACGGCGGGGGTCTCCCAAGGGGGCGATGCGGGCGCCCTGTGATACCGGCGCCGTGCACGCCTACGCCTTCGCGTCTCGTCTGGCAATCCCCGCCGCCTCAACCAGATGGGGGACCCCTCCTGCGACCCCGACACTCAGCACGACCAGGACGGCAGACCCTTGACGCCGAGTAGAGAACCAGCGGCATACGACCCCCTCTGCTCCCCCCTACTGCTTCTCCATCCCCTCCACGGCGCGGCCCAGGGCGTTGAGGGCCTCGATCACGCGGTGGCTCGCGTCGTTCAGGTCGCCCATCATCTCGATGGCGCCGTCGATATCGCCGTTGGCGGCCTTGCGGGCGGCGTCCTTGCCCAGCCGGTGGACGTCCTTGTGCGGCTGTTCGAGGGCGCGGAAGGCCGGGTGGTCGCGCAGCGCCGGGTCATCGACCCCGGCCGCCCACTTGCCCAGACGGCAGGTGGTGTGGTCCGGGATGTCCTGTTCCGCCCAGCGCATGCGGCCGATCACGGAGTCAACGATCCGCTTCTTGAACGTGACGTGGTCGTTCTTGGCGACCTCGATGAGCACCTGAATGCCGCCCATGTTCGCGAACATGCTGACCTGCTGGTTCAACTCCCCCGTGGCCTCGTCCATGGCATGCATGGCCTGCTCGATCTCCTCCGTGTTCATGCGGGCGAGCTCGGCGATGGCGGTCGTGCCCTCCGACACCTGACCGGCGGCCAGCGTCTGCTCGCTCAGGATCGAGGCGATGTCGCGCATCTTCTCGGTGACGTGGGCGACGGTCTCGGCGATGGTGCCGAGCTGGCCGCCCAGGCCGGTGACCACCTCGCGACCGTCCTCCACGGCGGTGGCGCCGCTGCCCATGGCGTCGATGATGTCGGTCATCTCGGCGCGCAGGGTCTCGATGCGGCCGCGGATGTCCTCGGTCGCGCGGGCGGTCTGATTGGCGAGACCCTTGACCTCGTTGGCGACGACGGCGAAGCCCTTGCCGGCCTCGCCGGCGCGCGCGGCCTCGATGGTGGCGTTCAGGGCGAGCAGGTTGGTCTGGGCGGCGATGTCCTCGATCTGCTTGACGATCTCGCCGATCTGGGCGGAGGCCTGGGCGAGCACGTCCACGCGCTCGCCGGCGCGGGTGACCGCGGCGTGGATGCTCTGCATGGACGACACCGCCCGGTTGGCGCTGGAGACCCCCTCGTCGGCGGCGCCGCGCGCCCCTTCCGCGTCTTCGGCGGCGGTGTCGGACGATTCCGAGATCTCGCGCGTCGAGGTGACCATTTCCTCCACGGCCGAGGCCATGCTCTGGGCCTGGGCGTTGGTGCGGTTCACGTCGCGCATCATGTAGGCCAGGACCACGATGGCCTCGTTGGCCTGCATGGCCGCCTGGACCACGCCGCGCAGGTTCTGCCGGGCCTGCTCGCCAAGGCGGGTCTGGGCGGCCTCCACCTGCGCCAGACGGGCGTGCTGCTCTCGCTCCGCCGCGTCCACCTTCATGGCCTGATCGCGGAAGGCCCGCAGCGCGACCAGCATGCGGGCGATCTCGCCCTGACCCTTGCGGTCCGGCAGGTCCATGGAGAAGTCCCGCGCCGACAGCCGGGTCAGCGCTTCGGTCACCAGCTTGACCGGCCCGGCGATGCCGCGCGCGATCAGATAGCCGGCGATCAGGGCCACCACCAGGGTGACCCCCGTCGCGATCACGGCCAGCCAGCGGGCGGAGGCGATCCGGGCGTGATAGGGGGCCGCGTCCAGCGCGATGGTGGCCACGCCGATGGAGCGGCCCTCGTAGTCGTGGATGGGCTGGGCCATGACGGCGAGGTTCAGGTCTTCGGCTTCGTAGTCCTGGATCACCTGGCCGTCGCTCAGCGCCGTGGCAAGCCGGTCCTCCGGGATGAACTGGACGCCCTCGTGCGTGTTGGCGAACGGCTCGAACCCGCCCGCGTCGGTGCGCAGGTACAGCGCCACCTCAACCCCGTAGGTCTCGGCGAAGGACTCGAAGAACGGCTGGCCGAAGGACAGGCCGAACTCGACCGAGCCGATATGCTCGCCCTCGTGCGAGACCGGCGTGACGCCGCGCATGCCCAGACCGGCCACGCCGCGTTCCAACCCCTGGATGGTGGCCCGCACCCGGTTGGCGGCGATCACGGTCTTGCGGAAGCCGGACAGGTCGTCGCCGAACTTTTCCGGCTTGTGGATGCGGACGAAGGAGACGGCGGGCGGCGCGTGGAACTGGAACTGGCGCACGCCGAACTCGGCGGACAGAGTTTCGAACCCGTCGCGGTACATGGCCAGCAGGGCGTCGCGGTCGCCGGCGGCGAAGGCGGCCGTGGCCACCGGGTTCCTGGCCACCAGGGTGGCCAGCGTCAGGGCCCGGTAGCCCTCCGCCGACAGATCGGCCTTCAGGTTCTCGAACAGCCCGGCAAGCTGGTCCTCCTCGGCCTGGAGGGTCAGGCGCTCCAGCACCTGCGTGAACATCAGCGAGATCAGGATCGCGGTCACCATGGCGAGACCGCACAGGGCCAGGACGAGACGGGCCAGGATCGTCATCGCGTACGCTCCGGTTGGGCGCGGCGGGGGCGCCTCTGGGTCGGGGCGTGTCGGCCCCGCCACGCCATCATCCGAGTGGAGGTTCAAACACGCCGATGCGCGGGCAAGTCTGGCACGGGGTCGTGCGGGTGCCCAAGAGAGGTTGAGCCCATGCTACCCAAATATCCGCAAAAAGGACAGGGGCCGTGTGTGCTTGAGCGCACTGAAGGCGGCGCCGCCCAGTCTCACTGCGACCGGGTGGCGGCCTCATGTCGGCCTGCCATTTCCGAGAAGAATGGTCGGATTTACTGGACGTCGGCCGCGGCGAACGCCGCCTCCAGCGCGGCGGCGGCGATCTCCAGCCCGGCCTCGTCGATGCCGTGTTCCAGGCCCGGCCGGCCGTGCGCAGCGACCGGCACGCCGGCGGCCCGCAGCGCGGCCTCGGCGTGCGCCAGGGCGGGGAAGGGCACCACCGGGTCGGCTTCGCCGTGGACCAGGGTGACGGGGGGGCGCGCGGTGATCTCGTCCGCGAGGCGGGCCGCCCCGGTCAGCGCGCCCGAGAAGCCGACCACGGCGGCCAGCGGGGCCGGGCGGCGCACCGCCACGTGCAACGCCATCATGGTGCCCTGGGAAAACCCGACCAGGGCGGTGGACGCCGGCCCGACGCCGTACCGCGACATCAGGCTGTCGATGGTGGCGTTGAGGCTCGGGGCGGCACTGGCGGCGCCCTCCGTCATCATCTCCAGCGCCGGTTCCAGATTGGCGGCATCGCGCCGCCACATCTCCGGGTCGTGCCGGGTGAAGCTGAACCACTGCCGACCGAACGGCATGACCTCGCACGGCTCGGGCGCGTGCGGGGCATGAAAGGCGGCGTCGGGAAACAGCGGGGCCAGCACCGGGGCGAGCGCGATCAGGTCAGTGCCGTCGGCCCCGTAGCCGTGCAGCAGCAGGATCAGGCGGCGGGCCGGGCCGCCTGAGGCGGGCGGCGCGGCGGGGCCGTCGAGCGGCGCGGCATCGGTCATGGGCAGGTCCTCGCGCAGCGGGTGGGCGGGGGGATCGCTCGGGTTCCGCGACTGTGACGGCGTCAGGCGTCCAGCGTCAACACGATCTTGCCCACGAAGCCCTTGGCCAGGAAGGCGGTCTGGGCCTCGCGGATGCGGGCCAGGGGATAGGTCTCGGCGACCAGGGGCCGGACCCGGCCGCTCTCGATGGCGGCGATCAGGGCCGGGAAGATGTCGGGCGTCAAGGCCGTGCCGCCGAACAGGGTAAGGTCCTTCAGGTACAGGGTGCGCAGGTCCAGGGTCACCATCGGCCCGGCGATGGCGCCCGACGCGGCGTAGCGTCCGCCGGGGCGCAGCGCGTCCAGCAGCGCCGGCCAGCGCGGCCCGCCCACCAGATCCACGACCACATCCACGCTGTCCTTGCCCAGCGTCTCCACCACGTCGTCGTCGCGGGACAGGCAGCGGGCGGCGCCCAGGCCGCGCAGGGTTTCGGCCTTGGCGGGGCTGGTGACGGCGATCACCTCGGCATCGCGGACCCGGGCGAGCTGCACGGCCGCCGAGCCCACGCCGCCGGACGCGCCGGTGACCAGCACGCGCTCGCCGGCGGCCACACCGGCGCGGGTCAGCAGGTTCTCGGCCGTCGAGTAGGAGCAGGGGAACGAGGCCAGCGCCACGTCGTCCAGCGGGCTGTCGATGCGGTGGGCGTGGCGGCCGGCGACCACGGTATAGTCCGCGAAGGCGCCGTCGCACTCGGACCCGAAGTACCAGGGCTGATCCAGCGTCCGGCCGCCGGCCTCGCGCAGGCAGGGTTCCACCAGCACCCGCTCGCCGATCCGCGCCGCATCCACGCCCGGGCCGACGGCCACGATGCGGCCGCAGGCGTCGATGCCCTGGATGCGGGGCAGGGACAGCGGTGACCCCGACCACGACGCATCCTCGGCCGCGTTGCCCTTTTTGGAGTACCAGCCGACCCGCGTGTTGATGTCGGTGTTGTTGACCCCGGCGGCGGTGACCCGGATCAGCACGTCGCCCGGTCCGGGCCGGGGCGTGGGGATGTCGGTGCGATAGTCCAGGCAGTCCAGGTCGCCGTGCGCGGTCAGCCAGACGCCGCGCATGGTCTCCGGGATGTCGGTCATGAGGCAGGTCCTTTCAGGGTGGGCGATCGGGCTTGCTCAATCCACGCTCACCGGCGGGTCCATGTCCTCGTCCCAGTCCGGCGGCGGGGCCGGATAGCGCAGCAGCATGGCCTGCAACAGGGCGACGTGTTCGGCCTCTTCCTCGGCGAACTCCTGCGCCAGCTCGCGGATGCGCGGGTTCTCGTGCGTGGCCGCGAGGGCGGCATAGAAGTCGTGGCCGCGCTTCTCGCTGTCCAGGGCCATGACAAGGGCGTGGTGCGGGGTCATCAGGTAGTGGGTCGCGTCCATCCCCGGCGTTTCCGGCGGCTCCTTGTCGGGCCACTTGTACTCCCAGGGCTTGATGTGCGGCAGCGTCATCCCCTCCGCCAGCTTCTGGGCTTCGGCCAGATGCAGGCGGGAGTAATGGGCCATCTTGCGGAACAGGTCCGTGACCTCGTGGTTCTGGTGGACGTCGAGCGAGTCCGCCATGTCGTCGAACCGGACGGCCGAGTCCTCCTCCAGGGCCACGGCATGGGCGATGAACTCTTCGAGGCTGTCCATGGTCATCCTTGATCTCGCGGCAGAAGAAGACGGGAGGCGGGGCCGCCTCGTCAGATGACGAACTGGTCGCCCAGGTCCGCCACGGACTGGGTGGCGCGCGGCATGGGCTGGAACGGCGCGGCGGCGCCCTGGTAGAGGATGCCGGTCGTGAATCCGTCGTCGTCCAGCAGGCGCAGGAAGGCGTCCCGCCGATCCGTATACGGCTCGGTGAAGTCGCCGTGGACCAGCTCGCGCCAGCCCTTCTGCTCGGGCCGGTAGGTCACGCAGGGGCTGAGCACATGGACGAACGAGAAGCCCTTGTGCTGCACGGCGGCGCAGACCTGCCGGGTCAGCTCCATGGGATCACCCGAAAAGGCGCGCGAAATGAACGTCGCGCCGGACGACAGCGCCATTTCCAGCGGGCGGAACGGGGCGACGCCCGGCCCCTCCGGCGTGAGCTTGGAGCCGGTCCAGTCCGCCTGCGTGGTCGGCGAGGCCTGCCCCTTGGTCATGCCATAGACGCTGTTGTCCATGACGATGTAGGTCAGGTCCACATTGCGCCGGCAGGCGTGGACGAAGTGGTTGCCACCGATCGAGAACCCGTCGCCGTCGCCGCCCACGGACAGCACGGTCAGGTCGGGCCGGGCCAGCTTCAGGCCGCTGGCCACCGGCAGCGCGCGGCCGTGCACGCTGTGGAACCCGTAGAGGGTGGAATAGGCCGGCAGGCGCGACGAGCACCCGATGCCCGAGACCAGGGCCACGTCCTTCGGCGGCAGGTTCAGCTCGGCCAGGCCCCGCGTGATCGCGGCCAGCACGGAGAAGTCCCCGCAGCCCGGGCACCAGATCGGCTTGAGGTCCGACTTGTAGTCCTGGGGCTTCGCAACGACGGCATCCATGGCGGCGCGCTCCTTACTGACTCAGGATGTGGGCGAGGATTTCCCCGGGACGCAGACCCAGCGGCCCCGGGCGATGGAACGCCTCGACGCGGCCGGGCAGGTCCATGTGGGCGCGCAGGTGGCGCAGGTACTGGCCGCCGTGGTTCTGCTCCACCACGACGGTGCGCGACACCCCGGCCAGCGCGTAGCGCAGCCGGTCGGCCGGAACCGGGTCGATCAGGCGGACCGCCACCAGACGCGCCTTGACGCCCCGGGCGCGGGCGCGGTTGACGGCCTCGCGCGCCACCTCGGCGGTGGACCCCCAGGTCAGCACCGCCACCTCGGCGTCGGGATCGCCGTCCACCAGCGCCCAGTGGTCGCCGTAGTCGAAGTCCGTGATCTTGCGTTGGCGCTTGGCGAGCTGCTCGGTGTGATGGGCGCCCTGGGTCGAGGGGCGGCCGGTCTCGTCGTGCTCCAGCCCCTCGGCGATGTAGGCGCCGCCGTCCGTCCCCGGCAGGCTCATGGGCGACACCCCGTCGGCGGTCAGCGCATAGCGCAGGTAGCGCTCGCCCGGCACGGTCTCGGCGACCTTGCGGCGGCCGATGAAGGCGATCTCGGCGGGCTTGTCGATGATGGTGCGCGACTGTCCCACCGTCTGGTCCGACAGCACGATGACGGCGGTCTGCATGGCCTCGGCCAGATGCACGCTCCACTGGGTGGTGAACAGGCAGTCCCCGATGGACAGGGGCGCCGTGACCACGTGCGGGGCGTCGCCGTGCAGCCCGTTCACCGCGATGTTCAGGTCCACCTGTTCGGACTTGGTGGGAATGCCGGTGGAGGGGCCGCCGCGCTGCACGTCGATGATGACCACCGGGGTTTCGGAGGCGACGGCGAGCCCGATGCTCTCCGTCATCAGCGCGAGGCCGGGGCCGGACGTGGCGGTGACGGAGGGCACGCCGCCGTAGCTGCCGCCCAGGATCATGTTGACCGAGGCCAGTTCATCCTCGCACTGGACCAGGGTGCCGCCCACCTTGGGCAGATTGGGCGCCAGCCACTCCAGGATGTCGGTGGCCGGGGTGATGGGGTAGGCCGCGCAGAACCGCACGCCGCCCTGGATGGCGCCCAGGCCGGCGGCGTCGTTGCCGGTGATGGACCAGCGGTCGCCGGTGCGCGGCTTGGGCCGGTCGAGCCGGGGCACGCCCTTGACGCCGACCACGGCCTCGGCCCCGGCGTCCAGGCCGGCCCGGCTGGAGTCCAGCGCGGTCTGCCCCTTGCCGGACAACTGCGTGGTCACGCGCTCGACCAGGCAGTCATGGTCCAGCCCGACCAGTTCCGCGATCAGGCCGAGGGCGACCATGTTGACGCGGCCGCCGTGAATGTCCTTGGACATGGCGTGGAACGGCACGTATTCGATGCGCCGTTCCGCGTCCAGCATCAGCGCCGGGACATCGCCGGCATGCGGGTCGGCGATGATGAGGCCGCCCGGATTCATGGGCAGTTCCTCGCGGAAGCGCTCGATGTTGCCCCAGTCGAAGGCGACCAGGATGTCGAACCCGTCGTCGGGGCTCTGCACCGGCTCGGTGCTGAGCCGCAACAGGGCCGCGGACTCGCCGCCGCGGATCTGGGGGCCCAGGGTGCGACCCATCAGCCCGTAGTAGCCAGCCTTCGCGGCCGCATCCAGAAGGATCTGGCCGGCGGTCATCACGCCCGCACCGCCACTGCCGGTCATGGCGATGGAGACCGAAGAGAGCGCCATCTGTCCTGCTCCCGCTTGTTCAGGTCGCGGCGTGTCGCGCCCGCCGCCCGTCCACCGGACGGCGCTCCGCCCGGCCATGAAGCCTCGGGGTATAGCGCCATTCTGGCGACGCCTCAATGGACTCGTGGCCCGTCCCCCATTGACCCGGATCAATGCAGCCTTGCGGTATTCCGGATACGCACGGCCGCTCCCGCCGCCGCCGTTGGCGCACCGGGCCGAGCCATTCGGTTGCGTCCGGGGCGCGGTTTTGGCATAGCGTGGCGGGGATCGGGCGCCCTCACGGCCGCCGCCGGTCGACCGCGCCCGCGCGGACCCGAGCCACCTTCAACCAGGACACTGAATTCATGGCCCTCAAGATCACCGATCAGTGCATCAACTGCGATGCCTGCCCCGCCGAGTGCCCGAACGAAGCCATCACGGCCGGCGCCATCATCTACGAGATCGATCCGGCCCGCTGCACCGAGTGCGTCGGCCACTTCGACGAGCCGCAGTGCGTGGCCGTGTGCCCCGTCGAGTGCATCGTCAAGGATCCGGCGCACGCCGAGACCCCGGCGCAGCTTCAGGCCAAGTTCGAGACCCTGCAGGCCTGATCCGGCGCCGCGCGGGCCGTCCTCTCGTCCCTTCGGCGCGGGCCGGAGGGGCGGGCGCGGCCGACGCCGGACGTTGCCTCCGGACCGGGCGGGGGGTAGGGTGCGGCCATGATGCCGTCCACACCTGTCGCCGCCCCGGTTTCGCCTCCGGCCTCGTTGTCGCCGCCCGCGCCTGTGCCGGGGGTCCTGTCCCGCTGCGCCAGTGATCCGGCGCGGACCCGGGGCCGGCTGGTGGCCGAGCCTGAGTCCGCCACCCGCACGCCTTTCCAGCGCGACCGCGACCGGATCATTCATTCCGGCGCGTTCCGTCGCCTCCAGTACAAGACGCAGGTTTTCGTCTATCACGAGGGCGAGAACTACCGCACCCGGCTGACCCACAGCCTGGAGGTGGCGCAGATCGCCCGCTCGCTCGCCCGCGTGCTCGGCCTGAACGAGGATCTGGCCGAGGCCCTGGCGCTGGCCCACGATCTGGGCCACACGTGCTTCGGTCATGCCGGCGAACGGGCGCTCAAGGACTGCATGGCGCCCTATCGGGGCTTCGACCACAATGCCCAGAGCCTGCGCATCGTCACCAAGCTGGAGCACCGCTACGCCGCCTTCGACGGACTCAACCTGACCTGGGAGAGCCTGGAAGGCTTGGTCAAGCACAACGGCCCCCTGACCGGACCCGGGCGCACGGAGCCGCTGCCGCTGGCCATCCAGGAGTATGCCGAGACGCATGACCTGGAGCTGCACACCCATGCGGGGCCGGAAGCGCAGGTGGCCGCCGTGGCGGACGATGTGGCCTACAACGCCCACGACATCGACGACGGGTTGCGCGCCGGCCTGTTCACCGAGTCCGACCTGCGCGACGTGCCGCTGGCCGGTCCGGTGTTCGCCGCCGTCGCCGACGCCCATCCGGGCCTGGAGCGCAGCCGCCTGATCCACGAGTCCGTGCGCCGGATCATCGACGCCATGGTCTCGGACCTGTGCGCCGAGACCGGCCGCCGCTTCGCCGAGGACCGGCCGGAGAGCGTGGAGGACGTGCGCGCCCTGGGCCGGCCGCTGGTGGCGTTCTCCGACGCCATGACGGCCCACGATCGCGCGTTCAAGGACTTCCTGTTCCCCAACATGTACCGCCACCACCGGGTCAATCGCATGACCAGCAAGGCGCGCCGCGTGGTGCGCGACCTGTTCGACCTGCTGCTGGCGGAACCGGCCCTTCTGCCGGGGGACTGGTCCACCCGCGCCCGGGCCGCCGGCGGCGACGACTCCCGGCGCGCGCGGGTGGTGGCGGATTACATCGCGGGCATGACCGACCGCTTCGCCCTTGACGAACACGCCCGCCTGTTCGATCCCGTGGTCAAGCCCTGACACCCTTCCTGGTCTTTTTGCCGGACACCCGACCCCATGAACATTTTCGCCGTCTACAAGGATCTCGTCCTGGCGCAGGTCGCCGCCCTGGTTTCGGAAGGCAGCCTCCCCGACGGGCTGGACACCGGCCGCCTGACGGTGGAGCCCCCCCGCGACCCGTCTCACGGGGACATGGCCACCAACGCCGCCATGGTGCTGGCCAAGCCGGCCGGGCTGAAGCCGCGCGATCTGGCCGAGCGGCTGGCGGCGCGGCTGGCCACGATTTCCGGCGTGACGGCGGCCGAGGTGGCCGGGCCGGGCTTCATCAACCTGCGCCTGTCCGCGGCGATCTGGATCGGCTGCCTGCGCGATTGTCTGCGCGCCGGCCCGGGCTACGGCGACAGCCGCATGGGCAACCGGCGCAAGGTGAACGTCGAGTTCGTCTCGGCCAACCCCACCGGCCCCATGCACGTGGGCCACGCCCGGGGCGCCGTGGTGGGCGATGTGCTCGCCGCCCTGCTGGAAAAGGCCGGGTTCCGGGTGACCCGCGAGTACTACATCAACGACGCCGGCGCGCAGGTGGACGCCCTGGCCCGCGCCGCGCACGCCCGGTATCTCCAGGCCCTGGGGCGTCTGTCCGACGATGACCTCGCGGGCATGCTCGCGCGCAAGGACCTGGAGTACGGCGGCGACTATCTGGTGCCGGTCGGGCAAGCGCTGGCCGAGCGGGTGGAGGATCAATACGCCGACGCGCCCGAGGCCCAGTGGCTGGAACCCGTCCGGGACCTCGCCGTGGAGATGATGCTGGACAGGATCCGCGACGATCTGGATGCCCTGGGGGTGCGGTTCGATGTGTTCACCAGCGAACGCGGGCTGGTGGCGGCCGGCCGCGTGGACGGTACGCTTGCCTGGCTGGAGGAACAGGGCCTCATCTACACCGGCGTTCTGGAACCGCCCAAGGGCAAGGCCCCGGAGGACTGGGAGCCGCGCCCGCAGACCCTGTTCCGGGCCACCGACTACGGCGACGACGTGGACCGCCCGGTGAGGAAATCGGATGGGTCATGGACCTACTTCGCCGGCGACATGGCCTATCACCGCGACAAGGTGGAGCGCGGTTTCGAGGAACTCATCAACGTCTTCGGCGCGGATCACGGCGGCTACGTCAAGCGCCTGCAGGCGGTGGTGAAGGCGGTCAGCGACGGCCGCGCGACGCTGGACGTCAAGCTGTGCCAACTCGTCAAGCTGCTGGACCGGGGCGAGCCGGTGAAGATGTCCAAGCGCGCGGGGACCTTCGTCACCCTGCGCGACGTCGTGGACCGGGTCGGCAAGGACGTGGTCCGCTTCATCATGCTGACCCGCAAGAACGACGCGTCGCTGGACTTCGACTTCGCCAAGGTGACCGAGCAGAGCCGCGACAACCCGGTGTGGTACGTGCAGTACGCCCACGCCCGGGCCTGTTCCGTGCTGCGCCACGCCGGCGAGGTGTTCCCGGGCCGTGATCTCAGCCCGGCCGCGCTGGCCGATGGGCCGCTGGAGGTGCTGGACGCGCCCGAGGACCTGGAGGTGGTCCGCGTGCTGGCCGGCTGGCCGCGCCTGGTGGAAAGCGCGGCCGAGGCGCACGAGCCGCACCGCGTCGCCTATTACATGGCCGAGGTCGCCGGGGCCTTCCACGGGTTGTGGACCAAGGGCAAGGACGATACGGAGTTGCGCTTCCTGATCCCCGAGGATGAAACCCGGTCGCTGGCGCGTCTGGCGCTTGTCCAGGGTGTTGCGACGGTGATAGCGTCGGGCCTTCAGGTGTTTGGGGTTCAGCCCGTCGAGGAACTTCGCTGATGCCAGGGGTCAGGAAACCCGGCCAGGGCGGTCGGGACGAACCCGTTGCTCTTGACGATCAGATGTTCCGGATCCTGCCGGATGACGGCCTGGACTACGGGACGTCCGAGTCGGGAGAGGACGCCCGGACGGATCCGTCCGGGCGCGGGTTCACGTTCGATCTGGATGACGACGACGACGATCTGGTGGCCGAGCCGCCGCCCGCGCGGCGGCGCGGGCCGCCGCTGTGGCTGATGGCGGCCGGGCTGGGCGCGCTGGTCGTGGTGGGCGGCGGTCTGTGGGTCATCTTTTCGCCCTCGGATGAGGCCCCGCAGGCCGGGTCCGGCCCCTCTGTCGCCGTACTCGCCCCCGCCGCGCCGGACGAGGCCGCGCCGTCCGCGGACGGCGGGCCCGGGATGGCCGACTCCGCCGCGCCCGCGCCGGCGGCCCCCGCGCCCGCGCCCGCGCCGGACCTGCCCGTGGTCCGCGCGGAGGAGGAGCCCTACAAGGTGCGTCCCGAGGACCCCGGCGGCCAGACCGTCGAGGATCAGGACAAGCTCATCTATGGCCGCCTGGAAGACGGCGATCCGGCCGACGGCGGGCCCGAGGTGGAACAGCTTCTGCCCGAGCCCGCGCGCCCGATGGCCCCGCCCGTGCCCGAGCCGGCGCCCGAACCCCCCGTGACGCCCCCGGCCGAACAGCCCGCCACCGCACCCGAGCCGGCGGCCGATGCGGGTCCCGCGACAGCGGACGCGGCCGCCGATGACGGCATTCCCGCGCCGTTCTCCGACGCCGCGCCGCCCGTCCCCGAAACCGAGGGCGCTGACGCGGAGGAGACCGCATCCGCGTCCGAGCCCGCCGCGCCCGAGCCGGCCCCGGTGCCGGAAGCGCCGCCCGGTCCGGCCGCCGAACCCGCGCCCGCCCCCGAGGTCCCGACGGCCACTGCGCCGGAAAACGTCGTCGCCGCCGTCCAGGACGGGCCGCAGGTGCAGCTTGCCGCCTTCCGCGAACGCGCCCTGGCCGAGCGCCACTGGGAGCGGGTCAGCGCCGCCCACCCCGACCTGCTGGGCGACGTGCCGCACGTGATCGTGTTCGCCGACCTGGGCGACCGGGGGCAGTTCTACCGCTTGCGCGCCGGCCCGCTGGGCAGCGACGACGCGGCCCGGACCCTGTGCGAATCCCTGAAGCAACGCGACGTGGAGTGTCTGATTGTCCGTGAGTGAGGCGCCGCTGGCCGCTTTCCTGGGCTGCGCCGGACTGCGTCCGACCCGGGAAGAGCGGGCCCTTTTCGCCGATGTCCGTCCGCTGGGGTTCATCCTGTTCAGCCGCAACGTGGAGTCGCCGGGCCAGGTCGCCGATCTGGTGGCCGAACTGCGCGCCTGCGCGGGACGGCCCGATGCCTTCGTGCTGATCGACCAGGAGGGCGGCCGTGTGCGCCGCCTGGGGCCGCCGCACTGGCCGGCCTATCCGCCGCAGGGGGCGTTCCGCCCGCTCTACGCCCGGGACCCCGAGCGCGGGCGCGAGGCCGTGCGTCTGAACGCCCGGCTGATCGCCCATGATCTGGCGGCGCTGGGCATCGATGTGGACTGTCTGCCGCTGCTCGATGTGCTGGACCCGGCCGGGCACGACATCATCGGTGACCGGGCCTACGGCGCGGATCCGGAGTCCGTGGCCGATCTGGGCCGGGTGTGCTGCGAGGGCCTGCTGGCCGGGGGTGTGCTGCCGGTCGTCAAGCATCTGCCGGGGCACGGCCGGGCGCGCGCGGACTCGCACGAGAGCCTGCCCGTGGTGACGGCCGGTCGCGCCGATCTGGAGGCCGTGGATTTCGCCCCGTTCCGCGCCCTGGCCGACGCCGCCATGGGCATGACCGCCCACGTGGTCTATACCGCCATCGACCCGGACCGGCCCGCCACCCTGTCGCCGGATGTGGTGGAGGGGGTCATTCGGTCCCATATCGGGTTTGACGGCCTGTTGATGACCGACGACATCTCCATGAAGGCCCTTGATGGCGACTTCGCCGATCGGGCGCGCGACTCTCTCGCGGCCGGGTGCGACGTGGTGCTTCACTGCAATGGGGACTGGGACGAGATGCGGGCCGTGGTTTCGGGCTGCCGGCCGCTGGATGCGGCGGGGCAGGCCCGGGCCGATCGCGCGCGGGCCGCGCTGACGCCACCGGCGTCTTTCGACGCCGGGGCCGCGCGCGCCCAACTGGAGACACTGCTCGCGTCATGACGCCCGAACTCATCGTTACGGCCACCACCTGGATCCTGCCGGTGCTGCTGGCCATCACCCTGCACGAGGCCGCGCATGGCTGGGCCGCCTGGAAACTGGGCGATTCCACCGCGTACAGCCTGGGGCGGGTCTCGGCCAATCCGATCCGGCACGTGGATCCCATCGGCACCGTGGTGCTGCCCGGCATGCTGTTCCTGTCCGGGGCGCCGTTCCTGTTCGGCTGGGCCAAGCCCGTGCCGGTCAACTTCGCCGGCCTGGGCAATCCGCGCCGCGACATGGTGCTGGTGGCCGCCGCCGGGCCGGCGAGCAATCTGGTCATGGCCTTCGCCGCGGCGCTGTCGCTGCATCTGGTCGCCTTCACGCCGGATGTGATGAGCGAGTGGATGTGGCGCACGCTCAGCAACATGATCCTGCTGAACGTGCTGCTGGCCGTGGTGAACATGATCCCGCTGCCGCCGCTGGACGGCGGCCGGGTGGCCGTGGGCCTGCTGCCCCGGCCCCTGGCCGTGCGGCTGGCGCGGCTGGAGCGCTTCGGGCTGCTGATCCTGATCGGCGGGCTGCTGGTGCTGCCGTTCCTGCTGGCGGAGTTCGGGATCGGCTTCGATCCCTTCCGGGCGGTGCTGCTGCCCGTCATGGCGTGGGTCAACGACCTGATCGTGACCCTGGCGTTTCTCTAGGGCCCCGCAGGGAGGACGCGGCCATGAGCGGTCCCCCGAGAGACGACGGCGGCGCTGCCGCCACGGGGGCGCCGCCCTTCGCCGACGATGTCGAGGGCGCGGCGCCGGCCGTGCCCGATGCCCTGGTGGTGAACCTGGACGGCTTCGATGGGCCGCTGGATGTGCTGCTGGCGCTGGCGCGGGACCAGAAGGTGGACCTGGCCCGCATCTCCATCCTGCATCTGGCCGAACAGTACCTGGCCTTCGTCAAGGCCGTCCGTCAGCGGCACCTGGATCTGGCGGCGGACTATCTGGTCATGGCGGCGTGGCTGGCGTTCCTGAAGTCGCGCCTGTTGCTGCCCGTGCCCCAGGCCGACGACGAGCCCAGCGGCGCCGAGATGGCCGCCGCCCTGCAGTTCCAGTTGCAGCGGCTGGAGGCCATGCGCACCGCCGGACGCACCCTGTTCGAGCGCCCGCGCCTGGGCCGGGAGACCCTGGCCCGGGGGGCGCCCGAAGCGGTCTCCATCGTTCATCACGCGGTCTTCGACCTGACCCTTCACGACCTGCTGCGGGCCTATGCCGACCTTCAGCGGCGCACCCAGGCCACCGCGCTGTCCGTGGAGCCCTTCGACCTGTACTCGGTGGAACAGGCCCTGTCGCGGCTGAACGCGCTGCTGGGCACGACCCTGGAGTGGACGGCGCTGATGCGCTTCCTGCCCGAGGACCTGACCGACGACCTGCACCGGCGCTCGGCCATCGGGGCCACCTTCGTGGCCACCCTGGAACTGGCGCGCCAGGGCCGGGCGGAGGTGCGCCAGGACGGCGGTCCGTTCTCGCCGCTGTACGTGCGCCGTCGCGAGCCGGGGGACGATCATGACGGATGAGCCCGAGGACCGGACCGAGGCGGAGGGGCCATCGGCGGAGACGGAGCCGTTCCAGCTTCTGCGCATGGTGGAGGCGATCCTGTTCGCCGCCGCCGAGCCCATGACCGAAAAGGCGCTGGCGGCGCGCCTGCCCGGTGGGACGGACGTTTCAGGGCTGCTGGCCGAGCTGGCGGCGCACTACGACCGGCGTGGGGTGCGGCTGGTGCGGCGGGGCGCCACCTGGGCCTTCCGCACCGCGCCCGATCTGGCCGCGGTGCTGACTGTCGAGTCCGTGGAGCAGAAGAAGCTCTCCCGGGCGGCGGTCGAGACCATGGCCATCGTCGCCTATCACCAGCCCGTCACCCGCGCCGAGATCGAGGAGATCCGGGGCGTGGCCGTGTCCAAGGGGACGCTCGACGTGCTTCTGGAGGCCGGCTGGATCCGCCCCCGGGGTCGGCGGCAGTCGCCCGGGCGGCCGCTCACCTGGGGCACCACCGACGCGTTTCTGGACCACTTCGGGCTGGAGAGCCTGAAGGACCTGCCGGGGGTGGAGGAGATGAAGGCCGCCGGCCTGCTGGATGCCCGGCCGGCCATCGCGGCCTATGGCGCGCGCGCGGCCGATCACGGTGTGCTGCCCGACCCCGACGGACCGGACGACGCGGCGGCCGAGCCGCTCGATCCGCTCGATCCCGAGGACCCCTGACGCGAGGACGTCAGGCGGACTGCGGGTCCCCCGGTGTTGCGGTCATTCCTATCGGAGTCTTTTCAACACATCAAAGACGTGCAAAAATCTGCGTCTTCCGGTATAAAAGGGCGTTCGGTGTTCGGATTGGGCGTGCCCGAGGTGCGGCACCCCGGTCGGGATCGAACGGCCCCGCGCGCGGGTGCGGTGCCCGCGCGCTCCCCGGACCGGGAGGACGCCCCATGACCTTGCGCAAACCCCTGACGCTGGCCGTCGCCGGTGCCGCCGTCGGCCTGGCCGCCGTGGCCCTGACCCCGCGCGCGGCCCAGGCCTGTTCGTCGGACCCGTTCATCGGGTCGATCTGCTTTACCGCCGCCACGTTCTGCCCCGACGGGGTCTACCTGTCGGCGACCGGCGGCATGGTCCAGATCTCGCAATTTCAGGCCCTGTTCTCCCTGCTGGGCACCACGTACGGCGGCAACGGCACCACAACGTTCCAACTGCCGGACCTGCGCGGCCGGTCCATGATCGGCGCGGGCACGGCGCCGGGGCTGAACCCGGTGAGGCTCGGTGACAAGCGTGGCGTGGAGACCGTGCCACTCGATGTGAGCACGATGCCGACCCACACCCACCCCATCGCCGACTCGGGGAGCGGCACGGGGCAAGGGACCATCGATGTGGTGCCTGGCGGGCCCGCCAGCGGCAGCGTGACCGAGCCGGTCGCCGGGACAGGCTATTTTCTCGGGGGAATGGCGGGGCGCAACCTTGAGGGACCTTATACGCCCGCCACCCCCGGCAGCAATCCGGCCCAGGTCGGGGGCGTGACGCTCGATACGTCCGAGCTGCAGGCTGGGCCGGCCGGTGGGGGGCAGCCGCACTACAACATTCCGCCGCAACTCGCGCTGACGCCCTGCATTGCCCACGACGGGATCTATCCGCCCCGTCCCTGACTGATCCTGCAGGCCCTGGGCGCACCGGCTCGCGGTGCGCCCAGGGCGACGGGCTCAGGTTAACGGCATCCCTCTTGCGGGTCTTTGCAGCGGTTCGGAGACCCAAGCTCGAGATCCTTCAGCCGCTTCGCGGCTTCAGGAATACAACCATTAGTTGTATCTTGTCATCCCGAGCGAGCGAAGCGAGACGAGGGATCTCGAGAGGCGGGGTCGACCCCATCAGGGTCACAGAACGGTCATCCGGGTTCGGAGCCCTGCCCTGACCCCTGACCATTCTCTCAGGCCAAGGGCGCGCCGCTTCGCGGTGCGCCCGCAAGGGGTGACGAACGCGCGGCCACATGCTATCAAGGGGGGATTTCAAGCGGGGCTTCCCGCACAATTTGTTTGCGTGGAAGCGTTCGGAGTGGGCGTCCGTGGGCACACCGGGCATCACACGGCATTTCATCTCGGGCCTGCCACGGTCGGGCTCGACGCTGCTGGCCGCCCTGCTGCGCCAGAACCCGCGCTTTCATGCCTCGATGTCCAGCGGTCTGCACGCGCTGGTGTCGGCGAACCTCCAGCTCATGAGCGCGGGCAGCGAGACTTCGCTGCTGGTACAGCCGGAGCAGCGCCCCCGCATCCTGCGCGCCTTGTTCGAGTCGTATTACGAGGGCGTGACCGACCGCCCGGTGATCTTCGACACCAATCGGGCCTGGAGCGCGCGTCTGCCCCTGCTCGCCGACCTGTTCCCCCGGGCGCGGGTGATCGCCTGTGTCCGCGATGTCTCCTGGGTGCTGGACAGCCTGGAGCGGCTGATCCGCCGCGACCCGTACGAGAATACGCTGCTGTTCGGCACCGATGGGGGCGGCAACACCGTCTACGGCCGGGTGGAGACCCTGACCCGGCCGAACCGGCTGGTGGGGTATCCCTGGGCCGCGCTCAAGGAGGCGTTCTACGGCGACCAGGCCGACCGCCTTCTGGTGGTGGACTACGAATATCTGTGCCGCGCCCCCGAACAGGTGCTGCGGCTGGTTTACGGGTTCCTGGACGAACCCTGGTACGACGGCCACGATGTCGAGCATGTCACATTCGACGCGCCGGCCTTCGACGAGGCGCTGGGGCTGCGCGGCCTGCATCAGGTGCGGCCCCGGGTGAGCTTCGAGGAGCGGCGGACCATCCTGCCGCCCGATCTGTTCCGGAAATACAGGGACATGGATTTCTGGCACGACGTGACCGGAAGTCGCGCGAACGTGATCGCCGCCCACCGCGACGGCGCCCCGGTACGCCCTGTGGCGCATCAGAACGGCTAGCGCCCGAGAGCCGGGGCGGGCCCCCGGCGCAACGATGGAGGAAGGTTCCATGGGGATCATCGACCGCGCCCCGGCCGCGTCGCGCCGGCCGTATGCCCTTGCCCTTGAACCGCGCCTGATGTTCGACGGCGCGGCCGTGGCCACCGCCGGCGAGGCCGTGGGCGATTCGGGGGGCGATTCGGGGGGCGATTCGGGGGGCGATTCGGAAGGCGACTCCGGCCCGGCGCCGACCAGGGACGGCCGGACGGATGTCGCCCTCGTGGATTCCAGCGTCGAGGGGCACGAGGCCCTGGCCGCCGCCGCCGAGGCCGCCGGGCTGGAGGTGATCGTCGTCGCGGGCGAGGACGACGGGTTCGGCGCGGTCGCCCGGGCATTGGACGGGCGGTCGGGCATCGACGGCCTGCACATCCTGTCCCACGGCGACGTCGGCGCGGTGCGGATCGGCAACGAGGTGCTGTCGTCGGACACGCTGGACCAGGCCGGCGATCTGCTGGCGATCCTGTCGGGCAGCCTTGCGCCGGACGGCGACCTGCTGCTGTACGGCTGCGAGGTGGGCGAGGGCGACGCGGGCCGCGATTTCATCGACTCCCTGGCCATTCGCACGGGGGCCGACGTGGCCGCCTCCGACGATGCCACCGGCGCGGCGGGTCTTGGCGGCGACTGGGATCTGGAAGCGCGCGAGGGCGTCATCGAGACCGCCGCCCTGGGCAGCGGCCGGGGCGACATGGGCGCCTTCGGCGGGCTGCTGGCGTTCAACGGCACCCTGACCTTTGGCAGTGCGACCGTCTCAGGGGCCTTCGACAGTGGCGCGGGCGGCACGAACGCCACGTACGCATTTGACGGCGGCAATTACACTCTGGTTGCGGACGGCCAGACGAACAGCACGTACATTACCCCCGATTACGACGGGTATGTGAACTTCGGCGGGGGCGCCAACGGAGAGACACAGGGGACCCTCTATTTCCAGGGCGGCAAGACGTTTGATATCTCCGGCTTCAGCATCACGAACTGGGACAGCTCAAGCGAAACCTTCATTATCACATCCGACAAGGGCGATACGCACACGACCAGCGCCGTTGGTGGCGACGGAACCGTAACGGTCAATCTGACAGGTTTTACGGGGATCTCGAAGCTTTACATCAACGCGCAAGACGGTGCGGCCAATAACTTCGAGATCGACGAGCTTGTGCTGGCCAATCTCCAGACGCCGTCCAATGATCCGGTGTTCACGACCGCGAACAACGGCAGCGTCTCCGAGACCGCGACCAACGGCACGACCGTGCTGGCCGACGGCGATGTGGAGGCCAACGACGGCGACGGCGGCGGGTCGGATGTGGGCATCACCTATTCCATCACCGCCGGCAACCTGAACGGCGACGGGGATGGCAATCTGGCTTTCGCCATCAATGCCGGCACCGGCGCGGTCACCGTCAACGATGCCGATGACCTGGATTTCGAAACCACGTCCTCCTACACCCTGACCATCCAGGCCGATGACGGCGGCGGCACGGCCACGAACGACGTGACGATCTCGGTCACCGATGTCGCGCCCACCATCACCGGCGGACAGAGCTTCGCCGCCAACGAATCGGACGCCAACACCACGGCGCTGGGGACGGTCGCCACCACCGGCGACGACGATTCGGTGACCTTCTCCATCCAGTCGGGCAATACCGGCAACGCCTTCGCCATCAATGCCGGCACCGGGCAGATCACCGTCAACGACACCACTCAATTGGATGCCAGCGCGATCCCAAGCTACACGCTCGGCATCCGGGCCGGCGACGGCACCACGAATTCCGATGTGTCCGTGACGGTCAACGTCACCGACGACGTGGCCCCCACGGTGTCGTCGGTCTCATCCTCGACCGGGAACGGCGCCTACAAGGCCGGCGACACCCTCACGCTGACGGTCACCTTGAACGAAGCAGTGACCGTGACCGGCACGCCGACGCTGACGCTGGAGACCGGCGCCACCGACCGTGCCGCCACCTATGCCAGCGGGAGCGGGACCGACACGCTGTCGTTCACCTACACCGTGCAGGCCGGCGACACGGCTGCCGACCTGGACTATGTGTCCACCGCCGCGCTGGCGCTGAACGGCGGCACCATCAAGGACGCCGCCGGCAACGACGCCACCCTGACCCTGCCGACCCCGGGAGCCGCCGGCTCGTTGGGCGCCAACGCCGCGCTGGTGATCGACGGCACCGTGCCCACGGTCTCGACCGTGTCGGCGACCACGGCCAATGGGTCATACGGCGTGGGCGACACGGTGACCGTCACGGTGCAGTTCGACGAAGCGGTCACCGTGACCGGCACACCCACGCTGACGCTGGAGACCGGCGCCACGGACCGGACGGCCGCCTATGCCTCGGGCAGCGGCACCAACACCCTGTCGTTCACCTACACGGTGCAGGCGGGCGACACATCGGCGGACCTGGATTATGTCTCTTCCGCCGCGCTGGCCCTGGCCGGCGGCACGATCAAGGATGCGGCCGGCAACGACGCCACCCTGACCCTGGCCAACCCGGGCGATGCCGAGTCCCTGGGCGCCAACAAGGCGCTGGTGATCGACGGCACCGCGCCCACGGTCTCGGATGTCTCCTCGACAAAGGCGAACGGCTCCTACGAGGCCGGCGAGGCGATCACTGTGACCGTCCAGTTCAGCGAGGCCGTGACCGTGACCGGCACGCCCACCCTGACGCTGGAGACCGGCACCACGGACCGCGCCGCGACCTACGCGTCGGGCTCCGGGACCAACACGCTGTCGTTCAGCTACACCGTGCAGGCGGGCGACGCGAGCGCCGACCTGGACTACGTCTCCACCGGCGCGCTGGCCCTGGCCGGGGGCACGATCCGGGACCAGGCCGGCAATGACGCCACCCTGACCCTGCCGACGCCCGGGGCGGCCGGATCCCTGGGCGCGAACAAGGATCTGGTCATCACCGACCTGACCGCACCCACCGTGGCGGCGGTGGACACGTCCACGGCGGACGGGACCTACAAGATCGGCGATTCGGTCACCGTGACGGTGCAGTTCGACGAAGCGGTCATCGTGACGGGCACGCCCACCCTGACGCTGGAGACCGGCACGACCGACCGGACGGCGACCTACGCCAGCGGCAGCGGCACGGACACGCTGTCGTTCAGCTACACCGTGCAGGCGGGCGATACGGCCGCCGACCTGGACTACACCGGGACGGGCGCGCTGGCCCTCAACGGGGGCACCATCAAGGACGGCACCGGCAACGACGCCACCCTGACGCTGGCGAGCCCGGGGGCCGCCGGATCCCTGGGCGACAACGCGGCCGTCGCGATCGACGGCACCGCCCCGACGGTATCCGGCGTGGCCTCCACCACCGGGAACGGCGCGTACGGCGCCGGGTCCACCATCGCGGTGACCGTGACCTTCGACGAGGCCGTGACGGTAACCGGCACGCCCACCCTGACGCTGGAGACCGGCGCGACCGACCGGGCGGCCACCTACGCCAGCGGCAGCGGCACCACCACGCTGACCTTCAATTACACGGTGCAAGGCGGCGATCTGGCCGCCGACCTGGATTATGTCTCCACGGCGGCGCTGTCCCTGGCCGGCGGGACCATCAAGGACGCGGCCGGCAACGACGCCGCCCTGACCCTGCCGAGCCCCGGCGCGGCGGGGTCGCTGGGGGCGAACGCGGATATCGTCATCACCGACCTGACCGCGCCCACGGTGGCCGGGGTGGCGTCGTCCACGGCGGACGGCGCTTACGGCATCGGCGACACCGTGACGGTGACCGTGCAGTTCGACGAGGCGGTGACGGTCACCACCACGGGCGGCACGCCGACCCTGACGCTGGAGACCGGCACAACGGACCGAACGGCGACCTACGCCAGCGGCAGCGGCACGGACACGCTGTCGTTCACCTACACCGTGCAGGCGGGGGACACGGCGGCCGACCTGGACTACACCGGCACCACGGCGCTGGCGCTGAACGGCGGCACCATCAAGGACGGCGCCGGCAACGACGCCACCCTGACCCTCGCAACGCCCGGCGCGGCGGGCTCGCTGGGGGCCAACGCGGCACTGGCGATCGACGGCACCGCGCCGGCGGTGACGGGGGTCTCGGCGACCACGGCCGACGGGTCCTACGGGGCCGGTTCCACGATCACGGTGACCGTGACCTTCGACGAGACCGTGACCGTGACCGGCACGCCCGCCCTGACGCTGGAGACCGGCGCGACCGACCGCGCCGCCACCTATGCCAGCGGCAGCGGCACCACCACGCTGTCGTTCAGCTACACGGTGCAGGCGGGGGATCTGGCCGCCGACCTGGACTATGTCTCCACCGGCGCGCTGGCTCTGTCCGGCGGCACGATCAAGGACGCGGCCGGCAACGATGCCACGCTGACCCTGCCGAGCCCCGGCGCGGCCGGATCGCTGGGCGCTAGCAAGGACATCGCCATCGTGGACCTGACGGCGCCCACGGTGGCCGGGGTGGCGTCCTCGACCGCCGACGGGGCCTACGGCATCGGCGACACGGTGACGGTGACCGTGCAGTTCGACGAAGCGGTGACGGTCAACACCACGGGCGGCACGCCTACCCTGACGCTGGAGACCGGCGCGACGGATCGGCCCGCGACCTATGCCAGCGGCAGCGGCACCGACACCCTGTCGTTCACCTACACGGTGCAGGCGGGCGATACGGCGGCGGACCTGGACTACACCGGCACCGGCGCGCTGGCGCTGAACGGCGGCACCATCAAGGACGCGGCCGGCAACGACGCCACCCTGACGCTCGCAACGCCCGGCGCGGCGGGCTCCCTGGGGGCCAATGCCGCCCTGGTGGTGGACGGCGAGCCGCCCGGCGCCACCGCCGGTGCGTTGAGCGTGGCCGAGAATGCCGCCAACGGCACCCAGGTGGGCACGGTGAGTGCCTCCGGCGCCAGCACCTACGCGCTGGCGGACGACGCCGACGGCCGCTTCGCCATCAGCGCGACGGGCGTGGTGACCGTGGCCAACGGGACCCTGCTGGACCACGAAAGCGGGACCGCCCACGACATCACCGTGCGGGCCTCGGACGCGGCGGGGAACACCACGGACACCGTGCTGTCGGTCTCCGTGACCGATGTGGATGAAACGACCCCGGCGGAGGGCGGGACTGACGCGCCGCCACCACCGCCGCCTCCGCCTCCGACCCCGGTGGCGGCGCCCCCGGCTCCGCCGGACCCACCACCAGTCCCGCCCCCGGCTCCGGGGATCGTCACCGTCATCCGTCCGACGGGTGGGGGCAGCGGCGCGTTCGGCGCGGGCGATGGCGATGGCGATGGCGATGGCGATGGCGCGACCGGACCGGCGCCGCCCGCGCCGGCGCCTGTCCCGGTCCCCGCCGGCGTCGGAGCGGGCGCGCTGCCCGGACCCATCATCGGCACCACGTCCACCGCCGGCGGCAGTTTCCCCGTGGTCGTGATTGGTGGCGCGGATGGTCCGGGCGATGGATTGTTCGCCACCCGGCCGGTGGTGGAGGCCCCTTCGGTCAATGCGCAGGGCGGGTTCTCCTACGCGCTGCCGCCGAATGCGTTCGCGCACACCGACGCGGGCGCGCTGATCGGGCTCACGGCGACCCTGGCCGACGGCGAGGCTCTGCCCGACTGGCTGACGTTCGATCCGGCCACCGGCACCTTCGTGGGCGAGGTTCCGGCCGGGGCCACGGGAGAGATCGTGGTGCGGGTGATCGCCCGCGATCAGGCCGGCCGCGAGGCCGCCGTGCTGGTGCGCATCGATCTGAGTCGCGCCGGAACCCAGGCCGAGGCTGTCCCGGTGATCGAGGGAGCGCCCGTCATGCTCGCGGGGGTCTCCGGTCTGCCCGACGCCGCCAACGACGCCGACCCGGCCGAGGCGCGGCCCACAGGGCGGGCCGGCTTCATGGCCGACCTGCGCGAGGCGCGGGCCGGTCAGGCGGTGCGGCAGGCGGCGGCACTGGAAGCCCTGGCGCGGGAGGCTGATCGGTGGCGCTAGAGAAGGATGTGACCCAATACGAGAGGCATGATAGCATCTCCCGTCTTTGTGATAGGGGCAGTCCAACATGACCGACAGTCGCGGTGTTGTTTCGTTGCCATCAGGGCGGCCTTTCCAGGGGCCGCGTCCGCCTGCCGCCGGGCGCGTTCTCGTCCGGGTCGTGTCGGCCGTCTCCGCTTGCGCGCTCATGGCGGCCTGCGCCATGACGCCCGACCCCTTCACCCAGGCGGAGTTCGAGGCCCGCGCGGCCGAGGACCGCGCCGCCATGTTCGCCGACCAGCCGGCCCTGGACGGTCCCCTGACCCTGAACGAGGCTTTGGCCCGCGTGCTGCGCTTCAACCTGGACCGCCGCGCCCGGGTGATGGAAGAGGCGCTCGCGCTCGGCCAACTGGATGTGGACCGCTTCGACCTGCTGCCCGAACTGGCGGCCGGGGCCGGCTATACCAGCCGCAGCAACGAGAATGCCTCGACCAGCCGGGACATCATCACCGGGCGGCTGTCGGACGCGAACCCCACCACCTCGACGGACAGAGACCTGTTCACGGCGAACCTGGGCGCGACCTGGAACATCCTGGATTTCGGGGTGAGTTGGTACGCCGCCAAGCAGAACGCCGACCGCGCCCTGATCGCCAGCGAGCGCCGCCGCAAGGCGGTCGCCAATCTGGTGCAGGAGGTGCGCTACGCCTTCTGGCGCGCGGCCGCCGCCCAGGTGCTGGGCGACCGGGTGGCCGACGCGATCCGGCAGGCCGATGGCGCGCTCGCCGACCTGGAGCAGGTGGAGCGGGAGCGTCTCGCCCCGCCCACCCAGGTGCTGCAGCGGCAGAAGACCCTGCTGGAAACCATCCGCCAACTGGAGCGCATCGAGCGCGAGATGGTGGCCGCCCGCGCGGAACTGGCGGCGCTGGTCAACCTGCCGCCCGGCCGCCCGTTCACCATCGCCGTGCCCGATCCGGAGACCATGGCGGTGCCGGGTGTGCCCGTACCCATCCAGGACCTGGAACTGGCCGCCCTGGTGAACAACCCGGACCTGCGCGAACAGGTCTATCTGGGCCGCATCGCCACGGGCGAGACCCGCAAGGAGATTCTCAAGCTGCTGCCGGGCATCACCCTGGATTTCAGCCGCGAATACAACAGCAACTCTTTCCTGGCGAACAATCACTGGAACCACTGGGGCGCGATGATCACCTGGAACCTGGTGAACATCGTGTCCGCCCCCGACCGCATCGCCCATGCGGAGACCGCCGAGGAGGTGGCGGACGCGCGCCGGCTCGCGCTGCGCATGGCGGTGCTGGCGCAGGTGCATGTGGTCTCGCATCAGTTGGCCAGCGCCACCCGTCAGTTCGACCGGGCCGACCGCCTGTGGCGGATCGAGACCCGGCTGGCCGAGGCCACCGGGCGGCGCCAGACGGGCGGGGCCGGCGATCCCGTGGACCGCATCACGGCGGAAACCGCCGCCATCGGCGCGGAACTGCGGCGCTATCAGACCTTCGCCGAGGCCCAGATGGCCTATGGCCGGCTGATGGCTACGGTGGGCGTCGATCCCGTTCCGGAGACCGTGGACGGCCACGCGCTGCCGGATCTGGCCGAGGCCATCCGGGTGCGTCTGGACGCCCTGGCGCGCGGCGAGGACTGGGCGCGCCCGCCCGTGACGGCGGTGGCGGACCCCGAGGCGGAGGAGGCAGAGGCGACCGACGAAACCCCGGCCGAGGGTGCGCCCGTGGCCCTGCTCATGGATGACGCGGGGCCGCCCCCTGCGCCGCGCTGAGCCGGTGCGGATCCTCGCCCCCTGCCTTGCCGCCGTCGCGCTGGTCTTGGTCGGCGCGTCCGGCGTGTGGGCCCAGTCGGGAGCGCGGGAGACGGCGGACACGCCGCTGCCGGCGCAGCTCGTGGCCGCGCGTCAGACCGTGCTGTCGGTGGAGATCGCCGGCCGCATCGACCGGCTGCCGGTCCGGCTGGGCGACCGCTTCGCCGAGGGCGACGTGCTGATCGGCATCGACTGCGCCATCCACGACGCCCGGGTGGACGAGGCCCGCGCCGCCAGCCACGCCGCGGACACCGCCAGCGCGGTTCACAGGCGGCTGCGGGACCTGAACTCCGCCAGCACCCTGGAAACGGAACTCGCCGTCGCCGAGGCGGCGCAGGCCCGCGCCAAACTGCAATCCGCGCGCACCGTCGCCGCCAAGTGCGCCGTGGCCGCGCCCTTCGCCGGCCGCGTGGTGAAACGCCTCGCCCGGCCGCACGAGTACGTGAAGGCCGGCCAGCCGGTGCTGGACATCCTGGACGACCGCGCGCTGGAGGCCGAGTTCATCCTGCCGTCCCACTGGGTCGATCGGGTCGCCATCGGCCAGCGGGTCCGCCTGACCGTGGACGAGACCGGCCGCACCCATCCGGCCACCATCACCCGGCTGGGCGCGCGCGTCGATCCGGTCAGTCACTCGCTGGATGCGGTGGCAACCGTCGAGGGGGAGACCGGGGGTCTGCTGGCCGGCATGACGGGCCGGATCAGGCTCGGGGCCGAATGACGGACGCCGCCCCTGCGCCAGCCCCCGAACCGGCGCTCGCGGCCCTGCTGACCCTGGAGGCGCGGGCGCGCACGGCGGCCACGGCCGCCGAACTGGGCTTCGTGATGGTCAACGAGAGCCGCGCCCTGGTGCGCTACCGTCAGGCCGCGCTGTTCACCCGCGATCAGGGGCTGGTGGCGGTCTCCGGGGTCTCCGACCCGGACCGGACCGGGCCGTTCGCGCAGTGGCTGGCGGCCCTGTTCCGGCACCTGGGGGACCGGGATGCCGGCCCGCTGGAGACCGCCGGCCTGCCTGAGAAACTCCGCCCCGGCTGGGACGAATGGATGCCCGGCGCCGGGCTGTTCGTGCCGCTGCGCGACCCGGATGGCGGGCCGCTGGGGGCCCTGCTGTTCGTGCGCGACGGGGTGTGGCGGGACTCCCACGTGGACCTGCTGCGCCGGCTGGCTGCGATCTATGGGCTGGCCTGGGCGTGGCGGCGGCGGCCGGGCCTCTGGACGCGTTTCCGGCGGGGTCTGCGGCGGGTGCCGCGCTGGCGTCTGCTGGCGCTGGTGCTGGTGGCCGCCGTGATGGCCGTGCCCGTGCGCCTGTCCGTGCTCGCCCCGGCCGAGGTGGTGGCCCGCGACCCGGCGGTGGTGCGCGCCCCGCTCGACGGCGTGGTGCGCCGCGTGCTGGTGGAGCCCAACGAGGCCGTGGCCCAGGGCCAGGTGCTGTTCGAGCTGGACCGGACCCGGCTCGCCGGGCAACTCGCGGTATCGCAGACGGCGCTCGCGACCGAGCAGGCCCGGCTTGAGCGGGCCACCCAGCAGGCCTTCGCCGATGCCCGCGCCAAGGCCGATCTGGCGGTGCTGCAAAGCCGCATCGAGGAGCGCCGGGCCGAGGTCGCTCGCCTGCAGGACCAACTCGATCGCGCCACCGTCACCGCGCCGCGCGCTGGAACGGCGGTGCTCGACGATCCTTCGACCTGGATCGGCCGGCCGGTGGCCACCGGCGAGCGCGTGCTGTCCGTCGCCGATCCGGCGGATGTGGAGGTGGAGGCCTGGGTCTCGCCGGATGACATGATCCCGCTGGATCCCGGCGCGCCCGTGACCCTGTTCCTGAACGTGGATCCGGTCCGGCCCGTACCGGCGCGCCTGCGCACGCTGTCCTATGCGGCGGCGGAGCAACCCAACGGCCTGTTCGCCCATCGGGCGCGGGCGGCGATCGTGGCGGAAGAGGAGGGGGCGGGGGAGGGAGAGGGAGCCCCGCCGCGTCTGGGTCTGAAGGGCACAGCGCGCCTGGACGGCGAGACGGTTCCCCTGGGCTACTGGCTGTTGCGCAAGCCACTGGCGGTCGCCCGCCGGACGTTTGGGTGGTAGGCCATGACCACCGCCGCTCTGCCGCCATTGCGCGCCGACCTGACCCTTCATTCCGGGCCGCCGGCCCTGGACGGCGCGCCCACCTGGACCATCGGCGACCCGGCCCGCAACCGCTATGTCCGCATCGACTGGCCGGCGTTCGAAATGCTCGTGCGCTGGGATCTGGGGCGCCCTGCGGCGGTGGCCGCCGCCGTCTCGGGCGAGACCACGTTGCGGCTGGCGCCGGATGACGTGGCCGCGCTGGCCGTGTTCCTGCGCGACCAGCAACTGACCGAGGACGCCAGCCCGGCCGGGACCCGGCGCCTCGCCGAGGCGGCGCGCGCGGCGCGGCCCTCGCCGGGGGCGTGGCTGGTCCACCGCTACCTGTTCTTCCGGGTGCCGCTGGTGCGGCCGGACGGGTTTCTGTCCGCCACCCGGGGGGCGGTGGCCTGGCTGGGCTCGCGGACGTTCCTGGGGGCGACCGTGGCGGCGCTGCTGCTGGGGCTGGTGATGATCGTGCGGCAGGGGGACCTGTTCGTGGCGGCGTTCGAACGGGCCTTCACCCCGGCCGGGCTGGTCGCCTTCGCGGTCGCGCTGGTGGCCGTGAAAGCCGTCCACGAGTTGGGCCACGCCTACACCGCCAAGACGTTCGGCTGTCGCGTCCCGGCCATGGGGGTCGCCTTCATGGTGCTGCTGCCCATGCTGTACACCGACGTCAACGCGGCCTGGACCCTGCGCGAGCGGCGGCGGCGGCTGCTGGTGGGCGCGGCGGGCATGCGGGCTGAACTGACCGTGGCGGCCTGGGCCACGCTGGCCTGGAGCCTGCTGCCCGAGGGTCCGGCGCGGCAGGCGGCGTTCGTGCTGGCGGCGGTCACCTGGGTGTCGTCGCTGGCCATCAACGCCTCCCCGTTCATGCGCTTCGACGGCTATTTCCTGCTCATGGACGCGCTGGAGATGCCGAACCTGCACGCCCGCGCGTTCGCGCTGGCCAGGTGGTGGCTGCGCGAGCGGCTGTTCGGCCTGGGCGATCCGCCGCCGGAGCCGTTGGCGCCCGGGCGGCGTCGGTTCCTGATCGCCTTCGGCATCGCCACGTGGCTCTATCGGCTGGTGGTGTTCCTGGGCATCGCGCTGCTGGTCTACACCTTCGCCTTCAAGGCGCTGGGCGTGGTGCTGTTCGTGGCCGAGATCGTGTGGCTGATCCTGCTGCCCATCTGGCGGGAGCTTCGGGTCTGGGGCCGGCTGCGCCGCCGCATCCTGCGGCGGCGGCGGACGGCGGTCACCGGCGCGGTGCTGGCGGGGCTGGTGGTGGCCGGTCTGGTGCCCTGGACCACGCGCATCGCCGCGCCGGCGGTGCTGAAGGGGGCCGAGACGGCCGCGCTGTACCTGCCGTTTCCCGCCCGCCTGGAGCGGGTGGCGGCGGCGCGCGGCGACCGTGTGGCCGCCGGGGATGTGCTCTACGTGTTCGCGGCGCCCGACATCACGCTGGGGCTGGCCGAGGCTGAGGCGCGCCGGGCCACCGCCCGCCGGGAACTGCGGATCGCCGCCCTCGACCCGGTGGTGCGGGCGGCGACCGGCGAGATCCGCGAGCGCCTCGCCCAGGCCGAGGCCGAGGTCCGCGCCCTGGCGGAGCAGGCGGCGCGCCTGACCCTGGTCGCGCCCCTGGCGGGCACGGTGCTGGATCCGCTGCCCGACCTGCGCCCGGGCCTGTGGCTGTCGCCGCGCACCCGGCTGGCGCTGGTGCGGGCGGACGCACCGCCGGTGGTGGACGCCTATGTGGAGGAGGGCGATCTGGCTCGGTTCGCGGTGGGGGCGGAGGCCGTGTTCCATCCCGTCGGGACCGAAGCCCCGTCCCGCGCCGGACGGGTCGTGGCCGTTTCCGCATCGCCGGCGCGGCCGCTGCCGCGACCCGATGCGGTGCTCGGCTCGGTCCATGGCGGGCCGCTGGCGACGCGCCGGGCGGAGGGCGGCCTCGTGCCCGAGCAGGCGGTCTACCGTGTGCGGGTGGCGCTGGACGGGCCGCCGCCGGACCTGCAGCAGGTGGGCCGGGTCCACATCGCCGGCGAGGCCCGCAGCCTGTTTGCGCGTGTGGCGCGCTCCGTGCTGATCGTGCTGGTGCGCGAGTGGGGGACGTAGGTCTGGCCGGCTATTGTCCTGACCCGTCAGGACAATAGCCATGGGCCGGGTGGTGCGACAGCCGGGCGGACTTTATTTCGCTGCGATTGAGAATTGTTATTCGCCCTTGAGGCGCGGACGCGTAAAGCGGGGGGTGGACCATGTCCCCGCCCGTCCCAAGCCTCAGGAGCCATCATGCGGATCGGATTCACCAGTCAGAACCTGAAGACCATCACCGCCCATGCCGGACGGACCCGCCGGTTTCTGGTCTACGATCTGGCGGCGGACGGCGCGGCGACCCCGCTGGAGCCCATCGACCTGCCGCCCGAGATGACCCTGCACGAATTCCATGGGCAGGGCCCGCATCCGATCGACGCTCTGGATGTGCTGGTGACGAAGGAATGCGGCGCGGGATTCCTGCGCCGCATGGGCGCGCGCGGCGTGATCGTCGTGACCAGCCCGGAGGACACCGACCCCGCCAGCGTGCTGCGCGGCATCGCCGAAGGGCGCATCGACATCAGCCAGCCGACGGCCGTTTCCTGCGGCGGTGGGCACGGTCAGGGGAAGGGTCATGGGCATGGGCATGGGCACGGCCAAGGCCCCAACCACGATCATGACCATGACCACGGTCACGGCTGCTGTGGGGGTCATTGATTGATCCTGATCGGCGACGCCCCGGACATGTCCGGGTCGTCGCCGCCGCCGCCCCGGCCGCCCCTTGAGCGGCCATCTTTGGACAGGCGCCGCGATGCGGCGCCGAGGGCGCCGGCCCAGGCGGTCCGGCACGACGGAGCGCCGCGGTCGGGATCAGTCGTCCACCTCTTCCAGGGTGTAGCCCGGCGGGCAACTGGGCTCGCCGGTCAGGGCCCAGTCCGGCTCCTGCTTGTCTGCCGTGCCGAAGGGGCGCAGGCCGTCCTCCACGCACAGACAGCGGTGGGTCTGGCAGAACAGTTCCATGTGATCCTGGACCTCCCCCGACGACGGGCCGCCGCCACAGGCGGCCAGCGTCATGCCGGCGGGGATCAGCACGCACAGGGCGCGCGCCACGGCCGGAGCCGGAACGGGCAGGCGGAAACGGGGCAGGGGCGGCATCGGGCGGGCTCGTCTGAAGGATCCGGGGCGGGGCGGGCAGCTTATCACAGGATCGCGCCCACGCCAGACCCGCCCTGAGCGGAACACCTGACCGGAACAGGCGACGGCTCCGGTGACCATGACAGCACTTTCCTCGCGGTCAGCGCGTTCCTCCCGAGATCCCTCGTCTCGCTTCGCTCACGCGGGATGACACAATAGAATGACAGGATGTCATCCTGAAGCCGCGACGCGGCTGAAGGATCTCGAGCATGAGGTCCCAACCCCTTGCAAAGGCCCGGAAGACCGATCCCTTGAACCTCGCCCCTCGGACCTCGGCCGGGATCATCCCGCCAGGAAGTCGGCCACGACGCCGGTCAGGGCGTCGGTGGTGAACATGGGCGCGTGCCCGGCCTCGGCGACCTCGTACACCGTGCAGCCCGGGCCTCGGGTCTTCATCTCCGCGACCGTCTCGGGCAGCAGCAGGTCCGACCGGGCGCCCCGCAGCACCAGCACCGGGCAGCGGATCATGTCCCACAGCATCCACAGGTCCATGTCGGCCGGTTCGACCCCGCGCATGGGATCACCGATGGCGGGGTCCTGGTGACGCCCCCAGCCCGACCCGTCGTCCAGCAGCACCGTCGAGTTGCGCGTGAACGCCTGCCAGTCGTCATCGGTCATGGGGCCGAAGTCGGCGTGGATGTCGCGGAAGTGGGCCTCGGCCTCGTCCAGCGACGCGAAGGTGGGCGGCGGCGCCGTGGTGTAGTCCGCGATCCGGGCCAGCGCGGCCCTGGGCACGAAGGGACCGACGTCGTTCAGCACCAGCCGGCGGATCGGCGACAGCGGGCTGGCGGCGATCACCAGCGCAATCAGCCCGCCCATGGAGGTGCCCACCCAGTCCACCTGATCGGTGCCCGCGCGGGCGATCAGCGCGGACATGTCGCCGACATAGTTCGGCACCTGATAGCCGCTGGAGTCGGCCAGCCAGTCGCTCTGGCCGCGCCCCAGCACGTCGCAGGCCAGGGTGTGACGCCCGCCGGCCTCCGCCAGGGTCTGGCCGAGCTCATCGAAATCGTGGCTGTTGCGCGACAGCCCGTGGACGCAAAGGACCGGCGGCAAGGCGGGGTCTGGACTCGTGGCTGGCGGTCCCCATTCCCGATAGACCATGCGCTTCAGGCCCTCGGGCCGGGCGCAGAGGACATGACGGGCCGTGGCGCCGGTCTCGTCGGTGCGGGTCATGGTCGCCTCTCCCTGTCGCGGATGTCGCCCCGTCATCGAACCACAGGCGCTCCGCCGGATCCATTGAAGAGCGCTGGGGAGAGCGCTGGGGAGAGCGCCGGCGGTGGGCGCTTGAACGACGCCCGCCCGCATGGCATGACTGCCAGCCTGCACAACAATTCAACAGGGCGCGGCCGCGCAACGGCCGGCCTGATGGGAGGATCCAGACCATGCCCCTCGACACCACGCCGCAGACCGACCCGTTCGCGCTCGCCCAGGCGCTGAGTGGTCAGCACCTGATCGACGGGGCCTTTGTCGCCGCCGCCTCCGGCCGCAGCTTCGACGTGGTCAACCCGGCGACCGGCGCCGTCATCGGACAGGCCGCCGAGGGTGACGCCACGGACGTGGACCGCGCCGTCCAGGCCGCCGCCCGCGCCCAGGCGGACTGGAAGCGGATGCCGGCGCGCCAGCGCGGCAAGCTGGTGGCCGAGTGCGGCGCCCGTCTGGCGCAGCACGCCGACGAACTGGGCCGCCTGATCGCGCTGGAGACCGGCAAGGCCCTGCGCACGGAAAGCCGGGTCGAGGCGGGGGTGCTCGCCGACATGTTCGTGTTCTTCGGCGGTCTGGGCTCCGAGCTGAAGGGCGAGACCGTGCCCTTCAACCCGGACATGATGACCGTGACCGTGCGCGAGCCCGTGGGCGTGGTCGGGGCGATCATCCCGTGGAACGTGCCCCTGCTGCTGATGGCGATGAAGATCGCCCCGGCCCTGGTCGCCGGCAACACGGTGGTTGTGAAGTCGGCGGAAGAAGCGCCGCTGACCGTGCTGCGCGTGTGCCAGATCATGAACGAGATCCTGCCGGCCGGCTGCTTCAACATGCTGTCCGGCTTCGGCCCGGAGTGCGGCGGGCCGCTGGTCGCCCACCCCAAGGTCGCCAAGGTCAGCTTCACCGGCTCGGTCGAGACCGGCCGCATCGTCTCCCGCGCCGCCGCCGACCGGCTGATCCCGGTCACGCTGGAGCTGGGCGGCAAGAGCCCCATGATCGTCATGGACGACGCCGACCTGGACCGCGCGGTGGAGGGCGCCATCACCGGCATGCGCTTCACCCGCCAGGGGCAGAGCTGCACCGCGTCGTCCCGCATCTATGTGCACGAGGCCGTGCATGACGCCTTCGTCGAGAAAGTGCGCGCGCGCGTCGATGCCATGGTCATGGGCGACCCGCTGGACGAGGCCACCGACATCGGCACCATCATCTCGCCGCAGCAGTTCGAGAAGGTCCAGGGCTACATCGAGGCCGGCAAGACGGCCGGCGGCACCGCCATCGCCTGCTCGAAGCTGCCGGAGGACCCGGCCCTGAAGAAGGGCCTGTTCGCGCAGCCGGTCATCTTCACCGACATTGCCCCGGACGCGCCGCCCGCCAAGGAGGAGGTCTTCGGCCCCGTCGCCTGCATCTTCAGGTTCAGCGACTACGACGCCGTGATCGAGGAGGCCAACACCAGCGAATACGGCCTCGCCGCCACCATCTGGACCCGCGATCTGCGCACCGCCATGAATGCCACCCAGCGGCTGGAGGCGGGCTTCGTCCAGGTCAACCAGAACCTGGTCGTGCAGCCGAACCTGTCCTACGGCGGCGTCAAGGCCTCGGGGCTGGGCAAGGAGGCCTCGCTGGAGTCCATGCTGGAGCACTTCACCCACAAGAAGACCATCATCTTCAACATGACTTAGTATTCTGGTTGGTTGGTGCGTTTGGAGACCGCTAAGCAGGTGCGAACGCACCGACCGCCACTTATTGACTCCTGGTAGCGAATGCAAGAACATTCGATTGAAGCAGGAGGTCTGATATGCCGAATCCAATCACAATTGAAATTGGTGTGCTAAACGTGGTTTCACATCCGCATAGCGAAGATATATATGCGGAGCTTTTTGAGAAAGTTTCTCAAAAAGAAGCAAATTATTGGGGAGATTCCAATGCCGCTATTCGAAAGATAAGAAAAAGAAGAGACGGGTTCCTCCAATCGAGTATCGTATTAGGAACTGAGATAGACCTAAGGGATCCTGTTGTTGATAGGTCAGACTACACTACATCCGAGGCTAGCGCTGAAGACGCAAGGTTATCAAAGACCCATCTTTACAATGGTCGAGTTTTTTTGTTTCTGTTTGATCCAAAAACTCATAGACTTTATTACGAGAGAAAAAACCAACATGGAAAAAAATTGTCACCCAATCTTCTCAGGAAAGCTCTTATGCGGCTATTTGATAATTTTAATGAGGAAGCCGGTTTTATATACGAGATAAACGTTTCAATAGTCCCGGAAAAAGATACGTTGGACCGCCTGCTTGCTATGCCTCAAATCGATAGCGTTGAAATTCATTTGGAGCGGCCTAATCCGAGTGATGGCATTGATGACGAGATACATGAAATAATGGAAGAGCTTGATGAACAGGGGCTTCAGAAACTACAAACAGATATGAAGCGCTCAAAAGAAAGCGAAACTATAAGAATAAATGAAAAAAATATGAAAAGAGCAAGGGTAGCGCAAAATAATGGATTTGTTAAAGTGAGCGGGCGGAATAAAGAAGGCGAAAGATTTCGTGGGGCTACTTCCGATTATCCTTTAATAAGAGAAGCTGAGGTCGAAAAGGGGGAGTTGAGCACTACTGAGATTCTAAGAGTCGCGAAGGAAGTTTCATGAACAATATTCGGAAAAAAAGCTGGTATATATACTGGCAAGTATATGGTGGTCTTAATTCTTTGTTTTCATCTCCTTTTTTCTGGGGGGCTGTGATTGTAGCGCTTGTGTCAGGTGATCATTGGGCTGTGTACGACAATGGACAGCCCTTATGGGTGCCAGTCGCACTAAACGCGATTCCGAGCATTCTTGGGTTCTCAATGGGCGGAATGGCAATCCTTTTGGCATTCTCGGGAAAAACTTTTGTAAGAATCGTTACGAAAAATGGTGAAGGCTTATCCCTTTGCTTCCGGCGCGATCAACATATCGTAGGAGATTGGGCCTTTGGTGGTGGCGATGCCCAGGAG
>NZ_WIVE01000069.1 GCF_009601025.1 Roseospira navarrensis | reverse complement strand
AACGTGTCCCGATCCATGCCCGCCTCCCGCGTTCGGTATCCTTCATGATACCAAATCCGGGAATGCATAGCGAACGCTATTTGAGCCAATAATTATGGCACGCCGCGATCAAATAATTTCATCCGCTTCATCACCCGGGTGCCCTGCCCCGGCGTGCTGTCGATGTCCAGGCGGCCGCCGTGCAGGCGCATGATCTCCAGGCTCAGCGACAGGCCCAGCCCGGTGCCCTGGTAGCTGCGGGCCAGGGTGTCGCCGTGCGCCTGTCCGAACGGAGTCACCTCGACCTGGATCTGTGCGGGCGTCATGCCGATGCCCGAGTCGGTGACGGTGATCCAGTGCCCCGTCTCGTCTTCGATGTGGGCGACCTCCACCGCGCCGCTGTCGGTGAACTTGATTGCGTTGCCGACGATGTTGAACAGCACCTGCTTGATGCGCATCGGATCGACGGAGAGCATCAGGGCGTCCGGCACCGCGCGGCGCAGCAAAAGCCGCTTGCTCTCGGCCTGGACGCTGAGCAGGGACAGAACCTCGTCGATCAGGTCGGCCACGTCGGTGGCGCGCCGGGTCAGGTCCAACTTGCCGGCCTCGATCTTGGCCAGATCGAGGATGCTGTTGATGGTCTCCAGCAACAGCAGACCGCTGGAGGAGATCAGGTCCGCGTATTCGCGGTAGTGCGGCGGCAGCGGCCCGATGACCTCGTGGTTCATCATGTCCGCGAAGCCGATGATGGAGTTCAGCGGCGTGCGCAGTTCGTGGCTCATGGCGGCCAGGAACTCGGACTTGGCCTTGGTGGCGCTCTCGGCGCTCAGGCGCGCCGTCTGCAACTCGCGTTCGAACTGTTTGCGTTCGGAGATATCCACGTGCGTGCCAACGAGACGGACCGGCGCGCCCGTCGCGTCCCGCTCCAGGAAGGCGCGCGACAGGATGTCCATCCAGTGGCCGTCCTTGTGGCGCATCCGGAATTCCAGGTTGAACGTGTCCCGGCGGCCCTCGATGTAGTCGTTGAGCATGGCCCAACCCTTCTCGCGGTCGTCCGGGTCCACGAGGTCTTCCCAGGTCGAAAAATGGTCGGCCAGTTCGTCCGGCGCATAGCCGAGCATGCTTTTCCAGCGCGGCGAGTAGTAGATCTCGTTGGTCTGCAAATTCCAGTCGAACAGGCCGTCGTTGGCCCCCTTCATGGCCAGGTCGAAGCGGGAGAACGCGGCGCGCAGGTCGTCCTGGGCCTTCTTGACCTCGGAGATGTCCACGAAGGACACGGCGAAGCGACTCCGACCCAATGGAAAGGCCGAAACCTGATAGTCGCCCTCAAGGGCCCCGGAATGGGCCTCGAAGCGGACCGGCGTGCCGGTGCGGCAGACCTGACCGTAGCGCTCGATCCAGAAGGGCTCCGTCTCGGGCAGGAGTTCCCGCACCCGGCGACCGATCACATGGGCGGCGTTGAGCCCGGTGAGGCGCTCGAATGCGGGGTTCACGTCAAGAAACACATAGTCGCAGGGCGCCCCGCTGTCGTCGAAGAGCATCTCGTGGATGGCGACGCCATTGAGGGACTGCGTGAACAACGCCTGGTACTGGATCTCGCAATCGGCCCGTCGGGCTTCGGCCAGGGCCTCGTTCGTGATGTCCCGCCCGACCCCCATGTACAGGGTCGGACGGCCGCTGTCGGCGGTGCGGATGACCGTGTTGGTCCAGCGCATCAGGCGGGTGTCGTCGGGACCGACCGTGACGGGATGGTCATGGGTCCCGGTGGGCTCCAGGATGTCGTAGCCCCGCACCAGGGTTTGCGTCCGCGCCCGGTCGTCCTCAGGGATCAGCTCCGTGAACCGACGGCCGACCAGGGCCTCCGCCGGGCGTCCGAAAAAGCGGGCGTAGGCGGGATTGACGTAGACGAGACGGAACGTCTCGTCGAACAGGCAGGCCGGCGTGTCCAGGTATTCCAGCGCGTCGGTGTGCATGCCGTTGAGTGTGGGCGGGTCCTGCATGAGCCGGCGCATCCCCTGGCCGGGCGTCGCCGATGGGCCTCTCCCCGGCTCCCGGACGGAGCACCCGAGTGGCGTACTGCGGCACCGTGTGCGGCAAGCGGCCGTGCGACCGCTCAGTCTTCAGACTGTCACCCGCGCCACCAAAGGGCAACCGTCCGTTCGGCCAGCCCAACCGGCGGGGGGCCTTGCCCCGCACGAAAAAACGGCCCCACCCGGGGCCGCAAGTCTCTGATCGGCTAGGAAAAGTCTGGAGCGGGTGATGGGAATCGAACCCACGACATACAGCTTGGGAAGCTGTCGTTCTACCACTGAACTACACCCGCGCCGGGTGTGCGGGAACCGGGTCCGGCACGCACCGCAAGCCCCCGTTATACGCGCTGCCCCGGGCGGCGACAAGATCCCGCGTTACCCGCCGGAGGCCGCCCGGACAGGCCCAAGCCAGAGGGGCCGCCAGCGCATGACACTCAGCACGCCCCCCACGAGAAGGGCGGCCAGGGCCACGGCGACGGCCGCCGGCAGGGGGCCGGCCGCCGTCGCCAGCGCCAGCGCGACCAGCAGGGCGTTCAGGCCGGCGACGACCATGCTCACCCGCGCGTGCGACAGCCCCGCCCGCACCGCCACCTGATAGGCGTGATCCCGGTGCGCCTGGGTCGGGGAATGCCCGCGCGCCAGCCGCCCCAGCAGCGTCAGCGTGGCGTCGGCCAGATAGTATAGGGGCGCGATCAGCGCCGCCGCCCACTGGCCGTGCGCGGCCAGCATCAGCAACATCCCACCCAGCAGATACCCCAGCGGCACGCTGCCCACATCCCCCAGGAAGATGCGGGCGGGGTGCCAGTTCCAGACCAGGAACCCGGCCGCCGCCCCGGCCAGGATCAGCGGCGCGGCCACCGGCAGCGGGACGGCCGTCGCGGCCGCCACCAGGGCCAGCGCGGTGCCCAGGGCAATGGTCTGGACGCCCGAAATCCCGTCGATGCCGTCCATGAAGTTGAACAGGTTGACGAACCACGCCCACAGAAGGCCGGCGGCCAGCATGTCCAGCGGCCCCGGCAGCAGGCCCTGGAACACCGGGCCGGGCAGCGGCAGGGCCCAGAGCGCGCCGTAGCAGGCCAGCAGGTGTCCGCTCAGGCGGGGAATGGCGGGCAGCGGCCGCAGGTCGTCGCGCCACGACAGCGCGGCCAGACCCACGCCGCCGACCAGCATGACCCAGGGCAGCGCGGGACCACCCGTGCCCGAGGACAGCGCGTCCCAGATCAGCAGGGGCAGCGCCGCCGCCAGCAGACCCAGCCCACCGCCGCGCGGCGTCGGCACGGCGTGGCTGGAGCGGTCGTTGGGATGATCCAGGACGGCCCGGGCGTGCAGCCAGCGTTCCAGCAGGCGCACGGCGATCAGGCTCAACACGGCCGCCGCAACAGCCAGCACCAGCGGCCCCGACGCGGACGTCAGGGACGCGGACACCAGGGACAGGGGCGCGCCGCCGGCGGCCTCGGGGGGCATCGTGGTCATGGCCCCGGGATATACCCGAGCCTCGGGGCGGCGACAACGCTCAGGGTGCCACGGCGAGGGCCGACCGGCGGATCAGTTCACGATCTGCCAGGTGCCGTCGTTCTGCCGACAGGCGGTGCCGGTGGCCTCTTCCAGGCGGCCGTCGATGGTCACCGTGGTGCGGAACTGGCGGCAGTACTGGCCGGTGTTGGCATAGCCGTCGCGCACCGGCGTGAAGGTGCCGTAGTTGCCGGTCTGCGGGTTGTTCCAGCTGATGGTCTGGCCCACGGGCGCGGTATAGGCCTGCTGCGAGGCCTGCTGCATGCGCTGCTTGTCGGTCTCGTCCAGCGAGCGGCCGATCTCGCTGCCGACGGCGGCGCCCAGCAGCACGCCGAGGCCGGTCGCGGCCAGCTTCCATTCCGTCGAGCCGCCGAACTGCGAGCCGAGCAGGCCGCCCAGGGCCGCGCCACCGAGCGCGCCGGCGGTCTGCTTCGGGGCGTTCTGGGCCTGCTGGCAGGCGGTGAGGGCCGGTCCGGCGAGCAGGGCGATCGCAAGGACGGCCGCGGTCGAACGTTTGGCAACACGGAGCATGGATCGGGCCTTTCCTGACTGATCGGGTCCTGAGTCGCGGGCGTGACCGGGACGACCCGGCACCAAGGGCGATGAGTTTATCCTTATCCACCAAGGTGGCAAAAAAAAGGTTCACCCGGGCCTGGAGCGTGGCGCTAGTCGTCCTGGCCCTTGATGGTCTTCAGCAGCACCAGCATCAGGCCGATGGCGATCAGGTTCAGCGCGATGATGAAGCCCACGCCCAGGATCAGGATCGACGAGCCCCGGCCGACGGTGACGATCATTTCGCCGTAGTTGTAGACCCCGGTCAGCAGCACGCCGATCCCCAGGAAGAACAGAACCGTCACCAGCGTCAGCGTGGAGACACGCCGCCGCCACCAGCCGCGCCAGGACCGCGCGGGCTCGGTCTCCTCGGTGTCGTCGTCGTCGGTCCAGTCCTCGCGCATGGCCGGCGCCCGTCCTGCAATCCCCGTCCCGTCATCGTGCGCCAACGGCCTTATCGAGAGGACCGTCGGCCCACCCGCCTCCCGTCGATCGGATCAGTGCGCCGATCCGCTCAGGTTGAGCCCCACCACGCCGATGATAATCAACAGAATCGAGACGGCCCGCACCCAGGTCAAGGCCTCGCCGAACCAGAGCACGCCGACCATGACGATCAGGGCCGTGCCCACCCCGGCCCAGATGGCATAGGCCACCGACACGTCCAGCTTCTTCAGGGCCACGGTCAACAAGGCCAGGCTGGCGCCATAGAACACCACCACCCCCACCGACGGCAGCGGGCGGGAGAAGCCGTTGGAAAGCTTCATGGAGGTGGTGCCCATGACCTCCAGGACAATCGCGGCGGCCAGGGTCAGCCAGTGCATGCGGGGTTACTCCTGCGGGGCGGGATACCGGGCGGCCAGAAAGTACAGGCCGTCCGGCGGCGCGGTGGGACCGGCGGCGGCGCGTCGGCGGGCGGCCAGGGCCGCGCCCACGTCGGCTGTCGTCCATTTGCCCTGTCCCACCAGCGCCAGCGTGCCCACCATGTTGCGCACCTGATGGTGCAGGAACGAGCGGGCCCGCGCCGTGACGTGGATCTCGTCGCCCACGCGGGCCACGGCCAGGGCGTCCAGGGTGCGCATCGGGCTGTCCGCCTGGCACTCGCCGGCGCGGAAGCTGGTGAAGTCGTGATGGCCGACCAGGGTTTGCGCGGCGGCGTGCATGGCGTCGGCGTCGAGGGGGCGGGGGTGCCACCAGACCCGGCCCCGGTCAAGCGCCGGCTGCGCGCGCCGGGTCAGGATTCGGTAGAGATAGGACCGCTCGACGCAGGAAAAGCGGGCGTGGAAGGCGTCGGAGACGGCCTCGGCCTCCAGCACCGCCACGGGCGCCGGGCGGGCGAGCGCGTTGAGGGCGTCGGCCACCTTGTCCGGCGGCAGGGCGCGCGGCAGGTCCACATGGGCCACCATGCCCAGCGCATGCACGCCCGAATCGGTGCGCCCGGCGGCGTGCAGCCGCACGGATTCGCGGCACAGACGTTGGGCGGCCTCTTCCAGCGTCTGCTGGACGGACGGGCCGTTGTCCTGACGCTGCCAGCCCACGAACGGGCGGCCGTCGAACTCGATCAGGAGCTTGTAGCGCGGCATGACGGGACCAGGGACCGAATCGGACGGCGCCCCGGGGCCTCGGGGTCCTACGGCCGGCCGCCGGCGGCCTCGCCCTCGGGGAGGGGGTCCTCGGCGACGTAGACCTTGCAGTTGGAAAAGCCGTCGTTGAAGAAGTGATAGGTGACGCCATCGACCGCCTGGCCGGTGGGGTCGATCAGGTTGTAGCCCCGTTTGGCGATGCCCGTATAGCCCCGACCGGGATTCGCCCGCCCGTGATAGCCGATGTAGTAGGACGTGTTCTTTTTCTGGTTGAACCGTCCCTGGCGACAGAGGCGGGACAGGTCCGCATCCGGGTTCCCCACCTCCCAGAACGGCGCGCCGGTGTGCCCGTAGCGCAGGGTTTCGCCCGATTCGGCCGCGCGGGCCGGGGGCGCAGCACCCGCCGCAGCCACCGCCACCGCCACCGCCACCGCCGACGCCAGCAGAAGTGCACCGGCCGGGCCGGCCCCTCGCGGGATCGAGCAAACGGACATCACGGGGCGGGACCTCCTGTCGCGGGGAACGGACCGGCATGGTACCTCGCCCGCCCCACCAACGGGTTAACGCCGGCCGGACGCGGACCGCCCGGGATCGGCAGGAATTGCCGCCCCAGCCGTGCAGACTCTGCCGGACCGGCGCGGGCTGCCGATGCCCGGCCCGCCCCGGACCACGGAGTCAGGCCCATCCCGCAGTTGGCCCGGGGGTTGCAGAGGGAACGGCGGCGCGGTCCGCGCGGCCCGATCCCCCCGGGGAGCCGGTCCCGCATCGCCCGCCCACCCCGCAGGGGCTCAGAGCGCACGGGATGGCCACCATGGACGTGACATCGGTTCAGACCTTCGTATCGCACAACGCCGGTTCGGGCGGATCGGGCGACTCCGCCGCCTCCGGCTCGGCCGCCGGGGCGCTGTTCGAGACGCTGTTGAAGCAGCGCACCAGCGGCGGCGCCGGCGATCCCATGGCCATGATGACGGCCGACCTCAGCGGCACGCTGTTCGTGACGCCCGAAACCCCGGACGTGGAGCCGCCCCGCGAGCCGGACCGCCGGGCGGCGGACCGGGACGAGGGCGCGGACCGGGTGTCCGAGCGCGACGACAGCCGCCGGGCCGACGACACCGAGGCGGCCGACGACGATGCCCCCGCCGACGCCGCCGCGTCCGAGACCGATCCGCAGGAGACGGACGCCGAGGCCTCGGACGGGCAGGCGGCCGGCGATGTCGCCTCGGCCCAGGGCCAGGCCACCGCGCAGGCTCATGTGACCAATCCCAAAGCGCAGGCCGCGCTGGACCGCACGGGCGGCGCCGGCAACGCGTCGGCGCAGGCCGGTGACGCGGCCAACGCCAATTCGGCCGTGGCCCGCGCGGCCGGGACCGGCGTCGGCGGCGAGTCCCAGGCCACCGACACCAAGGCCGGCACGGGCCAGACGCCCCCGGGCGCCGCCGGCCAGACCGCCACCACGACCGGCGGACAGGGAACCGCCGGCGAGGCCGCCGCGCGCACCGAGACCGGCGCCGCCACCCAGGCGGCGACCGCCGGCGCGGCTCGTCCGGGCGCGGCCCAGGCCACCGGCACCGACGCCGCGCGCGCTCAGGCCGATGCGCTGGCCGAAACCGTCAAGCCCACGCAGGACATGAAGGTCTCGGTGACCGTCAAGGGCGAGGGCCAGGCCGCCCAGGCCGCCCGCGCCGCCGGACCGGACAGCGCCGCCGCCGCGCAGCAGGCGACCCAGGATGCCGCGACCCGTCAGGCCCAGGCCCAGGCCGCCGCCGATCCCACCGGGGCCGCGGCTCGCCGCCAGCAGGCCATGGAGGGTCTGCGCCAGAGCCAGGGCGAGGGCTTCCAGGCCGCCACGCAGGCCGGCCGCCCCGGCGCCGCGCCCTCGATCGCCGAGCAGAACGCCGCCGCCGCCGACGCCCGCGCCGACGCCGCGCGCCTGAACCAGGCCGCCGCCGCCGGATCGGCCGAGGCCGCCTCGGCCGCGCGCATCCAGGCCGAGGGCCGCGCCGCCCAGGCCGCCGCCGGCGACCGTCCGGCCCAGAGCACCAGTGGTCGCGCGACCGGCGGCACCGCCGCCACCGCTCAGGCGGCCTCGTTCGTCGGCCCCCGCCAGACCCCGGGCGGCCAGACCGGCACCACCGGCGGGCACCTCGGCGGCCAGGGCGCGGCGCGCTCCGTCGCCGGCGTGGTCGGGGGCGGCACCGGGGCCGAGGCCCCGCAGGCCTCCGGGTCCGGCTTCGCCGACCAGCTCTCGCGCGCCGGTCAGGGCAGCGCCACACCCGACCCCGCGCGGCCCGATCCGCAGGCCCGCAAGGCGGTCGAGCAGATCCGCGTCAACATCAGCAAGGCCGTCAACCGGGGCATGGACCGGGTCACCGTCCAGCTCAATCCCGAGAACCTGGGCCGCGTGGACGTGAAGCTTGAGTTCGGCAAGGACGGCCGTGTCTCGGCCCAGGTGATGGTGGAGAAGCCGGAAACCCTAGACATGCTCCAGCGCGATGCGCGCGGCCTGGAACGGGCGCTGCAGGACGCCGGGCTGAAGACCGAAAGCGGCGGCGTGCAGTTCAGCCTGCGCGGCGACGGCGGCGGCTCCGGCGCGGCCCAGCCGGACACCGGCCGCGGCTCCGCCCGCACGCCGGCGCGCGGCGGCGACGGCGGCGCGGACGGCCAGGGCGCGGACGACGCCCCGCCGGACCTGGAAACCATTCTGTCCAACGCCGCGCGCCAGCGCGGCGGCGTGAACGTGCGGGTGTAGGGAGGATCAGGCCATGGTCGGCACCATCGACGCCGCGACCATCATCGGCAACCAGAAGACCGACAGTTCCAGCGCCCGCGATCAGCTTGCCGGCGACATGGACACGTTCCTCAACCTGCTGACCACGCAGTTGAAGAATCAGGACCCGCTGTCGCCCATGGACTCGACCGAGTTCACCAACCAGCTCGTCCTGTTCGCGCAGGTCGAGCAGCAGGTGAACATGAACGAGAACCTGGAAGCGATGCTGATTTCGTCGGTCAAGAGCCAGCAGGCGTTCGCCGTCAGCTACCTGGACAACTACGTCGAGGTGGAAACCGACAAGGTCATGCTGAACGACGGCGAGGCGGTGTTCACCTACGGCCTGAGCGTCGATGCCGGCCAGGTCTCGATCAACGTCAAGGACCCCTCCGGCAAGATCGTCCGCACGTTCGAGGGCGACCCGGCCGCCGGCCTGCACAAGATCACCTGGGACGGCACCGACAGCAACGGCATCAAGCTGGACGACGGCGTCTACGTCCTGGAGGTCAGCGCATCGGAGAGCGAGAACGCGGACGGCGAACTGGAGACCTGGACCACCTCGCTGGGCAAGGTCACGGGTGTCGCCGCCGAGGATGCGAACACCTTCCTGGCCATCGGCGACCTGTCGGTGGACCTGGATTCGGTGCTCGGCGTGTTCAACACGCTGCCGCTCGATGACGTGGACGCCGGCGACGACATCACCGATGTCGCCGACGACGAGACGGCCGACCCGTAAGCCGGACCCCGACGCGCGGATCCGGGGGCGCGGATCCGGGGGCGCGTCCACCGCAAACCAGACACTCCCGGGCGCGACCGCCTCAAAGGGAGCCTTGAAGGAGAAGACCGATGTCGCTTTATGGAGCCTTGTTCTCGGGCGTCTCCGGGCTGCAGTCGCAGTCCAGCGCCATGGGCGCGATTTCGGACAACGTCGCCAACGTCAACACGGTCGGCTACAAGGGCACCACCGTGAACTTCAAGACGCTGGTGACGGCGCAGGTCTCCCTGACGCAATACTCGCCCGGCGGCGTGCAGTCCGCGCCCCGCACCAACGTGGACATCCAGGGCCTGTTGCAGGCCACCACCTCGTCCACCGACTTCGGCCTGTCGGGTCAGGGCTTCTTCGTGGTGTCCGACACCGCCACCAACCCGTCGGGCTACGCCTACAGCCGCGCCGGGTCGTTCAAGGTGGACAAGGACGGCTATCTGCAGAATGCGTCCGGCTACTACCTGCAGGGCTGGCCGCTGACCACCTGGGACGGCACCACCAGCGCCGCGACGGTGCCCTACAACAACGATACGTACATGAAGGCGTACCGCAACGATAACGGCGACCTGTTCTACATCAACGACAACGCCGTCGACAGCATCAACATGCGGCCGCTGAACCTGAACACCATCGGCGGCACGGCGCGCGCCAGCTCCACGATGTCGATGGGCGCGAACCTGCCGGCGGACGCCGACATCGGCACCACCGAGAAGACCAACGCCCTGATCTTCGACAGCCTGGGCAACTCCCACAACCTGCTCTACACGTGGACCAAGCGCGACCAGAACACCTGGGACGTGGAAGCCACCCCGCCGCCCGGCAGCGAGTTCGTCAACATGACGGCCCAGGACGGCAGCACGTACTATTCGGCCGGGCGCATGGACTTCACCGACATCCCCGAAGTCGCGGCCGGCGGCTCCACCACCATGACGCTGACCATCGGCGCCACCACGCTGACCTACACGCTCACCGACACCGGCGCGGACGGCATCGTGGACCAGGTGACCACCAGCACCGGCGCCACCCCCGCGCAGCCCTTCACGACCCTGTCCGAGATGCTCGACGACATGGCGAGCATGATGGAAACCGACATCCAGACCCTGGCCGGCGGCACCATCAACGCGGTCACGGGCAAGAGCAGCCCGGCGAGCTGGGTCGATCGCATCGACGGCGAGAACGGCATCCTGTTCCGCCAGTTCAGCGAGGCCAACGATATCGCCGTCGATGCCTCCAACCTGACCGTGAACAGCGGCTCGGACCCGGCGGTCATCCAGGACGCCGCGTTCAATATCCCGGCCATGAGCGCGACCACGGCGACCTGGCAGGGCTCGTGGATCAATGCGGGCACCAGCGCCATGACCTTCAACGGTGACGGCACCCCGGACACCGTCTTTGCCTACGACGAGACCACCGAGAACGATCCCCGCTCGACCATGAACATCAACTGGGCGAACGGGGCGCTGAACATGGACGGCTCCTCGGCGCCTCCGGGCAGCGCGGCCATCAGCCAGTTCTGGGGCAACTACAACGCCGCCGACGGCATGCAGCAGCTTTCGGGCGACTATCAGCTCAACTACGTCAGCCAGAACGGCAACCGCTTCGGCAACTATACGGGTGTCACGGTCTCCGAGACCGGCATCGTCACCGCCCTGTTCGACAACGGCGTGCAGGCCCCGATCTTCATGATCCCGGTTGCCACCTTCGTGAACCCGAACGGCATGAACCCGCTGACCGGCAACGTGTTCCAGCAGACCGACAACTCCGGCCTGCCGGTGGTGCGCGAGGCGGGCTCGGCCGGCGCCGCGACCGTGGCCCAGGCGACCCTGGAATCCTCGACCGTGGACCTGGGCACCGAGTTCACGAACATGATCACCACCCAGCGGGCGTATTCGGCGGCGGCGAAGATCATCACCACGTCCGACGACATGCTGGAAGAACTGATCCGCATCAAGCAGTAACGCGGATCGCCTCCTCTCCTTCAAGACGCCTCGTCCCCGGCCCCGCCGGGGACTTTTTTTGCGGCCGCGCGGAAAATCACGGGTGTTGGGCGCGGGGACGGTGCTATAGATCCCGGTCGCGGGCCGCGCGGACACGCCGGCGGCCCGGCTTTTGTCGTTCCCCCCACGGGACTGCCGCGCATGATCCTGGCCAAGGCCCACCATCGACGACGCTCCGCGCCCGCCGCGCGACGACGCGGCCCGGGCCGCCCTGGCTGCCGCTTCGGCGTCGTGGAACGCTGACCGGCGCCCCGGCGGCCCGTCTCTTCCGACCGCCGCGCCAGACCGTTCCGCCGCCAGGACCGCCGCTCGATGGATACCCTCCCCGCCCCGACCGCCTTCCGCACCCCGACCGGCCTCGCCGTCGATCCCGCCACCGCCCCGGTGCCCTATGCCCTGCGCCGGGAAGCCCCCGAGGACGCCCCGGCGATCGAGGACCTGCTGGACCGCGCCTTCGGCTCCGACCGGCAGGCCAAGCGCTCCTATGCCTACCGCCAGGGCGTCTCGCCCGTGGCCGAACTGGGCTTCGTGGCCGACCGCCCGGACGGCTCGGTCCTGGGCACGCTGCGCTTCTGGCCCGTGCTGGTGGGCGACGCCGCCCACCCCGCGCTGCTGCTGGGCCCGATCGCCGTGGAACCGGGTCTGAAGGGGCGCGGCATCGGCAAGGCCCTGATGCGCAAGGGCCTGTTCGAGGCGCGGCGGCGCGGCCACGGGCTGGTCGTGCTGGTGGGCGACCTGCCGTATTACGCCCTGTTCGGGTTCCAGCCAGCCGCCCACAAGGGCATCGTCATGCCGTTCGAACGCCCGCACCGGGTGCTGTGCCTGGAGCTGATCGAGGGCGCGGCCGGCGCCGGGGGCACGCTGACGGCGGCCCACGCCCTGCCGGTGGCTCCGACCCGGCACCGGACGCCGCCCTGAGACGGGTGGCGCGCACCACCGATCCGCAACCCCGGGATTCCCTCGCGGCCCGAATCATTCTAGGGTCCGCAACCCGACCCGATTCAGAACGGACCCGCACACCATGGATGTCATCGTCGTTCCGCTGTTCCAGATCGTCCTCATGGTGATCCAGCTCTACATCTGGGTCATCATCATCCAGGCCATCCTGTCCTGGCTGGTGGCCTTCAACGTGGTCAATACGCGCAACCGCTTCGTCGCCACGGTGGGCGAGGTGCTGTACCGCCTGACGGAGCCGGCGCTGGCGCCCATCCGCCGCCGCCTGCCGTTTTTCGGCGGCGTGGACATGTCGCCGATCGTGCTGATTCTGGGCCTGATCTTCCTGCAGATGGTCCTGGGTCGCCTGATGATGAAGATCGCCTGAGGCGGGCGGCGTGGCGGCGGCCGGTCCCGATCCCTCCGGGTTGCCCCTGGCCGGCGGCCTGCTGTCCGTGCGGCTCACCCCCAAGGCCTCGCGCGACCGCATCGAGGCCATCGAGACCGACGCGGAGGGCCGCCCCTGGCTGCGCGTGTCCGTGACCGCCGTGCCGGAGAACGGCAAGGCCAACGCCGCGCTGGTCGCCCTGCTGGCCAAGACGTGGCGGCTGCCGAAGGGGGCCTTCGCCCTCGTCTCCGGGGTCACGGCGCGGCGCAAGACCTTGCGGATCGAGGCCGCGACGGCGACAGTCGAGGATGTGGCGGCCCGCCTCGACGCGCTGCCCCGGCGGCCGGGGTGAGGCCGCGATCTCCGATTCCGGGGAGGGCTCGACCATGCCCAAAGGCGCCCGCGTCATCGAGGGTCACGAGGTCGCCCGCGACATGCTGCGGGAGGTCCATCATGACATCCTCGAACTCAGCGAGGTGCATCGCCTGACCACCACCCTGGCGATCGTGGTCGTGGGCGACGACTTCAACACCCTGCGTCTGATCCAGAACAAGTGCCAGCGGGCCGAGGATGCCGGCGTGCGGGTGCAGTTGCACACCCTGCCGCCCGAAACGTCCGACGACGAGGTGATTACCGTCATCGAGGGCCTGAACCACGACGAACGGGTGCATGGCATCCTGGTGCAGCACTACCTGCCGCGCTACCGCGACGCCCGCCGCCTGATCGAGGCCGTCGATCCGGTCAAGGACGTGGATGGCTTCCACACCCGCAACGCCGGGCTGCTGGCCAACGACGCGCCCGCCTTCGTGCCCTGCGAGGCGCTGGCCGGGATGCACCTCATCAAGCAGTTCGTGGACGCGCGCCCCATCGGCTGGCACGCCTGCGTCGTCGGCGACACCCACCGCACCGGGCGGCCGGCGGCGCGCCTGCTGCTGAACGAGCGCTGCACGGTGACCATCGCCAACGAGGACACCCGCGATCTGGCCGAGGTCAGCCGGCAGGCGGACATCCTCATCGCCGCCACCAATCGCGCGGGCATGATCCGGCCGCGCCACGTCAAACCGGGCGCGGCGGTGATCGACCTGGGCCGCAGCCGGGTGACGGTGAACGACGAACTGCGCATCGTCGGCGACGTGCGTCTGGACGCGGTGCGCGAGGTCGCCGGCTGGGTCACCCCCGTGCCCGGCGGGGTGGGACCCGTGGCCGTCGCCATGCTGATGCGCAACGTGGTGACCGCCTGCCGCCGGCAGAACCGGGTGGACGAGAAGGCGCGCCATGCCGCCGGCTGAACCCAACGGCGCCACCACCGCGCGCCCCCGCATCCTGGTGGTGGACGACACGCCCGACATCCGCGACCTGCTGGGCCGCTACCTGGACCAGTACGGATTCGCGGTCGAGACTGCCGCCGATGCCCAGGCGGCCCGGCACGCGCTGGCCGACAATGGCCGTCCCGACCTGATGATCCTCGACCTGATGATGCCGGGCGAGGACGGCCTGAGCCTGTGCCGCGCCCTGCGCGCCGACCCGGCCACCGCCGACCTGCCCATCGTCATGCTGACCGCCATGGGCGAGGAGACGGACCGGGTGGTGGGCCTGGAACTGGGCGCGGACGACTACGTGCCGAAGCCGTTCAACCCGCGCGAGTTGCTCGCCCGGGTGCGCGCGGTGCTGCGCCGGGCCGCGCCCGCCTCGACGGGGTCCGACTCCGGCGCGGCGGATCCGCCCGCCCTGACGCCGCGCCTGGGCGAGGCCGGTCGGGTTCGCTTCGACCGCTGGATCCTGGACCTGGGCCGGCGCGAACTGGAGGGACCGGACGGCGTGGGCGTGGCCCTGTCGAGCGGCGAGTTCTCCATGCTGCGGGCCTTCGTGGAGCATCCCCAGCGGGTGCTGACCCGCGACCAGTTGCTGGACCTGGCGCGCGGCCACAACGCCGCCGTGACCGACCGCAGCATGGACACCCAGGTCAGCCGCCTGCGCCGCAAGATCGAGGCCGATCCCAAGGACCCGACGCTGCTCAAGACCGTCTGGGGCGGCGGCTACGTGCTGGCGGTTCCGGTGGAGCGCCTGTGACATGGCGCAAGCGCCTCCCGACCCGCCCCGCCGCCGCCGCGTTCGGCTCTGGCCCGACAGCCTGGCCGGGCAGACCATCCTTGTGTTGCTGGTCGGCCTGACCGTCTCCAACGTGGTGGCGCTCGGGCTGTACTCCATCGACCGGCTGCGGTTGCTGGAGACTCTGGGGGGCCGCGCCGTGGTGGCCCGCGTGGTGGAGGCCACGCGATTGATCGAGACCGCCGAGTCGCCGCGGTTCGAACGCCGGCTGGCCCGCACCCTCAGCGGCGGACGGCTGCAGGTCCGCATAGGCCCGGTGCCGCTGGTGGGCGAAGACCGGCCGCAGGCCCGGGGTCTGGGGGCGTTCCGGACCCGCATCCTTGAACGGGCGCTGGTCGCCGCGTTCGCGGAAGCCCCCGACCGGGCCGTGCGGGTGGATGTGGCCCCGGACAGCCTGGACGACGGACCCGGCGCGCCAGCCCCCGACGCACGCCCCTGGTCCGGCGACGGCCCGCCGTTTCCGTTCTTCGGCCGCTGGCGCGGCGGCCCGGACCGAGCCGACGATGCCTGGGACCGCCACCATCCCGACATGCCCTTTCACCATGGTCTGTCCCGGTTGATGGTGGGCGATCCGGAGGAAACCGCCCTGGCCGTCTCCGTCGGGCTGCGCGACGGCCGCTGGCTCAACGTGGTCGCCCGGGTGCCCCGACCGCAGGGCTTCTGGACCCCGGGCGCGCTGGCCTCGCTGGGGCTGATGACGGCGGTGACACTGGCCCTGTCCATCTGGGCGGTGCGGCGCGCCACCCGGCCCCTGCGCGGGGTGGCCGACGCCGCCCGGCGCATGGGCGTGGACCCTCGCCGCGACCCGCTGCCCGAGACCGGCAGCCGCGAAGTGCGCGAGGTCGCGCGCGCGTTCAACGACATGCAGACGCGGCTGGCGCGGCTGGTGGACAACCGCACCCGGCTGCTGGCCGCCATCTCCCACGACCTGCGGACCCCCATCACCACCCTGCGGCTGCGGGCCGAGTTCGTGGAGGACGCCGAGGAGCGCGCCCGCATGCTGGCCACCCTGGACGACATGGAGGCCATGGTCGCCGCCACGCTGGCCTTCGCCCGCGACGACGCCACCACCGAGGCGGCGCGCCCCGTGGACCTGTCCGCGCTGGTGGCGGCGCTGTGCGAGGATCTGGCCGAGACCGGGCGACCCGTGACCTTTGAAGACCCGGCGGAGGCGGAGGCGGCGCCGGCGGCGGTCGTGCGCGGACGCCCCACCGCCCTGCGCCGCGCGGTCGGCAACCTGGTGGCCAACGCCTGCACCTATGGCGGCGGAGCCGAGGTCTCGGTCGGGACCGTCGCCCTGGCCGACGGTCCCGGCGCGGCCGTGGTGGTGTGCGATCGCGGCCCCGGCATCCCCGACGAGCACCTGGCCCGGGTCACCGACCCGTTCTACCGCGTCGAGGGCTCTCGGGCGCGCAGCACCGGCGGCATCGGCCTGGGGCTGTCCATCGTGCAGGCCGTGGCCGACGCCCACGGCGGCCGGCTGGTGCTGCGCAACAGGCCCGGCGGCGGCCTGGAAGCCCGGCTGGAGATCCCCAGCGGCGGACCCGGCGCGGAGGGCCGCGCTGGGCCTGTGTGACTTAGTTACGGATCCCCATCACCGGACGGCCTATGTCTTTGGGTAACGGCGGCATCCGATCGGGATGCGCCGTCGCTCCAACGGGACCCGTGTGGGTTTGCGGACCTGCCCGACGTCCCCCGACTCGGGAGTTTGCGACATGACCAAGAACATGGGCGGCATGGACCGCGCCATTCGTCTGATCGTCGGCATCGCGCTGATCGCCGGCGCCTTTCTGATCCCCGCCCTGTACCCCTGGGGCTTCATCGGCATCGTGCCCGTGGCCACGGCCCTGATCGGGTGGTGCCCGGCCTATGTGCCGTTCGGCTTCAAGACCTGCAAGACGAGCTGACCGGCTCCGCCGCCCCTCCGGTGGCGTTCCCGCCAGACGGCCAGACAGACAAAGACCCGCCCCCCGGCGCGCCCATCGCCGGGGGGCGTTGTTTTTTCGGGTCATCACGGACTTCCGGGGCAATGGGGCTTCTCGGGACCTTTCGTCGGGTGCAGACCGAACGCCCTCCACTGGCAAGGCGATTTGAGTCACACATCTCGACGCGTGCCACGGACCGATGAATGTGCCGGACGGGGCTTGCAGCCCCGTCCGGACCGTTTTTCATTGCGATAGGGATGAACGGTCCGGGCGGGCGTGCAACTCCCGCCCGGCATCACCACCCACCTCAGCCCCACCGACTCCGATGGGACCTGAGCCTTCCGCGCGCTGGACCTCCGGCGGCGTTCGCGGCATGGTTCGCCCGACCGCGGGCCGGACCCGCGCGGCGCCCCCGCCATGCTGAACACCGGCCCCATCCACTGCGCGGAGACAGTCCCGTTGGCCGAACACCCCACACGCACCGGGAGCGGACCCGTTGACCTCGACGTGACCGATGCAACCTGCCGCGCCGCCCTGGAGGCGACGCCGCAGGCGCTGGTGGTCAGCGATCGGGACGGCGCGCCGCTGCTGATGAACCGGCGCGCGCGCCGCCTGCTCGGGCTGGGGGACGGGGCCGAGCTGTCCGAATGGCCGGGACGGATGTCGGCGGCCTCTGGTCCGGCGGCCGAGGGCTGGAGCCTTTTGCCCGTGGGCGCCGACGAGACACGGGGCCCCGGCGGCGCGCACGGGGCCGGCGGCGACGTGCCATTCTGGGTCTGGTCCCGCCGCCTGCCGCACGACCCCGGCGCCCCGCTCCGGGTGCTGCACGCCCTGTGGCCCTGTCACGTCAACGAGGATCAGGCCCACGCCGCCGGCGGCGACGAAGGCGGCTTCGACGAGATGATGGCCGTGCTGGTCCGGCACGCCCTGCTGGGCGAGATGGGCGGCGCCCTGGCCCACCAGATGACCCAGCCGCTGAACGTCATCCGCCTGACCGCCGAGCGGGCGGCGCTGGAGGCGGAACGCCAGATCGCCGATGGCGCGGGCGATCAGGCGCTGGTGGACCGCTTCGCCCGGCTGGCCGATCAGGCCGATGCGGTGTTCGAGACCGTGGCCCTGGTGCAGGGCGCGCCGGGCGTGGCCGGGCCCGAGGATCTGCAGCCGGTGGACCTGGGCGCGGTGGTCAATCGCGCCGCCCATCTGGCGCGCGGCCCGCTGCGCGCGGCCGGGCTGCGGCCCGAGGTCATCACGCCCGGCGGCATGCCGATGGCGCTGGCCGAGCCCATCCTGCTGCTGCAGATCGGATTCGCAACCCTGACGGTGCTGGCCGAGTCGGCGGGCTCGGCGGCGGCGGACGCCTCGGTGGAGGCGCGCGCCGACGGCCGCCGGGCGCCGCCATCGTCGGGCGGGTCCTCGCTGGTGGTGCGCGTGGACCAGGAGACCGCGCCGGGCCGCCTGATCGTAGACATGGCGCATGAACAGGTCTTCCTGGACGACCTCCCGCTGACCCCGCTCGCCCCCGATCTGTCGCTGTCGCGCCGGGTGGTTCTGGCGGCCATGGCCCTGGCCGGGCTGGGCGGTCACCTGATGCTGCTGGTGGACGATCTGGGCGCTCTGCGCGGGGTGCGCCTGGACCTGGCCCGCGCCCCCGGATTCGGCGGGTCGGACGAGGCGGCGGCGGACGCCGCCCCGAACACGCCCGCTCCCGCGCCGCACGCCGCCGGACGACCGATCCATGTGCTGGTCGCCGAAGACGAGATCGAGGCCGCCACCGAGATCGCCGAGTTCCTGGGCGACCTGGGCTATGCGGTCGAGGTCGTCGGCTCGGCGCCCGACGGGATCGACGCCCTTGACCGCGCCCCCCGTGACGTGCTCGTCACGGACCTGTCCATGCCGGGGGGCGGAGCCCGCACGCTGGTGCGCGCCGCCGAGGCCGCGCATCCGGATCTGGCCGTCATCATCGTGTCCGGCCTGGCCGTCGAGTCCGATCCGGCCCAGGCGGATCTGGTGGAGATGGCGGACGCCATCCTGCGCAAGCCCATCGGGCTGGGCGAGCTGCGCGCCGCCATCGAGCGCGTGCTGGGCGCGTGATCCGGGCCGCGCCGGCCGATCCCGATCCCGACCCGACCATCAGACAAGGGACCCGTGACCATGCCGACGACACCGCGCACCGGACCCATCGTCATCCTCACCGGCGCCGGAATCTCCAAGGAATCCGGGCTCGACACCTTCCGCGACGTGGGCGGGATCTGGTCTCGGGTGAACCTGGAGGACGTGGCCACCCCCGAGGGCTTCCGCCGCGATCCGGCCCTGGTGCAGCGGTTCTACAACGACCGCCGACGCGGACTGCTCACGGCCGACGTGCAGCCGAACGCCGCCCATGAGGCCCTCGCCCGGCTGGAGGCCGAATGGGACGACGAGGTGTTCCTGGTCACCCAGAACATCGACGACCTGCACGAGCGGGCCGGCTCGCGCACCCTGCTGCACATGCACGGCGAGCTTCTGAAGGTGCGCTGCGAGGGCTGCGATTGTGTGGTGGAGTGGCGCGCCGACCTGGGGCCCGAGCACACCTGCGACGATTGCGGGCGGCCCGGCGGCCTGCGCCCGCACGTGGTGTGGTTCGGCGAGATCCCCCTGGGCATGGAGGCGATCGCCGACGCCCTGGACCGCTGCGCCCTGTTCATGTCCATCGGCACCAGCGGCACGGTCTACCCCGCCGCCGGCTTCGTCGCCGAGGTGGAGCGCTTCGGCCGCGCCCATACGGTGGAGCTGAACATGGAGGCCAGCCACGGGGCCTCGATGTTCCGCGAATCGGTGCTCGGCCCCGCAACGCAGGTGGTCCCGGCCTATGTGGACCGCCTGCTGGCGGACGGCATCCCGGGGCGGGGGTGAGTCTGGCGCCGTCCCGGCCTCACCGGAACGGGAAGAACAGCGGCACCATGATGATCGTCAGGACCAGAACCAGCGCCTGCAACGGCACACCCACCTTGACGAAGTCCATGAACCGATAGGCCCCCGGCCCCAGAACGAGCGTGTTGACCGGCGAGGCCACGGGCGTGGAAAACGCCGTCGAGGCGGCGACGGCCACGCCCATCAACAGCGGATAGGGCGACAGGCCCAGGGTCTCGGCGGCCCCGATGGCCATGGGCGCCACCAGGACCGTGGTCGCGGTGTTGCTGATGACCTGGCTGAAGACCGAGGTCAGCACCACCAGCCCGGCCAGTAGCGCGGTGGGCCCCACCGCCCCCGGCTGTGTAACCTGATGTCTGGAAATTTTGCACGAGGGGGCGCACCTGCATGCCCATCCGTGGGGCGCGCCCCACGG
>NZ_WIVE01000068.1 GCF_009601025.1 Roseospira navarrensis | reverse complement strand
GCTGGAATTCGAGCAGGGATCGAGGAAACTTGCTCATGGTCGGGCTCCGGAAATGGCGTGCGTTCACGTTATGTTCTACGCCGTTTCAGGCCACCTGTCACCACATGATGTGGTCCCGGACTCAAAGGGATAAGCCCTTTAGGCCTTTTTTTCTGCTTTGCCCAGTTCGTAAAACGGAGTCACAAATGCTGTCTCTATCCGGCAGATGAACGGCTGTCCGTCTTCCAGGCACGGAGCAACTTCCAGTCGAAAGAGTTCACCGCCATCCCGGCCGCCGATGGTTGTTTCGAAGTACAAGGTCGCCCGCCCGTCGTCGGACGTGACGCGATCCAACATTTTCAGAGTCCCCATGGGTCCTGCTCCGCTTCAGGGTGTGGGGACCGCGGGACGCGCGGCGGCCATCGAACGCCCGGCGTCATCGATCGAAGCGGCGCCGAGCAGCGCCTTGACCGCGGCCATGGTTTCGGCGGCCGACAGCGTGCCGGGGGCGTCGAGCGGAAGATCGGTGATGAACCGGCTCATGGCGGGCGGAACTCCTCTGCGGGGGACAGGCCAAGGGCCTGGAAACCCCGCCACCTCACGAATGGTCGGAGCGGATGTCAACCGCGACCACTCCGCCCGGACGGACCCGCCCTGCGCCGGATCCGTGACGGATGGGGGCGGCGCGCCGGACCCCGAGGCCGGCGTGCCCGCCCTGCCGGCCGATGCCGCGCCCCGGCGATGCCGCGCGGCGAACGGGACGGCGGAAGGACAGAGCCACACACGCTATGGGGGAACAAAAGCGGCGGCGATTGTAAAGCGAAAGTGCGGGCACCTTTGGCGGGCGCCGCCGCAGGCAAGCCGGTCAGAGGGCTTGGCGCCGTTGGACCGGGGTGATGGTCCGGGTGAACGGTTCTGGGATCCCACCGTTTGTGATGCGACGGTATTCGCCTGACAGGTCGCACGGCGCCTCGGCCGGGGAATCCGGGGCAAGGCGTGGCGGACCCTAATGCGTCGGAGGTCGGAGGGTCACCGACCCTGTGCCGATCGGACCGAAGGCAGTCCGCGAACCGTCCCCCGCCTGCTTCCCCCATGCGTCCCCGGGGTTCGCGCACGAAAAAAGCGGCTCCGCCGGGAGCCGCTTTGACCGTCTCGATCATCGAGAGAAACTGGAGCGGGCGATGAGATTCGAACTCACGACCCCAACCTTGGCAAGGTTGTGCTCTACCCCTGAGCTACGCCCGCATCCTGGGTCGGAAGGCTGATCCCCGGTCCGTCTGGCCGGTGGGGCGCCCCCCGTCGAGGTGCGCGACTATACTCGCCGAACGCGGCTTTGCAACACCGAATTTGCGCGCGCCCCAAAAAAAGTCGGGACGCCCCGGGAACGGTCGGGGTGGCCGGTGGGGGAGGGCGGACGGGCCGCTGCCGACCCGCCCCCGGACCCCGGCGGCGCGGCGTCTCCCCGTCGGGCGCGAAGCCGCCTCGTCGTGTCGAACGTCCCCGGGGGGCGCCGCACACGCCCACCAACTCTTGCTTCGGCGGGCCATTCGAACCAAGTATGTGCGCGGACGTGCTGGCGCCCGGCCGCAGGCCGGACCGTCGGCGCGCTCCCGGCGTCGAGCAGGACCCCCGGTCCGGCGATCCCTTCCTCCCGCAGCATGAGACGGAACCCACGATGGCACTGATTCTGGATGGCGAAGGCACCACCGTCGGCACCTCGGCCCCCACGGGCGGCGGCGACCTCATCAAGGACGGCAACATCGAGACGTTCATGCAGGACGTCATCGAGGCGTCCCAGTCCGTGCCGGTGGTGGTGGAGTTCTGGACGCCCCGGGCCGGTCCGGGCGGCTCGCTGGGCCCCCTGCTGGAGAAGCTGGTCCGGCAGTTGAATGGCGCCGTGCGCATGGTGAAGATCAATGTGGACGAGAACCAGCAACTGGCCGCGCAGCTTCGCGTTCAGTCCGTGCCCACCGTCTACGGCTTCAAGCAGGGCCAGCCGGTGGACGCCTTCGCGGGCGCGCTGCCGGAAAGCCAGCTCAAGCAGTTCCTGTCCGGGCTGACCGGGGGCGCGGCCAATCCCGTCGACGCCGCGCTGGAGGAGGCCAGGCAGGCCCTGGACGGCGGCGACTTCGAGGGCGCCCTGATGATGTACCGCCAGATCCTGGAGCGGGACCAGGGCAACACCAAGGCCATCGGCGGCTATCTGCGCGCCCTGGTGGCCAACGGTCAGACCGGCGAGGCCGCGCAGATCCTGGCGCAACTGCCGGAGGACTTCCTCAAGGATCCGGACATCGTGGCGGCCAAGACCAAGCTGGAGCTGGCCCAGGAAGGGGCCGGGCCGGTCTCCGAACTGCGCGCGGCCGTTGAGGCCGATCCGGACAACCACCAGGCCCGCTACGACCTCGCCAATGCGCTCTATGCCGGCGATCAGGCCGGGGCGGCCATCGACGAACTGCTGGAGATCTACCGCCGCGACCGCGCCTGGAACGAGGATGCCGCCCGTCAGCGCCTGCTGAAGATCTTCGAGGCCCTGGGCCCCGGCGATCCGGTGGCCGCCGCCGGCCGGCGCCGCCTGTCGTCGCTGATCTTTTCCTGACCCGGCCGGACGGCTCGTCCCACCATCGCGCCACGGGAGTCGGCATGGTCCGCGCCTTCCAGCCTCGCTTCGACGAACTGCCCCGCACCGTGCCGGTGTTCCCGCTGACCGGCGTGCTGCTGATTCCGGGCGGCCGGCTGCCGCTGAACATCTTCGAGCCGCGCTACCTGAGCATGGTCGAGGATGCGCTGGCCGCCGGGCGCATGATGGCCATGGTGCAGCCGCGCCAGGCCGCCGGCGAGGCGGAGGAGGCGGACCCCGCCGTCTATGACGTGGCCTGCCTGGGCCGCATCGTCTCGTTCGACGAGATGCCGGACAAGCGCATCACCATCACGCTGCTGGGGCTGAACCGCTTCCGGATTGCCGAGGAGCTGCCGTTGTACCGGGGCTACCGGCGCGCGGTGGCCGACTACACGCCGTATCCGGAGGACCTGGAGGAGGCGCGGCCGGCCACGGTGGACCGGGACCGGCTGTTCGCGCTGCTCAAGCCGTTTGCGTCGCGTCACGGCCTGTCCTTCAACTGGGACGTGATGAAGGACGTGGAGATGCGGCCGCTGCTGACGTCGCTCGCCATGGTCTGCCCGTTCGAGCCGCGCGAGAAGCAGGCGCTGCTGGAGGCCGATACGCCCCAGGACCGGGCCGACCTGATGCTCGCGCTGCTGGAGATGGGGGCGGTGGCGTCCTCGTCCGGCGGGTCCGCTCCGCAGTAGTCTTCCCGCGCGGAGCGGTGTATCAGGGGCCGAGCAAACGGCTTCCCCTTTTGAAGATATCGAGGACTGTCCATGACCGATTCCGAGATCCCCCCCGCCCCCGAGTCCGGCGCGCTCGATACGGAGGACCTGCTGGTGGACCCCCGCCTGCTGGAGATCCTGGTCTGCCCCCTGGGCAAGGGACCGCTGGAGTACGACCGCGAGCGGCGTGAACTGGTCAGCCGTCAGGCCGGGCTGGCCTATCCCATCCGCGACGGCGTGCCCATCATGCTGATCGACGAGGCCCGCCGGTTGGACGAGCCGGATCCCGGCCAGGGCGAACCGGCGGCATGAGCGGCGGGGCGCCGGGCGTCGGCGCCGGTGCGAGCCGGGTGCCCACGGACATCGCCGTCAGCCGGTCCGACCGGACCCTGACCCTGAGCTATGCGGACGGCACGGTGCACGTGCTGCCCGCCGAATACCTGCGGGTGTTCAGTCCCTCGGCCGAGGTGCAGGGCCATGCGCCGGACCAGCGGCAGGTCGTGGGCGGGCGGCGCTACGTGGGCATCATGGACCTGGAGCCCATCGGCCATTACGCCGTGCGGATTCTGTTCGACGACCTGCACGACACCGGGATCTATAGCTGGGATTACCTGTGGGACCTCGCGGTGACCCGGAATGCGCGGTGGGAAGGCTATCTGGCCGACCTCACCAAGGCGGGCAAGACGCGCGATCCTTGAGGGTTCCCGACCTTGTTCCTGACGGGTCAGGACAAACGGGTCAGGACAAACGGGTCAGGACAAACGGGTCAGGACAAGGGCCGTGCGCCGCTGCGCGCCGCCGGTGCGCCGATACCCGACCAAATCAGTCTTGATTAACGCGCCCCGACGGACCATCTTTCGGACGGCGGACGGCCTCACCGTCCCCGCCCCCCGGTGCGCGAGACTGTGAGAAGGATTCCGACGATGTTCATCCAGACCGAGCAGACCCCCAACCCGGCCAGCCTGAAGTTCCTGCCCGGTCAGGCCGTGCTGGGCGCCGGGACCGCCCAGTTCGACAGCCCCGCCGACGCCGCGCGCTCGCCCCTGGCCGCGCGCCTGTTCCGGCTGGACGGCGTGGCGGCCGTGTTCCTGGGCTCGGACTTCATCGCGGTCAGCAAGGCGGACGCGGCCGATTGGCAGGTGCTGAAGCCCATGGTGCTGGCGTCCATCATGGACCATTACACCGCCGGTGAGGCCATCCTGCTGGACAGCGCCAACGACGAGGACGCGCCGGAGGCCGACAGTCCGGTGGTGCGTCAGATCCGCGAACTGCTGGACACCCGGGTCCGCCCGGCCGTGGCCCAGGACGGCGGCGACATCATCTTCCACGATTTCCGCGACGGCGTGGTGTTCCTGCATATGCGCGGCGCGTGTTCGGGCTGCCCCAGCTCCACGGCGACGCTGAAGCACGGCATCGAGAACATGCTGCGCCACTACGTGCCGGAGGTGGAGGCGGTCGAAGCGGTGATGTGATCCCTTCGGGCCGGCGCGACGCCCGGTGCCCCCCCCCACCGACGGACCGACCGACCAGACGACGGGAGACCCCTTCATGCCGGAGATCGACTCCACCGCGCTCGACATGCTGTTCAACACGGCGCGGACGCATGCGCACTGGCAGGACCGGCCCGTTGACGACGCCACGCTGGAGCGCCTGCACGACCTCGTGAAAATGGGGCCGACCAGCGCCAACTGCCAGCCGGCCCGGTTCGTGTTCGTGAAGAGCGCGGCGGCCAAGGCGCGCCTGGAGCCCTGCCTCATGGAGGGCAACAAGGAAAAGACCAGGACCGCGCCGGTGACGGTGATCGTCTGCCACGACCTCGCGTTCCCGGAGACCCTGCCGACCCTGTTTCCCCACACCGACGCCAGGTCGTGGTTCGAGGGCAAGGACTCTCTGATCGAGACCACGGCCTTCCGCAACGGCACCCTGCAGGGGGCCTATCTCATCATGGCCGCGCGGGCGCTGGGCCTGGACTGCGGTCCCATGAGCGGGTTCGACAATGCCGAGGTGGACGCCGCCTTCCTGGAGGGCTCCACGTGGCGGTCCAATTTCCTGGTCAATCTGGGATACGGCGACCCCGCCAGGCTGCCGCCGCGCTCGCCCCGCCCGGCGTTCGAGGATGTCTGCCGGATTGCCTGAGTCATCGGCTGAGTCCACGCGCCGTGTCCTGATCCTGGGCGGGACGACCGAGGCCCGCGCCCTGGCCGGGTTCCTCGCGGCGTCGGGCGACTGGTGGCCCGTCACCGCGCTGGCGGGCCGCACGGACGGGCCGCGCCGGCCCCCCGGGGACCTGCGAACCGGCGGGTTCGGTGGGCCGGACGGGCTGGCGGCCTATCTGGCGGATACCGGGCCGGTCGCCGTCATCGACGCCACCCATCCCTTCGCCGCCCGCATGGGCGCCAACGCCGCCCGGGCCTGCGCGGTGGTCGGTGTGCCTCTGCTGCGCCTGGAGCGCTCCGGGTGGACGGCGGATCCCGATGCCGGGGACCGCTGGACCCGCGTGCCCGACGAGGCCGCGGCCGCCCGCGCGGTGGCGGGCGCGGGGTCCGTGTTCCTGGCCCTGGGGCGGCAGGCCCTGGCGCCGTTTGCGGGACTGGACGAGACGGCCCGCGTGGTGGTGCGCTCCGTCGATCCGCTCGGCCCGGACACGCCGTTGCCGTGTGCGGTTCCCATCGTGGCGCGGGGTCCGTTCGACGAAGCCGACGAGGCCGCCCTGTTGCGCGATCACGGCGTGACGGTGCTGGTCTGCCGCGACAGCGGCGGGGCGGACGGCCGCGCGAAGCTGATGGCCGCGCGGTCTCTTGGCGTGTCCGTGGTGATGATCGACCGTCCGCCCCGGCCGAAGGGTGTGCCCGCGGTTCATGACGGGACCGCCGCCCTGGCGTGGCTGGCGGGGCTGGCGGGGCTGGGGTCACGGCGCGCCCTTGCCGGGCCCGGTCCGCTCGCGTATCACCCCCGCCACGACGCGGGAGACGGTGAGCAGGACGGGTGAGGCATGACGGACCCCTGGCTGACGGTGGTCGGCATCGGCGAGGACGGCCTGGACGGCCTGGGCGCGGCGGCGCGGCGCGCGGTGCTGTCGGCGCCGTTCGTGATCGGCGGCGCGCGCCACCTTGACCTTTTGCCTCCGGTCGCGGGGCAACAGCGCGAGTCGTGGCCGTCGCCCTTCGCCGAAGGGCTCGACCGGGTGCAGGCGCTGCGCGGCGCGCCGGTCTGTGTGCTGGCCAGCGGCGATCCCATGTTCCACGGGGTCGGGGCCAGTCTGGCCCGTCGGGTTCCGCCCGCCGAGATGGTGGTCTTCCCCGCGCCCTCCTGCGCGACCCTGGCGGCGGCCCGCATGGGCTGGGCGCTGCACGAGGCGACCGTTCTGCCGCTGCACGCCCGGCCGCTGGCGACCTTGCAGGCTCACCTGCGCGCGGGCGCGCGCCTGCTGCTGCTGGTGCCCGACGGGGCAACGGCGGGCGCCGTGGCCGCGCTGGTGGCCGGGCGGGGCTTCGGGGACAGTCGCATGGTGGTTCTGGAGCACCTGGGCGGGCCGCGCGAACGCCGTCTGGAGGGCCGCGCCGGGACCTGGTCCCACCCGCCCGGGGCGGATCTGGCCGTCATCGCGCTGGCCTGCGCGGGGCCGGGCGAGGCTCTGCCGCGCCTGCCGGGACTGCCTGACGACGCCTTCGCCCACGACGGCCAGTTGACCAAGCGCGACCAGCGGGCGTTGACGCTGGCCCGGCTGGCGCCCGCGCCCGGTGCGCTGCTGTGGGACGTGGGCGCGGGGTGCGGGTCGGTGGCTGTCGAGTGGATGCGCGCCGAGACCGGCTGTCGGGCCATCGCCATCGAATCGCGGGCCGACCGCCGCGCCCTGATCCTGCGCAACCGGGAGGCTCTGGGGGTCCCCGGCCTGGTCGTGGTGGAGGGGCGGGCGCCGGCCGTCCTGGACGGTCTGGAGGCGCCCGACGCGGTGTTCGTGGGCGGCGGGGTGACCACCCCGGGCCTGGTCGAGGCCTGCTGGTCCGCGCTCAAGCCCGGCGGCCGTCTGGTCGCCAACGCGGTGAGCCTGGCCGGCGAGGTGGCGCTTGTCGGCGTCCGGGAGCGGTGGGGCGGCGACCTCACCCGGGTTTCGGTGGCGCATGCCGAGCCGCTGGGCGCGATGGAGGGCTGGCGCCCCCTGCGGCCCGTCACCCTCTGGTCCGTCCGCAAGGAGTGCGACGCATGAAAACGGTCTGGCTGATCGGCATCGGCCCCGGGGACCCGGATGCGCTCACCCTGGCCGCCGTCAAGGCCATCGGGCGGATGGACGTGTTCTTCCTGCTGGAGAAGGCGGGCGAGGGGCGCGACAGCCTGATCCGCTTCCGCGAGGAGATTCTGGCCCGTCATGCCGGCGACCGGCCCTATCGCATCGCGCGCGCCGACACGCCGGCCCGCGACCGGGCGGCCGCCGACTATGCCGGGGCGGTGGAGGACTGGCGTCGCCGCCGCACCGACGTGCTGGCGGGGCTGATCGACGAAGACATGGCCGACGGCGAGTCCGCCGGGGTGCTGGTCTGGGGCGATCCCACATTGTACGACGGCACGTTGCAGTCCCTGAACGAGCTGATGGCGACGGGCGACCGGCCCGATCTGGCCGTGGAGGTCCTCCCCGGGATCACCTCGGTCCAGGCGCTGACGGCACGCCATCGCCTGCCGCTGAACCGGGTGGGCGAGTCCATCACCATCACCACGGGCCGGCAGATCGAGGCGGTGGCCGATGATGCGGGCGCGGTCACCAACAGCGTCGTGATGCTGGATACGCGGGACGCCTATGCGCGACTCGCATCGGACCCGGGGCTGGACATCTACTGGGGGGCGGACGTGGGCGCGCCGGACGAAGTGCTGCTGTCCGGTCCGCTGCCCGAAACGGCGCCCCGCATCGCCGAAACGCTGCGGGAGCGCCGGGCCCGGCGGGGCTGGGTGATGGACAGCTACATCCTGCGGCGTCGCCGTCCGGGGCCGACCGGCGCGGGGTGAAGGTCGGGCGGCAATGCTGGCGTGTCTCCCGCGGATGAGTCATAGTCTCAGATGACGGGCCACGGGGTCCCGTGCACGGGTCCGTGCGGTAACGATCTGTCAACCTGCGTGCGCTACCATGCCTCTCAAGATCACGTTGAAGCCCAATGAGAAGGTCATCATTGGGTCGGCGGTCATCTCCAACGGCTCAGGCAAGGCCGAGTTGGTGATCCACAATCGCGTCCCGGTCGTCCGTCAAAAAGACGTGATGAAAAAAGAGGAAGCGGATACGCCGGCAAAACAGATCTACTACCTGATCCTGAATATGTACCTCAACCCCGATCAAGAGGTGAGATTTCACGATTTTTATGGCTCCTTGTTGAACCACATCATCGAGATGTCCGTTGATGACCGCGGTGTCGAACTGTCCACCGAGATGTCGAAACGGATCATCGAAGGCGATCACTACAAGGCCCTGAAAATCTGCAAAAGGCTCATCGATTACGAAGCGGAGATGGCGAGCCATGGCCCACAATCAGCTGAAAGCCTACCAGACGGCGCAGAAGCGACAGCAGATGACGCCGCGGCAGGCGGAGGCGATGGCCTTCATCAAGGCCTCGGTCATGATGGAAGAGGCGAAGAACAAGCCTGAGGATACGGCCCTGTTCCAGCAGGCGCTGCGGTTCAATCAGCTGTTCTGGACCATCCTTCAGGCCGATATCACGGACCCGGAAAACAAGCTGCCGGCGCCGATCAAGGCCAACATCATGAGCCTCAGCATCTTCGTGGACAAACAGACCACCAAGGCGTCGCGGTCCTGTGTCGGCAGCGACCTGGATATCCTGATCTCGATCAATCGCAATCTGGCCATGGGCCTGCAGGAGTCGCAGACCGATCAGCGCGGGGCTCCGGCGGGAGGGCCGCCCGCGCAGACCGACGCGCCGGTCTGACCGGCCGGCGTCCGGACGCGACGCTTCCGAACGACAAAGCCCCCCGGCCCGGTTGTGGTCGGGGGGCTTTTTTGTTGTTCATCACGGAATACCGGGGACCATAAGGGCCCTGCTGGCGTCGCGCATTGAGCCTGAACCCCCTCCCAACCTCCCCCATGAATGGGGGAGGGGGCCCGGTCCACCAGACGCCAGACGGACTCCCTCCCCATGGAATGGGGAGGGGTGGGGTGGGGTTGTCTCGGGGGGGGCCGCGCCGGTCCAGAAACCACGCGACCCCGATGTGCCGTCATGAGGCTTTTGTGTTGGATGCCGTCCGGCGCTCAATCCGGCACGAACAGCTTGCCCTGCACCAGGGCCACCAGGGTGCGGACGAACACCGTCGTGATGACGAGCGTGGTGATGACCACCAGCGTGGCGCAGATCACGGCCATCTCGTCGTAGCCGTTGAGGTGGTGGAACTCCATCGCCGCCACCGAGATCGCCGCCATGGGGAAGGTGTAGGCCCACCAGGAGACGAAGAACGGCACCCGCAGGAACTGGCGGATCAGGCTGAAGTTCAGCAGCGTGATGAACAGGCCGACGTAGATCAGGACGCGCGCGAACCCGTCCACCACGCCGCCGTTGAGCGAGACGTAGGACAGGAAGCCGATGGCCGGCGGCGCGATCAGGATGAACAGGGTCGGCATGAACTTCGCCGGCATCTGGTCATGGAACACGATGCGGTAGAACACGATCGTGAACAGCACGATCCAGAACACCATGCCGATGGCGAAGAAGAACCACGAGATTTCCGTGAACCCCAGGCGCACACCGGCCAGCGGCACCAGCACATTGCCGACCACCGGGATGAACCAGGCCGGGTTGGAGTGGGTGATCTGGTGATTGTGCACGATCCAGCGGCCCAGCAGGCGCAGCGTGAAGGTCAGGTGCAGCGCGGCGCCCACGCCCCACAGGCCGAGCGTCAGGGCCTCCGAATAGGGGCCGGTGGCGATGGCCAGCAGCAGCAGGCTGATGGAAAACGCCGGGAAGAAGCTGGAGCGGACCGGGTGGTTGAACTCGGCCAGCACCTCGTCGGCGTGGCGCAGCCACTTGAAGGCATACAGCAGGGTGATGGCCACGAAGCAGGCCCCGGCCAGCGCCAGGATGGCCTCGCCCACCACGGCCGGCACGCCCAGCACATGATGGGCCTTGCGCCACGTGATGCCCAGGCCGGCGGTGCCCATGACCAGCGCGAACAGCGGGATCGGCACGTGCATCAGCCAGTTGCCGCCGACCCGGCTGGCATGCGCCGGACCCTGCGGGGGTGTCGGAGCGGTGGCGGCGGTTTCTGTCATGGTTTCGGTTCCTCGTTCCTGTCGCAATGGGCGTAACCCTGACAGGGGCAATACATTATTGTTTTCTAATATGCAAGGGCGCGGGTGAGGTCTGTCGGCAGCGTGCCATCCAGGGACCCCTCCAGCGCCATCAGCCGCACGCGCAGCAGCGTGGCGACGCTGTGCGCGTCTGTGATGCGGCCGTCCTGGGCCATCCGGACCGCCTCGGCGAAGGCCACACGGCGCAGGGTCAGTTGCTCGGTGTCTTCCGGGTGGCTCGGCCCTTCCGTCAGGTCCCAGGCGAGGAAGGAGACGGCGGCCTCGTCGCTGACGCAGTTGGACAGGTGCAGGCGCAACACCTCGTGCCAATGGGCCGCGACCAGCCCGGTTTCCTCCTGCAACTCCCGGCGACCCGTCTCCAGAGGGGCGGTGCCCACGGGGCAGCCGCCCTCGGGCAGTTCCCAACTGAAGGCGTTCAGGGGATAGCGGTGCTGGCCGACCAGGGTGACGGTCCCGTCCGCCATGAGGGGCAGCACGCAGACCGAGACGTTGCGGAAATGGACGACTCCATAGATGCCGGGTGTGCCGGCCGGGGTCAGGACCTGGTGTTCGGTCACGGCGATCCAGGGGTTATCGTAGACGGCCCGCCCTGACAGGGTGGTCCAGGGCGAACGGGGGGGCGGGTCCGTGTCGGATGCGATCATGATGGCCCCTTTTGGATGATGTGTGGCGGGCGTATGGGTCCACCGGGTCTTGGTGCCTGGGCGGGGTATCGGATGCAACCCGAGGGCGCCGGACGATCCGGCAGCGCCGGATCATTCACCACCAAGACACAAAGAACACCAAGAGCGGGGCTTCAGGAGCAGCGCGTCTCAATCTCCAGACTCGTCGCCGGAAACCGCAACGGTCGGGCGGGATGCCGAACCCTTGGTGATCCTGGTGTCTTGGTGGTTCATTCTCTTGCCGGAGACGGCCGCTCCGGTTCGAAAAATGTGTGACCGTGATCGCCCATGAATGGGGGAGGCGTTCCGGTGTACGCAGCGCCCACCGGACTTTCTCCCCATGGAATGGGGAGGGGTGGGGAGGGGTTGTCTCGGGTGGTCGCGCCGCTCCAGAAACCACGCGACCCCGATTTTCCACGATGAACCCAAAAAAAGCCCCGGCCAAATCGGGCCGGGGCATCGGACCGCCAGGGAGGCTTTCCGCAGGGTCAATCATCAGGTCACCGGCCGAGAAGGCCGGGCGGGATGCGGCGGCGCGGCCCGGGCCTATTCGGCGGGCGCCGCTTCCGGCGTGGACTGGGCGAAGCTGGCCTCGAAATCCCGCAGGGCCTTGCGATAGCGCTCGCCCGTCTGCAGGTCGCCCCGGCGCTCGGCCTTTTCGGCGGCGCGTTCGAGCACTTCGCGAATGGTGAAGTGCCCCTTGGGCTGGCGCAGGGTCATCTCGGTCCAGGCCGCGGCCAGCATGGGCAGCAGTTCCTCGCTTTCGGCGATGGCCGCCACATAGCTCGACGTTGACGCCGTCAGGGCCTTGATGCGTTCCGGATCCAGTCTCATCGGTTTGCCTCCAGTCGAATTCGGAGTCCACCCGCCGAAGTCGCCGCCTTCGGCTTTACGGTCGGATGCTGGACCCTCCGGTCAGGTCGGGTCCTTGGTCCCCGTGGCCCCCGTCTGCATCCGTGTTCCGCGCCCGTCGAGCGACTCCGATCCCTGTCCGGGCGCATCCGCTCCCGTGCTGCGCCTTCAGGAGCGGTCTTTGGTCAAGGCCGCGCGTTCCCGCGCGATGATTCTGTCCAGGTCGTCGGCCGTTTCGAAATCGCCGCGCAGGCGCGCCTCCCCGGCGCGTTCCGACAGGATCTCGATGACGTGGGCGCGCCCACCCGAGGCTCCCAGTTCCCGCGCCGCCCATTCCGCGGCCACCACCGTTGGCAGGTGTTCCGACGCCGCGAGGGCTTCGACCTCGTCGGCGTCCATGCCACAGAAGGCGATGCAGTCCTGCATGGTCAGCATGGCGTTCAACCTCCGCAGTCGTCCCGACGCTCGGTGATCCCGCCACGGTTGGCCCGTCCCTCCGTCCGGGCATGAACGCTTCCCAACCCTGAGTATCCCAAGCGGTCCGCGTGATCGCGGGAACAGACCTCTGTTCGACCGTTCCAGCACCGCGCCAGGTCGCGTGGGATGACCCCACGTTTCAAGTGTCACCATAACATTCGTGTCGCAGAATTGCAAAATACCGTCGGCAGGAAAGAAATTGACTCGAAAATTGCGAAAACGCATGGCCCCGGTTCTTGTCGGGGAATTCGGATGAGGGGATCCTTCCATTGGATCAAGCCCGGGTCGTGCCCCGACGGGATCTGGCTGCCTCAGGATTCAGGGGGCCGCCTTTAGGCGGTACTCGTTCTACGCCGTTTGGCGTGGTGCGGTGTTCAAAGGGATCAGGCTTGGCGATTGTGCGCCCTTCGGGGGCTTTGAGGGCATTGGAAGGGCATATGACCTGTGTCGTGGATGGTCGCCCGCAAAGGCGGAGAGGCCCATCCCACGCACCCTAAAGGAGAGTGTCGTCCCGGGGGGCCGCGACTCCCCGGACCGCCGCATCCCGGGTCGTGTCCCGGGGTCCGATCAGGTCCCGTCCGCCGTTCCCGGTGCATGCAGCAGCGGCAGTCGGCCGGCCCGGATCGGCGTCCCGTCGGCCTCCGTCCACACCTCCAGCACGTCCGACTCCGGCACGTCGAACGGCGGCAGGGTGACGGCGGAAAACACGATCTGCTTGCGGGTGTCGGCGTCGGGGATTGCCCCCGTCTCGGCGGGTCGCAACGTGTGGCGCAGCAGGCCGGTGCCCGCCCGGGCCAGCCGGGCCGTGATGGTGCAGTGCGCCGGCAGGTCGCCCGCATCGCAAATCAGCCAGACCGCCACCGCGAGCCGGGTGAGCGTGGGCGGACCGTCCCCCGTGATCGTCACCGGGCCGGCCAGAACCCCCATCAGCGAGTGCTTGCCGCCCACCTCGTGACGGATGTCCTCGCAGAACACGGCCAGGGCCACGCGCGGATCGGGCATCAGGGGGTCTCCGGCGGGACGATCACGACGCTCACCGGAACACCCAAAGGTCCCAGGCATTGCGGCTGAGGGGGTTGGTCAGGGTGACGCTGTCGAGCACGGTCCAGTCGCCGCCCTGCATGGCCGCGTGCATGTCCCGGAACGGGCCGTTGGCTCCGCTGTCCGGGCGGCGGGGATGCTGCAACGTCACCACCATCACGCCGTCCGGCGCCAGCCAGGGGCGATAGCGGGGCAGCCAGGAGATGGACTCCCGGCTGTAGCTGAGCACCTCCGTCAACACGATGGCGTCGAACCGTTCGGCCGGATCAGGCGGGACGAAATCGCCCAACCCGGCCCGGATCAGCCGGGCGCGGGACATCCCCTCGGGACCGATGACGGAGCGCGCGGTCTCCAGCGCGACGCCCGACAGGTCGAACCCGGTGTAGGACACCCCGGAACGGTCCCGCAGGGCGTGGCGGAACAGGGCGGCCTCGCCGCAGCCGCCGTCCAGCACGTGGCCGTCGTCCGGCACCTGATGGCGCAGCCAGGCGGCGATCACGCCGTAGCGCGGCGATTCCCGCAGCCCGTGCAGGCGTCCGAACTCGTCGGCCCGGTAGGCCGCGTCCCAGGCGTCCGGATTGGCGCCCAGGATCCGTTTCGCCCGCGCCGTCTCGGGCCCGGGCGACGGGGTGGGGGACCGCTCAGTCATCGCAAGCCTTCCGGTGTGTTCGGGGGGCCGCCGCGCGCAGGGTCTCGGCCATGTCGGTCAGGCCCAGCGCCTCGGCATCCTCAAGCGGTGTCGTGAAATCGTCAAGACGCACCGCCAGCGACGGGTCGGCGCCGTGATCCAGCAGCAGGCGCAGGGCCTCCCGGTCCCGGTTCCACACCGCATGGTGCAGCGGGGTCCAGTCGTTGAGGCCGCGCTGGTCCGGATCGGCTCCGGCCGCGAGCAGCAGGCGCAGACGCTCCAGCCGGTCCGGCCGGTCCAGGGACAGGACGGTGTGCAGCGGTGGGAAGCCGTCGTCGGCGGGCGCACTCGGGTCGGCTCCCATGGCCAGCAGGCGCCGCACGAACGGCACCGGGCTCCAGGCCAGGGCGTAGCCCAGCACGGACTCCCCCAGCGCCGGTTCATGCTGGCCCATGGCGTTCGGAAAGCCCGGCGGGTCGCCGAGCGCCTGCCGCAGTGCGTCCATGTCTCCGGTGCGGAAGGCGGCATCAACGGCCTTGATCCGCCGGCGGCGCTCCGGCGGGATCACCGGGGCGGCTCCGTCACGATGCGGCCGTCCGGCTGGAAGGCATGAAACGCGAAGGCAAAGGCGATGTGATGGCGGGCCGGTTCCCGCGCGCCTGTCCCGGTTACGCGCTCCACCTCGACCGCGCCGATGTCGCGGCCCATGGAGACCCGCGGGCGGTCCAGCGGCGAGGCCATGTCGTCCACGTGCCGCAGCACCAGATCCCCGACGCGGACCGTTCCGGCGTCCCGGATCAGGTCGAGGCTGTACGCCGTGTCGCCCACCACCACCACCCGGGCCAGCGGCGCGATCCCGGGCGGCATCTCGCCGTCGTACAGCATGGGCCGCGCGGCGGTGTCGTAGCCGGCATACGGATTGGCCCCATACCGCCTCAGGTCCGGATCCGCCGGCACCAGCACCCGGCCGTCCGGGTGGGTCGCGCGGAAGCGCGCCATGGGCATGGTCCCGGCCGGCACCATCTCCAGGCGCGTCCCGGTCAGCCCGCCGATGATGGCCTCGCCGCTGAACTGCTGCCACCAGCTTTCCGTCTGGCGGTCGTACATGACCAGGTCCGACTTGCGCAGACGCCCGGTGGTGCCGAAGTCGAGCTCGCGCCCGTCCACCGTCCGTTCGAACACGATGCCGCTGGCGCACAGGGGGCAGTAGGTCACGGCGACCGGGACCCCGCCCACGGTGTCGTTGACGATCTCGTGCCAGATCAGGATTTGAAGGGGGTAGGCGCGGGCGTCTCCGTTCAGGTCCACCACCAGGACGGGTTCGCGGTCGCGCACCGCGCGGACCAGGTCCACGGGCTGGACCTGCGGATCGTCGATGGCCGGAATGCCGTCGCGCGACGGGCCGCCGGACAGGATCTCGTCCAGGGCCACGGCCCGGCGGGAGAAGTCGGTCTTGGGGAACTCGCGCGTCCAGGCCACCGGAACGTCGGGGGCATCGGCGGCGCGGGCCTCGGGGTGCAGGGGATCGGCCCCGCCGGTCAGCGGGGCGGGGCCCCATGCGATGCCCGCGACGGCGATCGAAACCGCGATGGCCCCGAGGATCATGAGACGGACCATGGTGGGGCTCTCCATACTGGACCCGAACGGACCGCGCCCGGCCTTGGGCGCGCCGGTGCCGCGCGGCCTTGACCCGGACCGGGCGGCTTCGCACACTCTGGCGCGGCCTCCCCCTGACATGGGGTGTACAGCGCCCGAGAAAACCACCAGCCCCCCGGTGAGGACCCCGCCTTGAGCCAGCCCGAACGAGTCGAGCGCATCGTCATCGGGGCCGGCGTGGTCGGACTGGCGGTGGCCCGGGCGCTGGCCCAGGCGGGGCGCGAGGTGGTGATCCTGGAAGCCGCCGAGGCCTTCGGCACCGGAACCAGCAGCCGCAACAGCGAGGTCATCCACGCCGGGGTGTACTACCCGGAAGGTAGTCTCAAGGCCCGCCTGTGCGTGCGCGGCAAGGCGCTGCTCTATCCCTATCTGGCGGCGCGGGGCATTCCGCACGACCGCTGCGGCAAGCTGATCGTGGCGACCCGTGCGGGCGGCGAGGCCGAAGTCGGCCAGCTCCGCGCCGTGCAGGCGCGCGCCGCCCATGCGGGCGTGGACCTGCAGCTGCTGTCCGGGGCCGAGGCCATGGCGATGGAACCGGGCGGGCTGGACTGTATCGCCGCGCTGCACTCGCCGACCACCGGCATCCTGGACAGTCACGGGCTGATGCTGGCGCTGCTGGGCGACGCCGAGGCCGCCGGGGCCATGCTGGCGGTCCACGCGCCCGTGACCGGCGGTAGCGTCACCGAAGCCGGGATCGATCTGGACGTGGGCGGGGCCGAGCCCATGCGACTGATCGCCGACGGCGTGGTCAACTGCGCCGGCCTGGGCGCGCAGGCGGTCAGCCGCGGCATTTCCGGGGTGCCGGCCCGGCCGGTGCCGCCGCTGTACTATGCCAAGGGCTGTTACTTCGCCCTGACCGGCCGGGCGCCCTTTCGCGGGCTGGTCTATCCGGTCCCGGGGCAGGCGGGGCTGGGGGTGCACTACACCCGCGACCTGGGCGGGCAGGGCCGGTTCGGGCCGGACGTGACCTGGATCGACCGCCTCGACTATACCGTGGAGGAAGGGGCGGCGGCGGCCTTCGTCGAGAGCATCCGGCGCTACTGGCCGGACCTGCCGGACGGGGCGCTGCGGGCCGATTACGCCGGGGTGCGGCCGAAGATCCAGGCGCCGGGCGAACCGGCGCGGGATTTTCTGATACAGTCGCCCCGGGATACCGGGGTGCCGGGGTATACGGCGCTGTACGGGATTGAGAGTCCGGGCCTGACCAGTTGTCTGGCCATCGCCGAGATGGTGGAGGAGTGGGCCGCATGACGGCATGCAACAACGGCCGCGCCCGGCGCGGGATCGCGGTCCTGGCCCTGGGGGCCGTGTTGGCTCTGGGCGCCGCCGGGCCGGGCTCGCCCGCCCGGGCGCAGCAGGACGAGGGTCTGCCCCTGGGCACCTCCAATCTGATGGATCAGTTGCGCGACATGGGCCTGACCCCCGAGCAGGAGGGCATGGACCCGCAGGGGCTGGAGGGCGGGTCGGGGTCGGGCGGGGGCGGACTGCTTGACCGCTATCTGTCCGACCGCGCCGCCGAAGACGCCGCCCGCCGCGCCGCCGCCAACGATCCCGGCGAGCCGGTGCTGCATCTGCCGCCCGCGCTGATCCCGGACGTGCGGCACGAGCTGCGCCTGATCGTGCAGGAGCTGGCGCGCTACGCCCGCCAGCGTGATCCCCGCTTCGCCATCCTGGTGCGGGGCGGTGCGCCGCTGGTGTTCCGCTCGGAGCGCGAGGCCGTGCTGGAGGCCGCCCGCGCCGCCGCCGCCGGCCGCCCCGTCGTGCCGCCCGACAGTCCGGCCGCCGGGGTGGGCGATCCCGCCGCCGGGTTCCTCAACGCCGTGGACGGCCTGATGCTGGACGGCCAGTTCTGCGGCGAGCCGCCGGTGAGCGATGAGGCGCTGGCCGAGATGGCCGCCATGAACCTGGTGCTGATCTCCATCGATCATTGCCGTGATCCCGACACCGTGGCCGAGGCGCGCCGTCTGGCCGATGCGGCCGGGGTGATGATCCACGCCGACACCGACCCCGACGGCCGCCTGAACACCGTGCCGCCCGAACGGCCCCGGCCCGGCAACGCCGCCAACGTTTCCGGCCTGCATCAGGTGCGCTCGGTCATGGTGCTGGAGGACGCCGGGGCCTTCGGCGACTCCAGCCTGATCGTCGGCGCCCTGCGCGACACCAACCACGATCTCGTCATCATCGACCCCTTCGCGCTGGGGGACATTGCATTCGGCCGCGAGGACGTGGCCGCCATGAAGTACAAGAAGCTGGGCGCGCGGCGCATGGTGATCGCCAGCTTCGATATCGCCATGGCGCACGAGACGGCGTACTACTGGCAGCCCGACTGGACCCTGGGCGATCCGCGCTGGCTGCAGGCCACCGCCCGGGGGCGGCCGGGGGCGTACTTCACGGCCTTCTGGGACCCCGCGTGGAAGAGCCAGATCGGCGCGTTCTTCGCCGCCATCATGGACCTCGGCTATGACGGCATCATGCTGGATGGCCTGGACGCGCTGCACCGCTGGGAGGCGATCATGCCGGTCCCCGAAACGGCGATGTCCGGACAGTAGCGGACGGCCCGATGCATCTGACCCAGGTCATGGCCGGCGCGCCCCATGGCGGCGCCGAAACCTTCTTCACCACGCTGGCCTCGGCGCTGCAGGCGGAGGGCGTGCCCCAGTCCCTGGTGATCCGGGGCCATGCCGACCGGGTGGCCGCGCTGCGGGCCGCCGGCTGCCGGGTGGAGACCGCCCCCTTCGGCGGCGCGCTGGACCTGCGCACGCCGCGCCGGCTCGCCCGCCTGATGCGGGCCGACGGCACCACCGTCGCGCTGTCCTGGATGAACCGCGCCGCCGCGAAGCTGCCGCCGGGCCCATGGGTGCGGGCGGCGCGGCTGGGCGGGTATTACGACCTCAAGTACTACCGGGGCTTCGACCACCTGATCGCCATCATCCCCGGCATCCGCCGCCACATGATCGCGGGCGGCTGGCCGGCGGAGCGCACGCACTACATCCCCAACTTCTGCGAGGTGGACCCGGAGGCCGCCCCGGTCTCGCGCGCCGACCACGCCACGCCGGACGGCGTGCCGCTGCTGCTGGCGCTGGGGCGGCTGCACCCGGCGAAGGGGCTGGACGTGCTGCTGACCGCGCTGGCGGACATCCCCGGGGCGTGGCTGTGGATCGCGGGCGAGGGCCCGGACCGCGCCGCGTTGGAGGCGCTGGCCGCCTCCCTGGGCGTGGCCGAGCGGGTGCGCTTCCTGGGCTGGCGCACGGACCGCACGGCGCTGATGCGCGCCGCCGATCTGGTGGTGTTTCCCTCCCGCTACGAGCCCAACGGCACGGTCACCGTCGAGGCCTGGGCACACGAAAAGCCCCTGGTGGTCGCGGACTCGGACGGCCCGGCCGAGACCGTCACGGACGGCGAGGATGCGCTGTTGGTGCCCAAGGACGATGCCGATGCCCTGGCCCGTGCTGTCCGGCGGGTGCTGGACAGCCCGGATCTGGCCGCGCAGTTGGTGGGGCGCGGGGCCGAGCGGGTGGCCGAGACGTTCTCCCGCGCCGCCGTGATCGCGCGCTATCGGGCGTTCCTGGACCAGGTGGGCGGAGGGGCGTAAGGTCTTCGGCCCAATGACCCTGTCCAGGAGACGCCTCCGTCCATGACCGCCCGCAAATCCGCCCGGAACCCAGAAGACCGCTGCCGGCTCTACCTCATCACCCCGCCGCGCCTGGACGATCCGGCCGCCTTCGCCGAGACCCTGGCGGCGGCGCTGGACGGCGGCGACGTGGCCTGCCTGCAACTCCGCCTGAAGGACGTGGACGACGATACCGTGCGCCGCGTCGCCGAGGTGCTGGTGCCCGTGGCCCAGGCGCGGGACGTGGCGGTCATCATGAACGACCGCCCGGATCTGGCGGTGGAGACCGGCTGCGACGGGGTGCATGTGGGCCAGGAGGACTCGCCCCTGGATGCGGCGCGCCGCATCGTCGGCCCGGACCGGATCGTGGGCGTGACCTGCCACGACTCGCGTCATCTGGCCATGGAAGCGGGCGAGGGCGGGGCGGACTACGTGGCGTTCGGCGCCTTCTTCCCGACCGACACCAAAGAGGCGAAGACCCGCGCCGAGGTGGACCTGCTGCAGTGGTGGGCCCAGGCCATGATCGTGCCCGTGGTGGCCATCGGCGGCATCGGCCCCGACAACGCCCGGCCGCTGATCGAAGCGGGTGCCGACTTCCTGGCCGTCAGCGCCGGGGTGTGGGCCTGGCCCGACGGCCCCCGCGATGCCGTGACGCGCCTGAACGCCCTGATGGAGGAGCACTCCCCCGAGCGGGAGAAGGTTTGAGGGGGAGAGAGGCGCGTCCGCTATTGGCAATGGTGACGGCCTTCAGTGGCGGAGGTCGCCTTTCGCGTGGGGAGGCCAGGATGTCGATCCGATAGGCTCAGTTTGCGTTAGATATGCATGCTGGTTGTTTGGGCGAGATAAGTCCGGCGATGCATGCCAGGATTGCACGGG
>NZ_WIVE01000067.1 GCF_009601025.1 Roseospira navarrensis | reverse complement strand
CCGGATCGCGGATCACGATGACAACGGGCAAAGACCCCATCCTGAGACGATCACACGATCCGGTGCGGGGCCCCGGGTGGCCACCCGGGGCCCCGCAACCCGGCATCTCCACAATGCCACAAATCAAACAGACAATCCTGAGCCGCCATCGGCGGCGAAGGATCTCGTGATGGGGCACGAACCATGACACCCCAGTTATCTGTATTCGGAGCCCTGCGTGGCCGGCCCTCTCCCCCGAACCGCGCGGGTCGCGCGCCGCGCGCACCGGGAATGCGCGGCGGGGGGATTCCCTTCGGCGGCGTTCTGCGGTAGATCGGGGGTCCTTCCTGTCGCCGCCCGACCCCATCCCGTAGATCGCCCCGGAGGCTCCATGTCTCGCGTTGCCTATGTCAACGGCCGCTACCTGCCGCATGCCGATGCCGGCGTCCATATCGAGGACCGGGGGTTCCAGTTCTCGGACGGCGTCTATGAAGTCGTCGCCATCGCCGACGGCCGTCCCGTGGATCTGACCGGCCACATTGTGCGGCTGGCCCGCTCGCTGCGGGAACTGCGGATCGCCATGCCCATGCCCGAGCGCGCCTTGCGTCTGGTCATGCGCGAGGTGGTGCGGCGCAACGCCGTGTCCAACGGGATCCTCTACATCCAGGTGAATCGCGGGGTGCATCGCCGCGACCACCCGTTCCCGCCGGCCCATGTGGCCCCGTCGCTCATCATGACCGCGCGGCCGACGCCCGGGGTGTCGGCCCGCGTGATGGAGGAGGGGACGGCCGTCGTCACCGTGCCCGACCGCCGCTGGGCCCGGCGCGACATCAAGTCGGTGTCGCTGCTGCCGAACGTGCTGGCCAAGCAGGCCGCGCGCGAGGCCGGCGCGTGGGAGGCCTGGCAGGTGGACGGCGACGGCTTCGTGACCGAGGGATCCTCGACCAACGCCTGGATCGTCACCCCGGACGGCACGCTGGTGACCCGCCCCACCGGCGACGACATCCTGGCCGGGATCACCCGCGCCGCGCTGATCGATCTCGCCCGCAGGGAGGGGATCCCGGTGGAGGAACGCGCCTTCACCGTGGAGGAGGCCAAGCGCGCCCGCGAGGCGTTCAACTCCAGCACCACCCTGCCGACGGTGCCGGTGGTCCGCATCGACGACACGCCGGTGGCCAACGGCGCGCCGGGCAGCGTGACGGTGCGGCTGCATGACCTGTACGAGGCCCATACCGTCGGCGCCGGCGCCGAGGACTGGCTGGCGGCATGACCGGATCCACCTCGTCTCTCACGGTCGCGGTGCCCGGGCCGCCGGGGGCGCTGCCCACGCCCCGGGTGGTGCTGTTCGACTGGGACAACACGCTGGTCGATACCTGGCCGACCATCCATCAGGTGGTGAACCTCCTGATGGAGCACATGGGCCACCCGACCTGGACCTTCGAGGAAACCCGCCGGCGCATCGGCCCGTCCATGCGCGACGTGTTCCCCACCATGTTCGGGGATCGGTGGCAGGAAGCGCGCGACGTCTTCCTGGGCGCTTTCCGCGAGGTTCATCTGGAGCAGCTCGCCGTGCTGGAGGGCATGGAGGCGATGTTGCGCGGCCTGCGCGCCCGCGGGCTGCCGATGGCGCTGGTCAGCAACAAGACCGGGGCGCTGCTGCGGCGCGAGGTTGCGCACCTGGGCTGGGACGACCTGTTCTTCGCCGCCGTGGGGGCCGGGGACGCCGCCCGCGACAAGCCCGCGCCGGAGGCGGTGGATCTGGCGCTGTCGCAGGCGCCCGGCGGGCCGGTCGCGTCCGGGCCGGATGTCTGGTTCGTGGGCGACAGCCCGACGGACATGACCTGCGCCCATGCCTGCGGTTGCACGCCGGTGCTGCTGCGGGCGTGGCCGCCCGACGGGACCGAGTTCGGAACGGATTCGCCCCTTGTGCATCTTGCGAGCGGCGACCACTTCTTGACGGAGGTGGAACGCCTCCTGGACCGCGGGTAACGGTCCTGGCATTTGGCGGAGCGCCCCATGGATCCCCCATTCGTCCCCAGGGGTCTGGGGCACCGGAGGGGGCGCCTGCAACCGCCATGCGTCGTCAAGGCCCCGGGCACTGACCCTCTGTTTCGGCACGCAGTGATTCGGGACCCCTCTGGCCTACGAAATCCGGCAACAAACACAAACAACCCCAAGAGCAAGAACGGAAAAGGAGCCCTTGCATGCCCCAGGAGAAGCCTCAGAACGTCCAGGACGTGTTCCTGAACCACATCCGCAAGCAGAAAACCGCCGTAACCGTGTTCCTGGTCAACGGCGTCAAGTTGCAGGGCATCGTGACGTGGTTCGACAACTTCTCCCTGTTGCTGCGGCGCGACGGGCACACGCAACTCGTCTACAAGCACGCGATCTCCACCATCATGCCCAGCACCCAGATTCAGCTGTTCGACGCCAAGGCCGAAGAAGGAGCCGAAGCCTGACCCGTGGCAACCAAGCCCTTTGAATACGAGGGGCCACCGGCCCCCACGCGCGCGCTGGTCGTGCATCCGCTGTTGCGGGGCCCGGCCGGCGCGGCACAGACCCGCGACCCCGAGGTGCGCCTGGGTGAGGCCGTCGGCCTTGCCCGGGCGATTCACCTTGATGTGGTCATGGCCGAGGTCGTTCCCGTGACCAAGCCACGCCCCGGCACCCTGCTGGGCGGTGGCGCGGTCGAGCGCCTGGGCACGGTCATCGCCGAGGACCAGATCGGCGTCGTGATCGTGGACAACCACCTGTCCCCCGTGCAGCAGCGCAACCTGGAGCGGGCGTGGTCCTGCAAGGTGATCGACCGCACCGGGCTGATCCTGGAAATCTTCGGCGAGCGGGCGCGCACGCGGGAAGGCCAGCTTCAGGTCGAACTGGCGCATTTGTCGTACCAGCGCAGCCGTCTGGTGCGAAGCTGGACCCACCTGGAGCGCCAGCGCGGCGGCCTGGGCTTCATCGGCGGCCCCGGCGAAACCCAGATCGAGATCGACCGCCGCTTGATCGGCGAGCGCATCGCGCACCTGCGCAAGCAGCTCGACGAGGTGGCGCGCACCCGCGAACTGCACCGCGCGGCGCGGCGGCGGGTGCCGTATCCCATTGTCGCGCTGGTGGGCTACACCAACGCCGGCAAGTCCACCCTGTTCAACCAGGCGACCCGGGCGGACGTGATGTCCAAGGACATGCTGTTCGCGACCCTGGACCCCACCATGCGGGGGCTGAGCCTGCCATCCGGCCGAACCGTGATCCTGTCCGACACGGTGGGCTTCGTCTCCGACCTGCCGCACGAACTGGTCGCGGCCTTCCGCGCCACCCTGGAGGAGGTGCTTGAGGCCGACGTCATCGTGCATGTGCGGGACATGGCCTCGCCCGACTGCGAGCCTCAGAAGGCGGACGTCGAGGCCGTGCTGCGGGACCTGGGCGTTGGCGAGAAGGTGGACGCGGGCCTGATCGAGGCCCTGAACAAGATCGACCGCCTGGACCCAGAGGCGCGGCGGGACCTGATGGCCTCCATCCGCGTGCCCGAGCGTCAGGTGGCCGTCTCGGCCGTTTCGGGCGAAGGCGTGGACACCCTCGCCCGGGCCATCGACCACGCGCTGGCGGCGGGCCGGGTCGAACTGTCCGTGCACCTGGACGCGGCCGACGGGGCCACCCTGGCCTGGGTTTACCGCCGCGGCGAGGTGCTCGACCGGGCCGACGGCGATGCCGGAGTCGATGTGCGCGTGCGCCTGGATCCGCCCGATGCCGAGCGGCTGCGCCACCGGCTGGGATTGCCCGCGCCCTTCGACGAGGACGGCCGTCCGGTCACCGTGTCGGATGCCGACAGGGCCGCGATCACCGGCTAGACCTTGGCATGGCGGCAATCTACTAGTAGATTGACCGCTCCCACCCCGCCGGAAGGGATGGCAGCCCATGGCCACGCCTCAGTCGCAGCGCCGCTGGCGCAGCAAGAACCATCTGGTCAAGCGCCAGCTCAACGTTATGGCGCGGGGGCTCGTCCATGAGTACCTTGAGGACATCGCCGCCGCGCACGGCCTGCGGGGCAAGGGGGAAGCGGTGGCCTTCGCCGCCTTCACCGTCCGCCTGCTGATGCAGCATGCCGACCACGATCCGGCCGCCGCGCAACGCTTGGCGGATCTCCGCGACAGTTATCACCGCGACCGCGACCTCTACCAGGGCTGACACATCAGGGCTGACATGGCGATCCACGTTCCCATCGACACGGTTGCGACCATCATGCGGGAGGTGGCGGACGCCGAGGTGCTGCCCCGGTTCCGGAACCTGTCCGAGTCCGATATCCGCACCAAGACCTCGGCCCAGGACGTGGTGACGCTGGCCGACCTGGAGGCCGAGACCGCGCTTGCGCGCCGTCTGCCCGATCTGGTGCCGGGCTCCGTGGTGGTGGGGGAGGAAGCCACCTACGCCGATCCCGGCGAACTCGATCGGCTTGCCGAGGACGCGCCGGTCTGGGTGCTCGATCCGGTGGACGGCACGGGCAACTTCAGCAAGGGCCACCCGGCGTTTGCCATGATCGTGGCCCTGGTGCATCGGGGCGAGACCCTGGCCGGCTGGATCCTGGACCCGGTGGGCGGGCATCTGGCGGCGGCGGAACGCGGCGCGGGCAGTCGGCTGGACGGCGTCCCGGTGCGCATCGACACCGAGCCCACACGACTGCGGGAGCTGCGCGGCTGCGCCTTCGGCCCGCGCGGCAAGGCCCTGCGCGGGCGTGTGGGCAAGCTGCTGCATATCGGCAGCGCGGCCCAGGTGTATCTGGAACTGGCCCGCAATCGCTTGCAGTTCGGGGCCTATTCCCGCCTGATGCCGTGGGACCATGCGGCCGGCATCCTGATCCACGCCGAGGGCGGCGGTCACCACGGCCTGCTGGACGGACGCCCCTATGCGCCGACCCTGCGCGCGGGCGACCTGCTGCTTGCGCCCAATCGGGACCTGTGGGCGGAGATGGCGGACCTTCTGAAAGGCACCGGGGTTGCCGGCACGCTGAGCTAGGAGACGGCGGGGATGCTGGGACTGTTCGGGCTGTTCGGCCGGTCGAAGGAGATTCAGGCCCTGGATTTCGCGATCCGCGCCGAGGGGCTTCACCCGCGCCTTGTGCCGGACGCGGTCAAGATGACGGTGGTCCGGCTGGTCCGGGACGCGGGCCTGGACGATGTGACGCCAGCGGCGCCCCTGTTGGTCCATTGCATCGTCGGCCCGGACGAGCACGCCGCGTCGGTCGGACCGGACGGCGCGGCGGCGGTGACCGAGCGTATCACGGTCGCGACGGAAGCCGGCGACAGCCTGGATGCGCGCCTCGTGCTGTTGTGCATGACGGCCGCAATCATCCATCCCGACGTGGTGGAGGACCACGGCCTGAACCGGGGCTGAGGCGGGTCCCGATCAGGACTCGCAGGGACACAGGACGCGCGCCAAGTCTCGATGTCCTCGTCCGCCAGGGCGGCAGGTCCGAGCGGGATGCGGATGCAAGCGTGTCTGCGCCGGCGGGGCCAACGGGGCTCGCTACCCGCAACCGCCCGCCGCCGCGAGGCGGGGCCGATTGTGGATACCGCATTCGGTCTTCGCCTGCCCGCGCCAGCGGCCGGCGCGCGGATTCTCGCCGGGCGCCACCCGATCCGAGCACGGCATGCAGCCGACGGAAGCGAAGCCGTCCGCCTCCAGCGGATGGCGCGGCAGGCCATGGCGGTCGAAATAGGCCGTGATGTCGGTGCGCGACCAGCCCGCCAGCGGATTCAGCTTCACCCGGCCGTCCACGTACTCCGCCAGCGGCAGGGCGGCCCGGTCGCCGCCGTGATGACGCTTGCGGCCGTTGATCCAGGCGGAAAAGCCCGACAGGCCGCGTTCCAGCGGCTCCACCTTGCGCAGGTAGCAGCAGGCGTCCGGATTGCGCGCCCACAGCACGCCGTCCGCATCGGTCTCCGTCAGGGCGGCCGGATCGGGCCGCAACGCGCGCACGTCCCGCAGGCCCAGGCGCTCGACCAGCGTGTCCCGGTACCGCAGCGTCTCGCCGAACAGCTTGCCCGTCTCCAGGAACAGCACCGGCACGGTGGGGTCGATGCGGGCGACCTGATGCAGCAGCACGGCGGATTCCGTCCCGAACGAGGACACCACGGCGATGCCGCCGGGGAACCAGTCCCGGACGGCCCGCGCCAGCAGCGCGGGCGCGGTGAGGTCCTGGCTTGCGGCCAGGGCGTCGCGCATGGGGCCGGGGGGCGGCTCCGGGCGGCGGCCCGGATAGGTGAGGATCTCGCCCGGGCTCATGCCGCCACCTCCCGGCCGGGGGCCGTGTGTCGCCGCAGGACGTCGATGGGTGTGCGCCCGTCGGCGGCGGGCTGATAGACGCTCCGGACCTCGTCCAAGGCCGAGCGCCATGCCGCCTCGGCCGCGCTCTCGGGCAGGTCCACCTCGACGGCGTCGATGCCGCACCGGGCCATGAAGAAGAACTGGTCGCGCAGCACGTCGCCGGTGGCGCGCAGGCTGCCCCGGTAGCCGTGCGTTTCGCGCAACTGCCGGGCCTGGGTGTAGGCGCGGCCGTCCTTGAACGCGGGGAAGGTCAGCACGATCAGGCCGAGGCGGTTCGTGTCGCCGTCCAGCAGCCCGACAAGGTCCGCCACGGCGGCGGCGTTGGGCAGGCGCACGCCCAGATCTCCGGGGCGGGCCAGCAAGGCGTCTCGCTCGGCCGTCAGGCGGGCCAGGGACACCGTGACGGGCGCGGCCTCGTCCGGCGGCGCATCGGTGTCGGACAGATGGGTCCAGCGGTCCCGGACCCGGCGGCCGGTCTCAAGCAGCGGCATGGAGGGTCTCCTTGAACGGGGCGGTGCCGGTGCGGGCCACGGTGTCGATGAACCGTTCGCCCGGGTGACGGATGGCCAGGTAGGTGTCCACGAAGCCGGCGATCAGCTCCACGGCGCGGTCGGCGGGCACGGCCGGGCCGACCACCTTGCCGAGCGTCGCGTTGTCGTCGGAGCGACCGCCCAGGGTGATCTGATAGAGTTCCTTGCCCTTCTGATCGACACCCAGGATGCCGATGTGCCCGACGTGGTGGTGGGCGCAGGCGTTGATGCAGCCCGAGATGTTGATATGCAGTTCGCCGATGTCCTGCGCCCGCGCCATGTCGGCGAAGCGTTCGGACAGGGCCTGCGCCAGCGGAATGGATCGCGCGTTGGCGAGCGAGCAGTAGTCCAGACCGGGGCAGGCGATGATGTCGCTGACCAGGCCCACGTTGGGGCTGGCCAGGTCGGCCGCATCCAGGGCGCGCCACAGCGCCGGCAGGTCGTCCAGCCGCACATGGGGCAGGACCAGGTTCTGATCCTTGGTCACGCGGACCTCGCCCAGGCTGTAGCGGTCGGCGAGGTCGGCGATCCGCTCCATCTGGCTGGCGGTGGCGTCGCCCGGGATCTGCCCCGGGGCCTTCAGCGACACGTTGACGATGCCGTAGCCGGGCACCCGGTGGGGCGCGACGTTGGCCCGGATCCAGCGGGCGAGGGCGGGGTCGGCGGCCTCGTCCAGGCGCAGGGTGGAGACGCTGCCGGTCAGGCCCTCGTCGTAGGGGGGCAGGGCGAACCGGGCGCGGATGGCGGCGTAGGTTTCCGCCGGCACGGTCAGGGGGCCGTCCTTCAGCGCCTGCCACTCGGCCTCCACCTGATCGCGGAAGGCGTCGATGCCCAGCGCGTCCACCAGGATCTTGATGCGCGCCTTGTAGATGTTGTCGCGTCGGCCGTGCGCGTTGTAGACGCGCATGATGGCTTCCAGGTAGCTCAGCAGGTGATCCTTGGGCAGGAACCGGCGGATGGTCTTGCCGATCACCGGGGTGCGGCCCAGACCGCCGCCCACGATCACCTCGTACCCGGCCTCGCCCGAGTCCGGATCGCGGTGCATGCGCAGCCCGATGTCATGCACCTTCACCGCCGCCCGGTCGTTGGGCGCGCCGGTGATGGCGATCTTGAACTTGCGCGGCAGGAAGCTGAACTCGGGGTGCAGCGTGGACCACTGGCGCAGGATCTCGGCGGTGACGCGCGGATCCTCGATCTCGTCCGGGGCCACGCCGGCCCAAGGGTCGGCGGTCACATTGCGGATGCAGTTGCCGCTGGTCTGGATGGCGTGCATTTGCACGCGGGCCATATCGGCAAGAATATCAGGGGCTTCTTCCAGTTTGATCCAGTTGTACTGGATGTTCTGGCGGGTGGTGAAATGGCCGTAGCCCCGATCATAGCGCCGCGCGATGTGCGCCAGAACGCGCATCTGATCGCCCGACAGCGTGCCGTAGGGCACCGCGACCCGCAGCATGTAGGCATGAAGCTGCAGATAGAGGCCGTTCATCAGCCGCAGCGGCTTGAACTGGTCCTCGGTCAGGTCGCCCGAAAGGCGGCGGGCCACCTGGTCGCGGAACTGGTCCACGCGCTGATCGACCAGGGCCTGGTCGTGGGCATCGTACTGGTACATGGCAAGCGGTCCTTTCCGGGTCAGGCCGGCGCGGCGAGGGGCGCGAAGGCCCGGTCCTGGGGCAGGGCGATGCTCGGGCCGACGGCGCGGATGGCTTCGCGCTGCGAAATGGGCGCGATGGCGCCATGGGCATCGATCTGCACTTCGATCACATCCAGGCCGACCACGAGGCAGTCGGCCACATCGGCCGTACAGGCCCGCAGCAGGCCCTCTTCCGCTTCGGTCGAGGCGACCACATGGGCGTCGTCCAGGGCGGGCGACCAGGCGCCCGCGGCGGTGCGGTAGACCACGACGCCGTCGCGCAGGCGGTTGGCGGTCACGACGCGCGGGGCGTCGGGGCGGAGCTTGCGGGCCATGGCTCAGGTCCTTGCGAAGGCAATGGGGGCAGAGGCAATGGAGGCGGCGGCGACGGGGGACGGAGCGGGGGCGGGGGCGCTCGACGGGGTCCGGCTCTTCCAGGCCGGGGCCGCGCGGACCACGTCGCCGATGACGATGAGGACCGGGCCGCCGCCCACCTGCCGCGCGAGCAGTGGAAGGGCGGCCAGCGTGCCGGTCCGGATGGTCTGGTCGGGGCGGGTGCCGTTCTCGATCATGGCCACGGGCCGTCCGGCCGGCACCCCGGCGGCGATCAGGCGGCGCGCCAGGGTGCTCGCCCCCGCCCGGCCCATGTAGACGACCAGCGTCCGGTCGCCGCCGGCCAGGGTGGCCGGATCCACCTCGGCGTCGCCATCCTGCACCTGCCCGGTCAGCAGGGTGACGGCGGAGGCATGGTCGCGGTGCGTCAGGGGGATGCCGGCGGCGGCCGCGCAGCCCAGGGCGGCCGTGATGCCGGGCACCACATGGACGTCGATGCCGGCGGCCTCCAGCGCGGCCACCTCCTCGCCGCCGCGCCCGAACACGAACGGGTCCCCGCCCTTCAGGCGCACCACCCGCTGGCCGTCGGAGGCGGCGGCCACCATGCGGTCATGGATCGCGGCCTGCCCGACGCCGGGTGCGCCCCGGCGCTTGCCGACGGGCACGCGGGTGGCGTCGCGCCGCGCCAGATCGAGCACGCGCGGGTCCACCAGGCTGTCATGAAAGATCACGTCGGCCGCTTGAAGGACCCGCTGCGCCTTCAGGGTCAGCAACTCCGGATCACCCGGCCCGGCGCCCACGAGGTGGACGATCCCCCGCCCGGCCTCGGGCGGAGTCGCCTGATCGGGGCGGTTGATGAGCCCGATCATGCGTTCGGCGGCCCCCGCCTCGTCGCCGGCCAGGACGCGCTCGGCAATGTCGCCCTGGAACACGCGGTCCCACAGCAGGCGGCGAGGCCGGCCGGTGGGCACGGTCGCCTTGACGGCATCGCGGAAGCGGGCGGCGAACGTTGCCAGATCGCCCAGCCGCTCCGGCAGCAGGGCATCAATGCGCGAGCGCACCAGACGGGCGAGAGCAGGGGCCGCGCCGCCGCTGGCGATGCCCACGGTGATCGGGCCGCGCCGCACGACGGCAGGGACGGAGAAATCAGACAGCGCGGGACGGTCCACCGCGTTGACCGGCACGCGGGCGGCCCGCGCCCAGCCGACGAGGCGGCGGGCGTGCGTCTCGTCCTCCACCGCCACGATGGCCACGGCGACGCCGATCAGGTCGCAGGGGGCAGGGGCGCGCGCCGCCAGATGGACGGTGCCGGCCTCGGCCATGGCGGTGAGGTCGGCCGACGCGGTCGGCGCGATGACGGTAACGCGGGCTCCGGCGTCAACCAGGAACCGCGCCTTGGCGGCGGCATTCGCATCGCTGCCGACGACCAGGGCCGGCTGATCGGAAACAGTCAGGGAAACGAGCATGGGCGTCCTCGCGGGTGACCCGGTGGGCCGACCCGCGAACCATTCCACGCTGAAATGACGTCGTCAATGCAATAAAAACACACAAATAACGTGTTGTATAACGAAATAGCAAAACGAATGTGTAAAATATGTGCCAGACCGAGCGGAGGGCGGCCCCAGGCGCCCTCCGGCCGACGGACGGATCCCGACACCTACAGATGCCGCGCCGCCACATCCTGATAGACGCCGGTGCGGCGCAGTTCGATCAGCCCCTTGTTGATCCGCAACAGGTTGATGCGGGTCTGGGGATCGGTCCGCATGCCCACCACATGGAGGGTCTGGACGGTCGCCAGGTCGATCAACTCGCTGACCTGGTCGCCGATGCCCAGACGCCGCACCACCGATTCGGCGGTGTCGGCGTTCAGGGTCACCACGTCCACCTCGCCGGCGGCCAGACGCTCGAAACAGTCGCTCGGGCTGTCGCCGGCGACCCGCACGATGGCCGGGGGTGTGAGGCCCTCCCCCTCCAGATCGAAGGTGAAATAGCCTTCCGGCCGGCACAGGGTCCTGCCTTTCAGCGATTCGTAAGTGGTCAGCGCGGTTTCGGTCCCGGCCGCGCCATAGAAGGTGATGACCACCTCGTGCAGGGGTTCGGAAAAGCGCAGGTTCTCGCAGCGCCACAGCGAGTCCGCGCCCAGGCGATCGAGCTGGCTGCAATCCGGCTTGAACCACGGAAACGCAAGGTCATAGGCGCCATCGGCAAGCAGGGTCTGCAGGTGCGAGCCCCAGTCCTTGATGACGTCGATGCGGTAGTCTGCAGCGTTGCCGGTCTGCAGGGCGCGCTCCACCAGTTCGAAACTGAAGCCACCGTTCGGAAGCCCGGCGTCCACATAGGGCGCGTAATCCGCGCCGGTGACGATCCTGATGTCGTCCGATGTGGCCTCGGCCAGCGGGGGCAGGTTGGCTTCGGGGACGCCTTCACCGCCCAGGCACGGGACCCAGAGGTCGATCCCGGCCTCCAGGCGGCTGGGGCTGCCCAGCGTGCCGGGGTTGTACTGATAGAGGATGTGGTAACCGCTGGCGTGGCCGTAGGCGCGCTCGGCAATGCTGGCGAGGTAGTCGCCCGGCTGCGTGGTGTAGGTCCGGCCGCATTCCAGGGGCGCGGCCGTTGGGTCCGCGTCGGCGGAGCCGTCCTGGGCATGGGCGGCCGTCCAGGGCAGCGCAACCGCCATGGCGGCCGCGCAAAGGATGGTCATCCGGGTCATGGCGGTCTGGTCTCCTCAGGTCGCTGGGGTTTCGCGGTGCCCGCTCCGGGGCCCTGCTGTCCGTCCCCAGCATACGAACAGGCCGGTGGTGCCGGATGACGCGGGCGGACCGGGTTGCGTTCGAACCGGGTCCGGCCCCTCCGGTCCCAGATGTGGCGACCGTGACGGAGTCCCGCAATGCTGCCGGCGGTTTGCACCGGAAACCGCGCGGGCGTGCAAGGTGTCGTCTCGGACGGGCATGCGGTGATCGGGACTTCGAGCCCCGGGCGATTCTTGGCATACTGTCGGGTAGATCGGCGATGGACTGGCGGGGACGGGGGCAACGATCCATGGGTCACGGACCTGACGAGACTCACGCGGCCGTGATGAGCGCCTACATGGCGGTGCAGAACGGGCAGGTGAGCACCGACACGATTCCTTTCGAGGCGGCGGTGATGGTCTACCGGCGCCTCTGTCCCAAGGTCCCGGAGAGTCAGGCCCGCGATCGCGTGGCCGAGATCGTCGCGGAGGGCGTGTCTCGCGCCGCGCTCCGGTGGAGCGACGACGCCGAGGGGCCGGGGCCCCGTCCCGGGCCCGGGCCGTCCGATGCCCGAACCTGACCGGCGCGGCGCGGCGCTGCGCTGCCCTCTGGCGGGGATCACCCCGGATGGGGTAAGGGGTGGGGTCCCGATCACACGCCCGTCACACGTCCTTCAATGAGCCCGCAATGCCCGAGTCCAGCCCTGCCGTCCTCGTGGACGCGGATCCGGTCGATGCCCCCGATCTCCAGGCCCTGTATGCCCACCATGTGCGGACCGGCACCGCCACCTTTGAACTGCACCCACCCTCGGTCGAGGACATGGCCGGTCGCATCACCGCCATCGGCGCGGCCGGGCTGCCCTGGCTGCTGGCGCGGGACCCGGCGGACGGCCGCCTGCTCGGCTATGCCTACGCGGGGCCGTTCCGCGCCCGCCCGGCGTACCGCCTGACGGTGGAGGACAGCGTCTATCTGGCGCCCGAAGCCGTGGGACTCGGCATCGGCGCCGCCCTGCTGTCCGCTGTCATCGACCGCTGCGCCGCCCGGGATGTGCGCCAGATGGTCGCGGTCATCACCACCCCGGGGCACGAGGCCTCGGCCGCGCTGCACGCCCGGTTGGGGTTCGAGACCATCGGCGTGCTGCCCGGGGTCGGCCGCAAGTTCGGCCGCTGGTTCGGCACACTCTACATGCAGCGGGCCATTGGTCCGGGTCAGGATGCGGCCCCGGCCGACGAGGCGGGGGCCTGACCGCAGGGCTCCGATCCCGGATGACCGTTCTGTGACACGGATGGGTCAAACCCGCCTCACGAGGTCCTTCGGTCGCCCCCGGCGACGCGTTGCGTCGCCGGGGGCGACCATCGGAACGATGGTCGCGGGGGCTCCCTCAGGATGCCACACTTTTCATAGAGAGTGTCATCCTGAGCGCCCGAAGGGCGCGAAGGATCTCGTGATGGGGCACGCACCATGACACCCCTGTCATCGGGATTCGGAGCCCTGGGCCTGATCCAACAGGCGGTCGAGCACGACGCTCACCATGTCTTCCGTGACCGGGATGCCGTCCGTCGTTCGCCCCACCAGCGAGGCGCACAGGTTCAGCGCCGCCAGGGGTTCGGCGTGCGCGTCCCGCAGGGCGTCCCAGGCCGGACCGCCGCCGGCGGCCAGATCGCGCAGCACGGGCGGGCTGGCCATGCCGATGCTCTCGATCAGGGGGAAGGCGGCGACACCGTGCAGGTGGGACAGCAGCTTCGGCCCGATGAACTGCGGCGGATAGCGGTCGGGGGTCGCCCGCTCCAGCAGGCCGGTGGCGACGTGAATCAGGAACGGCAGCACGGGGTCCCCGGGGCCGAACACGCACACGGCGTTGTGCACGTGGCGGCGGACGCGCGGGGGCCGCGCGGGGCCGGAGTCCTCTGCCACCCAGACTTCGCGACCGAAGGCATGAGTCCCCGGCGCCATCAGGTCCAGGCGGTCCGGTGCGATGACCGCCACGTCCGCGTCGAGCCAGGCCACCCGGTCCCACTGTCCGGTTGCCAGTTCGTCCCGGATCCACAGCAGCCGGGCGAGGTCGGCGCGGACCGCGCCGCGTCCCGCCGTCTTCGCCAGCAGAGACGGCGGCAGCCGCTCGAACAGGCCGTCCGCCTCGAACCGCCAGACATGGCCGTGACCCTCCGCCCAGTCCCGCACGCTGGCCACGCAGCGGCGCATCCAGGCGGGCGCATCGGGGCCGTGGGATTGCAGGACCAGCAGCCGCCCGGTCACGCGCGGGGGCCTGCTACTCGGCGGCGCGCTGGCTGAGCGTTTCCAGGTACTCCCGGCCCAGCGCGGCATAATGCGCGGCCTGCGCCGGCCAGCCGGCGGTGTCCGCCTCGGTCAGATCGCGCTTCGGCTTGGCCGGGCTGCCGGCCCACAACTCTCCCGCCTTGACCCGCTTGCCGGGGGTGACGAGCGCGCCGGCCGCGACCATGGCGCCGCTCTCGATCACGCAACCGTCCATGACCACGGCGCCCATGCCGATGAAGCAGCCGTCCTCCAGCGTGCAGGCGTGGATCAGGGCCTTGTGACCGATGGTGATGTTGTTGCCGATATAGGTGCCGAACTTGCCCTTGGTGACGTGCACCACCGACCCGTCCTGGATGTTGGTGCCCTCACCGATGCGGATCTCGTGCACATCGCCGCGCACCGTGCAGTTGAACCAGATGCTCGATCCGGAGCCGATCACCACGTCGCCGATCACCGACGAGCCGGGCGCCACGAAGGCGTCCGCCGCGATGGTGGGCCAGACGGAACGGTAGGGCAGGATGATGGGGCTCATGACGGGTCTCCCTCGCGGTTCGCGGGACGGCCCGGGCGATCCCGCGCGCCCCGGCCACGGCCTGAACGTGGGGGTGGACCGGCGGACGTGCCAGGGTGCGGCCCGCACCCGCAGGCTTGGATCCAGACGACACCGGCCCGACCGGGCCGGCCACGGGCTTGTCGTTACATCGACTCCCGGTAGTTGGGGGCCTCGCGGGTGATGGCCACGTCATGCACGTGGCTTTCCCGGAAGCCCGACGCGGTGATGCGGCGGAAGCGGGCGTTCTTGTGCATGTCGGGGATGGTGGCGCTGCCGGTGTAGCCCATGGCCGCTTTCAGACCGCCGACGAGCTGGTGCAGGATGGTGCCGGCCGCGCCCTTGTAGGGCACGCGGCCCTCGATGCCTTCCGGGACCAGCTTGAGGTTGTCGGTCACCTCCTGCTGGAAGTATCGGTCCGCCGAACCCCGCGCCATCGCGCCCAGCGAACCCATGCCCCGATAGGCCTTGAAGGTGCGGCCCTGGTACAGGAACACCTCGCCCGGGGCCTCGTCGGTGCCGGCCAGCAGCGAGCCGACCATGCACACGTCGGCGCCGCCCGCGATGGCCTTGGCCAGATCGCCGGAATACTTGATGCCGCCGTCGGCGATCATGGGAACGCCGGCCTCGCGGCAGACCTCCGAAGTTTCCAGGATGGCGGTGAACTGGGGCACACCCACGCCGGCCACGATGCGGGTGGTGCAGATGGAGCCCGGGCCGATGCCCACCTTGACCGCGTCCGCGCCCGCGTCGATCAGCGCCCGGGCGCCATCCGCCGTGGCCACGTTGCCGCCGATCACCTGGGCGTAGTTGGAGACGGCCTTGATGCGCGAGACCGCGTCCATCACGCCGCGCGAGTGCCCGTGGGCGGTGTCCACCACCACCACGTCCACGCCGGCGTCGAGCAGCGCTTCGGCCCGGGCCAGGCCGTCGGCCCCGACGCCGGTGGCGGCGGCGACGCGCAGGCGGCCGCGCTCGTCCTTGGCGGCGTAGGGGAAGGTGATGGCCTTTTCGATATCCTTCACCGTGATGAGCCCCACGCAGCGATAGGCGTCATCCACCACAAGCAGCTTCTCGATCCGGTTGCGGTGGAGCAGGCGCTTCGCTTCGTCCTGGGTCACGCCCTCGGTGACGGTGACGAGGTTTTCGCGGGTCATCAGCGCGCTGACCGGCTCGTCGTGATCGGTGGCGAAGCGCACGTCCCGGTGGGTCAGGATGCCGACCAGACGGCCGCCCTCGCGTTCGACCACGGGGATGCCGGAGATCTTGAACCGCACCATCATCGCGAGGGCATCGGCCAGCGGCTGGTCGGGATGCATGGTCACCGGGTTGACCACCATGCCGGATTCGTAGCGCTTGACCTTGCGCACCTCCTCGGCCTGCTCCTCGATGCTCAGGTTCTTGTGGATCACGCCCAGGCCGCCGGACTGGGCCATGACGATGGCCATGGAACTTTCCGTGACCGTGTCCATGGCCGACGAAATCAGGGGAATGGCCAGGTCGATCGTGCGGGTGACGCGGGTCCGCACGTTGGCGGTGTTGGGAAGCACCTCGGACGCCGCCGGGACGAGGAGGACATCGTCAAAGGTGAGAGCCTCGGGGAAGGACATGGCGGCGGTCTCCTGAATGGGGGCGCAACGCGCCGGGCACGGCGCGGGGCGTGGCGGGATCGAACGGGGGTGGCCCGGATATGCCATGCCTGATCCCGCCCGCCAAGGGGGGCCGGCGCATGGCGCGTGTGCGGCGGAGTCATCTCGGGGCGGGTCCGCGCTCCCGGAGGGCCTGCGGGCCGAGCCTCTACCCCTCGGGCTCGTCCGGGCGGCCCCGGAAGCCCTGGGCGACCACATAGACCTCGGCCGAGTCCTTGCGGCTGGCCGGCGGCTTGGCGTGCTTCACGGTGGCGCAAAGGGCCTTCATCCGCTTCAGGAGCGAATCCTCCGTGCCGCCCTGGAACACCTTGCACACGAAGGCGCCGCCCGGGGCCAGGGTCTGCTCGGCGAAGTCCCAGGCGGCCTCGGCCAGTCCCATGATGCGCAGGTGATCCGTTGTCGCGTGCCCGGTGGTGGGCGCCGCCATGTCGGACAGCACCAGGTCCACCGGCCCGCCGCACTGGCGCTGGATGACCTCCGGCGCGGACGGATCCATGAAGTCCAGGGTCAGGCAGAGCGCGCCCGGCACATCGGTCCAGTCCAGGATGTCGGCGCCGATCACCATGCCCGAGGTGCGGTCGCCGGCGGGCTGACCCGCATTGACCCGGGCGACGGCGACCTGGGTCCAGCCGCCCGGGGCCGCGCCCAGGTCCACCACGCGCAGGCCCGGACGCAGCAGGCCGAAGCGTTCGTCCAGCTCCAGCAGCTTGAAGGCGGCGCGCGAGCGGAAGCCCTGGCGCCGGGCCTCGATCACGTAGGGGTCGTTGAATTGCCGCTGCAGCCAGCGCGTCGACGAGGGCTTGCGGCCCCGCGCGGTCCGCACCCGGGTGTGCAACTTGCGGGCGGAGCCCACGGCCTTGCCCCCGCCTCCTGCGGCGCCGCCGCTCCCGCCCGAGGCGCGTCCCCCCTGCTTGCCGCCGCGTCCTCGTCCGCTCATGCCATCACTCCGGCTGCCCGCATCAGATCAATCAAAACCCCTTCCCGGATGCCCCGGTCGGCGATGCGCAGGCGACCGACGGGCCACATGTCGCAGATGGCCTCCAGGATGGCGCAGCCCGACACGACGAGATCCGCCCGTTCGCCCCCGATGCAGGGGTGGCGGGCGCGCTGCTCGCAGCTCATGCGGCGCAGGCGCCGGCTGACCGCCGCGATCGAGATGAAGTCCACCTCCAGGCCGTCCACGCTGTCGCGGTCGTAGCGCGGCAGGTCGAGCATCACGCCGCCCAGGGTCGTGACCGTGCCCGAGGTTCCCAGCATCTGGATGGGATCGCCCACCGCCAGTCGCTCGGCAATGCCGTGGCGCCGGTCGAACGCGGTCAGGGCCGCGCGCACGTCGGTCTTCACGGCGTCATAGGCTTGGTCGCACAGGTCACCGCCGCGCGATTCCGCCACCGTGACCACGCCCAGGGGCAGGGACTCCATGTCCACGATCCGGGGACCCAGCGGGTGGGCGGGGTGGCCGACCCCGGCGTGGGGAATCACGCCGCCCGCGGCCGGCAGGGCGGCGGCACCGGGATCGCCGGCGGCCACCCACATGAGTTCCGTGCTGCCGCCGCCGATGTCGAAGACAACCGCTCCCAGGCTTCCCGGGCGCAGCAGGGGCGCGCAGCCGGCCAGGGCAAGGCGGGCCTCCTCGTCGGGCGGGATGATTTCCAGGCGCAGGCCGGTCTCGGTCTGGACGCGGTGCAGGAAGGCCGCCGCGTTTGAGGCATGCCGACAGGCGGCCGTGGCCACCATGCGGCTGCCCACGACGCGGTGGCGCGCCATCTTGCGGGCGCACAGGCGCAGGGCGTCAATGGTGCGGTCCATGGCCGCCTCGGACAACTGGCCGGTGTCGTGCAGGCCCTCGCCCAGGCGGGTGATCCGCGAAAAGCTGTCCACGACCCGGAAACCGCCGCGCGGATCCGGACGGGCCGCCAGCATGCGGCAGTTGTTGGTTCCCAGGTCCAGGGCCACGAAGATGGGCCGCGTTCCCACATCCACGCGCGGCGGCGCGGCCGGGGCGGTCGTGGCCGCCGGGGTGACGGTCTCCCCCCGGGTCGCGGTCGCCGGCCCGGCCTGATCGGAATCGAACGAGGGCATGGAGGACGGCGTACCGGACAGGGGAACAGAGGTGTGCAGGGGTTCAAACGGCACGGACACTCTCGTTCCAACGCGGTACGGGCCGGCTCCGGTCCGGCCCAGCTTGCTTGCTCCGATGATGCCGCATGGTAATGCACATCGTCTCGGCTTGGAATCAGGAATGTGAGGCGGGGTGTCGGGCGTGGGGTGTGCGCATCCGACGTGAGGGTGGTCAGCCCGCGCGCAATTTGATAAGCAGGGCCCATGGCACGCTTGGGGCTGATTGCGCGGCCGCGCGCCGCCATCCTTCGCCCTCCGTGATGTCGCATCACCCTCGGACCCGTGACTGCGACCCCGTAGCTCAACCGGATAGAGCGCGCGCCTCCTAAGCGCGAGGTTGCAGGTTCAAGTCCTGCCGGGGTCGCCATCCCGTATCATGCCAAGCCAGTCCGTCCGGACAGGTGCAGAGCCGTGGGCGGTCCGTCTTGTTCCCAAGAGCAGCCGGTACGTCGTGGTCGCCGGGGCGCCCCGGAAAAAGCGCTTGCCACGCCGCGTAGGATGCAGAACTCTGTCACGGTCCGTGACGTAGGGTTTGGCTACTTCGCTTCGACCACAGCGCCATGCCCACTCGATTCCGGATGTCGAGAGTCTTCGCGGGTGACGTAGAGAACGGATACTTCGCCTTCCAAGCGAGAGGTTGCGGGTTCGAGTCCCGTCACGCCTTCGGGTGTGTAGCTCAAGGGTAGAGCGCTGCCGTTCCGTTTTCGCTTGATTCCCCGCACCATCTCTCCGGTCTGAGGGGAGAGTGACATGAAGCTGAACACAGGCTCTCGATCCGGGGAACGGACACACGAGGGAGCGCCCGCGGTTCCGTATCTCGGTGCGGAGCAGCGCCTTCGGCGGTCCGTGATGGCGTGCCTGTTGTGGGAACAGCAGTTCTACGAAGACGGGGCCAGCATCGCGGACCGGATCGGCGAAGCGGCCCGACGGGTGCCCGCGGCGACACTGGCCGCCATCGCGATCGAGGCCCGCACCGTCCACAATCTGCGTCACGTCCCGCTTCTTCTGGTGTCGGTGCTGGCCGAGACGGGCAAGGGAACTCCCATCGTTCAGGACACGGTGGTCCGTGTGGTCCAGCGGGCCGACGAGATCGGCGAACTGCTGGCTGTTCACGCCCATCGGTGCGGGGTTTCACCCAAAGCCGTGAAGCCGGTGCTGACGCATGGCCTGCGCAAGGGCCTGGCCCGGGCGTTCCGATCCTTTGACGAGTACCAGCTTGCGAAGTGGGACCGTGGCGGCGTCATCAAGCTTCGGGACGCGCTGTTCCTGTGCCATGCGAAACCGGCAGACGACGATCAGGCCGCCCTCTGGAAGCGCCTGATTGACGGCGAACTGGCGACACCCGACACCTGGGAAGTCGGCCTCTCGACCGGGGGCGACAAGCGGGAGACGTTCGAGCGCCTGCTGCGGGAGGGCAAGCTGGGGTACCTGGCGCTGCTGCGCAACCTTCGCACCATGACCGAGGTCGGGGTCGATCCCGATGTGCTGTGCGGGGCCATTCTGGCGCGCAAGGGTGCCCAGCGGGTGCTGCCGTTTCGCTATGTCGCGGCCGCACGGGCCTGTCCGCAGCTTGAGCCGGAGATCGACCAGGCGCTTGCCGCGGCGATCGCCGACATGCCGCCGCTGCCGGGCCGGACCATCATGCTCGTGGACGTGAGCGGGTCCATGCGGAGCAAGCTGTCGTCTCGATCGGATCTGACCCGGATGGATGCGGCGGCGGCGCTGGCCAGCATCGTGCGCGGGGATGTGCGGGTGTTCAGTTTCTCGGCGCGCGGGTGTTCCTGGGCGCCGGGCAAGGGCCGGTCTCACGACGGCACGACGCCCGTCCTGGTCGAAGTCCCGCCCCGCCGGGGCATGGCGGGCGTGGACGCCGTGATCGGGTCCCAGGAGCACGGCGGAACCATGCTGGGGCAGGCCATCCGGGAAGCCAATGATCTGCCCCATGACAGGCTGATCGTCATCACGGACGAGCAGTCCCATGATCCCGTGCCGGATCCGGTGGCCGACCGGGCCTACATGATCAACGTTGCCAGCGCCCGGAATGGCGTCGGGTACGGCCGCTGGACCCGGATCGACGGATTCAGCGAAAGCGTTCTGCGGTTCATCGTGGCGCACGAAGAGCGGGACGATCAGACAGGGTCGCCGGGTTGACCCTTGCGCCTTCTGAAGCGGATGAAATTATTTGATCGCGGCGTGCCATAATTATTGGCTCAAATAGCGTTCGCTATGCATTCCCGGATTTGGTATCATGAAGGATACCGAACGCGGGAGGCGGGCATGGATCGGGACACGTT
>NZ_WIVE01000066.1 GCF_009601025.1 Roseospira navarrensis | reverse complement strand
TCTCGGGGGTCACGGACCGGCCCGCCGCGCCGCAGGCCTCGATGGACAGGGGCGCGCGGCCCGGCCGCGCCACCAGCCAGAACGCATCCCCGCCCAGGCCATTCATGTGCGGGTAGACCACGGCGATGGTCGCGGCGGCGGCCACCATGGCCTCGATGGCGTTGCCGCCGTCCTCCAGAACGCGCAGGCCGGCGCGCGCCGCCAGATGATGCGGCGCGGTCATCATGCCCCGTCCGGCCGTAAGGGTGTGCAGCATGCGTTGTCCATCCGCTGGCGTATCGTCGGGTTTCCTGTATGGGGGATTCCCGGGGCCGCCGTCCAGAGCCTCGTCGTTGGTATCCCGTCCGGCAGTGTTGCCCGCCCCGGGCCAGGAGGGTATGGAAGGGCCCTCGCGCGCCACACTTCGGATGGACGGTATCGATGGCCAAGGACTACACTCACAGTATTTACATGCCGATCCCCTGGGAGATCTTCCATCGCGATACCCGCATGCTGGCGCAGCGGATCCTGGCCCAGCAGGATCATTACGCCGGCATCATCGCCATTGCGCGCGGCGGGCTGATTCCGGCCTGCATCATCGCCCGCGAACTGGACATCCGCACCGTCGAGGCGGTCAGCATCGCCAGCTATGACGACCGTGCCCAGGGTCAGCCGCGCATGCTCAAGGGCGTGGACACCGAGTTGGTGGGCGACGGCGAGAACTGGCTGGTGATCGACGATCTGGTGGATTCCGGCCTGACGGCGCGGGTCGTGCGCGAGCTGCTGCCCAAGGCCACCATCGCCACCGTCTACGCCAAGCCCGAGGGCCAGACCACCGTCGATCTGTTCGCCGTGCCGGTGAAAAGCGAGCTGTGGCTGCTGTTCCCGTGGGACGCCGAACTGCGCCCCAACGAGCCCCTGGCCCGGGCCTCTGGCCTCGGTGAGGACCTGTCGGCCTGATCCGGCGCGCCGTTATCCGCGCGCCGTCCCGTCGGAGACGGCGCGCAGGGCCTCGGCGCGGCAGATGTCGATATGGTTGGGCGTGGGCAGGTCGATCAGCCCGTCCCGCTTGAACGCCGTCATGGTGCGGCTGACCGTCTCCACCGTCAGGCCGATATAGTCCGCGATGTCCGCCCGCCCCATGGGCAGGGCCAGCGGCGACGGCGGATCGCCCCGCCGCCGCGCCCGGTCGGACAGCGACAGCAGGAACGTGGCCACCCGCTCCCGCGCGGTCTTGCGCCCCAGCAGCAGCACGTGATTGTGAAACTGGGCCAGCTTGGCCGTCATGCGCAGCATGATGCGGTGCTGCACCTCCGGCGCCGTCTCCGACAGGTCGTTCAGCCGCTGCATGGGTAGGCGACACACCTCGATCGGCGTGATCGCCTCGGCCGTGTAGGCATAGCTGCCGTCCAGGCAGAACCCGAACATGTCGCCCCGGAAAAAGAACCCGGTGATCTGCCGGCGTCCATCGGGCATCAGCTTGTAGACCTTGATCGCCCCGGACAGCACGCTGTAGACGGCGGCGCCCTCGTCACCCTCGCGGAACAGGGTATCATGGGCGTCATGCTGCACCGTGCATTGCACGCGGCGGATCGAGGACACGGTGCGCGGCGCGAAGCCGTCGCAGAAGGCCAGCGAGCCCAGGTCGCACTGCGCGCAGGACCGGGTGCGCACCCGCGCCTTGTCCGCCCGGGCCAGCACGTCGCCCGGCCAGTCCGCCGATGCCGGAGAGGCGTCACGACGCGCGATGGTGGCGGCGGCACGGTTCATGACCCAGACTCCTTCCCGGTCTCGCGCGGGCTCCGAACCGCCCGCATTTGATCCAGATCAACCCATATCATGGTTGCCTCATAGACGCGCCCGCTCTTTGGAAGGTCTTCCAAAGGCGGACGTTCGTTCCCGTTCCGTCACGGCTGTCCCGGCCCGTCCTGCGGATCATCATCGAACAGGATCCGGTGCGCCGCCCCGTCCAGGTCGTCGAACTGCCCGCTGCGCAGCGCCCACAGGAACGCCACCAGACCCAGCAGTCCCAGGGCCAGCGCCAGGGGAATCAGAAACAGCAGGATGTTCAAGCCGCTTGCTCCTGGGCTGGAAGGCCGACGGGTTCGCGGCGGGACAGGCGCATGGCGTTGCCGATCACGACCAGGGACGACGTGCTCATGGCCACGGCGGCGATCAGCGGGGTCACCTGCCCGGCCAGGGCAAGGGGAATCGTGATCGCGTTGTAGGAAAACGCAAGGGCGAAGTTCTGCTTCACCAGCCGGTCGGCCCGGTCCGCCACCGCCAGCGCCCCCAGCAGCGGGGCCAGCCGCTCGCCCTGGAACACCACATCGGCCGCCGTCTGGCTGACATCCACGGCGCTGGAGGGCGAGGCCGAGACATGCGCGGCCGCCAGCGCGGGGGCGTCGTTCAGCCCGTCGCCCACCATCAGCACACGCCGCCCCTGGTCGCGCAACGCCGCCAGCCGGGCGACCTTGTCGGCCGGGGTCTGCCCCGCGCGCCAGGTGTCGAGCCCGGCTGCGCGCGCCACCGCCGCCACCGTGGCCGGGCGGTCGCCGGACAGCAGTTCCACCGCCATGCCCCGCGCCTTCAGGGCCGAAACGACGGCGGCGGCGTCCGTCCGCACGGTGTCCGTGAACCGGAACCGGACCGGCGTCCCCGGCCCCCGCCGCAGCCAGAGTTCCGGGCCGCCCTCCCCGTCGGGATCGGCGGGCGCGTCACAGAACGCGGCCGAGCCCAGACGGACCGGCCCGGCGGAATCGCCGTCCCAGGCCAGGCCGGCGCCCGGATGCTCGACCACGCCGGGCAGCGCGGGCGTGCCCGGGGCTGCCGCCGCGATCGCTCGCGCCAGGGGATGCCGGCTGTTCGCGGCCAGCCCCGCCGCGAGGCGCAGGTCGTCCGGCGTCCAGCCCCAGCCCCCGCCCGGCGCATCCGGGCCGCCCGGGCACAGCTCCAGGCGCCCCTGTGTGAGCGTGCCGGTCTTGTCGAACACCACGGTATCGGCCTCCCGCAGGCGCTCCAGCGCGGTGGCGCTCTTGAGGAACAGGCCGGCCCGCAGAAGCCGGCCGCTGGCGATCACCTGCACCACCGGCACGGCCAGGGCAAGCGCACAGGGGCAGGTGATGATGAGCACGGCGGCGGCGATCAGCAATGCATCCTGCCAGGGCAGCCCGGCCCCCAGCCACCAACCCAGGAACGCGCCCAGCGCCAGCACATGCACGACCGGCGCATACAACCGCGCCACCCGGTCCGCCAGCGCCACATAGCGCGCCCGGCCCTGCTCGGCGGCCTCCATCATGCGCACGATTTCGGCCAGAAGAGTGCGCTCGCCCACCGCATCCACGGTCACGCGCAGCGCGGCCGACAGATTCAGCGTGCCGGCGAACACCCGCGTGCCGGGGCCGGTGCGGCGCGGGGCGCTCTCGCCGGTAATCAGGCTGGTGTCCAGGTCGCTGACCCCGGACGCCACCGTGCCGTCCACGCCCACCCGCTCGCCCGGGGTCACCAGCACGGTGGCGCCCACGGCCACCCGCTCCGGCCGGCTGGCGCGGGCACTGCCGTCGGGCTCGATCACGGTGACCGAGCGGCTGCCCAGGGCCAGCAGGTGTTCCGCCGCCGAGCGCGCCCGGCCGCGCGCCCGGCTGTCCAGGTAGCGCCCGATGAGCAGGAAGAACAGCAGCATGACGGCCGCATCGAAATACGCATGGGGACCGCCACGCGCGGTCTCCCACAGGCTCATGCCGGCGGCCAGCAGCACGGCGAGCGTGATCGGCACATCCATGTTGGCCCGCCCCGCCCGCAGCGCGGTGACGGCCGAGCGCGCGAACGGACGGATGCCGTAGGCGATGGCCGGCAGCGCGATCAGGGCGGAGAGCCAGTGCATCAGATCGCGGGTCACGGCCCCCATGTCGCCGCCGAACCAGACCGAGACCGAGAACAGCATCACATTGCCCGCCGCGAACCCGGTCACCGCCATGGCGCGCAGCAGGGCCTTTTCCGTGCGGTCCGTGTCGCGGCCGAGCGCGGCCGGATCGTAGGGGACGAGGCGGTATCCCACCGCCAGCACCGGATCCAGAATCCGCCGCGCGCCCCGGTCCTCGGTGGCCGGGTCGTCCCGGTCATCCTGGGGCATCCAGCGCAGCGTGAGCCGGCGGGTGGTCATGTTGACGCGGGCATGGGTCACGCCCGGCTGCAGGGTCAGCAGGCGCTCGATCAGCCAGACGCAGGCGGCGCAGTGGAGACCCTCCACCAGCAGGTGAACGGCGGCTTCCCCGGGCTGGGCCCCCTCGCTGACATGCGGCGTGTAGTCCGGAATGGCGTCCGGATCGGTGTCCGGCTTCAGGGCGCGCGTCTCGGGGTCCAGGCAGCGCCGCTCGTAGTAGCGGTCGAGCCCCAGCCCGTTGACCAGCTTGAAGGCCCCCTCGCAGCCCACGCAGCAGAACCCGGGGCGACCGGCAGCGCAACAGTCGTCGGTGATGGGCTCGCCGCAATGTCGGCAATGCGTCCAGCCCTCGGACGGCATCGGGGCGCCGTCGAACCCGGCCGTCTCGGCGGTCAAGCGGTCACTCCGTCCGCAGGCGGCGACGCATCACAAAGGTGTCGTCGCCCCGCTGCACGGTGAACAGCATGTCCCACTGACCCGGCTTGGGAAGGGTGACGGCTGTTTCGTAGCCCCCCTCTCCCACCGGAACGAAGGAGACGGTCTGGTCCATGCCCTGTTCGGCCGGTCGCCGGATCTCCGCGGTGACGGACGCGCCGGACAGAGGCCGATTCTCGGCATCACGGCCATCCAGGCGCAGGGTCGCGCGGCGCACGTCGCCATCCCGGTCCACCCCGACCAGATCGGCCGTCCAGGTCCAGCCCAGGGCTTCCTGCGCCTCTTCCTGCGCGACCTTGTCGTTGTAGGCGAGCCCCTCCACGTAGGCCTGCCGGGTGCTGAGCCCCGAGAAGGTGGAGGTGGCGAAATACAGCATGGTCATGTTGGCGCCGAGCACCACCATGAAGCCGAGCACGAAGGTATAGGGAATCCACCAGCCGCGCTGACGGGTCCCGCGGCCGGAGTCGGACGCGGTATGCGCGGGGCTGGGTGTCGTCGGGTTGCCGCTCATCGATCGACCGGCTCCATTCTGACCGGAGGACCGTCCCTGCCCTCAGGGTGGGCGGCCGGACCGACGCGGGCCGCCCGTCCGGGCGCGGACGGAATGGGCCCTGAATACCGCATCGCGGCGCTCGGGCCAAGCACGAGCGTCAGCCGACCAGAGGGCACGTGCGCACGACAAAGCCCGCCACCCGGAGTCACCCGGGAGCGGGCCGTCGTCGGCACGGCGTGGCCTGGAGGATCAGGCGCCCAGGGCCTTCACGCGCGCGGACAGACGCGAAATCTTGCGGGCGGCCGTGTTGCGGTGCAGCACGCCCTTGGTCACGCCGCGATGGATTTCCGGCTGGGCGGCGCGGAAGGCAGCACGAGCCTCATCGGCATTGCCGCTGGCCACGGCCGTTTCGACCTTTTTGATGAAGGTGCGGATACGGCTGATACGCGAATGGTTGATCGCGGTGCGACGCGCGTTGCGGCGGATGCGCGTCTTGGCCGACTGATGGTTCGCCATGGATGCTCGCTTTCCCTCGGCTCTGAAACGTGGTGTGACAGGGTCTGTTGCGATCGGGACCGGCCTGGGCCGCGAACGGAAACGCCCGTTGCGCGGCCCGGGCCCGCACGCCCGAAAGGGCGACGGCCCCGAAAGACGCCGTCCGCGTGAAATCGGAAGGGGCGTTTTATAGGCGCAGGTCCCCGTCCCGTCAACCGGGAAAGCGCGGAACTGCGCCGCAAGCGGCCTGAACCGCCTACTTGTTCTTGAAATCCGGCTGGCGCTTTTCGACGAAGGCGGCCATGCCTTCCTTCTGGTCGCTGGTGGCGAAGGTGGAGTGGAAGATGCGCCGCTCGAAGCGCACGCCCTCGGACAAGGTGGTCTCATAGGCCCGATTGACCGATTCCTTGGTCATCATGACCACCGGCAGCGACAGATCCGCGATGCGCGAGGCCACCTTGATGGCCTCGTCCTTCAGGTCGTCCACGGGCACCACGCGGCTGACCAGCCCGGACCGTTCCGCCTCGGCCGCATCCATCATGCGCCCGGTCAGGCACATTTCCATGGCCTTGGACTTGCCCACGAACCGGGTCAGGCGCTGGGTGCCGCCCGCCCCCGGCATGGTGCCGATGGTAATCTCGGGCTGACCGAACTTGGCGTTCTCGGCCGCCAGGATGAAGTCGCACATCATGGCCAGCTCGCAACCGCCGCCCAGGGCATAGCCGGATACGGCCGCGATCACGGGCTTGCGGCAGGCGCTCGCGCGCTCCCAATCCACGGTGATGAAATCCGCCATGAACACGTCCATGTAGGACTTGGCGGCCATCTCCTTGATGTCGGCCCCGGCGGCGAAGGCCTTTTCGCTGCCGGTCAGCACGATGGCGCCGATTTCCGGGTTGGCCTCGAAGGCGTCCAGCGCCTGCGCCAGTTCCCGGACCAGCCCCTTGGACAAGGCGTTCAGGGCCTTGGGGCGGTTCAGGATGACGACGCCCACCTTGCCGTGGGTCTCGACCAGGATGTTCTCGTAGGCCATGGGATCGTGCTCCGCGTTCTGGCCCGCGTCGGGCGCGGGGGATCAGTCGAGTCTTCTGAATCAGGCTTGCAATCAGGACCAGGCAGGCGCCCCGGTTCAGGGGTCGGGCGTGATGCGGAACCGCACCGTCAGCGCCGCGCCGGGGGCGGTGTCTTTGCCGGCGGCGGGAAAGTCCAGGGTCAGCACCTCCCCTTCGCGGCGGAAGGTCAGGTCGTCGTCCCCCGCCCGCCAGCCCAGATGCGGCAGGCTCTCCCGGTAGAAGGCGCGCACCCGCTCCGCCGGCACGTAGCCCACGGCCCAGGTCTCGACGATGCGGCCGTTGGGGCTTTCGAACACCACCCCCCGCTCGGGAACCTCGCGCAGACCAGCCATCAGCGGCAGGTCCTCGGTTCCGCTCACGAAGCTGGCCGGCCCCAAGGCGGATGGCCCGGCGGATGGCCCGGCGGTTGGCTCGGCGGGCGCGCCGTCCTGGGCGAGCGCGCACGGCGCAGCCGCCGCCAGGGCCGCGGCGACCATCACACTGCGCAACGCTTTCTCAGGCAGGTTTTGCATCGCCGGAACGCTACATCACCGCTGTCGTGTGGCACAATAAAATGTGGAGCGCCCGGTCTGGACAAGCCGCCGGATGCCGCCGGTCCGCGCCGGATCGCAATCGCAGCCGGGGCAAGGCTTGCCTTCCTTGCCGTAGACGGAAAACGTGTGCTGGAAGTAGCCCAGCTCGCCGTTCGCCTGGCGGTGATCGCGCAGCGTGGAACCGCCCGACTCCAGCGCTGCGGCAAGCACCGTCTTGATGGCCCGCACCAGGCGGTTCGCGCGCGCGCCCGTCACCGAGCCCGCCAGGCGGCGCGGCGACAGCCCGGCGTGAAACAGGCTTTCGCACACATAGATATTGCCCAGACCCGCGACGACCCGCTGGTCCAGCAGGGCGGCCTTGATCGAGCACCGCTTGCCCGCCAGCCGCCGCGCCAGCGCCGGCCCGTCGAAGGCGTCGTCCAGGGGCTCCGGCCCCACATGCGCGAAGAGCGGATGGCTGGCCAGCTCCGGCGCCGTCGTCAGGTGCAGCGAGCCGAATCGGCGCGGGTCGTGATAGGTGACGCGAACACCCTCCTCGGTGTCGAACAGGACATGGTCGTGCGGGTCCGGTGGTCCCTGCGGCCGCACCGCCAGAGAGCCCGACATGCCCAGGTGCGCGATCACCACGTGGCCGTCATCCAGATGGATCAGCAGGTACTTGGCCCGGCGGCCCAGATCCACCACCCGTCGCCCGGTCAGCGCCCGGGCGAACCCGCGCGGCACCGGCCAGCGCAGCAGCGGCTGCCGCACCGTCACCGCGGCCAGCCGATACCCCTTCAGGATCGGGATCAGGCCGCGCCGGACGGTCTCCACCTCGGGCAGTTCTGGCATCGCGTTCCGCCTCTCCATCGGCGCGGCGGGTCCTGCAAAAAGGGGCCGCTTCCGCGTTGCGACATATCTAGCACCGTCCGACGTGATCGGCTAAGGTGCGCGCCATGACACAGCACGGCTCCGACTTTCCGGAGTCCGGTTCCGCCGCGTCGGCCGACCCGGACTCCACCCACTTTGGATACCGCACCGTCCGCGCGGCCGAAAAGGCCGGCATGGTGCGGGGCGTTTTCGATTCCGTGGCCTCGCGCTACGACCTGATGAACGACCTGATGAGCGGCGGCGTCCACCGCCTGTGGAAGGATTCGTTCGTCTCCCAGGTCGCGCCCCGGCCCGGCATGACCTGCCTCGACGTGGGCGGCGGCACCGGCGACATCGCCTTCCGGCTGCTCGACCGCATGACGCGCAAGGCGGAGTTCATGGCGCGCCAGCGGGCCCGCGTGGCGGGGCACGAGGATGAGACCGACGTTTCGGTCCCCGTGGCCGGCGGCGGGCGCGTGCTTGTGAGCGACATCAACGAGAGCATGATCCGCGTGGGCCGCGACCGCGCGCTGGACCGGGGCCTGGTGGACGGCCTGGACTGGCTGGTGGGCGATGCCGAGGCCCTGCCCGTGGATGACGCCAGCGTGGATGTCTACACCATCGCGTTCTGCCTGCGGAACGTCACCCGGATCGACGCCGCCCTGGCCGAGGCCCGCCGCGTGCTGAAACCGGGCGGCCGGTTCTTCTGCCTGGAGTTCAGCAAGGTCGTTTTGCCGGGCCTGGACCGGCTGTACGACGCCTACTCGTTCTCGGTGCTGCCGACGCTGGGCCAGATCGTGGCGCGGGACCGCGAGTCCTATGAATATCTCGCGGAAAGCATCCGGCGGTTCCCGTCGCAGGACGAGCTGGTCCGCCGCATGACCGCCGCCGGCCTGCAGCGCGCGCGCTACAGAAACCTGTCGGCCGGCATCGCCGCCGTTCATTCCGGCGTGCGCCTTTAGTCCGGCCGCCCCTTCCATTCCCCTGTCCGGCCCGGTGTCATGCTCCGCCTGCCCCGAATCCTGCTCCGCCTGTGGGTGATCGCGCGTGTCCTGGCGCGCCATGACGCCCTGTTCCTGATGGAGCGGGTCGGCGTGGCCGCGCCCGTCGTGTCGGCCGCCCGCCTGTTCGTGAACCGCAATGCCCCGGGCCGCCCGGGGCAGCGGCTGGCCCGCGCCCTGGCGGAACTCGGGCCGACCGCGATCAAGTTCGGCCAGGCGCTGTCCATCCGCTCGGACCTGCTGGGCGAGGAGATCGCGGCGGACCTGTCGGATCTTCAGGACCAGTTGGCGCCGTTCCCGTTCAGCGAGGTCCGGCGCATCATCGAATCCGAGTTCGATCGCCCGCTGGAAACGATGTATGCGGAGTTCGACGAAACGCCCGTCGCCGCCGCCTCCATCGCGCAGGTGCATTTCGCCGTCACGCCGCCGGAGTTGAACCACCCCACCGGGCGCAAGGTGGCGGTGAAGATCCTGCGACCCGATGTGGCCACCAACTTCCGCCGCGACATCGCCGTTCTGTACTGGCTGGCGGACATCGTCGAGGCCGCCCGCCCCGACCTGCGCCGCCTGAAGCCCGTCGAGACCATCCGCATGTTCGAGGACTCCGTGAACATGGAGATGGACCTGCGGTTCGAGGCAGCGGCCGCCAGCGAGATGGCCGAGAATTTCGAGGACGACCCGACCTTCCGCGTGCCCGAAGTGGACTGGAGCCGCACCAGCCAGCGGGTGATGACCCAGGAACGGATCGTCGGCGTGCCGGTGGACGAGGTGGACCGCCTGCTTGCGGCCGGCCTGGACCCGCTGGAGATCATCCGGCGCGCCGCCGATGCCTTCTTCAACATGGTCTTCCGGGACGGCTTCTTTCATGCCGATCTGCACCCCGGCAACATGTTCGTGGAGCCGAACGGCACCGTGGTCGCCGTGGATTTCGGCATCATGGGCCGGATCGACCGCCCCACCCGGCGCTATCTGGGGGAGATGCTGCTGGGCTTCCTGAACGGCGAGTACCGCCGGGTGGCCCAGGCGCACTTCACGGCCGGCTGGATCCCCGCCGACCAGTCCCTGGAGTCCTTCACCCAGGCCTGCCGGTCCATCGCCGAACCCATCATGGGCAAACCGCTCAACGAGATCTCCATCGCCCGCCTGCTGGGCCAACTGTTCCAGGTGACCGAGACCTTCGAGATGGAGGCCCAGCCCCAGCTTCTGATGCTGCAAAAGAGCATGCTGGTCACCGAAGGCGTGGGGCGCACCGTCGCCCCGTCGGTGAACATGTGGGAACTGGCCCGCCCCATGATCGAGGCCTGGATGATCGAAAACCTGGGGCCCATGGGCCGCCTGCGGGACGGCATGGAGTCCATTACCGGCGCCGCCGAACGCCTGCCGCGGATCCTGGAGCATGCCGACCGGGCCGCCTCGTTGATGGGCGAGGACGGCCTCCGGCTGCATCCCGACACGCTGAAGGCCATGCGCCCGCGCCGCAACCCGGTCCTGCAGGTGCTGCCCTGGGGCCTGGTGGCCGTGCTGGCCACGCTGCTGCTGGTGGATTGAGGGCGCATCACAGCGGCGACCCGCCTCATACTGATCGGCGATGAACCGGACTCGTCCGCTTTATCGCCTCCGCCGCTTCGCGCGGCCGGCGCTGTCGCCCGGTATCACCAACTCCGTTTCTGGAAGTCCTGGTGCAGGCGCTTGTTCATCATCTCCGCCAGCATGCCCAGCACGCCCAGTTGCAGGCCCGTGACGAACAGGATCAGCGTGGTGACGTCGGCAAACTGGTCGAGCAGCAGATAGGACGCGAGCCCCCAGGCGATGGACAGCGCGACCAGACCCAGGCTGACCGGCACGAACAGCTTCAGCGGCGCGAAATACAGCGAGATCCGCGTAATCAGGAGCACGAAGTTCACCGGCTCGCGGATCGGATGGATCTTGGAGCGACCGATGCGCTTGAGGTAATTGATGCGGCAGTAGCGCACGTCGAAGCCATTGGTCATCATGGCCAGCGTGATCGTGGTCGTGAACGAAAAGCCGTCCGGATACAGCGTATACGCTTGCATGGCCGCATCGCGACGGAACACGCGCAGCCCCGAGTTGATGTCCGGAATCCGCTGACCGGCCACGAAGTTCGCCAGTCGGCCCAGAAACCACTTGGCCGGCTTGCGGATCATCGGCACCGCGACCTTGTCGCCGGTGCGCGCGCCGACGGCCATGTCCGCGCCCTCCTCCACGACCAGTTTGACCAGGTCGGGCAGATGCTCGGGCGGATAGGTGCCGTCCGCGTCCGTGATGGCGATGAAGTCGTAGCGGGCCTTGCGCAGGCCATGCTTGAGCGCGGCGCCGTACCCCATGTTGCGGGGATTGCGCAGGATGCGGATGCCGTCCCCGAAGGCTTCGAGGCAGGACAGCGTCCGATCCTCCGACGCGTCGTCCACGGCCAGAATCTCGAAGGGCAGGCCCAGGCCGGAGACCACGTCGATCAGGTCTTTCATGCCCTGGGTGACGCCGCCTTCCTCGTTGTAGCACGGCACAATCACGGTCAGGCCGCGCGACCCTTGAAGGGCCTCGGGTTTGGTCATGGATACTCATCCTCATCGAACTCGGGCGGCCAGGGCCCCGTGCGCACATAAATCTCGAACCCTTGCCGGGTCTCGGACAGGGTGTATGCGGACCACAACCGGGCGAACCGGGGGTCCCGCAGGGCCCAGGGCAGATAGTCGAACGACACCGGGCCGAAGTAGGGCTTGGGATCGCGGACATCGACGCCGACCGCGCCCGGCCCGCGCCGTTCAAAATCCGCCAGGATCGCATCGCGGGCGAACCGCTCCACATCGGCCAGGTCGGCCGCGCGGCCCTCCGCCTCGGCCCGGGCCAGGGCCGGGATCATCCACAGCGTGTTGAACCGAGAGGCGGGCTCGACCCCCGCAACCTGAAGACCGGGATAAGGGATCGAGACATTGGTCGTGAACACATACACCGGCGCGCCGCCCCCGGCCTCGGCCAGAGCCGCCGCCAAATCCAGGCGATAAATGCGGTCGGCCACATGGGCTCGCTGACCGACCAGGAGACATACCACGGCGAGTCCGGCGACGGTCCAGACGCGCCCGGTCCCGGTACTGACCCGCATGCGAGTGAAGGCCAGCAGAGCCAGCAGCCAGGCGCCAAAGACCAGAACCGGAACCCTCTGGTAGCTCCAGCCCTTTTTCTGCAGCAGGAAAATGGCCAGCGCCGCGACGGCCGCCACCAGAGCCGCCACCACGATGCCGTCGGCGGGGCGGGGCCGCAGCCTCAGCCACCCCAGCAGGGCGATCGTGAACAGCACCGTTTCGGGCCGCAGAAGCAGGTTGCCGATGGGCTGCGTAAAGGACCCGAAGACCCGCGCATACACAGGCAGATTGACCGCGAAGTAGTCCGGGTAGAGGGCCACGACCAGCAGCGCATATCCGCCCAGCAGCCCGCCCAGGGTGAGGGTCTCGGGCCGGAATGGCGTCCGCCAATGCCGGTGGCGCCACAGAACAGCGATCTCCAGCACCAGCGGCAACAGCAGGAAATGGGGCTTCAGCGCCATGCCAAGGAAGGCCAGCGCTCCCACCGCCACGCCCAGTCCGCGCGGGACGGCCCGGCCGTCCAGACGCAGGCCGGCCAGAATCGCGTAAGGGACCGCACCGATCACGAACAGGTGGTCGCGTTGGCCGAAGTCCACGGTCGGGGCGACGGTCAGGATCACGAACAGGACCAGCGGCAGCCAGGTACGGGCGCGCGGCCCGAGATCCGGGCTCCGCGCCAGGAGCGCCCCCGCCAGCGTCGCCGCCGCCGCGCACCACAGCAGCACGCCGGGCACCAGCACCTGGATCCCCAGCGCGGGAAGGCCGAACGCCGACATCTGCCGGTCCGCCGCCACCATCAGGGCATGGATCCACGGCGCCAGCGGCGGATTGGCCATGAACTGGTCGCGATACAGGGACAGTCCGTCCAGATAGCGTTCGCCGGCCAGCAGCAGGAAGGCACTGTCGTGGTTGATCGGTCGCGGCCAAATCCATAGCGCCACGACCACCGCCACGGCGGCGTAGACGGCTACGACACCCACCGGCTCGATGCGCCCCCCTGATGTGGGCCGAACCGCCCCGGCCACGGCCGAGGGGGACTGATGGGGGTCTCCGATCACGGTGTCCCCGACCGCTTCACGAGGCAGAAGGCCTGATTCAGGCCGGCGCAGAAGGCCCGCGACCCGGCAAAGTCGAACCGATCCCCGGCCAGCGCGCGCAGGCTCTCGGCCGTGTAGTAGCGTTCGTGCTCCTCGCCGATGTCCCTGGCGTACAGGGCGATCACCCATTCGGCGGCGCGCCGGGGCGTGGTCAGGATGAACCGCCCCCCCGGAACCAGCACCCGATGGATCTCCGCCAGCACGGGCTCGGGATCGGCGATGTGCTCGATGACGGCCAGCATGGTGACCACGTCCAGGGACCCGTCGGGAAACGGCAGGCCGTCCTCCGCCCGGTCCCCCAGCTTGCGGTCGAGGCCGTACCGATGGGCGGCCGGCGAGCGCCGCAGGAAGTAGCCGTCGCCGCAGCCGATATCGAGGTGACGGCCCTCCGCCTCCAGGCCTTCGGGCAGGAAGCGCCCGGCGTGGACGGCGCGCAGCCAGCGGGTCAGGCGCATCGCCTGACGGCCGAGGGCGCCCCGCCCCTCGATGTAGGCGAAATCGTCCAGACCCCGCCCCGAGGCAATCCCGTTCTCGATGGTCAGCATCCGCCGCCGCTCCTTCCACCCAACCCGCCGCGATCAGCTGTTGCTGGGGTAGGCGGCCCCCGGCACCGGCTGGACCACCGTCTTGTAGAGTTTCTGGTTCGGCGTCATCGTGAACACTGACAGGCCCGCCCGGGCCTTGCGCATCAGTTCCGCCGACGATCGGATGCGGGTCATGCTGCGCAGCACGTATCCGGGCCGCATGTAGAACGACTTGTACATCATCACCAGATGCTTGCGCAGTTCGTCACGCGTAAAGTTCTCCTCCCACACCGGCAGTTCAAAATCCGGCGCGGGGTTGCGCACGAAGTCGCGCCAGACGTCCGACTTGAGAATACCCTTCTCAAGGGCCTGGGCATAAATCTGGGTACCGGGATAGGGGCAGAAGATCGTGAAATGCGCATAGGTCGGATTGAGCGAACGGGCCAGGTCGAGCGTGTCCTGCAGGTCGTCGGCTGTCTCCGTCTGCTGGCCCACCATGAAGTAGCCCAGCGTTTCCATGCGCACCGCCTTGGCGGCGGCGAAGGCCGCCCGCACCTTCTCGACGGTGGTGTTCTTGCGGATCACCTTCATCATGCGGTCGTTGCCCACCTCGACGCCGAAGTGGATGCGGTCGCAGCCCGCCTCGCTCATGTGCTTCAGCAGGTCCTTGTCCACCGTGTTGACGTGGGCGCGCACGTCCCACGTGAACTTGATCTTGCGCCGGATGATCTCGTCACACAGGTCGTGCACCCTGTCCTTCCGGACCGTGAAGGTGTCGTCGTAGATGAAGGCCTCGTCGATGCCCTGCGCCACGCACTGCTCGAACTCGTCGGCGATGTGGCTGGCACTGCGCCAGCGGAAGCCCGAGATGACCGGCGAGTTGGGCCGGTCGCAGAAGGTGCAGCGGAAGGGGCAGCCCCGGCTGGTGAACATGGTGGTGACCACATTCTTGCGGCCGAGAAGGGAGCGGTAGTCCTCGCGGTCCACCTTGTGCCGGGCCGGGAACCCCAGCGTGTCCAGCTTGTCCGTGCTGGTCGCGATGCCGTTGTTGCACACCCGCCCGATCTCGTCTCGGTAGACGAGCCCCGGCACCGTCGGCCAGAGGTCCGGCGAGTCGATCTTGTCCAGCAGATCCAGGAAGGCGATCTCTCCTTCCCCCTGGACCAGGAAGTCCACGTCGTCGAGCGCGATGGTTTCCGCCGGGAACAGATGCACATGCGGGCCGCCCAGCACGATCTTGGCGCGCGGCAACACGGCGCGGATGACCCGGCAGGTCTCGACCACGTCGATGAGCGTGAAGGTCATCGCCGTCAGACCGACCACGTCGGCGCTCCGTCCGGCCAGGTCGCGGGCCAGTTCGGGATAGGTATAGCCCTTGGGCTGGGCGTCGAGCACCGAGACCCGGTGTTCGGAATGGCTTTCCAGGTATCCCGCCAGATACAGCAGGCCGAGCGGCGGATTGTAGCCGCGATGCTTCTCGACGATGGCGGGGTTCTTGCCGATCAGTTCGTTGAACCGGGGCGCGTTGAGCAGCAACACATCCTTCGACGCGCACGGGCGGACGGGGTCCGGTCGCATGGCTGACGTCCCTTTTCTGAAGGCCCGGTTCCACGGAATCCTGACACAGGATCTTCCGCTTGCGTTAAGAAATCCTGACGGTCCAGGCGATCGGCAGGATGGTGTCCATTGAACCGGATCCGGCCCACGCCCTCTGTGGTGCCGGTCACAGGTTGGCGCCCCCATGAACCACGCCCCGTCCCGCTGCCGTACCTTCAGGATCCGGGCTGCCGACCGACATTTGCTCTAGGCCCGGCGGGCACCCCCGCGCTATAAGGCGCGGGCGCAACGAGATGGGCTGACGATGACCAAGGCACTCAACACCTTCCGCGCCGGCGCCGACGAGAACGGGCACTTCGGCATCTTCGGCGGCCGCTACGTGGCCGAGACCCTCATGCCCCTCATCCTGGAGGTGGACGAGGCGTATCAGGCCGCGCGCGCCGACCCCGCGTTCCAGGCGGAGCTGGACGGCTACCTGAAGCACTACGTGGGCCGCCCCAGCCCGCTGTACTTCGCCCGGCGGCTGACCGAACACCTGGGCGGCGCCAAGATCTACTTCAAGCGCGAGGACCTGAACCACACGGGCGCGCACAAGGTGAACTCGTGCATGGGTCAGATCCTGCTGGCCCGGCGCATGGGCAAGACCCGCATCATCGCCGAGACGGGCGCCGGACAGCACGGCGTCGCCACGGCGACCGTGTGCGCCCTGTTCGGCCTGAAGTGCGTGATCTACATGGGCCAGACCGACATCGAGCGGCAGGCCCCCAACGTGTTCCGCATGAAGCTGCTGGGCGCCGAGGTGAAGTCGGTCACCAGCGGATCGGCGACCCTCAAGGACGCCATGAACGACGCCATGCGCGACTGGGTCGCCAACGTGGACGACACCTATTACCTGATCGGCACCGTGGCGGGTCCGCACCCCTACCCCACCATGGTGCGCGACTTCCAGAGCGTCATCGGCGACGAGACCCGCGCCCAGATCCTGGAGCAGGAAGGCCGCCTGCCCGACAGTCTGGTGGCCTGCATCGGCGGCGGCTCCAACGCCATGGGGATGTTCCACCCGTTCCTGGACGACCCGACGATCCGGATCGTGGGCGTCGAGGCCGCCGGCGACGGCATCGACACGCCGCGCCACGCCGCCTCCATGACCGGCGGGCGACCGGGGGTGCTGCACGGCAACCGCACCTACTTGCTGCAGACCGAGGACGGCCAGATCACCGAGGCGCACTCCATCTCCGCCGGTCTGGACTATCCCGGCGTGGGGCCGGAACACGCCTGGCTGAAGGACACCGGCCGGGTGGAATACGTGCCCATCACCGATGCCGAGGCCATGACGGCGTTCCAGGAGACCACCCGCCTGGAGGGGATCATTCCCGCCCTGGAAAGCGCCCATGCCGTGGCCCAGGCGATGAAGATGGCGCCCGACCTGCCCAAGGATCACCTGATGGTGCTGAGCATGTCCGGGCGCGGCGACAAGGACGTCAACACCGTGGCCCGCGAACTGGGCGTGGAGATGGGAGGGTCCCTGTAATGGAAACCGCCACTGCGCCCCGCCACCGCAGCGCCGCGACCACGCCGGAGACCGGCCGCATCCAGGCCCGGTTCGCCGCCCTGAAGGCCGAGGGCCGGGGCGGTCTGGTCACCTACGTCATGGCCGGCGATCCCGACCGCGAGGCCAGTCAGGCGATCCTGAACGGATTGCCGGCGGCCGGGGCCGACATCATCGAGCTGGGTATGCCGTTCTCCGACCCCATGGCGGACGGTCCGACCATCCAGGCCGCCGGTCAGCGCGCCCTGAAGGCCGGGCAGACGCTCAGGGGCACCCTGGAGATGCTGGCCCGATTCCGCGAGACGGACACGGACACCCCCGTGGTGCTGATGGGCTACTACAATCCCATCCATAGCTGGGGCGTGGATCGCTTCGCGGCCGACGCCGCCGCCGCCGGCGCCGACGGCGTCATCATCGTGGACCTGCCGCCCGAGGAGGCCCCCGAGTTGACCGGGCCGCTGAACGCCCACGGCCTGCACCTCATCATGCTGGCCGCGCCGACCACCGACGCGGCCCGTATGCCGGCCGTGCTCGCGCACGCCGGCGGATTCCTGTACTACGTCTCCATCACCGGCATCACCGGCACCCGCTCGGCCGACGAAACCCAGGTGGCCGAAGCCGTCGCCCGCCTGCGGGCGCGCACGGACCTGCCCGTCGCCGTCGGCTTCGGCATCCGCACGCCCGAACAGGCCGCCGCCATGGCCCGCGCCGGCGATGCCGCCGTCGTCGGCTCGGCCCTGGTCGACCGCATCGCCAAGGGCGAAGACGCCCTCGCCTACGTCGCCGCGCTGGCCGAGGGTGTGCGCACCGCCCGCGCCTGACACAACGAGAGCCCCCATGAACTGGCTGTCCGATTACGTCCGCCCCAAGTTCCGCAACCTCGTGGGCAGCACGCGCGAGGTTCCGGACAACCTCTGGCACAAGTGCTCCACCTGCGGGCACATGATCTTCCACAAGGAGCTGGACAAGGCTCGGCGCGTCTGCACCCAGTGCGGCCATCACATGCGCCTGCCCGTCAAGCACCGGCTGGCGATGCTGTTCGACGACGGGTCGTATGACCGCATCCCCCTGCCCAAGGTGCCGGCCGACCCGCTCAAGTTCCGGGACGTCAAGCGGTACACCGACCGCCTGAAGGATGCCCAGTCGCGCACCGCCGAGAGCGACGGACTCATCGTCGCCCATGGCCCGATCGAGGGCCGCACGGCCGTGGTCGCGGCCTTCGACTTCGATTTCATGGGTGGTTCCATGGGCATGGCCGTCGGCGAGGGCTTCGTGGCCGCCGCCGAAAAGGCCGTCGAACTGGACGCGCCCCTGATCGCCATTCCGTCGTCGGGCGGGGCGCGCATGCAGGAGGGCATCCTCTCCCTGATGCAGATGGCCCGGGTCACCGTGGCCGTGGACATGGTCAAGGACGCCGGCCTGCCCTACATCGTCGTGCTGACCGACCCGACCACGGGTGGCGTCACCGCCTCGCTGGCCATGCTGGGCGACATCGCCATCGCCGAGCCGGGCGCCATCATCGGCTTCGCCGGGGCGCGCGTGATCGAACAGACCATCCACGAGAAGCTGCCGAAGGGCTTCCAGCGGTCCGAATACCTGCTGGAACACGGCATGGTGGATATGGTGGTGCCGCGCGACACCCTGAAGGGCACGCTGGCGCGGGTGATCCGGTTGCTGACCGTGCCCGTGGAGCCGGTCGCCCAGACCACCCTGCCGACGGTGGTGACCCCCGATCACGTCGAAGGCCACCGGGAGACGGAACCCACCGGCCCGGTGGATGACTCGGAAGACCCCCATCCCGACGTCGAGGTGCTGCCGCCGTCCGACGGCGACAAGGCGGCGCGTCGCAAGACCGCGCCGGAGCGGGAGCGCCGCACCGGGGATTCGGCGGCCGCCTCCACCGCCGCCGATCAGCCCCCACCCGAGGCCTGACGGTGTCCACCGGGGTCGCCCCATCCCTGTCGGCCTCGTCGCGTCCGCAGCCATCGGACCGCGTGCTGGCGCGGCTGCTGGCGCTGCACCCCAAATCCATCGATCTGGTGCTGGACCGGGTGTGGCGCCTGCTGGCCCGACTCGACCACCCGGAGCGTCGCCTGCCTCCGGTGGTCCATGTGGCGGGCACCAACGGCAAGGGCTCGGTCGTGGCCTTGCTGAGGGCCATGCTGGAGGCCGCGGGCCTGCGGGTGCACGTCTACACCTCGCCCCACCTGGTGCGCTTCGCCGAGCGGATCCGGCTGGCGGGCACGCTGATCGCCGAGGACCACCTGACCGCGCTTCTGGAAGAGTGCGAGTCCGTCAACGGCCCGGACCCCATCACCTTCTTCGAGATCACGACCTGCGCGGCCCTGCTGGCGTTCTCGCGCACGCCGGCCGATGTGGTCCTCCTGGAAACCGGGTTGGGCGGACGCCTGGACGCCACAAACGTGGTCGAGCGTCCGGTGCTGACGGCGATCACACCCATCTCGATGGACCACGAGGCCTATCTGGGCGACACCCTCTCCGCCATCGCCTTTGAAAAGGCGGGGATCCTGAAACCGGGCGTGCCGGCCGTGTGCGCCGCCCAGACCCCCGAGGCAACGGGTGTCCTTGAGCAGCGCGCCGCGGCGGTGGGCGCGCCGCTCAGCCTGGACGGGCGCGACTGGACGTGGCGGCGCGCCGAGGGCGGCGGCTTCTTTCTGGACGGCGAGGCGTGGCCCATGCCCACGCTGCCCGGCGACCACCAGCGCGCCAACGCCGCCCAGGCGATCCGCATGGCGCGCAGCCTGCCGCCGCCCCTGCAGCCCGACGAGCACGCCATCCGCACGGGTCTCGCGCGGGTGGACTGGCCAGCGCGCCTGCAACGGCTGCCGCGCGGCCCCCTCGTGGCCCGCCTGCCCCACGGGTGGGAGGTCTGGCTGGACGGCGGACACAATCCCGGCGCCGGGGCGGCTCTCGCCGCCGTTCTGGAAACCTGGCCGGCGCGCCCGCTGCATCTGGTGGTCGGCATGCTCGACACCAAGGACCCGGTCGGTTTCCTGCGCCCCCTGGTCGCGCGGGCCGAGGCCGTGCATGTGGTGCCCGTCCCGGACACGCAGGCGGGCCTGCCGACCGAGGGGCTGGCGGACCGCGCGCGGCGCGCGGGCGCCCGCGCGGTCCTCGAACACGAGGCGGTCGCCAACGCCCTGGACCGGATCGCGGAAACGCGGGTCGGCTCCGGTCGGGTGGTGATCTGCGGATCGCTCTATCTTGCGGGCGGCGTGCTGGCCACGAACGGCCCCCTGCCCCTCTAGACCGAGCGCGCAGGCCCTGATTTCGGTGGGGACACCCCTCGATCCGGCTTGGCGGCGCGCGCAAAGTGCGAGACGATTTGAGGCACCGGCGGAGACCGGATCGCCCGGGGCGCCCCATTGGACCGCCGCCACCCCGCCCAGGACGGAAGGGAGAACGGACAATGACCGCGGATCATGGAAGCCATGACAGCGACGACCACGGCCCGCGCCGCAGAAGCGCCCGGCGCCGACGGGTGCTCAAGGGGGGGTGGCTGGTGCTGGGCGACGGGTCGTCCTCGATCCGCTGCTTCGTCAAGGACATCTCCGCCACCGGCGCCCGGATCGAAACCCAGGACGGCGACAGCGCGCCCCAGGGACGCCTGACCCTGACCCTGTCCGACGGCGAAACGCTGGAGGCCGAGGTCGTTCGCCGATCCGGCGTGGAACTCGGCATCCGTTTCGTACCGCCGGGACAGCATCCCTCGCTGGCCCCTCCGCCCGACCGGGTCGAACAATTGATCGACCGCATGGACGCCATGGGCCTGCAAACCGTGCTCGACGAGATCGAGGCCCTGGGTCTGATGGACGACCCGGAGGTCGCGCACCAGACGGAAGCCCTGATGCAGGCCTATACGGCGCTTTATGGGCGCCTCTCAAGTAAAGTCGGGCCCTGGTAGGCTGGGAACCCGGTCCGGAGCGGTGCGCCATCGGAATCGAAAGGCTCAAATAGCGTTCGCTATGCATTCCCGGATTTGGTATCATGAAGGATACCGAACGCGGGAGGCGGGCATGGATCGGGACACGTT
>NZ_WIVE01000065.1 GCF_009601025.1 Roseospira navarrensis | reverse complement strand
GCGCCTTGCGATCCAAGCTCTTCATGGCCGCGCTCTCCGCCGTGCGATACAACCCCGACCTCAAGGCCTTCTACGAACGGCTTATCGGAAATAAAAAGACACCAAAAGGCGCACTCCTCGCCGTTGCCAGAAAGCTCGTCACCATCGCAAACGCGGTCCTCCGGCCTCAGCCCGAACCCGCCACAAACTGAGTTGATGACGGGGGGGGGCCACGCCGTCCCTTCGGAAGGAAGGGCCCGACGGCGCTACAGCCCCGCCTTGACCTTGTCGGCCACCTCGGCGGGGACCCAGTCGGTCCAGATGTCCGGGTAGGTTTCCAGGAAGTACAGCGCCGCACCTTCGCCGGTGGCCTGGTTGTCCTCCTGCCAGGCCAGGACCGCGTTGATGACCTGGTTGGGCACCGACACGCTGGAGACGAACTGGAACGCCTCGGCGGCGCGATCCTTGAACGACACCGCCGCCAGCGTCAGCACGTCGGAGGGCGGATAGGCGTTCGGCCGCGGGTCCTCGCAGTCCATGCTGGTCACGCAGTCCCAGGTCTCCGGGTCGTGCTCCATGCCCTCGACCATCACCATGTCGTACTTGCCGAGGATCGCGGTCGGACCGTAGTAGTAGGCGAAGATGGGCTCGCGCCGCTCATAGGCCTTGGCGATGGCGCCCGCCAGCCCGGGGCCGGAGCCGGGGTCGAACAGGGTGAAGGCGTCGGTCATGCCGTACGCCTCCATCAGGTTCTCGTTGACGATCTGGCACTGCCAGCCGGCCGGACAGGTGTAGAAGCGGCCCTTGCCGGGCTCCTCCCGGTCCGGGAACAGGTCGGGGTTGGCGCGGATGCCGTCGATGGTGGCCAGTTCCGGGTGCTCCTCGACCATGTAGTCGGGCACGAACCAGCCTTCCTGGCCGCCGTCCTGCAGCGTCTTGGTGGCGATGACCACCTGACCCTCGTCCACGGCGTTGGCGATCACGTCCTGGTGGGCGTTGGGCCAGATTTCGGGGGCCAGGTCGGGTTCGCCCTTCTCGGTCATCGAGGTGATGGTGGGCACGGTGTCGCCGGGCACCAGCTCGGCGTCGCAGCCGAAGCCCTCGGTCAGGATGATCTTCTGGATGTTGGCGAGGGTGGCGGCCGAGTTCCAGGACATCTCGGCGATCGTGACCCGGCCGCAGTCGGCGGCCTGGGCGGGGGTCAGGGTGGCCAGCATGGCCAGCGACGACGCCACCGCTCCGGCGGCGCCCGCAATCAGCGTGTTCATGGTGTCGGTGTCCCTGTTCCGGTGGCGCTTGGGCGTGTCCGTCGGGCGTCCGGCGCGGTCCCCAGGGGGAGGGGTCACGCGAAACCGGGGCCGGTGCGGATCGGGCCGATCCGTCCTCGCCCTCGGGTTTGCGATGAGCCTAGCCGACCCGGCCCGGTCATGCAAACGGGGGATCCCCGCCCGGTTCCGCCGGGCGGCCCGGGGCCGTCACAAATCACTGGGCACCCGCCCCCCGAGTGGGCATTATGACGGCCCCTTTTTTCGGACGCGCGCGTCGTCGCCGGCCCGTGGTTCCGGCGCGAGGGTCAAGCCCCCCGGCCGGCCCGCCGCGCGGCCGCCGCACCCTGCGCCATCCGGGGATGACACCCGGAAGCGCCTTCCAGGACCCACCCCACTCGGCCCCCTCTTACGCAGACGGACAGGCATGGACGACACCAAACCCATTTCCAACCTGGAGCGCGAGGCGCTGCTGATGCACGCCTCCGGCCGCCCCGGCAAGATCGAGATCACGCCCACCAAGCCGCTGACCACCCAGCGCGACCTGTCGTTGGCCTATTCCCCCGGCGTGGCCGCGCCCTGTCTGGAGATCGAGCGGGACCCGACCACCGCCTACGACTACACCGCGCGCGGCAACATGGTGGCGGTCATCTCCAACGGCACCGCCGTGCTGGGGCTGGGCAACCTGGGCGCGCTGGCCTCCAAGCCGGTGATGGAGGGCAAGGCCGTCCTGTTCAAGAAGTTCGCCGACGTGGACGCCATCGACCTGGAGGTCGAGACGGAAGACGTGGACGAGGTCGTCAACTGCGTCCGGTTCCTGGGACCCAGCTTCGGCGGCATCAACCTGGAGGACATCAAGGCCCCGGAATGCTTCATCATCGAACAGCGCCTGAAGGAGCTGATGGACATTCCGGTGTTCCATGACGACCAGCACGGCACGGCCATCATCGCCACCGCCGGTCTCATCAACGCCTGCCATCTGACCGGGCGCGACCTGCGCGACGTGAGCGTGGTCATCAACGGCGCCGGGGCCGCCGGCGTGGCCTGCGCCGAACTCATCAAGTTCATGGGGGTGCCCCATGACAACGTGATGCTGTGCGACACCAAGGGCGTCATCCACCGGGACCGCGACAATCTGAACCAGTGGAAGTCGGCGCATGCCGTGGACACGGACAAGCGCACCCTGGCCGAGGCCCTGGCGGGGGCGGACGCCTTCCTGGGCCTGTCTGTGAAGGGGGCCGTGACCCCGGACATGGTGGCGACCATGGCGGACAAGCCGATCATCTTCGCCATGGCCAACCCGGATCCCGAGATCACGCCGGAAGAGGTGGCGACGGTCCGCACCGACGCCATCATGGCCACCGGACGGTCGGATTATCCCAACCAGATCAACAATGTGCTGGGCTTCCCCTACATCTTCCGGGGGGCGCTGGACGTGCGGGCCCGCAGCATCAACATGGAAATGAAGGTGGCCGCCGCCCGCGCCATCGCCATGCTGGCGCGCGAGGACGTGCCCGACGAGGTCGCCGCCGCCTATGCCGGCCGCCGGCTGCGCTACGGGCCGGACTACATCATCCCGGTGCCGTTCGATCCGCGCATGATCTTCGCCATCCCGCCGGCCGTGGCCCGCGCGGCGATGGACACCGGGGTGGCGACCATGCCCATCGTGGACATGGACGGCTATCGGCAGGCCCTGTCGGCGCGTCTGGACCCCACGGTGGCCAGCCTGCAGGTCATCCACAACGAGGTCGCCGCCCATCCGCAGCGCGTGGTCTTCGCCGAGGGCGAGGAGGAAAAGTCGATCCGCGCCGCCGTCGCCTTCCGCAACGGCGGCTACGGCACGCCGATCCTGGTCGGGCGCGAGGACCGCATCGAGGAGGCGGTCAAGCGGCTCGGTCTGGGCACGATGGAAGGCATCGAGATCTACAATGCGCGGGTCTCGTCCCACAATCAGACCTACACCGACTACATCCACGGCCGCATGGGCCGGAAGGGCGTGCTGTACCGGGACGCCCAGCGCTGGGTGAACCAGGACCGCAACATCTTCGGGGCCTGCATGGTGGCCATGGGCGACGCGGATGCCATGGTGACGGGCCTGACCCGCCACCACCACCATGTGATCGACCAGGTGACGATGTGCATCGACACCAACGCCGGCGAGCGCCTGATGGGCCTGACCATGGTGGTCGCGCGGGGCCGGACGGTGTTCATCGCGGACACCACGGTGCACGAGGCCCCGTCGGCCGAGGAAATGGCGGACATCGCCTGTCAGGCCGCGCGCAAGGTGCGCCAGTTGGGGCACGAACCGCGCGTGGCCCTGCTGTCCTACTCCACCTTCGGCGCGCCGGAGGGCGAAAACCCGGTCATCCCGCGCGAGGCGGTGCGGATCCTGGATGCCCGCCATCCCGATTTCGAGTACGAGGGCGAGATGGGCGCGCATGTGGCCCTCGATCCCGAGTTGCTGAAGGTGTACCCGTTCCAGCGTCTGTCGGGGCCGGCCAACGTGCTGGTCATGCCGGGGCTGAATTCGGCGAACATTTCATACAAGCTTCTCCAGAAACTCGGCGGTGGAACGGTTATTGGTCCCCTGTTGCTGGGGCTGTCGCGCCCGGTGCAGGTGACGGCGATGGATGCGACCGTCTCCGACATGGTCCACATGGCGGTCATGGCGGCGCACGACGCCGTGCGCGGGGTCTGACCCCGACTCACCGAATCGGATGAGCGGGGGCGCGGGGCGTCCTCGCTCCGGCCAGTCCGGGGCCCGGTGCGCGCGGGCGGGGAGACCACACCATGGGCCGCGACGCCATCCCGAACAGAAAGACCCTGCGGCTGCCGCGCCGCCGCACGCTGGGCGCGGCGGTGCTGTTCGCGCTGCCCGGGATCGCTGTGCTGGGGCTTCTGGCGCTGACGGGAGCACTGTCGCCCGGCTGGCTGGCGTTCCCCCTGTCCCTGGCCCTGGTGGGCGCGGCGGCTCTGCTGCTGCGCCCGCATCTGCGCGACCTGTACGCCGTGGAACTGACCATGCGGACCCTGGCGGACGGTCGGGGGCGGGCCGCCGCGGTGCCGGACATCGTCTACTCCGCCGCCGCGCGCGCGCAGATGTCGGCCTTGATGGATCTGCGGCGCGCTCACGACCAGCGGGTCGCCGCCCTGGCCGAGCGGGCCGAGTCCGATGCCCTGATCGTGGACGGCCTCTCCGATCCCATCCTGCTGGTGGATACCGACGGTCTCGTGACCCGCGTCAATACGGCGGCCCGGGTGCAGTTCGGCCGCGACGGCGTGGGCAAGCCGCTGACCCTGGTGTTGCGGGACCCCCGCGTGCTGGCCGCCGTGGAAGCGGTGCTGGCGGGCCGCCCGGGGCAGGTGGTGCAGATGACCTTGCCGGGCGCGGTGGAGCGCGAATTCGAGGTGCGCGTCGGCCCCCTGGCCCAGCCGGACCGGCAGGGGGCGGAAATCCTGGTCTCCATGCACGACGTCAGCAAGCTGGTGCGGCTGGAGCGCATGCGGGCGGACTTCGTCGCCAACGCCAGCCACGAACTGCGCACGCCGCTGTCCAGCCTGGTGGGCTTCGTCGAGACGCTGATGGGGCCGGCGCGCGAGGATGCCGAGGCGCACGACCGCTTCCTCCCGATCATGCTCGATCAGGGCCGGCGCATGCAGCGGCTGGTGGAAGACCTGCTGTCGCTGTCGCGCATCGAGATCAACGAGCACTCGGTCCCCACCGAGACGGTGGCCCTGCCGGACCTGATCCAGCGCATCGCCCGGGGCATGGAGCTGAAGTGCCAGGCCAAGCGCTGCGCCATCGTGTTCGACCTGGACCCGGACCTGCCGCCGGTGATCGGCGATGCCGACCAGCTCAGCCAGGTGTTCCAGAACCTGCTGGACAACGCGGTCAAGTACGGGCGGCGCGACTCGACCGTGACGGTCACCGGCCGGGTGGTTGAGCAGGGACCGGCGGGCATGCCAATGGCACCGCACGGGGCACCGCACGGGCCACCACACGGACCCCGCCGCGGGCCCTGCGTGCGGGTTTCGGTCCGTGACCAGGGCGAGGGCATCGCGCGCGAGCACCTGCCCCGCCTGACCGAGCGATTCTACCGGGTGGATCGGGCGCGCTCGCGCCAGATGGGCGGCACCGGGCTGGGGCTGGCCATCGTCAAGCATGTGCTGGCGCGTCACCGGGGCATGCTGGTGCCCGACAGCGTGGTGGGCGAGGGCTCCACCTTCACGGTCTATCTGCCGGCCGCGCACAGGCAGGCCGATTCCGCCGCACGCTCGACCAGCCAGATGCCGGCTGCGGGATAGACCCGAACGACGACACGGGGACCGTGTCGTCGTTGGACCGGCGCGCCTGCGTCATCGCCGATCCGCATCCGCCCATATGTTCCCGCTCCGCCCCTTCCAGGGGGTGGCATACGAAACTTTCATGCCGTTCCGGCCCCGAAAGCAGAACAGACTTGCGTTTTTCGTCGCTGCACCGCATGACATTGTGTTGCACCGCGAAGAAACGCCAGGGGCGCCCGCGCCGTTCATCCGCGCCGGCGGGCCCGGCCCTCCATACTGAAGACAGGGACCAGCGATCATGCACGACATCATCCGCCAGCTCGATGCCAAGCGTGTCCAGGCCCGCCTTGGCGGCGGACAGCGGCGCATCGATGCGCAGCACGGCCGGGGCAAGCTGACCGCGCGCGAGCGGATCGACCTGCTGCTCGACCCGGGCTCGTTCGAGGAATGGGACATGTTCGTCGAGCACCGCTGCACCCAGTTCGGCATGGACGAGAACAAGGTGCCCGGTGACGGCGTGGTCACCGGCCGCGGCACCATCAACGGCCGGCTGGTGTTCGTGTTCAGCCAGGACTTCACCGTCTTCGGCGGGTCGCTGTCGATGGCCCACGCCGAAAAGATCTGCAAGGTCATGGACAAGGCCATTCAGGTCGGCGCGCCCGTCATCGGCATCAACGATTCGGGCGGCGCGCGAATCCAGGAGGGCGTGGACAGCCTCGCCGGCTATGCCGACGTGTTCCAGCGCAACGTGATGGGCTCCGGCGTGGTGCCGCAGATCTCGATGATCATGGGGCCCTGCGCGGGCGGCGCCGTGTACTCCCCGGCCATGACCGACTTCATCTTCATGGTCGAGGACAGCTCGAACATGTTCGTGACCGGCCCCGAGGTGGTGAAGACCGTCACCCACGAGGAGGTCACGGCCGAGGAACTGGGCGGCGCGCTCACGCACACCGGCAAGTCGGGCGTGGCCGATCTGTCGTTTACGAACGATGTGGAGGCGCTGCTGGGTCTGCGGCGGTTCATGGACTTCCTGCCGGGCAGCAACCGGGAAGAGCCGCCGGTCAAGCCGACCGAGGATCCGTTCGACCGCCAGGAACCCTCGCTGGATACCCTGATCCCGGACAACCCGAACAAGCCCTACGACATGAAGGAGCTGATCCTCAAAGTCGTGGACGAGCATGACTTCTTCGAGATCGCGCCGCGCTACGCCCGGAACATCATCACCGGCTTCGCCCGCATGGAAGGCCGCACGGTGGGGATCGTGGCCAACCAGCCGATGGTGCTGGCCGGCTGCCTGGACATCGACAGCGCGCGCAAGGGCGGCCGGTTCGTGCGGTTCTGCGACGCCTTCAACATTCCCATCATCACGTTCGTGGATGTGCCGGGCTTCCTGCCGGGTGTGACCCAGGAATACGGCGGCATCATCAAGCACGGCGCCAAGCTGCTGTACGCCTATGCCGAGGCGACGGTGCCCAAGATCACCGTCATCACCCGCAAGGCGTACGGTGGGGCCTATGTGGTCATGGCGTCCAAGCATCTGCGCGGCGATGTCAGTTACGCCTGGCCGTCGGCCGAGATCGCGGTCATGGGTCCGAAGGGCGCGGTGGAGATCATCTTCCGCAAGGACCTGGACGATCCGATCAAGATCGCCGAGCGCACCGAGGAGTACCGCAACCACTTCGCCAACCCGTTCGTGGCTGGGTCGCGCGGGTTCATCGACGACGTCATCATGCCGCATGGCACCCGGCGCCGCCTGTGCAAGAGCCTCGCCATGCTGCGCGGCAAAAAGCTGGAAAACCCCTGGCGCAAGCACGGCAACATTCCGCTTTAAGGGCTGGTTCCGCGGACTGCCTGAAGGAACGGTTGCAGATGATCACCACAGAGACACAGAGGACACGGAGCGGTCCGCGCCCAGCCGACGGGGCGCGGGTCTACCGTGCGGCCGGGGTCAGGGATCCCCTGGGTTTGTCGTGGCCGGGTCATGATGCCCCGGAGATGGCGAGCCGTCCGCTCTGTGCTCTCCGTGCCTCTGTGGTGAGTCTTCCGGACCATGCAGAGAAAAACACCACAGAGACACAGAGAACACGGAGCGGTTCGCGCCCAGCCGACGGGGCGCGGGTCTACCGTGCGGCCGGGGTCAGGGATCCCCTGGGTTTGTCGTGGCCGGGTCATGATGCCCCGGAGATGGCGAGCCGTCCGCTCTGTGCTCTCCGTGCCTCTGTGGTGAGTCTTCCGAACCATGCGGAGAAAAACACCACAGAGACGCAGAGGACACGGAGCGGTTCGCGCCCAGCCGACGGGGCGCGGGTCTACCGTGCGGCCGGGGTCAGGGATCCCCTGGGTTTGTCGTGGCCGGGTCATGCTGCCCCGGAGATGGCGAGCCGTCCGCTCTGTGCTCTCCGTGCCTCTGTGGTGAGTCTCCCGGACCATGCGGAGAAAAACACCACAGAGACGCAGAGGACACGGAGCGGTCCACGCCCAGCCGAAGGGGCGCGGATCCGACGTTTGGCTCCGCTCAAAACGCGTCTGAAGTCTTCCCGTGCATCCGCCACATCACAGAATCAGCCTGGTGATTCCGTCCCGAATCAGATGAACATTGAAATTGATGAGCAGGCCAAGCCTCTGATCCATCAGTTTCATGTACGTCAAAAGCTGGGCTTTGTGCACTTTGTTGATGGACTCGACTGCTTTGAGTTCCACAATCAGACGATTTCCGACAAACAGGTCAACCCGGAATCCAGTACCCATGCTTTGACCGTCATACTGGACCGGAACTTCAAGCTGGCGGACATACGGCACACGTCGCTCGCCGAGTTCATAAGCAAGGCAGGTTTCATACACGCCTTCCATCAATCCCGGGCCCAATGCCGAATGGACGCGGTAGGCCGCATCCACCACTGCGCCCGAGAGGTCGTTGAGATCGGCGTCGATGGGAGTCACGGAGCCTCTCCTGATCGGTTGCGCCAGCGCATCCATCACCATCAAATCATGAGTCGGCTGAGCGCGCCAGGGGCGACCCGTCTGGCGCGCGCGGCCTGACCGACTGTTCACCGACCGAGGACCAGGGCACGCCATGTTCAAGAAGATCCTGATCGCCAATCGCGGGGAAATCGCCTGCCGAGTCATCAAGACCGCGCGCCGCATGGGTATCCAGACCGTGGCCGTGCACTCGGACGCGGACGCCGACGCCCTGCACGTGCAGCTTGCCGACGAGCGGGTCCATATCGGGCCGTCGCCCTCGTCCGAGAGCTATCTGGTCATGGACCGCATCATCCAGGCCTGCAAGGACACCGGCGCCGAGGCGGTCCATCCGGGCTACGGCTTCCTGTCCGAGAACAAGGCGTTCCAGAAAGCTCTGGCCGCCGAGGGCATCGCCTTCATCGGCCCGGACGCCCATGCCATCGAGGCCATGGGCGACAAGATCACGTCGAAGAAGCTGGCCAAGGACGCCGGGGTCAGCACCGTGCCCGGCTTCATGGGCATCATCGACGACCCCGAAGAGGCGGTCCGCATCGCCGAGGAGATCGGCTTTCCGGTCATGATCAAGGCCTCGGCCGGTGGCGGCGGCAAGGGCATGCGCGTGGCCCACGATGCGGCCGCCGCCCGCGAGGGCTTCGTCTCCGCCGCCAACGAGGCGCGGTCCAGCTTCGGCGATGATCGCGTGTTCATCGAGAAGTTCATCCAGCAACCGCGCCACATCGAGATCCAGGTGCTCTCGGACGGCGCCAACACGATCCACATCGGCGAGCGCGAGTGCTCCATCCAGCGCCGCCACCAGAAGGTGATCGAGGAGGCGCCGTCGCCCTTCCTGACGGAAGAGGTGCGCGCCGAGATGGGCGCGCAGGCGGTCGCCCTGTCCCAGGCCGTGGGCTACAAGAGCGCGGGCACGGTCGAGTTCATCGTGGATGCGGACCGCAACTTCTACTTCCTGGAAATGAACACCCGCCTGCAGGTGGAACACCCGGTCACCGAGATGGTCACCGGCCTCGACCTGGTGGAATGGATGATCCGCATCGCCGCCGGCGAGCCCCTGGCCCTGACCCAGGACGACATCCGCCTGAAGGGCTGGGCCCTTGAGTGCCGCATCTATGCCGAGGACCCGTTCCGCAACTTTCTGCCGTCCATCGGCCGGCTGACCCGCTTCATGCCGCCCGATGAGGAAGAGGGCCTCGTCCGCGTCGATACCGGCGTCATGGAAGGCGGCGAGATCAGCATGTTCTACGATCCCATGATCGCCAAGCTGATCGCCTACGGCGGCACGCGCGATCTGGCCATCCGCCACATGCGCCGGGCGCTGGATGCGTTCTACATCCGCGGGGTGTCGCACAACATTCCGTTCCTGGCCTCGGTCATGGGCAAGGAGCGCTTCGTCAAGGGCGACCTGACCACCAATTTCATCCCCGAGGAATACCCCGACGGCTTCCACATGGCCGACCTGCCGCCGGAGGACCCCACCATCCTGGTGGCGGTGGCGGCCTGCGTGCACCGCAAGCACGCCGAGCGCGACGCCCGCATCAGCGGGCAGTTGCCGGGCCATGAAAAGCAGGTCCGCAATGACTGGGTGGTGCGCCTGGGCGACACCAACCACCCGGTCACGGTCACGACGCTGGAGGACGGCTTCCGGGTCATCGTGGACGAAGAACCGATGGTCGTGCGCACCGGCTGGCGTCTGGGCCAGTCCCTGTTCACGTGCGAGATCAACGGCCACCCCGAATCGGTGCAGATCGACCGCGAAGGGGTGAGCTACCGCCTGTTCCACGCCGGGGCGACCGACCGCGCGGTGGTCATGACCGCCGAGGCCGCCACGTACGCCGCGCTGATGCCCAAGAAGCAGCCGCCGGACCTGTCGAAGTATCTGCTCTCGCCCATGCCGGGGCTGCTGGTCTCGCTGGCGGTCGAGGAGGGCCAGGAGATCAAGAGCGGCGAGGCGCTGGCCGTGGTCGAGGCCATGAAGATGGAAAACATCCTGCGCGCCGAACGCGACGGCACCGTGGCCAAGCTGCATGCCGGGCCGGGCGACAGCCTGTCCGTGGACCAGATCATCATGGAGTTCAGTTGATGGGGGCCTGATCGGCCTGCGACCGGCCCGCACAGAATACATGGCGCCATCGGCGTTCGGCTGCTCTCCCGGTTGGCACGGGGTCGAAGTACCCTCGCCCCGGGAAAAGGGCCATGAAAGGGAGAGCCGCCATAGGCCAGGATGTCGGTTTGGACGTGGCGATGAACGAGACGACGGTCTGCGTTCAGGATGAGCCGGGCGCAGCGGTCCGGGCAAAGCGCGCGTGACGCCACGCGACCCATAGAACACCGGCCAGGGCCACGGCCACCAGGGCCGAGACCCAGGCGGCGCGGGCCAGGAAATCCGGCGGCGACTAGCGGGTTTCGGCGGGGCTCCATTCTTTTCTGGAACGATTCCGATCCTTGCTGACCGATCCCGCGCCCCCGCGCATTGAGACCCGTCATGCCGCGCCGTCACGCCCACCGCCGCCGGGCGGGGCGCAACGCTCTTCGGACCGAAGGGTCGGACTCGCCGCCGACGCCGCAGATGGCGGGGGGCGCTGACGGCGCGCCCCTTCGGTTACTCACACAGCAACCGGATGGTGGTGCGCTGCCCGGCGCTGGAGAAGTCGAGCAGGCGAACCTCCACGAGCCGCGACTCCCGGGGGATGGCGTCCGTGTCCTCGAACAGGCAGGTCAGCGTGGTCCGGCGGGGCGGCGTGGCCTGCGTCTGGTCGAACCAGTTTTCCCACGAGAAATCGCGCTGCGAGCGCATGTCGGCCTCAAGCCGGGCGAACGGCGAGCCCACCGCGTAGGTGGCGGCATAATGCCGGTCGCCCTCATGCTCCACGGTCTGGACGCCCGAGGCCGGCTCCAGCCGCAACCACGCCCCCCGTTCGAGCCGGTCCAGCACGCCCAGTTCGTCCTCGTCCAGGGCGGCCGCGAGCATGGGCAGATTGGCCTCGCCGGTGCTCAGGAAGGACCGGGCCTGGTTCACCAGATCGGCACGAAGGGCCCGGTAGAGGTCCATGAGCTGGCGTTCGCGCGCCTGCGCGGCCTCGCGCTGCGCCTGCTGCACGCGGGCGCGCTCCTCCTGCTGGATCGCGCGTTCGGCGGCCGCCGCGGGGGCATTGCGGAACTCCCGCCAGGTCAGGGCGTCGCGCTCGTAGTTGCGGCCCGTCACCAGCGGCTGGTCCGGCCGTTCGGCCGTGGCGATGCTGACCGCGATGTTGTTCACGCCCCGGTCGGGGATCGGGCACAAGGTCGTGGCATACGCCGCCGCCCGCGTCATCAGCCGGTCCACGACCCACGGGCCCTCGAAGACCGCGGGCGGCATGCCCTCCGGGGCCAGCACCTGCACATGGCGGTAATCCCCCTGCATCCCGCAGGCCGACAGGCTGAAGCGGAAGGCGCTCAGGTCCAGGTCCAGTTTCAGCACGCCCTCATCCAGGTGCAGCGCCCAGTCCGGTCCGACGCGCGTGCGGCCCAGCACGGACGGTCCCTGCATCCAGGTCAGCACCCCGGGGCCGGTGGCCTTGCCGCGCGCGCAGGCGCCGGTCCAGACCACCCGGTCCGTCCCCGGCCAGGCGCGCACGACCTGACAGGGCTGATCCACCACCGAAACCCAGGGCGGGCCCTCCGGCGCCACCGGGTCGGTCAGATGGGCCTGCACGGCGGCCACCTCGCCCACCGGGTTCACGGCCACGATCAGGTCGCGGCGGACAAAGAACAGCGCCTCGTCGCTGGCGCAGTAGTACAGTTGGCCGCACTGAATCGGGCTGTCCAGGCAGACCCGGTCCGGCTGGATCATGCCGGAGGTGACCAGCCGTTCGACCGTGCGGCCGTGCCGCTCCACGGTCAGTCGGGTGCCCTCCAGCAGGACCATGGCCGTCGCGGCGTCCAGGGGGCCGTGCGCCTGCCGGCATTCGCGGTAGGCGTCGGTGGCCGGATGGTCGCGCATGACGCGGGCCAGGGTCTCCCTTACGGCCGGATCCGCGCCCCAGGCCCCGGCCGGCGGTGCCGCCGGAGTCGAGGACGGCGCGGCCTGCCCGGCGGGAGCCGCCGAAGCCGGTTCTGCGACCGGCGAGGCCGCGACCCGTTGCCAGGCCCAGGACGTGGCCCCGGACGACAGCCGCAGGGCCCCGCCCGCGACCGACGCCGTGACACTGCCCCAGCCGCCATTGGAAAACCGATAGGTGCCCCGGGCCGTGGATCCATCCACCGCGGTCAGGCGCAGGATCTCCGACCCCACCGGCCGCCGCCCGTCCCCGCCGGCCAGGATGGTGGCCGTGCCGTTCTCGATTCGGAGACGCCAGCGCCCGTCAGGCGTCTGCCACGTCCCGTCGAAGGCGGCCAACCCGGCGACCGCCGGTTCGGAGGCCTCCGGACCCGCCGCGTCCGCCGCGGCGCGGGCCGCGCCCCCCGCCATCACAGGTCCCATCGCAAGCATCACCGCGAGCACGATCCCGACCTTCATGCCCTGTCCTCCCCTGCTAGGTCTGCAACACGCTGGCCCGGCGATGCCCTGCCGGCTTCGCCCGGGTCACACCCCCATCACGGTCTGCTTGCGCAGCATGGCGACCACCTCGCGCAGGGCCTCGGCGGGCGCGGCGCCGCCCTCGACGGCTTCCTGGTAGGTGCGCAACTGCGCGTGCGCGCTGGAGCCGCGCGCGATGATGTCGCGGACGTGCTCGACCTCGGCGCGGCAGCCCAGCACTTTCTGGTCCTCGCGCGTCAGATCGATCAGCTCTTCGGTCAGTTCGGCCATGGGCACCACCCGGCCGATGCCGAAGTCCACCAGCCCTTCGTCCAGGCCGTAGCGCTGGGCGCGCCAGCGGTTCTCCTCGACCAGCATGCGGGCATAGATGCGCCAGCGCTGGTTGGTGCGCCGCAGCCGCCACAGCATGCGCAGGATGCAGACGTACAGCGCGGCGAGGCAGATGGTGTCCTCGACCCGGGTGCAGATGTCCGTCACGCGCATTTCCAGGGTCGGGAACGTGGCCGAGGGCCGCAGGTCCCACCAGATCTTGGTCGCGTCCTCCATCAGGCCCGCATCCACGATGATGTCGATGTGCCGCTTGTAGTCGGCGTAGGACTCGAACCGCCCCGGCAGACCCGTGCGCGGCAGTTCATTGAACACGCTGATGCGGTAGCTCTTCAGGCCGGTGTCCAGGCCGCGCCAGAACGGCGACGAGGTGGACAACGCCAGCAGGTGCGGCAGGAAATAGGCGGTCTGGTTCATCAGGTCGATGCGCAGGTCCGGGTCCTCGATCCCCACATGCACGTGCATGCCGCCGATCAGCAGCCGCCGGGCCACCGCCTGATAGTCCTTGGCCAGCGAGATGTAGCGGTCCTTGACCGTGTGCTTCTGGTCGCTCCACTGGGCGAAGGGATGGGTCGAGGCGGCGATGGGCGCCATGCCGTGCGCCGTGACCACGTCGTTGACCCGCCGCCGCAGGGCGCGCAGGCACGTGCCCAGCTCGGCGACGGTCTCGCACTTGCGGGTGCCGACCTCGATCTGACTGCGCAGGAACTCCGGACTGGCCGCCCCCTCGGGCATGTCCGCGAACTCCTGCATCATGCTTTCGGGGACGTCGGTCACCAGGTCCCCGGTCTCGGGGTGGACCAGCAGGTATTCCTCTTCCACACCGAGCGTGAAGGCCGGTTCGCTGTTGGTGGTGTTCGCCATGACGGTCCCTCCCCTGCGCACCGCGCCTTCCCGGCGCTTTTCAGTTCATCAGGCTGCGCCCCTGGCTACTCCAGCCCGTCGGTGGGCGCGCCGCCCGGCGCCGCGTCCGAGGCATGTACATACAGCCCCGGATCCGACAGCACGGCCTCCAGGATCGAGCCCAGGCGCCCGGCCCAGTCGGCGGCCCCCGCTTCGGTGGCAATCAGGTCCTGCCGGATCTCCACGGCGGCGCGGGCAAGCCCCGCGCTGCCCGCGTGCGACGAGACGGTGAAGCCCACCACCCAGCCCGAATACGGCTCGTTGTCGCCCACGATCAGGTCCGGGTCGTGCGCCAGCCCCTCCATCAGCGGCAGGGCCAGCCGGCCGTCGCTGTCCCACAGCACGCCGATATGCCACGGGCGCGGCGGGCCGCCGGTCTTCATGGTGGGCGTGAAGGAATGCACGGAGAACAGCACCGGCGCCTGTCCCGTGACGCGCCAGAGGTGATGCAGCCGCCGCGTCACTTCGCTGTGATAGGGATTGAACAGGGCGTCGATGCGGGCCTGCTCGGCGGCCTCGGACAGATCCCGGTTGCCGGGCACGGGGGTGCCGTCGCTGACCGGCGGAATGGAGTCGGCCGCCCCCGGGACCCGGTTCAGGTCGATCACCAGCCGCGAGTAGTTCGCCAGCACCGCGCAGGCGTCCAGGCGCGCGGCCAGATGCCGGGTGACGGCGGCGGCCCCGATGTCCCAGGCGACGTGCCGATGCAGGTCGGCCTTGTCCAGGCCGAGCGTGCCCAGGGCGCGCGGCACCCGGTGCGCCGCGTGGTCGCAGATCAGCAGGACCGGGCGCTGTGCATCCGGGTTGACCACCTCGAACGGCGGCGGCTCGTCCGGCGCCAGCAGAGGCGCGGCGGCGGAGTCCGGGTCGGAGTCGGAGGGGGAGACGGGTTGCGAGAGGTTCATCATGGCGGGATTATACCGAACCGCGCCGCCGGGGACAGGGGGGAGCTTGCCTCCGTTTCAGGCGTCCGGCCCGCACACCCCAGCCGAAAGGCCATCCCATGACCCGATCCGCCGCCCCGCTCCGCCGCTTCGCCCTGGGTCTGGTCATGGCCTGTGGCGCCCTGCCCGCGCTGGCCGGACCGCTGGAGGTGCAGCGTGTCACGGACGGGGTCTATGCCCTGGTCGGACCGATGGCCCAGCGCGACCCGGACAACCTGGGGAACAACGCCACGTTCGGGCTGATCGTCACCGACTCCGGCGCGGTGCTGATCGATCCGGGCGGCAGCCGGGCCGGCGCGGCCATGATCGACGCGGCCATCGATACGGTCACGGACCAGCCGGTGCGGACGGTCATCAACACCGGCGGGCAGGATCACCGCTGGCTCGGCAACGGTTACTGGGTGGACCAGGGCGCCACCGTGATCGCCTCCGCCGATGCCGTCGCCGACCAGCGGACGCGGGGCTCGGTGCAACTGTCGATGCTGCGCCAGTTGATCGGGGACGGCCTCGACGGCACCGAGCCGGTGCACGCCGGCACGGTGTTCGAGGACGCCCACACCGTCTCGCTGGGGGGCGTGACGCTCCAGATCCACCACCCCGGCCCGGCCCACACCCCGGGCGACAGCTACGTCTGGGTGCCACAGAAGGACACCGTGTTCACCGGCGATATCGTCTATGTCGGGCGCCTGCTCGGGGTCATGGACCATTCCCACGCGGGCGCGTGGATCGACGCCTTCGACGCCGTGGCGGCCCTTGACCCCGGCCATGTGGTGCCCGGCCACGGACCGGCCACGACCCTGGACCGCGCCCGCGCGGACACGCGGGACTATCTGGTCCACCTGCGCCGAATCGTGCGCGACCACATGGACGCGGGCGGGTCCATCACCGAGGTCGGCGACCTGGACCAGTCCGCGTTTTCCCACCTGCTCCAGTTCGAGGCCCTGGCCGGCCGCAACGCCCAGCAGGTCTGCACCGAACTGGAGTGGGAGTAGGCTTATACCGGCACCGCTGCGCGGTGCCAGGGCGGCACCGGACGTCAACGGGCATCCTCGGATGCCCGTTGACGTCCGTCAGGCGGCGCGACCCATCTTCTGCGAGACCAGATCGGCCAGCGAGGCAACCTCGGGCCGGGGTCCGAAGTGGCTGATGATCTCCGCCGCGCAGACATGGCCGATGTGGGCGCAGTCCGTCAGGCTCCGGCCGCTGGTCAGGCCGCGCAGGAAGCCGGCCGCGTACAGGTCCCCGGCGCCGGTGGTGTCGACGACCTGCGAGACGGGTTCGGCGGCCACGGTCAGCACCTCGTCGCCGGTCACCACGAGCGATCCCTTCTCCGACCGCGTGATGGCCGCGATGTCGGTGTGCCCCTTGATCTGGGCCACCGCCTGATCGAGATCGTCGGTCTGGTACAGCGCCTTGATTTCCGCCTCGTTGGCGAACAGCAAGTTCACGAAGCCGCTGGTCAGCTCGATGAAGGTTTCGCGGTGGCGGTCGACGCAGAAGCTGTCCGACAGGGTCAGGGCCACCTTGCGGCCGGCGTCACGGGCGGCGGCGGCGGCCTTCACGATGGCGTCCTTGGCCCGCGGCTGATCCCACAGATATCCCTCGATGTAGGTGATGAGGCCGCCGGCGAACAGCGTCTCGTCGATGTCCTCGGGACCCAGCTCGATGCAGGCCCCGAGATAGGTGTTCATGGTGCGCTGGCCGTCCGGCGTGACCAGGATGAGACACCGGGCCGTGGAGGACTCCTCCGCCTTCGGTCCCGTCAGCGGCTGCGTGTCGAACGTGGCGCCGATGGCCTTGATGTCGTGGGTGAAGATGCGGCCGAGCTGATCGTCGGCCACCTTGCCGACAAAGGCGGCGCTGGCCCCCAGCGAGGCCAGACCCGCGACCGTGTTGGCCGCCGACCCGCCGGAGATTTCCACGCCCGGGCCCATGGTGTCGTACAGGGCCGCCGCCTGGGCGTTGTCGATCAGCATCATGCCGCCCTTGGTCATGCCGTGCTTGGACAGGAACGCGTCGTCGGCGTGGGCGATGACATCGACGATGGCGTTGCCGATGGCAACGATGTCGTGGCGCGGAGCAGTCATGGGAACGGCATGTCCTTTTCGGTCGGTGGAAACGGAAGTCGGTTCGATGACCTGCGGCGCCGTGCGGGCACCCGGCCACAGGCAGCATAGGGGCAAGCGCGGTGCCATCTCAACCCGGCCCTGGGCGCCGTCCGCCCCTCTTGCGCGCGGTGCGCCGGTTGACTCGCCCGCTTCGTGTCGTCGCCGGGCCCGGATCGCCAGCCTTTCCGCCGAGTCGTGGCCGGGGCCCTGACTTTCCGGTCCGGAATATTCCCCCTGATCCCGTTCCGGGCTAAGGTGTGACGGGGATGGGTGACTCACCCGGCCCCGGGGTCCGCGACCATCAATGCCGATCTGCGACGGGGGGCGCCGGCGTTGACCACGTTTGAAGTGCAGGTGATGCGGGACGGCCGCTGGATGACCGAGTCCATCCTGGACCGGGAGGCCGAGGCCGTTCTTCTGGCGAAGAAGCTGCTCAACGCGGGCACCTCGCAGGGCGCGCGGGTCATCTCGGAACGCAGCCTGGGCGGCGACCTCACCGCCGAACGCACCGTGTTCGAGGAAACCCGGGACATTCCCGACAAGCGCCCCGTGGCCATCAGCGCGATCGACGAGGCCCCCTGGTGCGAAACGGCGGACGAGCTGTATGCGCTGCCGGCCCGCATGACCATGGCGCGGTTGCTGCGGACCTATCTGGACCGCAACACGGTCACCGTCTCGGAACTGCTGTACGCCTTCCGCCCCCTGTCCAAACTGCAGAATCACGACTCCAACATCTATCCATCGGCCGTGGACAAGGTGGCGTCGCTGCAGGCCCAGGACCGCGAGGATCTGGACACCCGGACCCGCCGCGATGCCCTCTATGGGCTGATCGACGAGGTCGGCCGCCGCGCGCGGCGGGCCGAGGGCGAGCGCATGATGCGCGGCGCCGGGCTGGATACCCTGCACGAGGCCTACGACAAGGCCCGGATGGCGGCCTTCGACCCCGCCGAACAGGCGTTCCTGGTGCGCGCGGCCATCGGCCGCGATCTGGCCGGCCGCCAGAGCTGGCTGGGCAAGCTGGACGCCCTGCTGTCGGCCGTGTCGGACGATCTGCCCGACGGCGCCCTGGCCATGCTGGACGAGTTCATCGCCGACTGCCTGGGCATCGGGCAGGTGGTGCAGGACATTCTGGGCGACCGGCCCAATCTGGCGGTGGCGCTGCTCACCCTGATCGATCTGGTCGAGGGCAAGGGCGAGACCGGCGCGGGCGGTCAGGCGGAAACGGCGCAGGTGCTGGCCGCGCTGTTCGCGGCCGGCAAGCTGCCCTCCTCCGCCACGGTGCTGATGGACCGGGTCTATCGCGAGGTGGCGGGTCGCTCCCCCCTGTCCCGCAACGATCCCAGCCGGGAGCACGAGTTCTTCGAGGTCCTGTGCGACCGCGTCATTTCGGTGAACGGGCTGCTCGGCGCGCACCGCATGGCCGTGGCCATCACGCGGCGCTACAACCATCGCATCAATCAGGGTGGGGATGCCGGGTGGCGCCAGTCGATCGTGGGCGTGTCCTCGTCGCTGGCGAACAGCGCCCGGCGCCTGCACTATCTGGCCGCCCTGTCCGGCGCCCGCGAAGTGCAGCCCTATGGCGGCCTGATCCTGGATCTGATCGTGGACGGCATCAAGACGACGCGCGGCGTGGACGACTTCGCCGCCGAGTTGCCGCCGGCCCAGAAGCTGGCCACGGTCACCGGCGTGCAGCGCGCCCTGATGGACGGACCGGCCATGCCGGACGTGATGCGGGACCGCGTCTTCGAGCACTTCGATTCCATGCTCGCCCGCTACGTGGAGAAGGCCCGCATCATCGAAAAGCTGGACAATCCGGACGACTCGCTGCGCAAGCGGGCCGACCGGCTCATCAGCTTCTGCGCCTCGGGCGTGTTGATGGAGGGCAAGGCCCTGACCTTCGCCCGCAAGCGGGTGCTGTCCTACCTGAAGCGACCCGACTTCACGACCGAGTTCCTGAGCGATGTCCCGCAGCCCCAACAGGAAGAGGAACTGCGACGGCTGCACATGCGGCTGGCCCGCGCCGGATTCGGGGTCGGGGGGTAGTCGTCCCGGCTACTCCGCGTGCGCGGCCTCTTCCATCAGGAACGGCGGCGCGGTGCGGGGGCAACGCGGCAGGCCGCGCCACAGGCGGCCCTCGCGGTCATAGAAGCAGTGGGCGGCGGCCATCATGGCGTCCGTGGGGTGGACGACCTCGGGACACTCGATGTGACCGGCCAGGATCTTGCCGTCGGTGCCGTACAGGCAGAGCATCACGCGGGGACCCGGGCGGGCCTCGCTGTCCGCGCCGGTCTGGGCCTGCGCGCCACCCGCCAGGGCCACGGCGGCGGTCAGCCCCACCGCCAGCGCCAGCGCGGACCCCATCCGGGCGCGGGCGCGCGCCCTCGATACGGCACGCGATACGGCACGGGGGCGCGTCATCGCGCCACCGCCAGACCCGGACCGCGCGCCAGCACGCGGAACGCCGGCAGCAGGGCCAGGGCGACCGCGATCTTCACGGCGAAGTCGCCGAGGCCCCAGCCGATCCACGGCAGGCCCGTGCCGGCGAAGGCGAGCGTGAAGAACAGGGCGGTATCCAGGGCCGAGCCCAGCACGGAGGAGACCAGCGGCGGCAGCCACCACACCCGGTTGCGCAGGCGGTCGAACACCTGCACATCCAGGGTCTGCGCCACCAGGAACGCGGTGCCGGAGGCAAGCGCGATGCGGGGCGAGGCCAGGGCAATGGACAGCACCACCGCCAGCGCGAAGCCCACAAGCACCACCCGGCGCGCCCGGGCCGGGCCGAAGCGCCGGTTGGTCAGATCGGTCACCAGGAAGGCCACCGGATAGGTCAGCGCCCCCCAGGTGAGCCAGTCGTTGATCGGATAGCCCACCAGGATATTGGACGCGACGACGACCACCGCCATGGCGGCCACGGCCGGCACCAGGTCCACCCAGCCCACCGGGCCGGCGGCCCCAGCGGCGTCGTCGGGGCGACGGGACTGACTCATGATCCCAGGGTTCCCTTTTCCGATCGAGGGCGCGGTCCCGCAGATTGGGACACGTCACCCTTTTTCTCCCACGGCAATGTGACCGCTTCGTGGCATATGGCAACGCGCTCACGGGAGCAGGACGGCGCTTTCCGCTCCGTCAGAACTCGCCCCGCGAGATCCCTCGTCTCGCTTCGCTCACTCGGGATGACGGCATGAAACGATAGGATGTCATCCTGACGCCGCACCGCGGCTGAAGGATCTCGACCGCGGGTCTCCGAGCCTTTGCAAAGACCCGCAGGCGCGATCCCGTTCACCTGAGCCCGTTGCCCGGCTTCGTGGCAGGCGCCGGCGCCCCGGCGGGGCCGTCCGTCGGCCTACTGGTCGTAGGTCATCAGGGCGTGCACGGGCACATCGATCTTGTCGCGGCCCTTCAGGAACCCGAGTTCGATGATGCACGCGGCCGCGCAGACCTCGGCGCCGACCTTGCGCAGCAGCTCGACCGAAGCGCCGAAGGTGCCGCCCGTGGCCAGCAGGTCATCGACCACGATCACCCGCTGTCCGGGCTCGATGGCGTTGTCCTGGATCTCGACGGTATCCTCGCCATATTCCAACTGGTAGGTGTGCTTGACCGTGCCGCCGGGCAGCTTGCCCCGCTTGCGGACCATGATGAAGCCGCAGCCCAGCTTGAGCGCCAACGGCGCGGCCACCAGAAAGCCGCGGGATTCGATGCCCGCGATCACGTCCGGCTGGTAGGCCCGGGCGGCCTTGGCCATGCGGCCCATGGTCACCTGCCACGCATCGGCATGGGCCAGCAGCGTGGAAATATCGTAGAAAAGAATTCCCGGCTTCGGGAAATCGGAGATTTCGCGGATGTGGTCCTTGAGATCCATGTCACGCCCCTCGGTGAAACAAAGCCGACGCATCCTAGGCAAAGCCGCCGCGCAAGGAAAGCATTGGCGTGCGCGCCCGGCGACCATTCCGAGACCCCAATGACGTCATCCGACACGACCGACCCGACAGCCGATCCCGATGACGAAGGCTTCGGTCTTTACGTGCACTGGCCCTGGTGCCTGTCCAAGTGCCCGTACTGCGACTTCAACAGCCACGTCATCGCCGATCCGGACCACGCCGCCTGGGCCCGCGCGTATGTCAGGGAACTGGACACGCTGGCGGCGATGGAAGCGATGGACCCGGCGGCCCCGGCGACCCGCCGCCCCCTGACCAGCGTCTTCTTCGGCGGCGGCACGCCCTCGCTGATGGCGCCCGGGACGGTCGCGGCGGTGCTGGACGCGGCGGCCCGGCACTGGCCGCTGGCGGACGACCTGGAGGTGACGCTGGAGGCCAATCCGGGCGCCGTGGACCGGGCGCGCTTCACCGCCCTGCGCGCGGCGGGGGTCGGCCGCCTGTCGCTGGGCGTGCAGGCCTTGGACGACGCCGCGTTGCGCTTCCTCGGGCGGCGGCACGATGCGGGTGAGGCGCTGGCGGCCCTGGACCTCGCCCGCGCCGTGTTCCCGCGCGTCTCGCTGGACCTGATCTATGCCCGGCCGGGCCAGACCCCGGACGCCTGGGCGGCGGAGCTGGACCGCGCCCTGGGCTTCGCGCCCGATCACCTGTCGCTCTACCAGTTGACCATCGAGAAGGGCACGGCCTTCTTCGCCGCGCACCGGGACGGCGCGTTCGCGCTGCCGGACGAGGACACGGCCGCCGACCTGTTCGACCTGACGCGGGAGACGACGGCGGCGGCCGGCCTGCCGGCCTATGAGACATCCAACCACGCCCGCCCCGGGGCGGCCTGTCGGCACAACCTGGTGTACTGGCGCGGCGGCGACTATGTGGGCCTCGGCCCGGGCGCGCACGGACGCCTTGGCGGGGTCGCAACCCGCACCATCGCCGCCCCCGCCGGCTGGCTGGCCCAGGTGGCGCGCGAGGGCCATGGGCTGCAGGCCAGGACCCCGCTGTCTCCGCCGGACCGCGCGGTGGAACTGCTCATGATGGGTCTGCGGTTGACCGAGGGCATCCACGCCGCGCGGTTCGAGCGCCTCAGCGGGCTGCCGCTCGCCGACGCCCTGGACCCCGCGGGCCTCGCCACCATGATCGACCTGGGATTCGTCACCCGGGACGGCCCGTGGCTGCGCGCCACCGCCGAGGGACAGACCCGCCTGGATGCGGTGCTGGCGCACATCGCGGCGTAAGGCCAAAGGGAAGAGGATCAGACTGCCGGGGACGGCGGCATTGAAAAAGGTTCATCGTGGAAAATCGGGGTCGCGTGGTTTCCGGACCGCAGCGGCCACCCGTGAGCAACCGGGAACATGGGTAACACTATTGACCGGCAACATGGGTAACGGTGTTCTGTGTTTGTT
>NZ_WIVE01000064.1 GCF_009601025.1 Roseospira navarrensis | reverse complement strand
GCGCCTTGCGATCCAAGCTCTTCATGGCCGCGCTCTCCGCCGTGCGATACAACCCCGACCTCAAGGCCTTCTACGAACGGCTTATCGGAAACAAAAAGACACCAAAAGGCGCACTCCTCGCCGTTGCCAGAAAGCTCGTCACCATCGCAAACGCGGTCCTCCGGCCTCAGCCCGAACCCGCCACAAACTGAGTTGATGACATTCTCTATTAAAAGTGTGTTATCCTGAGGGAGCCCCGCGACCATCGTTCCGATGGTCGCGCTGCTTTGCGGCGACGCGACGCGTCGCCGGGGGGCGACCGAAGGACCTCGTGAGGCGGATTCGACGCCATCAGTGTCACAGAACAATAATCCGGGTTCGGAGCCCTGCCAGAAAGCCCCCATCAAAAGGACAGGTCCATCCGGACGCAGGATATACTGATCCGCCGATCGACCTATGGTAAGATCCAGCGTATCGGCATCACCCTGTCCCGCATCGGCCGGCACGGCCCGTCGTCCAGAAGGACGGCCGCGGGATCCACACCGGGGGAGGACCCCATGTGCCGCTCAAATGACCCGTCGCGCGCCTCTTCCCGGGGACGCCGCGTCGGCGCTCTGGCCGTTCTTGCCGGTCTGGCGGCGGTCCTGCTGATGGCCCCGGCTCCCACCCGGGCCGACGCCATGGGGTCCGTCTGTGTGGAAAGCGGCGACACCCTGGCGGTGGACGGCCGGCGATCGTACCGGGCCTGCCGGGGCGGCACACCCGTCGTGCTGTACGGCATCGCCGCGCCGGCGCTGGAGCAAACCTGCAGCGTGGACGGCGTTGCGTGGGCCTGTGGCCGCGAGGCGGCCTCCACCCTGCTGCGCATGACCCTGAAGCGAATCGTCACCTGTGTGGGCGACTCCCACGACCGGCACGGCCGCCTGATCGCCGTGTGCCGGGCCGGCGGCATGGAACTCAACGCCACCATGGTGCGCATGGGACTCGCCGTCTCAGCCGGCACCCGCTACGCCCGCGAGGAGGGCGCGGCGCGCGCCGCCCGGGCCGGCATGTGGATGGGCGCCTTCGAGCGCCCCACGGGCTGGAGCGCGCCCGACTGACGTGACCGGCACAGTCCCGATCACCGATCGGACGACATTCCGTCAAGCGTGACGTATCCGCGCTCGAAGGCATGCTGAAGGGCTTCGAACCCGTCCCGCGCTTCCTCATAGACGGCGCGGCGCGCCCGGATCGCCGCCAACTGGTCGGGGTCGGCGTGGTCCCACTCCACGCTCATGACCGCTTCAAGATACTGCGCCCGCAACCGGGCGATGGAGACCGCCAGCTTGAAGAAGCTCTCTCGATTCAGGTGGGGCAACTTGCGCCCGATGATTTCCTGGTTGGCGGCGCGCACCGCCATCTCGATTTCTTCCATGAATCGCCGGTGGGCGATCAAGTGCGCGCGGTCGTCCATGCCTCCGGCCATTACGGCCCCCTCAACCAGTTGCGGTTGGCGGCGCGCGACACCCCGATGCCGGAGTCCGCGCCGGTCACGATCCATGCTGGCCCAGGGCCGCCGAGGAATCAACCGCGTGGATCGGGACGGCAGGGCGTCACCCGAAGCCCCGGCCCGGCCATGCAAGAGAGGGGACTTCTGCACTGCAAAATTTGCACTCATGCAACGGCCGACCTCGTCCTATTTTGGGAAGGCAACGGAATGAACGGGCTCAACCCATTCAAATTGTTGCAGAATTGTATCAAAATCCGCCGCCAGAAAGGACACCTGACATGTCACACCAGTTCTACGGCACCGACGGCCCCCATTCCCTGGCCCATGCCGCGCGGGCCAAGCGGGATGAATACCTCGCCTACCTGATCCAGGCCGGCTACCGCTACCTTGTGACCCGCCTGTTCGGCACGCGCGACCGCGCCCAGCGGGCCTCCGAGAGCCTGCAGGCGTGCTATGTGCGCGACCGTGGCCTGACCACGATGCCCGCGCCGGACTCGCTGAGCGCCCGCAACTGCAACGACGAACAGGACCGGACGCACACCGCCGCCTGACGCCGATCGCACGGGGCGCCGATCGATCGCGTCGGGCCTCGCGCGCGGCTCCGGGCGCATTTTCCAGGGACACCGACCGTCATGGCTGGAGCCGGCGGACGCGGGACGATAGGCTGCGCCGTCTGCCACAACGCGACCGGATCCCGTGACCCTGCCACCTGTCCCATCCCCCGACCCCACGGCCCCGGCCGACGCCGACCCGCACGCGACCGCGCGCGCCCTGTTCGGCGAGGCCGTCGCGCACCTGCAAGCCGGCCGCGTGGATGCCGCCGAGTCGGCGTTCCGCAGCGTGTTGCGGCTGCTGCCCTCCCATCCCAACAGCTGGCGCAATCTGGGCCTGATCCGGCACAGCCGGGGCGATGCCGTGGCCGCCCTGCGGAGTCTGCGGCGCGCGCTCACGCTGGATCCCGCCCTTGCCGAAGCGCCGGGCCTGCCCCTTCAGCGCCTGTTCGCCGACGCGCACCGCGAGGCGCAGGCGGCCCGTGACGGCGTGCGGACCGACGCCATCGCCCGCGACTGGCTGCGCTGGTGCCCGACCGATCCCGGCGCGATCAGCGCCGCCGCCATGGCCGCGCTGGCCGCTCAGGCCCTGGACCGGGCCGACTCCATCCTGGACACCGCCCCGGACACCGCCGACACCCGGCGGAACCCGACGCTGCATCACGCCCGCGCGCTGCTCGCCCTGGCCCGAGGCCGGGCCGCGAACGCCACCGCCGCGGCGCGCACCGCCGTCACCCTGGCGCCCCCCTATGCCGACGCCTGGGCCACGCTGGGCACCATCGCCCTGCGCCACCGCGAAGGCCGGGGCGCGGCCGCCCCCCTCAACCGCGCGCTGCATCTGGCGCCGAACCACCCCGGCGCCGCGCTCGCCCTGGCCAACCTGCGCCTGTCGGAAGGGCGCGCCAGCGACGCCGCCGCCCTGATCCTGGCCGTGCCCGAGGGTCTGCGGCGCGCCCCCGCCCACCTGGGGGACCTGCTGGCGATCCTGCACCACGCCCCGGACGTGTCGCCGGCCGTCATCAGGGCCGAGCGGGCCGGGGCCCTGCCCCGCACCGGCGCGTGGACCCCTGATTTCGCAGCGCCCGACGCGCCGCCCCTGCGGGTGGTCTATCTGGGTGACCTGAACCGGCCCCAGGTCAGCGCCCTGGCGCTGCCGGCCATCCAGGCGCATGGGCGACCCGCCGCGCGGAAACGCATCGAGGTCCATCTGGTGCATGCGACTCCGGCCACGCGACCGCCGGCGCCCGCGCCGACCCTCGCGGACGGCCCGCCCGTGCACACCGTGTCCGGCCCGTCGCCGGACGCGATCCGACAGGCCGTGCGCGCCCTGTCGCCCCATGTGCTGGTGCTGCTGACGCCCACCACCCTGCCCCAGGCGCTGGAGGCCCTGGCCGAGCGCCTGGCCCCCGTGCAGGCGATCTGGGGCGATGTCTTCGGCAGCGTGGGCGCGGCCGGGCTGGATGTCCTGCTGACCGACGCCCACCACGTCACGGATCCGGCCCTTCTGTCGGAACGCCCCGTCGCCCTGCCGCACGGCGCCTATTTCTTCCAGCCGCCCGAAGGGGCGCCCGATCCGGGGCCGCCACCCTGCCTGACCCGTGGCCATGTCACCTTCGGGTCCTTCAATCGGCTGGACAAGATCAACGACCCGCTGCTGGCCCGCTGGGGGCGGCTGCTGGCAACGGTGCCCGACGCCCGGCTGGTGATCCAGGGCCGCGCCCTGGACCGCGAGGACACGCGCGCCGCGCTGCACACCCGCCTGGACCGGGCCGGCGCGGACCTGTCCCGCATCCACCTGGAGGGCGGGCGCGACCGCGTCGGCATGATGGATCTGTTCCGGACCGTGGATGTGGCCCTGGACGCCGATCCGTGGTCCGGCGGCCTGACCGTGCTCGAACTGCTATGGATGGGTGTTCCGGTCGTGACCCTGGCCGGCGCGTTTCCCAACGGACGCCACGCCGTCTCGCACCTGTCGCGGGTCGGGCTGGCGGACTGGGTGGCGGACAGCCCCGACGCCTATGTGGCCCGGGCCGTGGCGGCCGCCGGGGATCGGGAGACCCTGGCCGCCCTGCGCGCCACGCTGCGCGACCGGCTGGCGACGCTGCCGCTGTGCGACCCGGACGCCTACGCGGCCCAGCTTGAGGACACCTATGCCGCCCTCTGGGCCGACCATCGCGACGGCGTGCCGCCGGGATCGCGGACGGGCGCGCCGCCCGGGATTTAGCCCTTATACCGGGCGATGATGAGGATGACTCCTTCGAACCGGGGTCGCCCCAGCGACTTATCAGGTAGAATCTTTGTTTTTATCGCCGCAGCGCCCCTTTTTTGGGGCGCGCGGCTCCGCCGCTTCGCGGCGCCGGCCCAGTCGGGCCGGCCAGCCGACGAAAAGGATGAACCTTTCCGTCGGCCGGCATTACTCCCCCGGCTTGGGCACCCACAGGGTCTGCCAGGCATCCAGGTCCGTGCTGCCGTCGAGCCAGGGATTCAGCGCCCGCACCACGTCTTCCGTGGCGCCCTCGCGCGCGGCGAAGCCCGCCACCGTGTCGCCCGCGCGGGCCATGGCGCGCTGAATGGGAAAGTCCGCCGTGCCGCGCACCTCGCGCACCTCCAGGCGGGTTTCCCGCGCCTCGGCGAGGTTCGCCTCCAGGGCATCGACGCGCTTGCTCAACCGCTCGCCGATGCGGAGCGCGGCCTCCAGTTCCGTGACCAGTGTATCCCGCTCGCCCACCAGTGTGCCCACCTGCTCGCGCAGGGACTGGCGCTCCGCGCGCAGGTCCGCCAGCGCGGCGTCGCGATCCTGCAGCGCGATGACGGTATAGGCGCCCAGGCCGATCAGCCCCAGGACGGCCACGCCGGTTCCCCATCCCGCTCCTGACATCCGCCGCGCCATGTTCCTGTCCTCCCGGTTGGTCTGCCCCGTGCTACACCGCCCGGTCCCGGACGGCAAAGGGGATCCGGCCGCCGCGCGACCGGACCCCCCGGTGTCTCGCCACCTGTGTCTCGTCATCGGCCCCGATGGCCGATCCGGCGCGCGCCGGTCAGAACGTCTTGACGTCGCAAACGTCGCCCATCTCCGAAATGCGCCCGCACAGGCCGCGCGCCTGGGCCGCCGACTCGAAGGGGCCGGCGTACAGCCGGTGCCACGTCCCCCGATCCCCCAGATCCACCGGATCCAGGCGCGGGGTCAGGCCCTGCAGCAGTTGCGGATAGGCGGCCTGGAACTTGGACCAGCCGGTGCGCGCCGCCTGGGCCGAGCCGAACGAGGCCAGCCGGACACCGGCGCCGCGCCATCCGCTGGCCGGGACGGCCGATGCGGGCGACGGCGATGGCGCGGGGGCGGCGGCCACCGGAGCCGGAGCGGGCGCCGGGGCCGACGCCGCCGAGGGTCGGGGCGCGGCTGGCGCGGGATCCGGGGCCCGGACGGGCGCGGCGCCCATGACGGGGGCCGGGGCGCTCGGGCGCGCCGTGCCGCCCTCGCCGGGCGGCGGCGCAAGCGGGGTCGCCTCGACCGACGCGGCCGGCGCGGTGGCCGGCGGCGGCCCCCCCGCCGTCATCGGACTCGCGGCCGCGCTGGCCGCGTTGTCGAACGACACCAGCGAGCGGGTCTCGGTGCGCTGGTCGGCCGTCGTCACCTCGCGCCGGACGAAGTAGCCCACGGTGGGGGCATGATAGGTGTTCAGGCGCAGCCCGTCGGACCGCGCACAGGCCACCTTGTGGGTGTTGAAGGTGCCGGCCGGCACCTCGATCCGCGAGACGCCCACCACGCGGCAGTTCCAGGCCAGCGACTGGCTGTAGGGCGGTTGCTCCATGCCCACGGCCACCACGAAGCTGGTCTCGTTGCCCACCGCCAGCGGCCACAGCGACCCGGTCTGGCTCTGCACGATGCGGGTCACCTGCCCGATGCTCGGCGCCGACGATTCCAGGCTGGGCATCAGCGGGTTGCCGGAGGTCACGCGGGTCGCGCCCTGATCGCTGGTCCAGGTCACGCGATCCTCGGTCACGGACTGGACGGTCCAGCGCTCGCGCGGATTGTCGAAGACATACGTGTCGCCCACCGTCATGCGCGGCAGCGGCGAGGCGCCGATGGGTCCGGTGGGGTCGATCATGGGCGAGGCGGCGGACGCCTCGGTCGTCGCCGCGCCCTGGGTCCCGCCGTCGTCCCGCGTCTCGCAGGCGCCGAGGGATATCGCGAGTCCGACGGCGAGCACGCCGCCCGCGACCGTGGCGCTCATGGGCCGGGAGCGGCCGGCGGGGCCGTGCCCCCAAGAGTCGCTGGACCGTGTCATCTGGCGTTTTCCTCCTTCGCTCGCGGACTCGCCCTGCGGGCCGCCCCGCATCCCATCGCCCCGGCGCGATGGCCCGGACCATTCGCCGCGGCCCGCCGCAGTCCGTTTCGACCGAACCCCCACACTCTACGAGAGAATCACGCCCGGCCGGCGAGATCAAGGAAAAAATGAATAAAAACAGCTATTTCGGAATTCTTTTTACAGCGCCCCGGCAAGTTCGTCGTTTCCTGCCCTCCCCTGCCCCACCGACGCCTTGGCCCCGCTAGAAGGGCACGGAGACCTCGACGTCCTGCAGGCCGGACCGATGGCCGTAGCGCCCGCTTACGTCCAGGCTCTCGCAGCCCGCCACGAAACCGGCCAGGACCACGAAGCCCAGGCGGAACACCCGCCGCGCACCGACGAGGCGGCGGCGCCTGCGGTCATCCGAACAGGGCGTCGATGTCATCCTGGCTGAGCCCCTTGTTGGCGAGCTGTGGCCCGTTGAGGAGTTTGCTTTCCTCGGGCACCGCCTCGGCCGCGTCGTCGTCGTCGGGCAGCGGCAGGTCCAGGAAGGCCTCGCGCCCCCAGTCCTCGACGATGGTGCGGATGCGGTCCTCGATGAACTCCAGCGTCTTGACGACCTTGTTCACCCGCTGGCCGGTGATGTCCTGGAAGTTGCAGGCTTCCATGATGCGCGCGACCAGCTCGTTCACCTCATGCAGGCGCGGCGCGAAGGTGTCCATGTCGCCCATCTCGGCGAGCATGTCGGTGGCATGTTTGTTGATGGCCTCGGCGGCGTCGAGGATCTCGTTGGTGGCGGCCTCCGTGGCGTCCACGATGGCGTCCAGTTCGTTGGCCGCCTTGAGCATCCGATCATCCTCGTCGCTGCGGAGAGGATGCTTGATTTCGGCGATTTCCCGTTTGGCCGCCGCCAGGCTGCGCACCATGCGCGCCACCTCGATGCGCAGCAACTGTGCCTCGCGCTTCCAGCCCTCCGCATCGGCGTGATCGCCATGGTCGTCCACCTGGGCAGCCGGCGTCGGCGCAGGCGCAGGCGGTGGCGGTGGCGGCGGCGGGGCGGCCATCTCGCGGCGCATGTCGTCCAGTTCGGCGCGCAGCCCCCGGATTTCGTCGAGCAGCAGGGCGAGCGTTCCCGTCTCCGCCCCCGCTCCAACATCGAAGGCCACCTCCGCGCCCTCGGCGCGACGGATGTGGCGCTCGATGGAAAAGGTGCGTCTGGAAGAGGCAGACTTTCTGTCGGCGGCACCCTTTGCCGGCCCCGGACCCTGACCCATGGATGATCCCCTTAGATCGGATTCAATCAGCGCAGGACCACCCGCGCCCGTCCATCATACGAGTCCAGGGCGACGCTTGTAAAACGGCGGAACTGCGAAACAGGGCAATCGGGTGACAGGGCGTGTGGTCGCGACGCCGCCGTGTAGGGCGGATTCGACCCCGCCCGTTTCCCCGCAAAGAAACGCGGCGGGGACAATCCGCCGCAAGGCAGCGATACGGCGGGTTGCGCCTTCGGCGCGAACCCGCCCTACGCGGTCTCGCAGATCGCCAAACGCGCCTTCACCCGAATGCCCTGAACTGCGAAGGATCGGCAGACCAGCCAATCCGTTTCCGCAGGCTCACGGGAACATCGGCTGGAGCGCCAGTCCCGCCGTCTCCGGCAGGCCGAACATCACGTTCATGTTCTGCACCGCCTGCCCGGCCGCGCCCTTCACCAGGTTGTCGATGACCGACACCAGGATGACCCGCCCCGGAACGCGGTCGTCCACCGCGCCGATCAGGCACAGATTGGAGCCGCGCACATGGCGGGTGTGAGGCGTGGTCCCGGTGGGCAGGACCTTGACGAACGGTTCGCCCTGGTAGCGCACCGCCAGCTTGGCGAGCAGGGTCGCCGCATCCGCGCCCGCGTGCGCCTGTACGTACATGGTGCACAGGATGCCCCGGTTCATGGGCATCAGGTGGGGCGTGAAGCTGGCCCGCACGGTCCGCCCGGCCGCCTTGGACAGCGCCTGCTCGATCTCCGGGCTGTGGCGATGGCTGGCGACGCCGTAGGCGTGGATCCCCTCCGACACCTCGCCGTGAAGCAGACCCTCCTTGGCCGCGCGGCCCGCCCCCGAGACCCCGGACTTGGCATCGATGATGATGCCGTCCGGCTCGATCAGCCCGGACTCGATCAGCGGCGCGAGCGCCAGATGCGGCCCGGTCGGATAGCATCCGGGGTTGGCCACCAGTCGCGCGGCCGCGATCTCGGGCCGGGCCAGTTCGGTCAGGCCGTACACGGCCGTCTTCTGCAACTCGGGCGCCTTGTGCGGGCCGCCGTACCAGCGGGCGTATTCCTCGGTGTCGGCGAGCCGGAAGTCGGCCGACAGGTCCACGATCTTCAGGTGCTCCGGCAGGCCGGCGATCACCGCCTGGGTGGTGGCATGGGGCAGGCAGCAGAACACCACGTCCACGCCGGACCAGTCGGTCACGTCGTCGATGGCCACCAGGGGCGGCGCCTTGACCGAGGCCAGATGGGGGAACACCGCCGCCAGGGTCTGGCCCGCGCGTCGGTCGGCCGTCAGGATCGCGAGCTCCGCCCGGTCATGCGTGTCGAGCAGACGAATCAGTTCGGCGCCGGTATAGCCGCTGGCGCCGAGGATGGCGATCCGGATCGGGTCGGACATGGGACGGGGTTCCTCCTCATACAAGCGGCGGGTGAGCGTCACTCACCCGCCGAACGGTACCGGCCCACTCCCCCACCCGGCCACCCAACGCCAGTATCCTGTGAGTGGCCGGGTGGGGGTGTGGGCCGGCCACGGACTCCAACGGCCATCGTCCGATGCCGTTGGACTCGCAGACGCCACCATGACGCATCGGACTCCGGGTCTCAAGGGACCACGGGGGCTTTCAGGCCGCGAAGCACAGGGCGTAGTCCTCGCAGACCTGACAGTTCGGGGCCTTGCACAGCAGGACGCCTTCCTGTTCGCACAGGGTGCGGTAGAAGAACTTCTTCCAGCGCATACCGGGATTGCGCGCGGCGAGGGGCGCGAAGTGCCGGTCCATGAGCCGGGTCAGCTCGTCCCGGCTGGCCAGGCCCAGATCCTCCCACAGGTGACGCTCGGCCAGGGAGCGGCGCGCGATGATGCGCGCCAGCCAGCGGGCCACGGCCGGATCGCCGTCCGGTGTGCGGTGCTCATACAACAGGGCCCGCAGGTCCGGCTCTTCCGGTGCGTCCGCCTTGGGACCCTGCCACGACGGATGCATGTCGAGCAGGCCCAGCGCATGCGGAAACAGGGCATCCATCATCATGCGCAGGTCGGACAGGGACAGCGCCGTGGTGTCCGTCAGCAGACGTCCCGGCGGCGCGAAGCCCGAGGTGACAACGCAGGCCAGCACGTGTCGGTCGAAGGGATCTCCGGTGCCGCCGGTCATCAGACGGTCGTAAAGGGCCTCTGCCATGGGTCGTCCTCCCCCTGTCCGGACCGGCCGACCACCGATCGCCGGGCCGGTCCCGTGCGTGCGCGTGGTCGATCAGGCCGCGGCCTCGACGGTCACATGGGACTGGGCGCCGGTGCCGCACACGGTGGCGCAGGCCCCGCACCCGACGCAGTCGCCGCCTTTGCCGACGATGGAGATCTTTCGCACGATTTCCTCGTCATCGTCGAACGGATCGCACATCTCGTCGTCCTCGTTGATGCCGCGCAGTTCGATCACGTCGCGCGCACAGACCTTCACGCAGCGGCCGCAGCCGATGCAGGTGTCCGGGTCGATGGCGTCCAGGTACGAGGGCGTCCAGGGGCTGCCGTCGCGGGTGGTGAAGGTCAGAGCGGCCATGGGAACAGTCCTTTGTTCGATCAGAGAGTGGAGCAAGTGAAAGGCGGCGGCAGGGCTCAGGCGAGCGTGGCGAGATCGGGATGGGCCTCGATCATCCCGACCCCCTCCTCGACCAGGGTGGCGCCCGCGTCGTCGAGCGCCTGAAGGCTGTCGAAGCCGAAGCGGTGCACATCCCGCAGGGTGCGCGACACGGCCACCAGCCGCCCGGCGATCAGCACGACGCGGCCGAAGCCCTCGTCGGACAGCTCCATGACGGGCGTCGGGATGACATCGGTCCGCCGGCCGATGGCGGTGCTGACGGCCTTGTAGAACGTGTCCAGGCGGCGCAGCACGCGCGCGTCCGGTTCGCCCAGGATGGGGATGGCCTTGCGCTTCTCGCGGTCCACCACGTACCCGCCCAGCAGGCGGGCGTCCGTCTTGCCGTCCCACAGGCCGCAGCAGTCGCCGGCGCGGATCAGTTCGGCCAGTTGCGGCAGGAACACCGGCGCGTCGGGCCACGCGGGCGCGGGAGTGGTGGCGGCCGCGGCCCGTTGCGCCCGAAGCGCCTGGAGCTTCGTGAGCTTTTTCTCGCCACCGGCGGGCGGCGTCGGCTGGGCCAGGGTTTCGACGGACATGGGGCGCCCCCTCCTACGCGTCGTCGTCGTCATCCATGAAGTCGGTACGGGGGGCATCCCCCGCCGCGCGCGCCGTCATGGCCTTGCGCAGCCAGGGCGGCGGCGTGCCGTTGAGCATGGTCCGGACGCGCTCCAGCACCGTCTCCACGGGCTCGTCCGTCTGCACCTTGACGGGGTGGATGCGGGCATTGACCACGCGCGCCGCCGCCGGCCCGCCGATGGCCTTCACGAACAGCAGGGTACAGCCCTCCATCGCGGCGAGGCGGGAGCCCACCCGGTCGTCCTCGTGCGGCTCGCCCGTCGCATGACCGTTGCCGTCCTGGGCGGTGGCGTCCTCGAACTGGACCGCCTCGACCAGCGACCAGCCGTCGGCGGACACATCGAAAATCGCCAGCGTGCGCGCCCCGGCGAAGTGGGCGTTGACGGCGGTCATGTCCTGAGTGGCAAGCGCGACCTTCACGGAGGGCATCTCCTGGCTGGAAGATGAGGGACCGGCGGTGGACGGCGCGGCGGCGGGACCGCCCTCCCCGTCAACCAGCCGCAACCGGCGCATCGCTGTCATGGGGAACCTCCACGGGCGAGGGATGGGGCGGACGCAGGTGATGTTCGGCGTGGCTTTCGGCGATCGCGTTGGCGATGGCGAAGGCCACCTGACGCGTGCCGCGATAGCCGGTGAAACAGTCGTGCTGGCTGCCGACCCGGTCCACCTGCGGGAAACCGACGCGGATCAGGGGCGCATGCAGGGCCTTGGCGGCGCGGATCGCGGGGGACGGGCCGATGACCAGGTCGCAGCCGCCGGCCTCCAGGGTCGCGGTCTCCAGGTCGTCCAGGTCCCCGACGATGAGGCGATCCACCGGCAGGGCCTCCAGGCCCGGCGCCCGGGTCGAGGTCACCGCGACGGGCACCCGACAGCCCAGATCGGTGGCGATGGTCACCATCCCGCGCAGCAGGTCCGGCTCGGCGGCGATGGCGACGCGCTGGCCGACGGCGGCGAAATGGCTGTCGATCAGCGCATCCAGCAGCCGGGAGCGATCGCGGCGAACGGCCGTCGGCGCGGACCGCCCGGACACCTCCGTCAGGACCGTCGTCAGCCGGTCGCAGGCCCTCAGCCCGGTCAGCGTGTCCAGCAGGGTCACCGGCAGGCCGCAGCGCTCGGCCAGCAGGTCGGCGGCCGGCCGCATGTGCTCGCCGATGGCCAGGATGGCGCTGGCCGCGCCCAGGTCGTCCAGGGCGGCGCGGGGCGTGCCGCCCAGGCTCACCGGGCTCCAGGTCTCCGGCACGTGGCCGTCGAGCGAGCCCGACAGGTCCGGCAGCAGGGTGCAGGTCAGGCCGAAGGCCTCGATGGTGTCGCGCAGCGCGTCCAGGTCGCCCACGGTCAGGTGGGCGCCGGCGAGCACGGTGAGATGCCCGGCCCGGCGCGGACGGGGCCGCGCGGCGGCCTCGACGATGCCCCGGACGGCGGCGCCCCAGCCCTCCTGAAGGCCGCCGATGAAGTCCGGCGCGGGCGCGTGGACCAGCAGCGTCTCGCCCCACGCTTCGCCCAGGTCGGCGTGCAGCCTGTCGGCGATGCCGCGCAGGTCCGCCGCCATGTCCTCGCTGCGGGTGTCGGTCAGCCCGGTGGGGCACACGCCCAGAACGGCGGGCTTCGACTTGGTCACCAGGGTGCGAATGGCCGCTTCCAGGTTGTCGGTGCCGCCCAGGATGGTCTCGATCTCGCCCAGGGCCGTGGTCTGCAGCGGGATCGCCTCGCGGAAATGACGCACCAGCAGCACCAGGGCGAAGGCCGTGCAGCCCTGCGAGCCGTGCAGCAGCGGCATGCCGCGCTCGACCCCCAGCAGGGCCAGGGACGCGCCCAGCGGCGGCGAGACCTTCAGGGGGTCGATGGTCAACGCCTTCTTGCGGGTTTCGGGCTGGGTCATGGCGTGTCCCCCGCGTCCCAGGGGGCGGGGCCGTTGACCTGGTCCCAGATCGGCGCGGTCAGGGTCAGGGCGATGCGCTCGGCCAGCACCAGGAATCCCGCGTAGCCCGCATAGGCGTGGTGGCGCTCCTGGTTGGTGTCCAGCCACGGCCGGCGGGCGTTCAGGGCCACGAACTGGGATCGGCCGCCGGACAGCATGATGTCCGCCTCGCCGTCCTTGAGCATGCGGAACATCTCGGCGTTGGGGATGGCGCCGAACAGCTTCTGGTCCGCGCCGTCCAGCAGGTCGCGGGCCCGGTCCTTGCCGTGGTCCGTCGCCTTGCGGACGGACGTGCCGATGACCTCCATGCCCATGTCCTGGAGCGTGGAGACCATGGCCCAGCTCTTGTTGCCGCCGGTGTAGAGCAGCACCCGCTTGCCGGCGAGGATCTCGCGGTAGGGTTCGAACCGGCGGCGAACCTCGGCCTCTTCCGCGGCGATCACCGCTTCGGTGCGGTCGATCAGGTCCGGCGCGGCGCCCTGCTCCACCAGCAGGCGGGAGAAGGTGCGCAGCGCCTCGGACGTGGCGCGCACGCCGTTGAACGAGCCCTCGAAGTAGGGGATGCCCCAGCGCTCCTGCATCTTGCGGCCCACGTTCACCATGGCCTGGGAGCACACCACCATGGACGCCCGCGCCCGGTGGGCCTGGGCCACCTGGTGATAGCGGGCGTCGCCGGTGATGGGCGACAGCACGCGCATGCCCGCCTTCTCGAACACGGGCATGACCTGCCACAGGTCGCCGACGATGTTGAATTCGGCGATCAGGGCGATGTCGGTGGGGGTGGTGGTCTCGGGCTCCCGGGTGCCGATGACGTGCTCCAGCAGCGTCTCGCCGGCCAGCCGGTTGCCCAGGTTCTTGCTGCCGACGAAGCCCGGCACCTCGACCGGGATGACGGGGCGGCCGTGGCGCTCCGTGGCGGCGGCGCAAACCGCCCGGATGTCGTCGCCGGTCAGCGCGGGCACACAGGTCTGGTAGACGAACACCGCCGGCGGGTCGAACTTCTCGATGGCCTGCCGGATCGCCTTCCAGAGCTTCTTTTCGCCACCCTGGATCACGTCCAGTTCGGTCAGGTCCGTGGTCAGGCCGCGCCGGTACAGGTCGGAGCCCGACGAGGCCGAATGACGATTGTCCCAGTTGTTGCCCTCGCAGGCGATGGGCCCGTGCACGATATGCGCGGCATCGACGATGGGCTGGAGCGAGATCTTGGCGCCATCGAAGGCGCAGCCGCCGGCGGCGGCCCCGGGAGCCGGCCCCTTGGGCTTGCAGCCGGCCTTTTTCTGGGCGTCGGTCTTGGCCCGGTTGGTGGCACACCCGGGTTCGTCGAAGACCGGCGCGAGACGGTCGGAGAGCATGAGGCCCCTCCCCTGCGGCGCTCCATCGGAGCTGGGTCGGGAGCAGGCTTCGCAAAAACAATGCCACCGGAACCGCCAGCCGGTCGCCATCCGCGTCCGGGGCGGCGATGGGCGCGGCAACTCAGGGGAATGACGCGGGGATGGCGTGGGGCCGGCCGGGCCGCCCCCACCCCAGGGGGTCCGATCCCGCCCGCGTGTCGAGCGTGTCGTGTCGGACATGCGACATTCGTTTTGTCGCATGGCGCACGCCGGACCGGGTTCGATCCGGAGGGACGCCCGCCCGCCGGGTCAGGTGACTTTGTCGTAGGCGAAGTTGTCGGCGTAGGCCTTGGGGCGGCGTCGGCGGGGCGACGGGTCCATGACGCGGGGCGTCCAGCCGTTGCGCCGGGCGTGGGCGATGGCCTCGGCCTTGGTCGGAAAATACAGGCGCACCTGATTGTCCGTGTCACCCTGGCCGACCCAGCCCATCAGGGCATCGTTGCGCTGCGCCCGGTCCGGCTCGAACTCCATCACCCATTGGCGGCTGTTGCCGCGACCGGACTGCATGGCGGACTTGGGAGGCTGATGGATTCGGACGGTCTTGCTCATCGGCACCCTCTGGCGACATCCTGTGGCGGCAGCACAACCAACGGACCCCGGGGAACCGACCCCGGGGGACCGAACCGGAGGGTCCGAACGGATCGGAGTCGGGCAGGACAGCGGACTTGGTCGGGGCGAGAGGATTCGAACCTCCGGCTTCTAGCTCCCAAAGCTAGCGCTCTACCAGGCTGAGCTACGCCCCGATCCGCTTTATCCCAATCCCAACGGCATCTGACAATGACCGTTGACGTCCGTGGCCGGTCCTAAACGTGCAGGATTCCTATCGGTTTTTCCGGGAGTCGGCAAGAGGCACGACGCCCGCCGCCGCCCTGGCTCCGCACCGCGCCCGGCGCACCGCCCCCGCTTCGCCACAATTCATCATCACTTCGCCCCATCTCGGCCCCTGCATTGCCATGGACCTGGGGTTTTCTGCAGCCAGTTCCCAAGGCACACGGTTCCTGGAGCGCCCGGTCAGCAGGGGCTCCGCCCGTCCCGGATGGCACGTGATCCAGGTCCAACCACCCCACGCTGACAAAAGGGGATCATGCCATGACGGACAATACCCGGATCGCCCTGCTGTTCGCGGCCTTGGCGGGCGCCTTCGGACTGGGTGCCGTGGCCGGCGCCGGAACCGAGGCGGCCTCTCAGCAGGCGCCGATCCGCACGACCCACCAGTTTGACGGCATGTTCGACAGCCTTCTCGGGACCGGCGACGACGCCGACCCGGCGGACGGCGGGCTGTTCGCCAACGTGCTGGACTACACCGACGCCCTGAAGCAGAGCGGACACAGGGCGGCAGGCCGTTGACCGAAGACGCCCCCCCATCACGTCAGGGTCGATGGCTGCCCACACCCCGAAACGATAACCTCCGCTCCCTCCGTCCGTCCCCGCCTAGCCCCCCACCAAACGGACGGACCCTGATCGAGGCCCCACGCGGGCCTCTTTTTTTTGGGTCATCGCGGAATTCCGGGGCAATGGGGCTTCTCGGGACCTTTCGTCGGGTGCAGACCGAACGCCCTCCACTGGCAAGGCGATTTGAGTCACACATCTCGACGCGTGCCACGGACCGTTTGTCGTTGCGATAGGGATGAACGGTCCGGGCGGGAGTGCAACTCCCGCCCGGCCTCGGGTCTCGCTGCTCTCGCACGCCCCCCCCTCCCGACCACCCCCAAGAATGGGGGAGGCGTTGCGGTCCACCAGACGCCAGCCGGACTCCCTCCCCATGGAATGGGGAGGGTTGGGGAGGGGTTATCTCGGTTGACGGCCACGGTCCAGAAACGACCCGACCCCGGTTTTCCGTGATGACCCTTTTTTGTCAGGACGCCCGCCCATACGACAACGGCTGCCCGCGAGGGGCAGCCGTGCCGGGGTCGGTTGGCGTCCAGCGTCAGGAGGCCGGCCCAATCAGGGGGCCGGCGCGCCCGTCAGCCGAACTTGAACTGGATGCCGTAGCCGCCGCGCGGGTAGTTCCAGTCCAGGTCGCCGGTCTCGGCGGTCAGGACGCGGCAGGTGCCGCATTCCAGGCAGCCGTCCGGGGTAACCTCGACCGTGCCGTCATCGGCCTTGGCATAGCAGCCGGCCGGGCAGAGCTTGACCAGCTTCTGCAGCACCTCCGACGGGACCGTGTGCGGCTGGATGCACACGTGGGGCTTGCCCTCGTCCACCCGGTAGCGGTTCTGGTAGAGCTTGTCCTCGACCTTGACGGAATTGCTTTCGAGCATGGCCCTGTCCTCCTGATTGCCGGAGCCACAAGCGGCGCGCGGATTTGAGATCGCCGCGCGCCGCTCCCTGGACCCGCTGGTTTAGCGGGTAAGGTCGTAACTGATCCCCGGCTTTTCCGTGTCCCGGTCCAGTTTGTCAAGCACCGCATCGAGCAGCGTCACCAGGACCCGCAGGCCGCCCTGATAGCCCAGGGTCGGGAAACGGTGGTGGTGGTGCCGGTCGAAGATCGGGAACGTCAGCCGGATCAGAGGGATTCCAAGGTCCTGCTGCAGGAACTTGCCGTGCGAGCTGCCGATGACGAATTCGGCCGGCTCGGTGGCGAGCAGCGAGCGCAGGTGCCACAGGTCCTTGCGCGGCCACACCTGGGTTTCTGTGCCGAACGGCGAGTCCGCCAGCAGCGCCTTCATCTTCTTTTCCCAGGCCGGACCACCGTTGGTGGACAGGCAGTGCACCGGCTCGACACCCAGTTCCAGCAGGAAGGCGGTCATGCCGTAGACGAAGTCCGGATCGCCGAACACCGCCATCTTGCGGCCGTGCAGCCAGGACTGGCTGTCGGTCATGGCGTCCACCAACCGGCCGCGTTCCAGCTCCAGGCTTTCCGGGATCGGCTTGCTGGTGATCTCGGAGATGGCCATCAGGAACGCGTCGGTCGCGGTGACGCCCATCGGGCAGTTGAAGGCCTGGGTCGTCTGGCTGGTTGCGTCAGCCACCATCTCCAGGGTCTTTTCCGAGCACCACTGCTGCAGGGACAGCGTGGCCTTGGCGTTGCGCGCGGCCTTGATCTCGTCGATCGTGGTGCCGCCCGCGTACATGCGGAAGGTGCCGTCGGTGGGCGTGTCGAACACGTCCGAGACGTCCGAGAGCAGGGTATGCTCGACCCCCATCAGGTCCAGCATCCGGGTCAGCTCGCGGTTGTTGGCGACCGCGAAGCCGTCGAAGCCGGGCACGATGTTGATCGCCTCACCCGGGGTGGCGTCACCCTCTTCCTTCTCCCAAAAATGGGAGACGATGTTCTTGACCATGACGTCGTAGCCGTTGATGTGGCTGCCGACGAAGGCCGGGGTGTGCGCGAAGGGAACCGGGAACGCCTGATTGAAGCCGCCCTTTTCCTTGGCCTGGATGACGAAGGAGTTGAGGTCGTCACCGATGACCTCGGCCATGCAGGTGGTCGAGACGGCGATGATCTGCGGGTCATACAACGCCGAGGCGTTGAGCAGCCCGTCCACCAGGTTCTGCAGGCCGCCGAACACGGCCGCGTCCTCGGTCATCGAGGTGGAGACCGCCGAGCACGGCTCCTTGAAGTGGCGCGCCAGGTGCGAGCGGTAGTAGGCCACGCAGCCCTGCGATCCGTGCACCATGGACAGGCAGCGGTCGAACCCGGCGGCGGCGAACACGGCCCCCAGCGGCTGGCAGGCCTTGGCCGGGTTCACGGTCAGAACCTCGCGGGAGAAGTTCTTCTCGCGGTACTCCCACGACTTGGTCCAGTCGGCGACCTCCTGGATCTTCTCTTCGGGGTGCGGGCACTCGAAGGCGTCCCGCTTGGTTTCAAACATCGCCTCGTATTCCGGCTCCCGGAACAGCGTGGCGTGGTCAAGCACGCGATCAGCGGACTGTGGCATGGTCTTTCTCCACGCGTGAGGGATCAGGAAGCGGCTTTCCAGGGCGCCTTGGCGAGGCTCCACACCGGGCTGTTGACGGCCATGTCCATGTCGCGGGCGAACACCGCGAAGCCGTCGTAGCCGTGGTACGGGCCGGAGTAGTCCCAGGAGTGCATCTGACGGAACGGCACGCCCATCTTCTGGGTGGCGTACTTCTCCTTGATGCCCGAGCCCACCAGGTCGGGGCGCAGCTTCTCGATGAACTGCTCCAGCTCGTAGCCGGTCACGTCATCGTAGATCAGCGTGCCTTCCTTCACGTAGGGGCTGGTCCGCTTGTAGTCGTCGCCATGGGCGAATTCATAGCCCGTGCCGATGATGTCCATGCCCAGGTCGTCGTAGGCCGTCGCCACGTGGCGGGGCCGCAGGCCGCCCACGTACAGCATGACCTTCTTGCCTTCCAGGCGCGGCTTGTACTTGGCCAGCACGGCATCGACCATCGGCTGGTACTTGGCGATGACCTCTTCGGCCTTCTGCTGGATCGTCTCGTCGAACTTGGCGGCGATGGCGCGCAGCGACTTGGCGATCTGGGTCGGGCCGAAGAAGTTGAACTCCATCCAGGGCACACCGAAGGTCTCTTCCATGTGCCGGCAGATGTAGTTCATCGAGCGGTAGCAGTGGATCAGGTTCAGCTTCGCCTTCGGCGCGTGTTCCATTTCCGACAGGGTGCAGTCGCCGGACCACACGGAGACGACCCGCAGGCCCATCTCCTCCAGCAGGCGCCGGGAGGCCCAGGCGTCACCGCCGATGTTGTAGTCGCCGATCACGTTGACGTCGTAGTCGGTGCCGCCCTCGGCGTTGGCGTTGTCCTTCAGGACGTAGTCGCGGATGGTGTCGTTGGCGATGTGGTGACCCAGGGACTGGGACACGCCGCGGAAGCCCTCGCAGCGCACCGGCACGATGGTCTTGCCGATCTCCTTGGCCTTCTTCTTGGCGACACCCTCGATGTCGTCGCCGATCAGGCCGATCGGGCATTCGGACTGGACCGTGACCCCCTTGTTCAGCGGGAACAGGGTCTCGATCTCGTCGATCATGATGCCCAGCTTCTTGTCGCCGCCGAAGACGATGTCGCGTTCCTGGAAGTCCGAGGTCACCTGCATGGTGACGAAGGAATTGATCCCGGTGGTGCCGTTGAAGTAGTTGCGGCGCTGGGACCAGGAATAGTGCCCGCAGCCCACGGGACCGTGCGAGATGTGCACCATGTCCTTGATCGGGCCCCACACCACGCCCTTCGAGCCGGCGTAGGCGCAGCCGCGAATGGTCATGACGCCGGGGATCGACTTCACGTTGGACTTGACGCCGCAGCCCGGCGTCTCCTCGCCCTCGGCGGTGCGGGCGATGGTCAGGTGCTTGTTGCGCCGCTTGGCGAACTTGTCGGGATAGGCGGACAGGACTTCGGCGATCAGCTCTTCGCCGGACACGGCGCCGCCGGCTTCATCCAAGGGGGTCATGGCATCCTCCATGCGGACGAAAGAAAGGGAGTGGCAGGATGGGCCCGCCCGGCCGCGCAGGCGCACGGCCGGCGGCACCGGCAGGCGTTAGGCGGTCGCCTTTTCCTTGGCTTCCAGCTCGGCGAGCTGCTGCTCTTCGGTCTTCAGAATGCCGAACTCCATCAGCATCTCTTCCAGCTCTTCCATCGAGATCGGCGTGGGGATGACACCCTTGCCCGAGTTCTCGTGGATCTTGCGGGCCAGTTCGCGGTACTCGTTGGCCTGCTGGCAGTCCGGGTCGTACTGGATCACCGTCTGGCGGCGCAGTTCGGCATGCTGCACGACGTTGTCGCGCGGCACGAAGTGGATCAGCTTGGTGCCCAGACGGGCCGCCAGGGCCTCGGACAGCTCCAGCTCCTTGTCGGTGCGGCGCTCGTTGCAGATCAGGCCGCCCAGGCGCACACCGCCGGAGTGGGCGTACTTCAGGATGCCCTTGGCGATGTTGTTGGCGGCGTACAGGGCCATCATCTCGCCCGACATGACGATGTAGATTTCCTGGGCCTTGTTCTCGCGGATCGGCATGGCGAAGCCGCCGCACACCACGTCGCCCAGCACGTCGTAGGAGATGTAGTCCATGTCGTCGTAGGCGCCGTTCTCCTCCAGGAAGTTGATGGCGGTGATGACGCCACGGCCGGCGCAGCCGACGCCGGGCTCGGGGCCGCCGGCCTCGACGCACTGGATGTCCTTGTAGCCGGTCTTGACCACGTCCTCGAGTTCCAGGTCCTCGACCGAGCCGGCCTCCGCGGCCAGGTGCAGAACGGTGTCCTGCAGCTTGGTGTTCAGGATCAGGCGGGTGGAGTCCGCCTTGGGGTCGCAGCCGACGATCATGATCTTCTGGCCCAGTTCGACCAGCGCGGCCAGCGTGTTCTGGGAGGTCGTGGACTTGCCGATGCCACCCTTGCCGTAGAAGGCGATCTGACGCAGTTCGCTCATGGGATTGTCTCCTTGTCCGTGGTCCGTCGTGATCCGGTGACCGTCCGGTGCGGGGCCGGACCGTGGTCTGCGGGCTATAAGCGCAAGCCCCGTGCCAACATGGGCGACGGACCGTCGGAACGGCTTTTTATCGTTGAAAAACAAGCCCCTCGTTGCACCTGCCCGGCCCCGGCGCCGTGTCTGCCCCCCTGTATGGAACTCGACAAAGACCCGTCGGGCCGTGTAGGGATTGGCACAGGACATCCGATCCTGTCGCACCGGGAGCCCCTGCCATGTCGCGTTGTTCCGCCCTGATGTCGCTGCGGGTATTCCGGCCATGACGGCTGTGCGTCCGGACGGCGCGCGCTCCCCTGCCCCGATTCCGGCCTCGGATCCCGTTCCCATGCGCCGGCCGCAGGGGCACAGCAGCAATCTGGTCGGGGTCTCCGCCGGCTACCTGTCGAGCCCGGAGTTCAATGACCACCCCGAATCCCTGGACATGCCCCATGTCCGGGCGACGACCCGGGCGTTCTTCGAGATGCTGGCGGAGGCCGAGGACAGGGCCGACGCCGTGCAGGCCTTTCACGCCTACATGGCGGCGACATTCTGCCTGGAGCCGGACCAGATCGACCCGCTGGAGCGCAAGCGCGCCAAGGCCGCGCGCGGCGACGCGACGAGGCGGTTTCGCTCCAGCTATCTGCGACTGCTGAAGGGCTGGATGTTCGAGACCGGCGGCGCCGAGGGCGCCGTGCTCAAGGGCTGGGTGGAGAGCCGCTTCGGCCTGCTGCCCACCTGGCACGGCGCGGCGATCCCGCAGATACCCTGCGACGCCTGGGTGCGCTATGTCGAACAGAAGATGAACAGTCGGTTTCACGACAATGCCATCCACTGTCAGCTCGATCTTGTGTTCACCTTCTGCCAATGGGCCCTGCGCCGCTTCGTCTGTCCGCAGGCGACCCACATCACCCTGTATCGGGGCATCAACGTCTCGGGCGAGGACATGGTGCTGGAGCGCCCCGACAAGCGGCACGCCCTGGTGCGGTTCAACAGCCTGACGTCCTTCACCGCCGATCGCGCCGTCGCCGAATGCTTTGGCGACTGGATTCTGACCGTCCGCGTGCCTACCGTGAAGGTGGTGTTCTTCGCGGACCTGCTGCCCCGGCACCCGCTCCAGGGCGAGGCCGAGTATCTGGTCCTCGGCGGCGACTACTTCGTGGAGATGGCTTCGCTATGACGCGCCCCGTGACCGACTCCGTCCTGCCACAGGACAGCCTGCCGCCCGGCATCGGCGCCCCGCCCTCCGACTCCGGCGGCACCGATCCCTTCCTGGACATGGACACGCTGGAGGACCGCGCCCTCGGCGCCTACCTCGGCCTCGCCGTGGGCGACGCGCTGGGGGCCACCGTCGAATTCATGACCCGGCGCGAGATCCAGCACCGCTACGGCATCCACAGCCGCATGACCGGCGGCGGCTGGCTCAATCTGGCGCCCGGGCAGATCACGGACGACACCGGCATGGCCCTGGCGCTGGGCCGGGCGCTGATCGCCAACGGCGGGTTCTACACCCAGGCGGTGGCGGATGCCTACATCGCCTGGCTGAAGAGCAAGCCGGTGGACTGCGGCAACACGGTGAGGCGCGGCATCCGGCGGGCCATGACCAAGGGCACCCTGCACGCGCCCTACAACGACGGCGACGGCGGCAACGGTGCGGCCATGCGGCTGGTGCCGGTGGCGCTGGCCACACTGGGGGCGCCGGACAACGAAATGGTGGCCTGGACCCTGGGACAGGCGCGCATCACCCACCACCAGCGCTATTCCGACGCCGCCTGCGTGGCGCTGGTGCGCATGGTCCACCGGGCGCTGCACGGCGAGGGCATGGCCGGCGTGCGCGCCGAAGCCAACCGTCTGGTGGAGACCGAGAAGAAGTTCCGGTTCACGCCGTACCGGGGGTTCAGCTCGGCCTACATCGTGGACACCATGCAGACCGTGCTGCACTTCTACTTCGCGACCGACAGTGCGCGGTCCTGCATCATCGAGACCGTGAACCAGGGCGGGGACGCCGACACCACCGGCGCCATCGCCGGCATGCTGGCCGGGGCCACGCACGGGGCCTCGACCCTGCCCAGCGCCTGGACGAAGAAGCTCGACCGCAGCGTGGCGGCCGAGATCACGGCCCAGACCCGCGCCCTGTTGATGCTGGCGAAACGCTGGCGGGATTGAGGGGGGCGTCACAACCTGAACCGCCCCGCGTTTGCCGGAGGCTGGTTGGTGTGAGACCTACGCCGCCATCGTGGTCTCCTTGAGGGTCTCATGATAGCGGGCTTCGGCCTCGGCCAGGGCGTTGTCGTCGCTGTCACCGACGCTGCCCACGGACGGTTTCACGCCGGCGTCGGTCAGACGCTCGGTGTACTTCAGCGACAGATACTGCACACCCCGGTCGCTGTGGTGGATCAGCGCCCCGCCCGGAAACGGCCC
>NZ_WIVE01000063.1 GCF_009601025.1 Roseospira navarrensis | reverse complement strand
GCAGCGGCGGCGTCCTCGGCCGGAGCGGCCTCCTCGGCAGCCGGCGCTTCAGCGGCGGCGGCGTCCTCGGCCGGAGCGGCCTCCTCGGCAGCCGGCGCTTCAGCAGCGGCGGCGTCCTCGGCCGGAGCGGCCTCCTCGGTCACGAACTTGTAGCTGGCGGTCCGCAGGTCGATGTCGGAACCGGGCGCTGCAAGGGCCGGGTAGGAGTCGATCATCACCGTGCCGTTCAGCGGCTTCTTCACGGCCTGGTGGCAGGTCGCGCAGTTGGCCTTCGGGGCATCGCCCAGGGGGCCCAGCCGGTTTTCGGGGTACTCGGACTGCAACGGGATCAGGAAGTTCTCGTTGATGTCCTGAACCGAACGGATGCCGTACCACGCGGTCACACGGGTCGGATACCATTCCACGAACGCACGGGAGTTGTGGCAGTAGGTGCAGTTGGTCCCCAGGGCTTCCGAGATGTGCATCATCAGCCCGTAGGTCACTTCCGCGGCCTTCAGATCCGGTTCCAGCTTCCATTCGGTCGGCAGCGCCGTGGTCGGGACGACCCGGATGTTGCCGAGGTCTTCCGTCATTTCCGTCAGGAAGGGCGTGAACGGATCGTTCGGCAGCGACGAATACGCAGCGACCGGAGACGCCTCGTTCTGGCCGAACATGTTGCCGGCCCCGCGCACCGCATCCTCGGCCGGACCCGGGTTTTCAAACCAGATCTCCGCCGGAACCGGCATCCCGCGGTGGCAGGTGTAACAGGTCACACCGGCCGGATACACGTGGTCCTGCCACGACGCATTGATGTGCTGCGTCATCTGGAACATGCGGCGCGAGACGACCTTGGTGTAGATCGCATCGGACACATAATCCACGCCATCGTCATTGACCACGTGGCAGTAGTTGCAGCCTTCGTCCGGCGAGACCCATTCCGTGACCAGGGTCATGAGCCGGTCGAAGTTGGCCTGGGTCAGATGGCCCAGGGTCGGCACGTTCTCGTACACCTCGGAGGCGAGCGGACCCTCCTCCTCGAACGGCGGCCAGGGGTCCGGAGCCACGTTGACGCGGTTCCGGGCCGCAACGGTGCGGACGTTCTGGATGTCCTCCATCGCCACGCCGCGATAGCCGATCTGATCGACCGTCTTGGGCGGGATCCAGGTGAAGACCCAGAAGACCAGGATCAGGCACGTCGCGATCCAGATCATCCCGTCCAGAGGCACCTTGGCCATCCGGTACGTGACCTTACGGTGGTTTTCGTTCCTGAAGTCGCTCATCACTGGGTCCCTCCGCTCGTCAGCGCCGGGTCAGTGACACCGGGGTAGAGATCGGGGTACGGCGGCACGAGACCGTGCTTCTCGCCCCACAGGAACCAGTTGTCGACGACCGTGCCCGTCAGCAGGATGCCCAGGGCACCCGTCACCGGGGTCAGGACGGCGAACCACCAGGCCCAGCGGTGGATCGATTCCATGGTGGCATTGAAGCCCATGGTCCAGCGCCAGAACAGGGCGGCCCGCTCTGCCGCGGTGCCACGATGCGTGATCTGCTCCACCTCGCGGTCGCCGCCGTAGCGGGCCACCGACAGGATGGTGCCGCCGTGCATGGCAAACAGCAGAGCCGAGCCATACAGGAAGGCAATCGTCAGCATGTGGAACGGGCAGTAGTACAGGTTGCCGTAGCGAACGGAGAACGCCGCGGTCCAGTCCAGGTGCGCGAAGATGCCGAACGGCACCGACTCGCTCCAGCCGCCCATGAAGACCGGACGGAACAGACCGATCGACAGGAACAGGAAGATCGCGGACGCCCAGGCCCACGCGATGTGGGTACCCATGCCCAGTTCGGTGGCGCGCCGATAGGTGCGCACGAACCACAGGAGGAGCGACGCCGTCAGAAAGAAGCCGGCGATCAGCCACCAGCCGCCTTCATTCATCGGAGGAATGCTCAGCCCGTATTCCGGACCCGGCGGTTCAAGAGCCAGCCAGGGCAGCTGGCGCACGAACTGGACCGGATCCCAGTCCACCGACGCCCACATGTTCAGGCCGATGATCTCGAAGGCAACGAGACCGCAGACCAGAGACAGGACGCCGTAAAAACCGAGGTAGATCGGACCGATCTGCGCGTCACCGAACCATCCCGCAATGCGCGAGAAGATCGGCTTGCCGACACGGCCCAGCTCCCCCTCTTCGATCGGCACGCCCAGGTGGGCCGGGGCCCTGACCTGCACGCGCGTGAAGATACTTTGATACTCAGCCATCTTGATGACCCCCTCGCGCTAGCTCCAGATCGGCAGGTCGAGCCACCAGGTCCACCATTCCGGCCAACCCCGGGTCCACCAGGGACCGCTGATGACGATGCACACGGCGCTCCAGAAGACCGCGCTCAGAGCCAGGAACAGGCCGAGACGGTGGATGCCGAGCGGACCGATCGAGTAGCCGATGAAGTCCCGGAAGAACGTGTTCTCATGCTCGGGCAACTTGACAACGTCGCCCTTGCCCGGGTTCGTCGCGGACAAGATCAGACCGCCGTGCATGGCCAGGGCGAGACACGTCGTGAAGAAGAACGTGATCGCCAGCATGTGCGCGGGGTTGTAATGGAAATGCAGGTGCTGGTAGCCCACGTTGGACACCCAGTCCAGGTGACTGAGAATGCCGTAGGGGAAGCCATGCCCCCACGCCCCCATCAGCACCGGGCGGATGACGACCAGCGTGATGTACGCGAAAATGGCGAACCCGAACGCGATCGGCACGTGATACCCGATGCCGAGCTTGTTGCAGATTTCCACCTCGCGCAGAGCCCACGAGACGAACGCCCCGATGGCGCAGATCGTGATGATCTGCCACAGACCACCCTCGGCCATGGGCGCCGGCATCAAGCCGTAGCTCAGGTCGGGCGGTGCAATGTTGATTTCCCAGATCGTGGCGCCCGGCCCGATGGCCGCGCCCCAGATGATAAGAAGGGTGCCAAGTGCAGCGAAGAAGACTGTCGCGACCCCGAAGAAGCCGACGTAAAACGGCCCCACCCAGAAGTCAAACAGGTCCCCGCCGATCAGCGTCCCTCCGCGGATTCGGTATTTTCTCTCGAAATCCAGCATGGCCATTGATGGGACCCTCCGGCCGGGAGGCAATAAATGGCCGCCTCCACGATAAGATCAGCAGCGGCGGGTTCCGGGCCTCGTGCCGGAGACCCGACCGCTACCAACGAGACACGGTCTAGAAGACCGCGATCTCCCATCAGCCTTAGGAGATCATCGGAAGGCTGCGGACCATGTCGGCCGAAGCTTCCAGCCAGTTCAGCCGGTCGGTGCTCAGCAGGATGAAGTGGATCAGCAGCGCCAGCACCGTCAGGAAAACGCCGAGGGCCAGCAGGATGCGCTGCGGGTCAAAAAGAAGCCAGATCTTCCACATGATTCAGTCTCCTAGGACACGATGGGCAGGACAGTCGAAGCAACATTCGCCACGGTGGCGTTGCAGGCATCGCTGCTCAGCCAGGGGCAGTACATCCACGCCAGGATGTGCGCGACCACGACGGCGCCAAAGAAGCCGCCCATGGTCTGCTGGAAGATGCCGTGGAATTCCTTCGCCTCGTCTTCAGTCATGCCCGAGGGGCTCACGTTCTCAGCCATATCCTAAACCTCCTGGTAGTTGGCCACATAAGGCCGTTGCCACAGGTCGTCCGCCCGGTGTGCATCACCGCAACGGGCCACACCATGGCCGACCGATCCGCCCGCACCACGTTTCCGGGCGGTCCCTTGCCTCCGGCTCCCTCCGCACGCGGCGGTGTCCAAGCCGAAGACCAGAGCTGGGTAAGCGAAGGAACGCATCGTCGTCATGGTCATGACGCGGGTCCCTCCGCGAAGGCGGCGAGCACAGCGGCCACGCGCGCCTTTGTCACGATCTCCTCCCCGTCCCGCCGGGCCGCCTGCTCGGCGGCGTCGCGCAGCCGCTTGGCCGCCGAGATGCGGACCAGCACCGGCCGCGCCTCGACCGCCGCATCCAGCAGCGCCTTGGCGTCGTCGTCCCAGGGCAGTTCCCGGTGCAGGCGCGACGGGGTCGCATCCACCGCATCCAGGTCCGTCCCCAGGGGGAGGATGTTGAAAAGGGCGTCGAACAGGCTGTTGCAGACCTCCTGAACCAGGTAGGTCGCCCCGGCATACCCCATGAACGGGGTGCCGGTATGCCGGCGCACGATGGCGCCCGGGAACGACGCGGGAATGTACTGGGCGCGCCCGCCGGCCTCGGCCAGATAGGTGCGCTCGTTGTGGCTGCCGAACACGATCAGCGGCGGGTTGGCGTGGATCGCCTGGCGGACCGCGGCGTTGTCGGTCTTCGCCCCCGGCCGGCGCGTAAACGCGAACTGGCAGGGCAGCCCCATTTCGGTTTCCAGGAACTGGCGCACGCCCCGGGCATAGGTCTCGGTGGCGGCGATGCCGAAGCTGGCGGTGCCGAAGAAGTCCTGGGTCACCGAGCGCCACAGGTCCCACACCGGCTTGATGGTGGTGTGCTTCTCGGCCTCGATGAACGGCGCGGGATCCAGCCCCAGCACCTCGCCCAGCGCCTGCAGGAAGCGCGTGGTCGAGTGCAGCCCGATGGGGGCATGCAGCCAGGGCACGTCCAGGGCCTCGCACAGGGTCTGACCCAGTTCGCGGTACAGGCAGATATTGGCGTCGGCATCCACCAGACGGCCCACCTGGCTCAGGTGGCTGCCCAGCGGGAAGACCATGTTGACCTCGGCGCCGATGCCTTCCACCAGGCGGCGCACCTCGGCCAGGTCGGACCACGTGTTGAACATGCCGTGGATCGGACCGACGATGTTGACGCGCGGCTTGGCGCCGGCTTCCCGCTTGGTCTTCTTCGGCATCCGACCCTTGGTCAGGCCGTATTCCTTCCACAGCCACATCACGGCGCGGTCGGCGGACTGCCACTGGTCCTCGTCGATGGTGCGCGGCAGGAAGCGGCGGATGCCGGTGCCTTCCGGCGTCACCCCGCCGCCGATCATCTCGGCGATGGAGCCGGTCACCACGACCGCGGGCATGGACGGATCGAGCGTTTCATGCGCGCGTTTCATCGCGCCCTCGGTCCCCGTCTGGCCGAGTTCCTCCTCGCCCAGTCCGGTCACCACCACCGGCAGTTCGTGCGGCGGCAGCGCGTCGGTGTAATGCAGCACCGCGGTCACCGGCAGGTTCTCGCAGCCCACCGGGCCATCGACGATGACCTGGAGACCCCGGATCGCGGTGAAGGCGTAGACGGCACCCCAGTAGCCGCCGGCGCGGTCGTGGTCGAGCACGTACATCAGACGTCCCTCCCCCGATCCGCGCCCGTCGCCGGCGCTCTGTCCCAGATGCCCGCCGTGGCCCCGGTGCCGACGCCCTCGAAGAAGGCGCGCATGGTGTCGAAGCGGTCCTTGTTGCCGGCGGCGGCGTTGATGACCTGCGCCAGCGATCCCGCGCCGGCCGCCCCCATGAGGGGCCGCGCGGAGATCAGGTTGGTGAAGTACAGGGCCGGGATGGCCTTCTGCTTGGCGTGCTGGACCACCGGCGTGGTGCCGATGGCCACATCCGGCCGGGCGTCATCCACGGCCTGGATGTCGCGTTCCAGCGGCGAGCGGAACGAGACGGTCACACCCTTGGCCTTCAGCCACGCGGCGTCGTCGGCGTTCCAGCGCGTGCGCGGACAGGCGGTGCCCACATAGGGCACGTCCGCGCCGCTCTCGATCAGCAGACGGGCGACCAGCAGTTCCGAGCCCTCGTAGCCGGAGACCACGACCCGATGATTGATCGGTGTGGCGTCGATCGCGTCCCGGATGGCCGGCAGCACCTTGGCCTTGGCGGCGTCCACGGTGGCGGCGGCCACACCGCACGCATCGCCGATGGCGTCCAGCCAAGCGGCCGTGCCCTCGACACCCACCGGCGCGGAGCCCACCACGGACCGGCCGGCCAGCTCGAACTCGCGCGCGCAGGCGGCGTAGAACGGATGGATGGCGGCGGCCACGGCGCAGTCCAGCGCGGCGTAAAGCTCGCGCCACTCGCGGGTCGGAACCACCGGCCCCACGGCAAGGCCCATCGGCGCCAGCATCTGCCCGATGACCACCGGGTCGGCCGGGAACATCTCGCCGGTCAGGGTCACGGTGGGCTTCTCCGCCGGGCCGCCGCGCGGCGCCATCACGGGGCCCTGTTCGGCCTCGGCGCGGGCATAGGCGAGCATGGCGCCGGCCAGCACGTCCTTGGCCTCGGCATGGGTCGGCACACCGAAGCCCGGCACGTCGATGCCGATAATGCGGACCCCGTTGATCTCCTTCGGCAGCAGCCGCAGCGGCACACCGGAGGCGGACGGGACACACAGGTTCGTGACCACGATGGCGTCGAGCTTGTCCGGGTCGGCCAGATCCTCGACCGCCTGCTTGATGTCCTCGAACAGCTTGCCGGTGACCAGGGTCTCGGAGTCGAACGGCACATACCCGATGGTGCGGCGCGCGCCGTAGAAATGCCCCGTAAAGCTGAGCCCGTACACACAGCAGGCCGAGCCGCTGAGCACGGTCGCGGTCCGGCGCATGCGCAGGCCCACGCGCACCGAGCCGAAGGCCGGGCACATGGTCTGGGGCCGGTCATGGGGACCCTTGGGATAGGTCGCGGCCAGCTCCTGCAGGGCCGGATTGGCGTCGGCCCGGGCCGCCGCCTGATCCTTCTCGCCGGCGTCGGCGTGGCATCCCGCCACGTCCGCGCGGGCCTGATCCGCCGCCGGCACCGCCCCGGACGCACCCGTGGACACGTCGGACGCCGCCTCGGCGGCATCGACGGTCCGGTCGTCCTCATGAAGGGGGGTGTAGTCGGTCATCGGGGCGGACCCTTGCCTTTCGTGCGTCACGGTGGATCAGACGGTGTCGTAGACCACTTCGAGCGACTTGCGCTCGACAACCTTGCCACCGCGCATGTCGGCGGCCGTCGCGGGCTCCAGGACCACGTCCCGGCCCACATCCTCGCTCTTGAACAGGTTCAGCAGGCCGTCCTGGGACAGCGCGGTCGGCAGCACCGGCGGCGCGTCGGCCACGTTGGTCGCCAGCGAGGCGAACAGCGGCCCCCACCGGCCGTCGGGCCGGCCCACGATCTGGTAGTTGGCGGACTTGCGGCGGATGTCCTCGTCGGCCGGGATGGCGGCCAGGACGGGAATGCCGGCCTCGGCGGCGAAGGCCTGGGCCTCGCCCGTGCCGTCGTCCTTGTTGATGACCATGCCGGCCACGCCGACGTTGCCACCCAGCTTGCGGAAGTACTGCACCGCCGAGCAGACGTTGTTGACCACGTACAGCGACTGCAGGTCGTTGGAGCCGACCACGATGACCTTCTGGCACATGTCGCGGGCGATCGGCAGGCCGAAGCCGCCGCACACCACGTCGCCCAGGAAGTCGAGCAGCACGGTGTCGAAGTCCCACTCGTGGAAGCCGAGCTTTTCCAGAATCTCGAAGCCGTGGATGATGCCGCGCCCGCCGCAGCCGCGCCCGACCTCGGGCCCGCCCAGTTCCATGGCGAACACGCCGTCCCGCTTGAAGCAGACATCCTCGATCGTGACCTCTTCGCCGGCCAACTTCTTGCGGGCCGAGGTCTCGATGATCGTGGGCGTGGCCCGGCCGCCGAACAGCAGCGAGGTGGTGTCGCTCTTCGGATCGCAACCGATCAGCAGGACGCGGCGGCCCTGGCTGGCCATCATGTAGGACAGGTTGGCGAGCGTGAAGCTCTTGCCGATCCCGCCCTTGCCGTAGACGGCGATGATCTGCGTCTCTCGCTGGGTGGCCGGGGTGTCCACGAAGGTCATGCGCGGGCTCTCCAATCCAGAATCATCTTCAAGCACGACGGATCACCGAACGCGGCGCGGTAGGCCTCATCGGCCCGCTCCACCGCCTCTCGGTGGGTAATCAGGCCGTCCAACGACAAACGGCCCGTCTCGACCAGGGCGGACACGGCCGCCAGGTCCTTCGGCGCCCACTGGGCGGCGACGCGCATGCGCGCCTCGCGCAGGAAGGCCGGCACGAAATCGAACGCCAGCGACCCTTCGTAGAAGCCGGCCAGGATGACTTCCCCGCCCCGGGCCAGACGCCCGATCAGGGTGTCCAGCAAGCCGCCGTCGCCGCTGACGTCGCAGATCACGCGGTAGTCGCGGCGATCATCGTCCGCCGGATCCACCACGCTGTAGCCGAGCGCCCCGGCCGCGCGGGCCGGGTTGGTTTCCCAGACCACCGGCGCGGCGTCGCCCAGAACCACGGTCAGGCGGGCGACGAGTCGGCCCAGCACCCCGTGCCCCACGATCAGGTCGGGCAGCGGCGCGCCCTCGGTCGGGACCAGCGCGTGATGCGCGGTCGCGGCCAGCGCCAGCAGAACGGCCCGCTCCTCCAGGGACTCGGCGACCGGGAGAACTCGGGCGCCGGGCACCACAACGCGTGCGGCGGCGCCACCAAACAGCCCGCGAACGGAGCCGTAACAGGTTGCGCCCGGCACGAACACGCGTTCCCCCTCGTGGCGCCCGGACGCCGGGCCGGCCGAGACGACTCGGCCGACCGATTCGTAGCCGGGGACCAGCGGATAGCCCATGCCGGGAAACGGCGGCATGCGGCCGGTCCAGAGCAGACGCTCGGTGCCGGTGCTGATGCCGCTCCACTCGACGTCAACCACCACGTCCTCGTCCCCCGGGGGGTCGAGGTCGAGCCGGGTCAGCGCCAGGCGCTCCGGATGCTCGATAACGATGGCGTCGGTCTGCATGGAACCTCGCAACGGCTGGTCCACAGTGCTGTTGGGTCAGCGGTGTCTAGAGAGTGTCAGTCTAGCTTGACGAAGCGAGTTGTCAATCATGACTTACATTAAAATGACCAGAAAGTCATGTCGGGGTCGCAACGAGGGCCGCCGGCCGCCCATCACGCCGCCTCGGCGTGTGCGACACACACACGCACCAGCAGCGGCTGATGGTTGTCCGCCATCGTGATGCGGGAGAATCCGGCCTCGGCCAGAAGCTGACGCAGGGTCTCGGGGGTCCTGGCCCGGCCGCTGCCCATGGCCATCAGGTAGAATCCGAAGTAGGCCCCGCCGATGGGCTCCGCGCCCCGAGTCCCGGCCATCGGCTCGGCGATCAGCAGCCGCCCGCCCGGGGCCAGCGCACGCCGCGCGGCGGCCAAGATGGTGCGGACGGCCGCGTCGTCGTGGTCGTGCAGCACCCGCACCAGCGAGATCACGTCCGCCCCCTCCGGCAGCGGGTCGGTCAGGAAGCTGCCCCCGACGGCGCCCACCCGATCGGCCAGGCCCTCGGCCGCCATCCGGGTCCGCGCCCGCTCGGCCACGGCGGGCAGATCGAACACGGTCACCCGCGCCCCCGGCGCCCGACGGGCCACGGCGGCGGCGAACACACCCTCGCCGCCCCCCACGTCCAGCCACCGCCGCACACGGCCGGGCGGATGGGCGGTCAGGATGTCGTCGGCGATCAGGGTCTGGGTCGCAGCCATCAGCGCGGAATAGTCCGCCACGCGCCCGTCCGGCACACCTGAGGGCGACTCGCTGCGGGCATAGGCCCAGAACCGCGCCATGCCCGTCTCGCCGGCCTCGCCCCGCAACAGGGCGACCGGATCGGCGAGGTCCTGATAGAGCAGCGCGTGATGTTCGATCAGCGCCGCCACCTGCGGGCTACCGACCAGCGCCAGGCCCAATTCGTCGAGCCCATGCCGCCCGCGCGGGCGCGGCATGGTCAGGCCGAGCGCGTCGGTGGCGTCGAGCAGACGGCGGGTGGCCTCTTCGTTCAAGCCCAGACGGGCCGCCAGCGGCGCGGTGGCGAGCGGTCCCTCGGCGAGGATGTCGCACAGCCGCAGCCGCACGGCCGCGAGCACGACCTGCGAGTAGACGAATCCGGCACACAGGTCGAACAGGTCGCGGGCCGTGCGCCGGGCCAGGATGCGCACCACAGGCAGCCGCCCGAAGCGACGCGGAAACCACGGGCGCAGCCACAGCCAGTCGCGCGCCGCCAGCATCCAGTCGCGCACGGTGTGCGGCCGGCGATCCACGGGATCGGCCAGGGTCGTCGCATCACAAAGGAGCGGCCCCGCGGCCGCTCCCTGTGCTTGGTCGAGTGGTGACGTCGAAGACGGCGCCTCTGTCGATCGCCCGTCCGGCATGGTCGGGTCAGGCGGCTTGTCGCGCCAGGTTCTTAGGGAGGAACTTGCCGGTCTCCTCCAGGATCGCGGCGCGCAGGGGCTCGCGGCCCGGGCACTCGGGGACCGAGTCCACGGCGGCCGTGATGAGGCGCTTCAGGCGGTCCACCGCGCCGTCCACGCCCAGTTCGGCGACGGCGTTGGGGCGGCCGTTGGCGGCGTCCTGGCCCACGGGCTTGCCCAGCTTCTCGGGGTCGGCGGCGATGTCGCGCAGGTCGTCGGCGATCTGGTAGCCCTCGCCCAGCGCCTCGCCCAGCACGCGCCACTGCGCGTTGTCGTAGCCGGCGGCGGCCGCGCCCGCCTCGGTCGCGGCGGCGAACAGGGCGCCGGTCTTGGCGCGCTGGTACTCGACCAGATCGATTGTCGATTCGCTCTCCCACGCCTGACCGGCGCAGATGCCGTTGGGCGAGCCCACGGCCTCGCTGTAGATTTCCACCAGACGGCCCAGCCGGTCCGGCGCGCCCGTGACACCCTTGGCCAGCGCCTGGAAGGCCATCACGATCAGCGCATCGCCGGACAGCACGGCCAGCGGCTCGTTGAACGCCTTGTGGATGGTGGGCTTGCCGCGCCGGGTGTCGGCGTTGTCGAAGGTCGGCAGGTCATCATGAACCAGCGAGGCGCAGTGCAGCAGCTCGATGGCCGCCGCCGCCGAATCCGCAGCCTGGGGCATGTCGTCGCCGCACGCCATGGCCACCGACAGGCACAGACGGGGCCGGATCCGCTGCCCGCCCGGGAACACCGCGTGGCGCATCGCCTGCATCAGCAGCGGCGGGCCGGACGGCGACTCGCCCCGGGCCAGCGCGGTTTCCAGAGCGGCTTCAATGCGGTCCATGACGTTCATGACGACGTCTCCCCTGGGGTTGTCGCGGCTCTCCCCCGGGACTCGGGCGCAACGCGACGGCCCTCCATCCTCCCGGCGGCGAGTGTAAACACTTGTTGTCACCTCCATGTGTCATCTAGAGTGGACACAGGATATCGACGTGTCAACGACCATATTGAAACCGATCGAAACAGGCCGCCGTCCGGCGGAGGGAGATCGCACCAAATGGCAGAATCGCATGTGGTGATCGTGGGGGCCGGCGTGGGGGGACTCGCCGCCGCCATCGACCTGGCTGCGCAGGGGCTGCGCGTCACCGTCCTGGAGGCCGCCGACCAGCCCGGCGGCAAGATGCGCCGCGTCCCCGCCGGCGCCGCGCAGATGGACGGCGGCCCGACCGTGTTCACCATGCGCTGGGTGTTCGACGAGCTGCTGGACCGCGCCGGAGTCGGCGACCTGGGCGACCTGGTGACCCTGCGCCCGCTGCAGGTGCTGGCCCGCCACGCCTGGGACGGGCCCAAGGCCGCCACCGAGCGCTTCGACCTGTTCGCCGACCCGGCCCGCACCGAGGCCGCCATCGGCGCCCTGTCCGGCCGCGCCGAGGTGGAGCGCTTCCGCGACTTCCGGGCCGAGGCCGAGCGCATCTATCTGACCCTGCGCGACACCTTCATCCGCAATTCCCAGACCTCCATGCCCGGTCTGGTGCGCCGGGGCGGCGTGGGCAAAATGTCGCGCATCCAGCCGTTCGCCACCCTGTGGGAGGCGCTGGGCAAGCACTTCCATGATCCCCGCCTCCAGCAGCTCTTCGGCCGCTACGCCACCTATGTGGGCGCCTCGCCGTTCCAGTCGCCGGCGACCCTGATGCTGGTCGCCCACGTGGAGCTGGACGGCGTGTGGAGCGTCAACGGCGGCATGCACGCCCTCGCGCGGGCCCTGGCCGATCTGGCCGAGCGGCTGGGGGTCACGCTGGAACTGGGTCAGCCGGTCTCGACCATCGAGACGAAGGGCGGGCGCGCCAGCGCCGTGAAGCTGGAGGACGGCCGCCGCATCGCCGCGGACGCCGTGCTGTTCAACGGCGACGTCAACGCCCTGGCGCTGGGCAAGCTGGGTGGCGAGGTCAGCCGCGCCGTGCCCGTGGTGCCGCCGGCCGTCCGCTCGCTGTCGGCCGTGACGTGGTGCCTCAACGCCCGCACCGACGGATTCCCGCTGACCCGGCACACCGTCTTCTTCGGCAAGGACTATCCTGGCGAGTTCCGGGACATCTTCAAACGTCGCAGGTTGCCGGCCGAGCCGACCGTCTATATTTGTGCGCAGGACCGGCTGGACGACGCGGATCCCGACGCGCCCGCCCCGGACGGTCCGGAGCGTCTGCTCTGCCTCGTCAACGCCCCCGCCGACGGCGACATTCTCTCGCCCGCCCTCGACCCCTCGGAGATCCAGGCATGTCAGGACCGCACCTTCGCCCTTTTGCAGCGCTGCGGCCTGCGGGTGGAGCTGGACCCGTCCAGCACGACCATCACGACCCCGCGGGACTTCGCACGCCTGTTCCCGGGCACCGGCGGGGCGCTCTACGGGCGGGCCTCGCATGGCTGGCAGGCGTCGTTCACGCGCCCGGGGGCGCGCACGCGGATTCCCGGGCTGTACCTGGCGGGCGGCAGCGTGCATCCGGGACCGGGCGTGCCGATGGCGGCCCTGTCGGGGCGGCAGGCCGCCACGAGCATCCTGAAGGACCTGACTTCAGCCAGCCGGTCCCGCCGGGTGGCTATGCCTGGTGGTACCTCGACGGGCTGAGCCACGACGGCCACCACGCGATCACGATCATCGGGCTGGTGGGCAGCGTGTTCTCGCCCTACTACGCCTGGTCCGGGCGGCGCGACCCGCTGAACCACTGCGCCATGAACGTCGCCCTGTACGGCCCGGGCGGGCGCTGGGCCATGACCGAACGCGGCCGCCGCGCCGTCCACCGCGAGCCGCGCCGGCTGGTGATCGGTCCCAGCGCCATGCACTGGGACGGCGCCACCCTGACCGTGGACATCCGCGAGCGCGGCGCGCCCCTGCCCTCGCCCATCCGGGGTCAGGTGCGCCTGAAACCGCGCGCCGTGACCTCGCGCGCGTTCCCCCTCGACCCGCGCGAGCGCCACCGATGGTGGCCGATCGCGCCCCATGCCGAGATCACCGTGGAGATGCAGGAACCCGGCCTGACCTGGCACGGCGCGGGCTACTGGGACTCCAACTGGGGCACGGAAAGCCTGGAGGACGGCTTCAAGACCTGGACCTGGTCGCGCGCCCCGCTGGCCGACGGCGGGGCGGCCATCCTGTACGACATGGTCCCGCGCCACGGACCGGGCTCGCCGCTGGCGCTGCGCTTCCCGCCGGGGGGCGAGGCCGAGCCGTTCCCGGCCCCGCCCAAGGCGCTGCTGCCGAAGACGCGCGTGTTCCGCATCCGCCGCGAAACCCGCTGCGACGACGGCCACGTGGCCAGCGTGGCCCGCACGGTCGAGGACACGCCGTTCTACGGCCGCTCCATCCTGAACACCCACCTGCTGGGCGAGCCCGTGCGCGCCATGCACGAGAGCATCTGCCTGGACTGCTTCAAGCGCACCATCGTGCGCCTGATGCTGCCCTTCCGCATGCCCCGCATCACCTGGGGCGGCCCGGAGGGGGGTGGGGGGTAGGAAGGACGAAGGTAGGAGGCCCTGCGCATCACGCACTTAGCGAGAATCTGCCGCCGTACGCTTTCAATGGTAATGAAGTCGGGACATAATCCCTGGCGGTTTCGCTTTTCCGCCCTGAGGTGCGCTCATTCATGTCCGCTTCCCTGCCCGACTTGGTGCGCGCCCCCAAGACACTCCCGTTTGCCCCGGAGTGGACCCCGCATGAAGACCAACTCCGGTTCACATCGAGTCTGGATGATGCCGACGGCGTAACCATTGAGGGGCTATGGCTGCGGGGGCAGTGCCCGACGCGATATCCGGACGAACGTGTCGTCTATCAACTCGAATACCTTTTTCCCGGGTTCCGGCGCGGCCCGGTTAGCCGAATCGAATGGCACCCCCAAAGCCCCCATAACAACAAGGGGCTTGGACCGCCGCACCTCCGGCACATCGAGAAAAGCGGCTCCCAAGTGCATCCCTTCGATCTGAACTGGACGCTTGGCGTCAAGAGAATGGTGAGCGAGAATCTTCCCATCGGATTGCCCATTGAACCTGAACCGCGGGACTTCCGTGCGTTCACGTCGGTGATGGGCACCGCGTTCGGCGTGCGCGGCGTGGACCTGATCCCCGCCCCGCCCTGGCAACCGAGGATTCTGTGAGAATGAACGGGCACCAGACGGAAACGGTCGGCCTGCGGATGGTCGCGGAGGAGGTCGCGCGCACGCTCGCCGTCGCCACCCATGCGCCCGAGGGATCGTTCATCAAGACGCCTCTGATGTATCCCGGCGGGTCGGCGGTCGTGGTCATGATCGCGCAGGCGCCGGGCGGGCGCTATCTGGTCTCGGACATGGGGCAGGCGCAGGACGAGGCGGACCTGATGTGCGCCGCCCCCACGTTCGCGCATGTCGCCCCGCGCGTCGCGGAGCGGAACGGCGTGGCCTTTGACCGCCGGGCCTTCTTCGTGGTCGAGGTCATGCGCGAGCAGCTCGTGGGCGCGGTCGCCACCATCGCCGGATGCTCCCAGGAGGCGGTCCAGATCACGGCCCTGAAGATCGCCGAGGCCAGGACAAATGATGCAGCCGACCTGCTCTATCGGCGGCTCGCGCACGTCTTCACGCCAGCCCGTGTCGCCCGCGATGCGGAGATTCCGGGTGCGTCCACCACGCGGTGGCATGTCACGGCCCTAGTGACGGTGGACGGTCGCCCCGCTGTCTATGATCCGGTGTCGAGCCATCCCACGGCGATCGCGGCAGCCGTAACCAAGTATTTCGACCTCGCCCAACTGGACACCCCGCCGCACCGCATTGCCGTGGTCAAAAGCAAGGCCGCGCTCGGCACCCGGCTCGGCGTCATCGCCGGCGCCGCCCGGGTGGTCGAGGACTCGGTGCCGGATTCCACGCTGGAACGGCTGGCCCGCGCCGCCTGATCCCGCTCAGCCCTGCGCCCCCGGTCCGACCAGCAGGGACAGGCCCTGTATCACGGCCCACAGGCCCGCGATCACGGCTGCCGCCACGGCCAGCGCGGCGGGCTTGTTGCGCCGCCAGAGGTCCGTCGCCTGGCGACCGTAGAGCCGCACCAGCAGCGCCATGCCGTGGTAGCGCACCCCGCGCGCCAGCACGGTGGCCAGCATGAACCAAAGCACCGGATAGCCCGCCGCCCCGGCCGCCAGCATCGCCACCTGGAACGGGATCGGGAGAACACCGATCGCCAGGATGGCCCAGAACCCCTGGGCCGCGAACAGGTCCTGGAACGCGGCAAAGGACTCGGTCCAGCCGGCCCATTCGATCAGCCCCTGTCCCACCGTCTGCATGAACAGCAATCCGACCGCGTAGCCGAGCAGGGCTCCCAGCAGGCATCCCGCCAGGGCCGCCGTCGCGATGGCCCACACCCGGGCCGGGTTCAGAACCATGAAGGGCAGCATCACCGCCTCAAGCGGGATCGGCACCACGGTGGATTCCAGCACCGAGCCCGCAAACAGCAGCCGCAGCGCGGTCCGGCTGGTCTGGAGGCGCTGCACCAGCTTCCGGGCCCGCCCCTGTCCCACCGGGACGCCCGCCGCCGCATCGCCGTCACCCGACCGCGTTTGGCGCACTGACTCGGGGGGCGGGGTCATCTGTGTCCTCCTTCATGGTTCGGGTGACGCCCGCTCACGGGCCCCGCGCGGGCCGGTTCACAACAGCCGGCTGGGGATGACCCGCAGCCGCCGGGCCTGAACCGTCGCGCGCTCGATGCTCATCGGCACGACGAAGCCCCGCCGCTCCGACGGCGGCCGCCGTGCGTCCTCATGAGCCGCCTGGTCCCAGATGTCGAAGGGATCGCCCGGCGCCCGGGCCGGCTCGCCCAGGTGGCGCCGCCAGACGTCCTCCCGAAAGGTGGCGACGCCCCGGTCGTCCGTCCAGATCACGCCGGTCTCGGTATCCACGCTCAGGCTGCGTTCGTTCAGGTTGGCCGAGCCGATCATGGCGGTGCGGTCGTCGGCGATCATCAGCTTGGCGTGCACATAGATCTCGTCGCTGCCCAGGGCCTGGTCGTCCTCGGTCAGGTGGTCGCGCACGGGGTCGTCCACCGTCGGCGGCGGCGCGCGGGTCAGCAGCGTGTAGAGCCCGAAGCGATCCCCGAAGGCATCCGCGATGCGCCGCAACGCCCGGCGCTGCAGATACTGGCCGTGGCGGTTGGCGGCGTTCCAGCCGCCGCCCAGGCGTTCGGGGGCCAGCGGCAGCACCACGATCAGCCGCAGGTCCGGGGCGGCGGTCGCCTGCCGCGCCAGCCAGCCGGCGACCCGGTCCGAGCGCAGGAACTGGTTCTCGATGTAGAGCCGCCGCTGCGCGCGGGCGATCAAGGCTTCCACGGCCTTCGCCGACCCCGACGCGCGAATGTTCGGCCCCAGCGCGAACGGACTGCGGCGATGCCCCGTGACGGTGCGCACGATGCGGGGACCATCCTCCGGGGCGCGCGTCTGCCTCTCCGCCGTCTCCGGCGCGTCCCGCACGGGCGACAGGGGCCCGAGCGCAGGCAGGAACACGCCGGGCGGTCGACGGGCGGTTGCCTCGGCATGCAGGTGCCGGAAGACTTCGCTTTCCTCCCGCCAACGGTTGGCGAAATGCGCGGCCACGGCCGCGACCACCGGCCCGTCAAGACGCGCCGCCACGTCGTGCCAGGGCCTGAGCGAGCGGTGTTCCGGGGTGTCGAACCGCTCCCGGTCGATGTCCAGGCCGCCGACGAAGCCCACCGCGCCGTCCACCACGCAGCTCTTTTCGTGATGCACCGCCGGATACACCGGCAGGATGCTCCGGTGCGAGGGCCTGGGCTTTCGGCCGCCGCGAACGGTCATGTGACGCCACAGCATGGGCGCATCGGCCCGCCGGTCCGCGACGGACGCCCCATCCCCGCCGGTCAGGGCGGCCACGGCCCGACGCAGACGGGCGTGCAGCAGGGGCTGCGCCAGCAGGCGGGGCACCAGGCCGGTGGCGGCCTGATGCCGCGAGCAGATCACCTGCAGGTTCTCCTGACAGGCGGGAGGCAGACCGTCGCGGATCTCACAGAACCGGCGATAGCTGTGCCAGGCGTCGCGGTGCTGCCCGGGCACCAGGATCGGGTCGAAGTCGCTGAGGATCAGACGAACGGTCACACCGCGCCGCGCCGCCTGCGCCAGCAGGTCGGCCCAGTCCGGGGCCTCGTCCCCGGGCAGAGGCCGGCCGGCGGCCGCATCCTTGGTGCGGCGGCCATCCAGGGTCAGGTTCGGCTGCACCGCCCAGTAGGCCATATGGACCGTCTCGCGGGCCCCGGCCACGGCCTCGGTGAGCCATCGGTAGGTCTCGCTGGCCTCGACCAGGGGCCGCACCCGGCTTGTCCCGGGCCGGGTCTCTGGCGTGACGGCGTCGGCGGGGCTGTCTGCCATGGGGGTCCTCGGATGGCGCGGAGGGAGTCTCGGGGTGGGCCGGTGCCGCTCTGCGGATGAGTCGCACTCATCCGCCGCCGGTCAGAATGAAACTCGACGGCGGCGCGAACGTTCCCGACGACACGCCCGACGCACATCCCGGACACGAAGGAGACTCACACCATGCCGACGTCTTCCGGTGACATCGAGGTCCGCCGCCAGGACAGCACCCTGGGCGACCTGCTGCGCATTGCGCTGGCCATCCTGCTGCCGCCGCTGGGCGTGCTGTTCGAAGTCGGGATCGCCAACAAGCACTTCTGGATCAACATCCTGCTGACCCTGCTGGGGTTCCTGCCGGGCGTGATCCACGCGGTCTGGGTCATCGCGCGGTATTGATTCCGGTCGGCTCTTGTCCTGTCTCGTCAGGGCAAAAAGCCATCCGCCGTTTCTCGGCGCCGGTGCAGTCGCACCGGCCGCCCCTTGGCCCGCTGCCGCGACGGTCCGATATGACGGGGATGGGCGGCGTCTCTGACCGCCCGCCCATCCCAACCGAGGGGAGACCCCATGGCCCTAGAGTTGCCCGACTCCATCGCCGCCTATGTCCGCGATGCCGGCCTGGACGAGCCCGCGCCGCTGGCGCGGCTGCGCGCCGAAACCGAGGCCATGCCCAACGCCGGCATGGCCAGCACCGCCGAGCAGGCGGCCCTGCTGGCCTTCCTGGCGCGCCTGATCGGCGCCCGCCGGACGCTCGACATCGGCACCTTCACCGGATACAGCGCACTCGCCGTGGCCTATGCCCTGCCCCCGGACGGCACGGTGCACGGCTTCGAGGTCTCGCCGGAGCACGCCGCCATCGCCCGCCGCCATTGGGCGGACGCCGGCCTGTCGGACCGCCTGCACCTGCACCTGGGCGATGCCGAGCAGAGCCTGTCCGTGCTGATTGACGCGCAGGGACCGGCCGCGTTCGACATGGCGTTCATCGACGCCGACAAGGAACGCTATCCCGCCTACACCGAACAGGCCCTGACCCTGGTGCGGCCGGGCGGGCTGATCGTGCTCGACAACATGCTGTGGAAGGGCACGGTGGCCGACCCCGCCAACGTGGACGAGATCCCCACCACCCTGCGGAGGTTGACGGCCGACCTGCGGGCGGACGACCGGGTGGACGCCATGCTGCTGCCGCTGCGCGACGGCCTGTTGCTGCTGCGGCGGCGGTAGGGGGCGACGCGCCCCGCACCTACGCCTACCCCCACCCCTACCCCGGCGGCCCGAAGCCGCCGCCGCCCGGGGTTTCGATCACGATGATGTCGCCCGGCGCCACCTCGGTTTCGTCGTTGCCGCGCAGTTCGTCCACGCGGCCGTCCGCCCGCTGCACCCAGTTGTGCCCGCGCGCGCCCGGCTGCCCGCCCTCCAGACCATAGGGATCCGTGTGCCGGTGCGAGGTCAGCAGGGTCACCGTCATCGGCTCCAGGAAGCGGATGCGCCGGATCGCGCCGTCCCCGCCCCGGTGCCGCCCCGCCCCACCGGAGCCGTGCCGCACCCCGAAGGACTCCACCCGCACCGGCAAGCGCCATTCCAGCACCTCCGGGTCCGTCATGCGGGTGTTGGTCATGTGGCTGTGCACGGCCGACGTGCCGTCGTGGTCCGGCCCCGCGCCGGTGCCGCCGCAAATGGTCTCGTAGTTCTGGTGGACGGCGTTGCCGTAGACGAAGTTGTTCATGGTGCCCTGCGACGAGGCCAGCACCCCCAGCGCCCCATACAGCGCATCGGTGATGCACTGCGAGACCTCGGTGTTGCCGGCGATCACGGCCGCCGGCCGCACGGGCGAGATCATGGAACCCTCGGGCACGATCAGCCGCAGCGGCTTCAGGCAGCCCTCGTTGAGCGGAATCTCGTCCGCCACCAGGGTCCGGAACACGTACAGCACCGCCGCCTTGCACACTGCCAGGGGGGCATTGTAGTTGCCCGGGTCCTGCGGCGATGTGCCGGTGAAGTCGATGACCGCTTCGCGCGCGTCGCGGTCCACGCTGATGGCCACCTCGATCCGGCTGCCGTTGTCCAGGGAATAGGTGAACCGGCTGTCCTTCAGGACGTCCAGCACCCGACGCACGGACTCCTCGGCGTTGTCCTGGACGTGGCGCATGTAGGCCTGCACCACCTCCAGGCCGAAGTGGTCCACCATCTTGCGCACCTCGCGCACGCCGGTCTCGTTGGCCGCGATCTGCGCCGTCAGGTCGGTCAGGTTCTGGTCGATGTTGCGGCAGGGATAGGGACCGGAGCCCAGCAGCTCGCGCGTCTCCTGCTCCCGGAAGCGCCCCTCCTCCACCAGAAGGAAGTTGTCGATGACCACGCCCTCTTCGTCGATCGAGGTGCTGTCGGGCGGGGTCGAGCCCGGCGTACGCCCGCCCACATCGGCGTGATGCCCGCGCGAGGCGACGTAGAACAGGATCTCCGCGCCCGCCTCGTCGAACACCGGCGTCATCACCGTGATGTCCGGCAGGTGGGTGCCGCCGCGATAGGGGGCATTCAGCGCATAGACGTTGCCGGGGCGGATGCGCCCGGCGTTTTCCTGGATCACGGTGCGGATGGACTCGCTCATCGAGCCCAGGTGGACCGGCAGATGCGGGGCGTTGGCCACCAGATTGCCGTCCGGATCGAAGATCGCGCAGGAGAAGTCCAGGCGCTCCTTGATGTTGAGCGAATAGGCCGTGTTCGCCAGCGTGGCCCCCATCTGCTCGGCGATGTTCATGAACAGGTTGTTGAACACCTCCAGCAGCACCGGGTCCGCCGTGGTGCCCACCGCCTCGCCCTGCGGCCGGGCCTCGGCCCGGGTCAGGATCAGATGCCCGCGCGCGTTCAGCGCCGCCTGCCAGCCCGGTTCGACCACCGTGGTCCCGGTCGGTTCGGCGATGATGGCCGGCCCCCGCACGGTCTGGCCGCGCCCCAGGTCCTCGCGCTGGAACAGGGGCGTGTCGCGCCACTGCCCACCGGCGTGCATGGGGACCGTATCGACCGGCGCCGGATCGGCCGGCGGCGTCTCGGGCTCGGGCCACTCGGGTTCGTCGGCGGCGTCGGTGGCGCCGATGGCCTCGACCGAAACCGCCTCGGCCACCAGCTTGCGCGCCGACGAGATGAACCCGAACCGCTCGGTATGGGCGGCCTCGAACGCCGCCTGCATGGCCTCGGACGTGTCCGCGTCCACCAGCAGGGCGGTGTCCGTGCCTTCATAGCGGACATGGACCTTCCGCACGACGCTGATGGCGTCGTCCGCCACCCCCTGGCGGGCGACCTCGTCGCGGGCCTCCTGCTCCAGGGGGGCGCAGGTGGCCTCGATGCGGCCCGGCAGGTCCGCGTCAAAAGGCGCCTCCACCTGGCTTTCGCGCATGGCCCGGACGTCCGCCAGCCCCATGCCGTAGGCCGACAGAACGCCCGCGAAGGGATGCACCAGGACGCGGGTCATGCCCAGCGTGTCCGCCACGAGGCAGGCGTGCTGGCCACCCGCGCCGCCGAAACAGTTCAGGGTGTAGTCGGAGACGTCGTAGCCGCGCTGCACCGAGATCTTCTTGATCGCGTTCGCCATGTTCTCGACCGCGATGCGCAGGAAGCCCTCGGCGACCTCTTCCGGGGTCTGGCGCGGCTGGCCCGTGGCGGCCGCGATGTCGTCGGCCAGGGCGTCGAAGGCCGCCCGGACCGCCTCGGCGTCCAGCGGTTCGTCCGCGTCCGGCCCGAACACCTTGGGGAACCAGGCGGGCTGGATCTTGCCCAGCATCACGTTGCAGTCGGTGACCGCCAGGGGCCCGCCGCGCCGGTAGCATCGCGGCCCCGGGTTGGCCCCGGCGGACCCCGGCCCCACCCGATACCGGGCGCCATCGAACGACAGGATGGAGCCGCCGCCGGCCGCCACCGTGTGGATGTGCATCATCGGCGCGCGCATGCGCACGCCGGCCACCATGGTCTCGAAGCTGCGTTCGAACTCGCCGTTGTAGTGCGCCACGTCTGTGGAGGTGCCGCCCATGTCGAAGCCGATGACCGCCTCCGCCCCGGCCATGGCGGCGGTGCGCACCATGCCGACCACGCCGCCGGCCGGACCGGACAGGATGGCGTCCTTGCCCTGGAACAGGCGGGCGTCGGTCAGGCCGCCGTTGGACTGCATGAACATCAGCCGGGGGCCGTCGGGGGCCTCGGCTTGCAACTCGCCGGCGATCTGATCCACGTAGCGCCGCAGGATCGGCGACAGATAGGCGTCCACCACCGTGGTGTCGGCGCGGCCGACCAGCTTCATCAGCGGGCTGACCTGATGGCTCACCGAGATCTGCGGATAACCGACCTCGCGCGCGATCTCCGCCACCCGCGCCTCGTGGTCCGTGTCGCGGTAGCCGTGCATGAAGGCGATCGCCACGGACCGGATGCCGTCGTCATAGGCGGCCTGCAGGGCCGCGCGGGCGGCGGCCTCGTCCAGCGGCGTGATCTCGGCGCCGTGGGCGTCCATGCGGCCGGGGATCTCGGCCACGCGCTCGTATAGCAGTTCCGGCAGCACGATGTGGCGGTCGAACAGGCGCGGCCGGGTCTGGTAGCCGATGCGCAGGGCGTCGCCGAAGCCCTCGGTGGTGACGAACAGGGTGCGGTCGCCGGCGCGCTCCAGCAGGGCGTTGGTGGCGACCGTCGTGCCCATCTTGACCGAGCGGACGGTGCCCTGCGGGATGGGCGCCCCCTTGGCCACACCCAGCAGGTCGCGGATGCCCTGCACGGCGGCGTCCGTGTAGTGCTCCGGGTTCTCCGACAGCAGCTTGTGGGTCACCACCCGGCCATCCGGCGCCCGGGCCACCACGTCGGTGAAGGTGCCGCCGCGGTCGATCCAGATCTGCCACTGGGCGTCGGAGGCTGTCATTCGGGAACTCCTGGTCTGGGACGGGATCGTCTGGGACGGGATCGTCTGGGACGGGATGAGCCGACTCTGAGCGGCCCGGTCGGCCTTTGGCAAGGCCCCAGGTGCGGGAGCCCCCGCGCGGCCCGCGCTTGACCTCCGTCGGGAAGGCCTGCTTGTGTTCTGCGAGGCGTCCCCGCACGGAGTTCCCCAGATGACAGCCGAGACCATCCCCTTCGACGACTTCCTCAAGGTGGACATCCGCGTCGGGCGCGTGCTGGAGGCCGCCCCGCTGGAGGGGGCGCGCAAGCCGGCGATCCGCATGCAGGTGGATTTCGGCCCCGGGATCGGGGCGCGCAAGACCTCGGCCCAGGTGGCGGCCCTGTATGCGCCCGAGGATCTGGTCGGCCGGCAGGTGATCGCGGTCGTCAATTTCCCGCCCAAGCAGATCGGCACATTCATGAGCGAATGCCTGGTGCTGGGCCTGTCGGACGCCGATGGACACGTGGTTCTGCTGGGGCCGGACCGGCCGGTCCCGCTGGGCGCCCGCATGCATTGACCAGACCCGGCCGTGGACTGACGGGGCGCGATCCGCCGGTTGACCCCGAGCCGGCCGGCCCTTATGGTGCGCGCCACGCCGCGCGGGGGACCCGGACAGGTGTGCCGGATCCCACTCGGCCCGGGAGGCGCACGCCATGGAGCGCGCCGCCTGGATGCCGGCCCGCGGCCTCGGCCCGGACCGCTCCGTGGCCCGGATGTGCCCATAGCTCAGATGGTAGAGCAGCTGACTTTTAATCAGCGGGTCCCAGGTTCGAGTCCTGGTGGGCACACCAATAAAAACAAGGGGTTATTCGAGACCTGCGGGTCCCTCTTCTGCTTCTCAAGCGACATAGGTAACAAAATAGGTAACATCGGCCGGCGTTAGGCTCCGTTTGTGTAGCTCGGCAGCGGATTTGGCACAAATCGGCAAGGATTTGGCACAGGCCCAAAGTCTGAGGCAGGTACTCGATTT
>NZ_WIVE01000062.1 GCF_009601025.1 Roseospira navarrensis | reverse complement strand
AACGTGTCCCGATCCATGCCCGCCTCCCGCGTTCGGTATCCTTCATGATACCAAATCCGGGAATGCATAGCGAACGCTATTTGAGCCTTAAAATTACAGAAGGTCATCCTGAAGCCGCGAAGCGGCTGAGGGACCTCGAGCGCAAGCCTCCAACCCGCTGCAAAGACCTGCAAGAGCGATCCCGTTAACCTGAGCCCGTCGCCCTGGAGTCCACGGCCGGACGCTTGCGTCGGGCCGGGCAAGGGCTTACGTGTTCGGGTCGATCCCCGTTCCGACACTCACAAAGACCCCACAGGCCCCCATGAGCACGCCGCCCCGGACCGGCCCGGCCCGCCCCTCGGACGCCGCCAGCGAGACCTTCAAGCGCGCCACAGCGTCGTGCCTGCGCGCCCTGTCGGCCACCAAGGACGTGACCGTGACCTTCGCCCCGGGCGCCGCCCAGGCCGGCGGCGGGCAGGCGCGCCTGCCGCAGCCGCCGCGCCGCCTGGACGCCGAGCAGGTCACGCGCCTGCGCGCCACCGCCGACGGGCTGGCGCTGCGCCTGCGTCACCATGACAGCCGCGTGCACGGGACCCTGATGCCGACCGCGCCGGAGGCGGCCGAGGTCTACAACACCCTGGAGCAGGCCCGCGTGGAGGCGCTGGGCGGCCGCGCCCTGCCCGGCGTGTCCCAGAACATGGCCCGCGCGCTGGAGGACCGTCTGGTCGCGGACGGCTTCGACCGTGTCAGCCATCCCGACCAACTGCCGCCGGGCGAGGCCGCGCGCCTGATCGCCTTCGACCGCTTCGGCGGCGTGCCCCTGGGCGCGGCCGGCACGCGCCTGCTGGAGATGGCCCGCCGCCGTCTGGAGGCCGATCCGGCCTTGCTGGACGACATGGAGCACAGCCTCGCCGACCAGGGCACGTTCGCGCGCTCCGTCCGGCGCTGGCTGAACGCCCTGGGCCTGGAGGACTACGCCGAACGGGAGTCCGAGCAATCCGAGGAGGAGGCCCAGGGCGCCGACGAGGACGCCACCGGAGAGGACCAGAGCGACGAGGGCCAGGACAGCAAGCCGGACTCGGTCTCCGCCGCCGGGCCGGACAGCAGCGCGGGCATGGACGCCGCCGAATCCGAGGCCGAGACCGGCGAGGACGAGATGGACGACGCCACCGCCGAGGCCATGCGCATGGGCCAGGGCTCGGACGAGGCCGGCGGCGACCCCGGCAGCCGGCGCAGCAACGCCGATCCGGACGACGCCCATCAGGCGCTCTACCGCGCCTATATCGCCGAGTTCGATCAGGTGGTGGAGGCGCAGGATCTGGCTGACCCGGAGGAGCTGAACCGCCTGCGCAGCCAGCTCGACGGCCAGCTCATGAACCTGCAGGGCCTGGTGGCGCGGCTCGCCAACCGGCTGCAGCGCCGGCTGATGGCGCAGCAGCAGCGCGCCTGGGAGTTCGACCTGGACGAAGGCATTCTGGATGCCGCACGGCTGGCCCGCATCGTCGCCAACCCGCTGATGTCGCTGTCCTACAAGCAGGAAAAGGACATGCGCTTCCGCGATACCGTGGTCTCGCTGCTGATCGACAACTCGGGGTCCATGCGCGGCCGCCCCATCTCGGTGGCGGCGCTGTCGGCGGACGTCCTGGCCCGCACCCTGGAACGCTGTGGCGTGAAGGTGGAGATCCTGGGCTTCACCACCAGCGCCTGGAAGGGCGGCAAGTCGCGCGAACGCTGGCTGGCCGACGGCAAGCCCCCCAACCCGGGCCGCCTGAACGACCTGCGCCACATCGTCTACAAGAGCGCCGATGCGCCCTGGCGGCGCGCCCGGCTGAACCTGGGCCTGATGCTGCGCGAGGGCATCCTGAAGGAGAACATCGACGGCGAGGCCCTGCTGTGGGCCCATCACCGCCTGCTCGGCCGGCCGGAGGCGCGGCGGATTCTGATGGTGATCTCGGACGGCGCGCCGGTGGACGATTCCACCCTGTCGGTGAACAGCGGCAACTATCTGGAACAGCACCTGCGCGACGTGATCGAGATGATCGAAAGCCGCTCGGCGGTGGAACTGGCGGCCATCGGCATCGGCCACGACGTCACCCGCTACTACCGGCGCGCGGTCACCATCATGGACGCCGAGGACCTGGGCGGGGTGATGATGCGCCAGTTGCTCGACCTGTTCGAGGACGAGACCACCGGCCGCCGCCCCGGTGGCGGGCGCGCCATGGCCACGCCGCCGTCGCGCGCCGCCGAACCGCCGTCGCCCCGGTCGCTGACCGGCGTGATCTGAAGGCGGCCCGAGGCCGCTCCCGTTCTGTCTCAAACCCCACCGACAAGAGGGTGTCGCCATGGCCTATGATCCCGACAACATCTTCGCCAAGATCCTGCGCGGCGAAATCCCCTGCACCAAGGTGTACGAGGACGAGCACACCCTGGCGTTCCACGACATCAACCCGCAGGCGCCGACCCATATCCTGGTGGTGCCGAAGGGACCGTACGTGAGCTGGACCGACTTCAGCCAGACCGCCAGCGACGCCGAGATCGCCGCCCTGGTGCGGACCGTGGGCCTCGTGGCGCGCGAGGCGGGCGTGGCCGAGGAAGGCTACCGCGTGCTCTCCAACGTGGGTGTCAACGGCAACCAGGAGGTCCCGCACCTGCACATCCACGTGTTCGGCGGCCGCCGGCTGGGCCGCATGGTGCCGAAAGAGTAGGGCGCGGGTTGGTGTCCCCGACCGACGCCCGGCCTTCTGTCGCCCTGGCCGATCTGCCCGACGGGGCGGCGTGCGGGGTCTGCCTGACCGATGCCGAGGGGGAGGCGGTGGCGGCCGTGGTGGTGCGGCGAGGGGATCGGCTTTATGCCTACCGCAACCGCTGCCCGCACAACGGCGTCCGGCTGGACTTCGTGCCGGGCACGTTCCTGTCCGACGACGGCCGGCACCTGCGGTGCGGCACCCACGGCGCGCTGTTCCGCCCCGACACCGGCAAGTGCGTGCGCGGGCCGTGCAAGGGCAAGCGGCTGGAGTCTCTCCACCTGCGGGGTGACGGGCGCTGACCCCGGCTTCGCACGGACCCGCATCCCGGCACACGATGGCCCTTCAAGCGGTTTGCAGGCGCGAACGTTTGCACTAGAGTGCAGCGCTTCACCGTTGCCCGCGTCGGCGCCGCGACCGTTGCCGTCTCGTACGCGCGCCGCCGCACCGCCGGCCGACCCAAAGACGTGCCGAAAAGATGTCCCGGGCCTCAATCCGGGGCCAGAGAACCGGGGAACAAGGAGGAACGCATCCCATGTCCGAAGCACATGTCTTTCCCGTCCCGCAGGACGCCGCCGCCAACGCGCACATCGACTCGACCCGTTACAAGGAGATGTATGCGCGCTCCATCGCGGATCCGGAGGGCTTCTGGGGCGAGCACGGCAAGCGCATCGACTGGATCAAGCCGTACAGCCAGGTCAAGGACGTGTCCTACGACCCGCACGACGTCCACATCCGCTGGTTCCACGACGGCACCCTGAACGTGGCCGCCAACTGCCTGGACCGTCACCTGGAGACCCGCGGCGACCAGACCGCCATCATCTGGGAGGGCGACGATCCCTCCGTGGATGCCAGGATCACCTATCGTGACCTGTACGAGCGCGTCGGCCGTCTGGGCAACGCGATGCGCGACATGGGCGTCAAGAAGGGCGACCGGGTGTGCATCTACATGCCCATGGTGCCCGAGGCCGCCGTGGCGATGCTGGCCTGTGCGCGCATCGGCGCCGTGCACTCGATCGTGTTCGGCGGCTTCTCGCCGGACAGCCTGGCCAACCGCATCCAGGACTCCGAGTGCGTCATGGTCATCACGGCGGACGAGGGCCTGCGCGGCGGCCGCGGCGTGCCACTGAAGGCCAACACGGACAAGGCGCTGGAATCCTGCCCGTCGGTCAAGCACGTGATCGTCGTCAAGCGCACCGGCGCCGACGTGCCCATGAAGAAGGGCCGCGACCACTGGTACGACGCCGCCACGGCCGGCCAGCCGGTGGACTGCCCGGCCGAGGAGATGAACGCCGAGGATCCGCTGTTCATCCTCTACACGTCGGGCTCGACCGGCAAGCCGAAGGGCGTGCTGCACACCTCGGGCGGCTATCTGGTCTACACCGCGATGACGCACGAGTACGTCTTCGACTACAAGGACGGCGAGATCTACTGGTGCACCGCCGATGTGGGCTGGGTCACCGGGCACAGCTACATCGTCTATGGCCCGCTCGCCAACGGCGCCACCACGCTGATGTTCGAGGGCGTGCCGAACTACCCCACCACGTCCCGCTTCTGGGAGGTCGTGGACAAGCACAAGGTGAACATCTTCTACACCGCGCCGACGGCCATTCGCGCCCTGATGCGCGACGGCGAGGACCCGGTGAAGAAGACCAGCCGCGAGAGCCTGCGCATCCTCGGCTCGGTGGGCGAGCCCATCAACCCCGAAGCCTGGATGTGGTTCTACAACGTGGTCGGCGACGGCCGCTGCCCGATCGTGGACACCTGGTGGCAGACCGAAACCGGCGGCATCCTCATCAGCCCGCTGCCGGGCGCGACCGACCTGAAGCCAGGCTCGGCCACGCTGCCGTTCTTCGGCGTCTGCCCGGTGGTCGTGGACAACGAGGGCAAGGAGCTGGAAGGCGCGACCGAAGGCAACCTGTGCATCGCGCAGAGCTGGCCCGGCCAGATGCGCACGGTCTACGGCGACCACGAGCGCTTCGTTCAGACCTACTTCACCACGTACAAGGGCTATTACTTCACCGGCGACGGCTGCCGCCGGGACGAGGACGGCTACTACTGGATCACCGGCCGCGTCGATGACGTCATCAACGTGTCCGGTCACCGCATGGGCACGGCCGAGGTGGAAAGCGCCCTGGTCGCCCACCCGAAGGTGTCCGAGGCCGCCGTGGTCGGCTTCCCGCACGACATCAAGGGCCAGGGCATCTACGCCTATGTGACCCTGGTCGCCGGCGAGAAGGAGACCGAGGAGCTGCGCAAGGAACTGGTCAAGTGGGTCCGCCAGGAAATCGGCCCCATCGCCAGCCCGGACATCATCCAGTGGGCCCCGGGCCTGCCCAAGACCCGCTCCGGCAAGATCATGCGCCGCATCCTGCGCAAGATCGCCGAGAACGACTTCGGCAGCCTGGGCGACACCTCCACGCTGGCCGATCCGTCCGTGGTGGACGACCTGATCGACAACCGCCCGTCCTGATCCCGCGCGGATCAGACCGGACGATCCCGACCCGGCGGGGGCCCCAGCGGCCCCCGCTTTTTTTCGGGTCATCGCGGAAAATCGGGGGCGCGTGGTTTCTGGACCGGCGCGACCACCCGAGACACCCCCTCCCCATCCCTCCCCATTCCATGGGAAGGGAGTCCGGCCGGCCCCTGGTGGACCGGGACGCCTCCCCCATTCATGGGGGAGGTTGGGAGGGGGTTCAGGCTCGAAGCGGGATACCAGAGGAGCCCCTTCTGGTCCGCCGGAATTCCGCGATGACCCGTTCTTTTTTGGGAGCGGGCGCCTCCGCGTCACCCCGCTTCAGTCGCGGTCAGATCGCAAGGGCCTGCAAAGGCTGTGGTTTTCCCATGTGGCGGGACTGCATCGATATGGTACCGTTCCGGAATGGCCGAGGTTGGCCCGGGCGACACGATCGCCCGCCTGCCCGGTCTCCTGTCGAGAGAACGCAGGGACACGGAGCCCGCCGCCGCGTTCCCAGGGGATGGTAGAGAGGCAATCGCGGTGCGGGCGCCGCGCGGCGTTGAGATACGGTCCCGGTAAAGCCAGCACCCCGTCGGCTTCAGGTGATGGCGGGTTACGGTCTTGCCGCAAGGGCCATGGCCCCATGGACGCTCTGACGCAGGGTCGGCCGTTCCGGTTCCGGCGATGCCGTTCCGGGTCACCCCGCGTCGGCGATGTCGTCCGTCGGGCTGTCGGGTTCAATCCTCCGAAGAAGGAGCGCGCACCATGGAGTCGGCCTGTGGGAGAATCCTGCCGGTGTTGTTCGTTACGCTGGCCCTGGCTTTCGTTCTGAATGGTCTGGGAGCCCTCGGGGTCGCCGCCCCCGCTCTCGCCGTCGCCGCCGGTGTGCTGACCCTGGCGGCCGCCGGCCTCGTCTGGCGGGCCAACCGCGCGGCGCTTGAGGCGTTCCACTGGTACGAGGGAATCCTCGACGCCGTGCCGCTGCCGTTGTCGGTCACGGACTCCACGATGCAGTGGACGTTCGTCAACAAGGTCGTGGAAACCCTGTTGGGCAAGACGCGGGCGGAGGTTCGCGGTCAGCAGTGCAGCAACTGGGGCGCCAATATCTGCGGGACACAGGACTGCGGCGTCGCCTGTCTCCGGCGCGGCCAGCAGCGCACCGGCTTCCACCAATGGGACCTGGACTTCACGGTCGATACCCATTACCTCCACAATCGGGCCGGGGAGCCCATCGGTCACGTGGAGGTGGTGCAGGACGTGACCACCAAGGTGGCCCTTGACGGTCTGATGGACCGGATCACGGGGCACGTGACCACCATCGCCACGTCGTCCGCCACGCTCACGGATGCCTCGACCCGGATTGCCGCCTCGACCGAGGAAACCTCGGTTCAGGCCGAGTCCCTGGCCGCCACGATGGAAGAGGCGTCGCGCATGATCGCCGACGTCGCGGAGATGGCCGAGCATGTCTCCGGCAACCTCGGCGACATCGCCAATGCGATGCAGGAGACGACGCGGGCCATCGACGGCATCGCGGACAGCACGCAGAACGGCTCGCGTCTGGCCCTGGATGCCTCGCAGAAGGCCGGCGAGGCCACCACGGTGATGAAGGACCTGGGCGCGGCCGCCACAAAGACCGGCGACGTGACCAACCTCATCAAGGACATCGCGTCCCAGACCAACCTGCTTGCCCTCAACGCCACCATCGAGGCCGCCCGCGCGGGTGAGATGGGCAAGGGCTTCGCGGTCGTCGCCGGCGAGGTGAAGACTCTCGCCAATCAGAGCGCCACCTCGGCCGACGAGATCGTGACCCAGATCGGCACCATGCAGGCGATCGCCGACAAGGCCGTCGCGTCGATCGAGACCGTCAACACGATCATCGCCACGGTCTCGGGGGCGGTGAACGACATCAGCGGGCTGATCGAGCAGCAGAAAGCGGTTGCGACCGACGTGACGTCGAACCTGAACGCCGCCAGCGACGGCAGCAACCGATCATCGGACAGCATCCAGCGGGCCTCGGGCACGATGCAGGACATGGCGGCCGGCATTCACCAGATCAGCCAGTCCACCCGCACCAACACCGAGGCGATGAGCGACATCAAATCCTCCATCGAGGCGCTGGCGTCGATCAGTACCGAGTTGACCACCGTGATCGAGACCCACAGGAAGGCGGGCTGATCCCCCGCCGGTCCGCCGGTCCGGCGGGCCGAGGGCCCGGAACCGCGCGCCCCGACTACCGCGCGGCGATGGTCCAGCCGGTCGGCACGACCACCAGGCAGGAGCGCTGGCGGGCGCGCAGGTCGCGGCAGGCGTCGCGGGCCTGGGCCTCGGTTCCCATGCCCAGCAGACGGGCGCGGTACACCTTACCGTCGCTGATGGTGTGGGGAATGACCCGCACCTTGACCGTCTCCAGGCGCGCGGAGAGCAGGCGCGCGGCATCGCGGGCGGCGGCCTCGGCCGTGGCCAGGGAACTGAACGCGCCGACCTGGATGCCCCAGGTGCCGGGCTCGGCCGGGGTGGGCGCCGCCGCGCCGTCGGGCGCGGGCCGCGGCGCCGGCACGGGCACCCCGGCCGGGGCGGTGGCGGCGACGGTCGGGCCGTCGGCGCCCGCCGGATCGGGCTTGGTCATGGCGACCACGCCGGCGATCAGGGCGGTCAGGTCGGGCGGCGTCAGCCCGGCCTGCACGGGCGCTGGGTCCTCGATCGGGCCGGCGGTCACGCTGGCGACCTGCGGGCCCACCGGGGGCGCTGCCTTGCCGGGCGGCAGGGCGGGCGGAATCGGCGCGGCCGCCACCACCAGCGCGGGGGCCGCCGGCACACCGATCCGGTTCCCGGCGTGCGGGGTGTAGCCCGCCTGGCTGACGATCCGGAAGCCCTTGTCCAGCAGCTCCACCATGTGGTCGTCGCGACTGCGCGCCGTGCGCCCGCCGAAGACCACGCCGATCAGGCGGCGGCCGTTGCGCGCGGCCGAGACGGCGATGTTGAAGCCCGAGGCCGAGATGTAGCCGGTCTTCAGGCCGTCGGCCCCGTCATAGCGCGTCAAAAGACGGTTGTGGCCGGTGTAGGTGCGGCCATTGAACCGGAACGACGTGCTTGAAAAATAGTGATAGTGGTGCGGGAAGTGCTTCATCAGCGCCATCGACAGGATGGCCATGTCCCGCGCCGTGCTCTTCTGGCCCCGGTTCGGCAGGCCCGAGGCGTTCATGAACGTGGTGTCGCGCATGCCCAGGCTGCGCGCCTTGTCGGTCATCAGGCGCGCGAAGCCGACCTCGGTCGAGCCCAGGGCCTCAGCCACCACGGTCGCCACGTCGTTGGCGGACTTCACCACCAGCGCGCGGATGGCGTCGCGCACCGCGATGGTGGACCCCGCCTTCAGCCCCAGCTTGGACGGCGTCTGGCCGGCCGCGCGGCGCGAGACCGACAGCCGCGAGTCCATGTCCAGGCGGCCGCTGTCGAGGGCCTCGAACAGCAGATAGAGGGTCATCATCTTGGTCATCGACGCCGGATACAGCCGGGTGTCGATATGCCGGCCGTGCACGATCCGCCCGGAGGACGCATCGACCACGATCGAGGCATAGCGGGCGGCCGCCTCCCCGGGCATGATGAGGACGAGCATCAGCACCATGGCCAGCGCCCCGCACAGGCGGGCCGGCCAGGAACGCAACGGGGCTCGGGGCTGCGACGGGGACACGGGGGGCCTCCTGCTCGACAGGGTCCTGCGTCAGGGTACGACCGCCCGCCGGAGTCGGGGATCGTGCGGGCGGGCGCCGCGACTTCGCCGCGGCCCGGACGGATGGCGCGCTCATCGCCCGCCAGACCCGCGCCGACCTGGACCGAAAGGGACCTGATCGGTAAAATACAGCGAATTCAAGGGGCAACAGCACTGAGCATAGAAAATCGGTGAGTGGCTGTCCATAGGCGTTTTGATTTGCAAAACGATTTCACACCGCCTGAAATGGCGATCCCGTCCCGCGAACAGAGGGTGAGACCATGCGGCGACTCCGGCCCGTCATCAACACGTGGGTGTTCCGCGCCACCATGCCCCCAGGTGTGGGGAAGCCGGCCGGGCGTCGGGGGCTGCTTGCCGGCGTCCTTCTGCTCGGGCTGGCGGCCTGCACGACCGGCGGAGACATCTCGAATCCGGTCACGCGCAAGTTTACGTGGTTCTCGTTCCTGAATGGCGACGACATCCGCGCGGACTGTGCGGCGGGGGCGCCGGACCGACTCCGGCTGGTGCACAACGCCAACTATACGCACCGGGTGCGGGTGTACGACCTGACCGCCGTCGCGCCCGGCGGTCCCACCGGCGTCCCCCCCGGTATCCCCATGCGGATGACCACGCGGGTGATCGGCGGGCCCACCAATCACGCGCTGGTGACGCTGGGCGATCCGTCCAGCCTGTTCGCGCCGTGGGCGGGCGAGGTCCGGCAAACGACGCTGACCCCGGCCCAGGTGGGGGCGCTGCGCGCCGTGCTCGACCGCGACGGCCTGGGCCAGCCGGCGCCCGCGGGCACGCAATTGCTGTCGCAGCGTTACTGGTGGGTGGCTGTGGGCTGCCTGGGCGGCCGGGTGGCGTTCCAGGTCTGGGCGCACCCGGACCGGGGATATGACGGGCTGGCGTTCCCGGCTTGGCTGCAGGCCCGCGACGGCACGGACATCCCGCTGCGCACGCCGGCGGACGAGCCGCAGCATGCCAACCCGGCGGTCATGGACCGGGACTACGCCAAGCACGAGGTCCGCTTCCGCCTCGCCGTGGGCCGCGACCGTCTGAATCCCTGATCCGGATGGACGGCCCCGCCGCGCCCGCCGCCCCCGCCGCCCCCGGCGGCCGCGCGCGTGGTTGAATCCACCTCCGCCGCGACCCATACTCCCGTCGAGGCCGCGTGCCCGCCCCATCGAATCGTTGCGCGATCGCCACAGGCGGAGGCCGCGGGCACGGCCGGTCCGCTCCGTCCTGGTCCCCCTTTTGTCCGGAACTCACGTCGTCATGCAGGTCACCATCAACGGCGAGCCCCGCCCCCTCGATCAGCCCATGTCCGTGGAGGCGCTGCTGGCCTCCCTCGGCCTCGACGCCCGCAAGGTGGCGGTCGAGCGCAATCGGGAGATCGTCCCGCGCGGGCGCTACGCCGAGACCGACCTGGGCGACGGCGACGCCCTGGAGATCGTGCACTTCATCGGTGGTGGCGCACCCGACACGGCCGCTCCGCCCCGCGCCGAGGACGCGGAAGGCTTCACCGTCGCCGGCCGCACCTTCACCTCGCGGCTGCTGGTGGGCACGGGCAAGTACAAGGACTTCGAGGAAACCGCCCGCGCCATCGAGGCGTCCGGCGCCGAGATCGTCACCGTGGCCGTGCGCCGGGTGAATGTCTCCGACCCCACCCAGCCCATGCTGATGGATTACGTGGACCCCAAGGTCTACACCTACCTGCCCAACACGGCCGGGTGCTTCACGGCGGACGACGCGGTGCGCACCCTGCGTCTGGCGCGCGAGGCCGGCGGCTGGGATCTGGTCAAGCTGGAGGTGCTGGGCGACCAGAAGACGCTGTATCCGGACATGCCGGAGACCTTCAAGGCGGCCGAGGCCCTCATCAAGGACGGCTTCAAGGTGATGGTCTATTGCAACGACGACCCCATCGCCGCCAAGCGCCTGGAGGAGATGGGCTGTGTGTCCATCATGCCGCTGGGCTCCATGATCGGGTCGGGGCTGGGCATCATCAACCCGGTGAACATCCGCCTCATCAAGGAAACGGTGTCCGTGCCCGTGCTGGTGGACGCGGGCGTCGGCTGCGCCTCGGACGTGGCCGTGGCCATGGAACTGGGCGTGGACGGCGTGCTGCTCAACACCGCCATCGCCGGGGCCAAGGACCCGATCCGCATGGCCCGCGCCATGCGCCTGGCGGTGGAGGCGGGCCGGCTGTCCTACCTGGCCGGCCGCATGCCGAAGAAGCGCTACGCCGATCCCAGCTCGCCGCTGGCGGGGTTGATCTAACCAGCCTGCCCCCACTGACTCGGCAACACCGGCCCCGGGTCCCGGCAGATTCTGCCCGGCCGGGGCGCGGATGGGCGGCCCAACCGCACGCGCGCCACGCCAACCCCCTGACAATGAAGACATCCCGCCCCGGCCGCCGCTGGCACGGGCCGTGCTTCGATCCGGCCGGACCCGTGTGTCCGCGTGCCCGAACGTCCCCTCCCGCATCCGCCTGACGGAGCCCGGTCATGAGCGTGTTCGCCTCCCTTCTGACGTCGTCGCAGGCCATGGCGACCCAGTCGCATGTGATGGAGCGCATCAGCGACAACGTCGCCAACATGAACACGATCGGCTACAAGTCGTTCGACGCGCACTTGCGGGACACCATCAACCACGTCACCGGCCAGGGCGACACGTTCCTGTCGGTCAGCGCCGTGGACATCCGCCGCGCCGAGGCCCAGGGCATCGTCCAGTCCACCGGGCGGCCGCTGGACGTGGCGCTGAACGGCCAGGGCTTCTTCATCACCAACCCGGCGTTCGACGGCTCGGGCGAGCAGCACTTCACCCGCGCAGGCTCCACGACCACGGGGCTCGGGGACGACGGCAACTCCTACCTCGTCAACAGTTCGGGGCAGTTCTATCAGGGCTGGGCCCTGGACGCCGATGGCGGTCTGGACACCAGCGGGCCGCTGGGACCCATCCAGATCGACAACATCGAGGGCCTGCCGGGCGAGCCGACCACCGAGGTGGCCTTCTCCGGCAACGTGGACGCCAACGCCACGCAGTCGCGCAACTTCGAGGTCTCGGTCTGGTCCAGCCCGGACGCGGCGGGCGACAACGATCCCTACGCGCTGGTCATGACCTGGACGCCGGGGGCGCCGAACAGCAACGCCTGGACGGTCAGCTACACCGTGCGCGGCCCGGACGGCACCAGCACGCCCCTGCCCGAGACCACCGCCGTGCAGTTCGACGGCCTGGGGCAGTACGTCAGCCCGCCGGATCCGGCCGTGATCTCGGTGCCGTTCGCGAACGGCACCAGCTCGTCGATTTCCGTGGACCTGAGCCACATGACCCAGTTCGGCGGCGGCGGCTTCGTCGAGAACTGGCAGGAGGGCAACGGCTATCCCGAGGGACGGGTGTCCAACACCGCCTTCGACAACCGGGGCCGCCTGATGGTGCAGTACAGCAACGGCCAGTCGCGGGCGCTGTATCAGTTGGCGGTCGCGGATTTCCCGGCGCCGCAGAAGCTGGACGACGCGGGCAGCACCATGTTCACTTACAACCCCGAGGCCGGCGCGCCCGAGATCTACGCGGCTCAGGCGGCCAGCACCCGGACGGCCATCGTGTCCGGGTCGGTGGAGGCCTCGACGGTGGATGTGGCCAAGGAGTTCACCAACATGATCACCACGCAGAAGGCGTACTCCACCTCTGCCACCGTGTTCCGCACCAGCGATGAAATGATGCAGACCGCTTCGGGGCTGAAGCGGTAGAGCCGGCGGCGGGTGAGGGCGACTCACCCGCCTTTTCGGCATCGGCCACGGACGCCAAGGGTGCGCGTCGGCGGCCGTCGGACCTATTTCAGCGTCGCCAGGTAGGCCACGATATCGGTGGCCATTTCGGGCTTCAGCGGCGCCATGACCATGGCGCTCGGTTTTCCCTCGCCGTACGTGTCGCGGAACGTGACCACGTTCTCGATGTATTCCGCCAGCAGTTCCTCGGTCCAGACCTCCACGCCGTTCTGCACGAACAGGGGCGCGGCCTGATAGCGGGTGAAGCCCTCGGCGGCGCCGGGTTCGCGGCCAACCACGCCCCACAGATTCGGGCCGACCATGTGCTTGCCGCCTTCATCGAAGGTGTGACAGGCCTTGCAGAAGCGGTTGGCCAGCTTTTCGCCGTTCGCCACGTCGCCGGCGGCCGAGGCGGCCGTGGCCCCCAGCCCCAGGCTCAGAAGGACACCTGTCGCCGCCATTACGGATTTCAGCATCGCATGGACTCCCTTCGTGAACGCGGGTCACGGCACACGCCGCCCCGCCGGAACCGCCAGGCCGAAGGCCCGGGCCTCCCCACCGCCGCGAGGGGTCGCCTCGCGGGCCGGGGATGCGCGGTCCGGGATGAAGGAAACACGAGAGGTGTGGCCGTTTCAGGGTCGCCGCCAGCGGCCGGACCCGGGGCTCGCCCCAGGCCGTCGCGCGCGGTGGCGCGAAAGGCAACGCGGCTTTCTGGCCGTGCCTGTCTCTCGCGGTGCCCCCTCCCCTTGGCCGGTCCGGACGGTCGCGGATCAGATCACGCGCCGACCGGGCCCATCGACCGCATCTTGGGCCGACCCAACAAACAGGCGAAATAATCGCACAATCATTTCGACCCATCAAGAAAAAGCGGCGCGCCGGCGCAGTCCAAGGGCAGGGGAGCCAAAAGGAGAACGGGTGCGCCCCAAGTCGGACACCCCACGGTCCGTTCGGGGTGCGCCGGCTAGGGCTGTGCGGTGACGCGCGTCCCGCCGGGCGGGCCCGCCACCATGCCGGCCTCCACCCGCAGCAGCGTCTCCAGCTCGTCCGGCGGCACGGGCCGGCTGAACAGGTAGCCCTGGACGATGTCCACGCCCTCGCGGCAGAGGTAGGCGAACTGGTCCTCGGTCTCGACGCCCTCGGCGACCACGACCAGCCCCAGGCTGTGGCCCAGGTTGATGATGGCGCGCACCAGGATGGCGTCGTTGGTGTCCTCCTGCAGGTGCTGCACGAAGGACTGGTCGATCTTCAGCTTGTGCACCGGGAAGCGCTTCAGATAGCCCAGCGACGAATAGCCCGTGCCGAAGTCGTCGATGGCGATGCGGAAGCCCTCGGCGGCGAGCTGGTCCAGGAAGGCCACCGAGCCCGCGTGGCTGCCCATCAGCACGCTTTCCGTCAGTTCCAGGTCGATCGCCTCCGGCGTCAGGCCATGGGCATCCAGCACCGCGCGGATTCGGTCCACCAGATCGGCATCGCGGAACTGCACCGCCGAAATGTTGATGGCCACCGGCACCTGCGGCAGGCCCAGCGTCCGCCAGCGCACGATGTCGCGCGCGGCGTTGTGCAGCACGGCCTCGCTCAGCGGCCCGATCAGGCCGGCGTCCTCGGCCGTCGGGATGAAGGACCCGGGCGAGACCAGCCCGCGCGTGGGGTGGTTCCAGCGCACCAGCGCCTCCATCCCCACCAGGGTGCCGTTGACGTCGTACTGGGGCTGGTAGTGGTTGATCATCTCGTCGCGCTCCAGCGCGCGGCGCAGGTCCCGTTCCAGCCCCAGGCGGATCTGGGCGTCGTTGTTCATGTCGGTGGAGAAGAAGCAGTAGGACTGCCCTTCGATCGAGTTGGCCCGGTGCATGGCCAGATCGGCGTTCTTGATGAGGTTGTCCGGGTTGGCGCCGTCGTCTGGGTACATGGCGATGCCGATGGTGGCGCGCAGCGAGACGGAATGCTCGCCGATCTCCACCGGCGTCTCGATGATGCGGCCCAGGCGCCGGGCGAGGCCGACGGCGGCGTCCGTGCCCTGGTGGCCCACCTGGATCAGGGCGAACTCGTCCCCGCCCATGCGGGCGACCACGTCCACCTCGCCGGCGACGGCGGCGTTGATGCGCGACCCCACGGTCATCAGGATCTGGTCGCCCAGGTCATGGCCCAGGGTGTCGTTGACCCGGCTGAACTGGGTCAGGTCGAGGAACAGCACCGAGACCCGGCTGTTGGCCCAGCGGGCGTGCTGCACGGCCTGGTTCAGGCGGTCGCGGAACAGGGTGCGGTTGGGCAGGCGGGTGAGGGTGTCGTAGTTGGACAGGTAGCGAATCCGCTCCTCGGCCCGTTTGCGGTCGCTGATGTCCTCGTGCACCGCCACGAAGTATTGCGCCCCGTCGTCCGGTCCGCGCAGCGGGGTCACGGTCTGCTGAACGGTGTAGAGGCCGCCGTCCTTGCGTCGCTCCACCAACTCGCCGCGCCACACGTTGTCGCGCTGAATGGTGGCCCACAGGTCCTCGTAGACGGTGGTGTCCTGCTGGCCCGAGAACAGGATGTGCGGGGTGCGGCCCTCCAGTTCCTGCGCCGAGAAGCCGGACAGCCGGGTGAAGGCCTGGTTGACCCAGACGATCTTGCCGTCCCGATCGGTGATGAAGATCGCGTTGGCGGCCACCGACATGGCGGCCGCCTGCAGGCGCAGGAACCCGGTCTGCTGGCTGAGCCGGATGGCGGTGCCCAGGCGGCGGGCCACGATGTCGCAGCGGGCCAGCCGATTGTCCGACAGTCCGGCCGCGCCCCCGTGCACCACCATGAGGCCCACGGTGCGGTCCCCGGACACGATGGGGAACAGGCCGGTCGCGGCGGAGTCTCCGCCGGACTCGGCCGTCGGCGCGCCGGGCAGGGGGGCCGCGACGAAGCGGGGCCGGCCCTGCCCCAGGGCCGGCTCCGCCAGACGGGCCAGGTCCGAGGCCAGCGGCGCGCCCAGCGTGTCGGCCAGCAGGCCCGCCTTGGGGCCGCCGGCCGCGACCAGAGTCAGGGAGTCGGTCCAATCCCCCGTGGCGACCCACACCAGGGCCGCGCGTTCGATGTCCGCCACGCCGGCGCAGACGGTGCGGGTGATGGCGTCCAGCGGCTCCCCGGTTTCAAGCTGACGGTCGATCTGCATGGACAGCCGGGCCACCGGGGTGGGCGCGGCCGACCGTTGACCGTGCACCAGGATCATGGCCCCGGCGAGGCCGGTCCCGCCGGGTCTCAGCACCTCGACCGGGACGACCCGGCCGTCCAGCGCCTGGGCGAGCACGCCGAGACCGGGGCTCCGGGTCCCCGGTTCCGACGGCACGCGCTGCGGAATCTGCTCCAGCGGCGCGGGGTGGGCGGCCAGAGCGGGAAACAGGTCGGTCCAGGCATGGCCGGTCAGGTCGGCGGTCTCCGGCCCGCCCAGCATCTGGCGGGCGCAGCGGTTGGCCCAGGCGATGCGGCCGTCCGGGTCCAGGCGCAGCACACCGTGATCCACCACCGCCATGGCCGCGGCCGCGTCGCCGTCGCCCCCGTCGTCCGGGGCCGCCGCCGCGCCGCACGTGCGCCAGCCGGCCCACAGCGCCGCCGGGACGAGCCCGAAGACCAGGGCCTGCTCCATGTCGCGCAACATGCCGGTATCGATCCAACCCGGCGCCAACATCAGGGCGGCGGTGGACCCGAAGGCCAGGGCGCCCGACAGCAGGCACAATGCGACCGACAGGGACGCGGCGCGTCCCAGTGTGCGATGCGCGACAAGAGCGCAGCCCAGGAACAGAAGCCCGCGCGCGGCATGCACGGGGCCCATCACCTGCTCGATCGGGACGTTCGCCGTCATTCCGGCGCCCAGCCAGATCAAGGTGACCGCGACGACGAGGATGGCCAGCCCGCTCGACAGCCGGTCCGGCCCCGGTCCCCGCAGGCCGAACAGAATCAGCGCCGGCACGACCGCATGGGCCGCACCACCGACGAAGACCGCCACCGGCTCGCCCGGCGGCAGCGCCAGACTCCACAGGAACCCGGCGGCCTCGCAGGCGAGGGCCAACGCCAGCCAGGCCCCCATCTCCCGCACCGCCGGAGCGACCCGGATGAGGGCGAGCAACACACCAGCCATCACGAGGCCGGTCATGACGGATCCCATGTCAAAAAGGGAGGTGCCGGACATGGAGAAAGTGATCCTCGCCCTGTTCCCGACGTTTGGCCTGCGCCATGCGCGGGCCGATCATGCTCCATCCCGGTCCCCTGACGCAATGGAGGGTTACCCGGCCGTCCCCGGAAACGAGCCTCGGGGGCGAAAAAAACTGCGGCCTTTGGACTCACCCTTGGGCGAACCCGTGATACAGTCGCGGTGGCGGCGCTCCCGGCGGCGCCCTGAAGACCCGGAGGGACGGCGGCTGTGCAGGGCCGGCGACCCCGGTTCCAGCCCGGGGCGGCCTCCGCTCCGGACCGTCCTGCCCCGAGGAACCCGCCTGCATGTCCATCGCCACCATTCTCGGCGTCGTTTTCGGTTTCGGCCTGTTTGTCGGCTCGGTCGTCCTGAGCACCGACAACGTGTTCGTCTTCCTGAACCTGCCCAGTTTCATCATGGTGCTGGGCGGCACGCTCGCCGCCACCTTCATCTCGTTCGAGCCGCGCTTCGTGGTGCACTCCCTGCGGGTGATGACGAGCATCCTGCTGGCCAACGAGCAGACCCGCGCCATCCTGACCCACGAGGTCGGCCGGGTGATCCGCTGGGGCTACGTGATCCAGAAGGGCGGCCTCGCCGGCCTGGAGAGCGACGCCGCCAAGGCCCGCAAGGTGGACCGCTTCCTGGGCTACGGCATCGACCTGGTGGTGACCGGCTACACCGGCCAGGAGGTGCGCGACATCCTCGCCAACACGGTCGAGACGACGTTCCAGCGCGCCACGGTCTATTCCGACATCCTGCGCAACATGGGCTCGACCTCGCCCGCGTTCGGCATGATCGGCACCCTGGTCGGCCTCATCATCATGCTGGACAACATGGGCGACGATCCGGCGTCGATCGGGCCGGGCATGGCGGTCGCCCTGGTGACGACGCTCTACGGCGTGCTGGCCGCGCGGCTGGTGTTCCTGCCGGCCGCCAACAAGGTGCAGCAGCGCGAGGAGATCATCCGCTTCCGCAACTACCTCCTGGCCGAGGGGCTGGCGCTGCTCGCCGAGCGCAAGAGCCCGCGCTACATCCAGGACAAGATGAACAGCTATCTGGACCCGGCGCTGCACTTCAGCATCGACAGCATGATGCGCGACCGCGGCTAGCGGCCGGGGAGGTGAGACCGAGCGGCGTTGGGTGTGACACCAGGGCCGGGCGGGTACGGCGCCGAACCGGCGGAGGTGAAGAGACGGGTGGGTCGGTTCCACCCCAGGCAACGCCATTCCGCGTCCGACGCGTCTTAACGTGTCGGACGCGGCCGGCCCGACCGGGCCGGCGCCCAAGGCGCCGCGTCGCGGCGCCTTTCCAGAGATGGCCGCCCTTGGGCGGCCGGGGCCGCGGAGGTGAAGAAACGGACAAGTCCGTTTCTTGACCGATCATGTAAAAAACGAGGCCAGCCATGTTCGACAACCTCGGCAATCAGTGGTCCCGCAAGGCCCCCAAGCGGGAGGGCGAGGACGACTGGATCACCACCTTCGCCGACATGGCCACCCTGCTCCTGGCCTTCTTCGTGCTGTTGGCGGCCATCTCCAAGGTCGATCCGATCATGTTCGAGCAGGTCAAGGCCGGCATGGCCAAGGGCATCGGCCAGCGCGACATCGAACGGCCCATCGAGGCCCTGCGCAACGACATCACGGCGGCCATCGACCTGATGAAGGTGGACGACGTGGTCGGCCTGGGCGTGGACCAGCAGGGGCTCATCATCGAGTTCGCCAGCGCCGGGTTCTATCCGCCCGGCTCGGCCGAGTTGCGGCCCGAGGCGATCCACGTGTTCGAGCAGATCGCGGCCACCCTCGAAGGTCCCAAGTACCGCAACTTCCGCATCGAGGTGCAGGGCCACACCGACGACACGCCCGTCAGCTCGCCCCGGTTCCCCACCAACTGGGAGCTGTCCGCCAGCCGCGCGACCCGGGTGGTGCGGCTGTTCGAGGAAGAGGGCCTGGCCTCGGAGCGGATGCGCGCCGTGGGCTTCGCCGACACCGCCCCGAAGGTGCCCAACCGGGGGCCGGAAGGCACGGCGCTGCCCAACAACCAGGAAATCAACCGCCGCGTGACGGTGCGCGTCACCCCGCGGTAGTCAATCTGTCCCGCCCAGACCCCAGGGCGCGCCCCAGCGCAGGCCCGCCAGGGTGTCCGTGCGCGGGTGGTAGGCGCAGCCGATCCAGCCGCCGTAGCCGTGGGCGTCCAGCAGGTCGAACAGATACCCCCAGTTGATTTCGCCCAGCCGGTCGGGCTCGTTGCGCCCCGGCACCCCCGCGATGCGGACGTGGCCCAGGTGGGCCATGGCGTCTTCCAGGGTGTCGGCCAGCGCCCCCCGTTCCATCTGGGCGTGGTAGACATCGTACAGCAGGCCCAGGGGACGCTCGCCGATCTCCTCGACCACCTGCAGCGCGTCTTCCGGGCGGGTGAGGAAATACCCCGGCATGTCGGCCGGATTGATCGGCCCGATCAGGATGCGCACGCCATGCTCGCGGCCCAGGGCGGCGGCGGCCTGAAGGTTGGCCATGTAGGTTTCCAGCGCCGGGCCCCAATCGGCCTCGTCCACGATCCCGGCCATGACATGGACCGCCGGACAGTCCATCATGTCGGCGTAATCCAGGGCGATCTCCAGGCTGTCCGCGAACTCCGAGTCGCGTCCGGGCAGCGCGGCCAGGCCCCGTTCGCCCGCCGCCCAGTCGCCGGGCGGCGCGGTCAGGCAGGCCACGGTGACGCCGGCCATGGCGGCCCGGTCCGCCAGCCGTTCCGCAGCGTACTGGTAGGGGAAGCCCAGTTCGACGCCCTGAAAGCCGGCCCGGGCCGCCGCGTTGAAGCGGTCGGGAAAGGGCTGCTCGGTGAACAGCATGGACAGGTGGGCGGCGAAGCGCGGCATGGTTTGAGTGACTCCCGTGTTGACCGGCGGTACGTTCCGGAAAATATAAGACTCTTCCCATGCGTGGCGTCGTGCAGTATGTCGCCCCGACACAACATGGACGGATGACGATGACGATTCAGGATCTGGCCGCCAAGTACGATCTGCGCCTCCCGCGTTACACCTCCTACCCGACGGCGCCCCACTTCTCGCCGGCGGTCGGTCCGGACACGTACAAGCAGTGGCTGGGCGAACTGGACCCGGCCACGCCGCTGTCGTTGTACACCCACATCGCCTATTGCGAGGAGATGTGCTGGTTCTGCGGCTGCCACACCAAGATCACCAAGCGCTACGACCCGATCGCGGACTATCTGGACGCGGTGCTGACCGAGATCGACATGATCGCGGACCTGCTGCCGACGCGCATGGGCTTCAAGTTCATGCACTTCGGCGGCGGCAGCCCGACGGTGCTGAAGGCCGAGGACTTCTCGCGCCTGATCCGCCACCTGCGCAGCCGCTTCGAGATGCTGGACGGCGCCGAGATCGCGGTGGAGATGGACCCGCGCACCGCCACCGAGGACTACGTCAAGGCCATGGCCGACGTGGGCGTGACCCGCGCCAGCATCGGCGTGCAGGACTTCGAGGCCGAGGTGCAGGAGGCCGTCCACCGCGTCCAGCCCTACGAGATGGTGGCCCAGGTGGTGGACTGGCTGCGCAAGCACGGCATCACCGACATCAACATGGACCTGATGTACGGCCTGCCGTTCCAGACCACCGCGAGCATCGAAAAGACCATCGACCGCGCCCTGGCCCTGGGGCCGCGCCGGGTGTCGTACTTCGGCTATGCGCACGTCCCCTGGATGCGCACCCACATGAAGATGATCCCGGAACAGGCCCTGCCCAGCGTCACCGAGCGCTGGAGCCAGTACCTCAACGGCTCGGCCCGGTTCGTGCACAACGGCTATGTGGCCGTCGGCCTGGACCACTTCGCCGCCCCCGACGACGAACTGGCGCTGGCGCTGAACAACCAGGCCCTGAACCGCAACTTCCAGGGCTACACGACCGACACCGCGCCCGCCCTGATCCCGTTCGGGGCCTCGGGCATCGGCTCGCTGCCACAGGGCTACGTGGGCAACCAGGGCGAGATCGGGGCCTACAAGCGCACGGTGCGCGCCGGCACACCGCCGATCACGCGCGGCCTCGCCGTCAGCCACGAGGACAAGCTGCGCCGCGCCATCATCGAGCGCCTGATGTGCGACCTGAGCGTGGACCTTGAGACGGTGGCCGCCGAGTACGGCGCCTCGGCATCCGATTTCGAGGCGGAACTGGCCCAACTGTCCGACCTGGAAGCGGACGGGGTGGTCATCCGCGACGGGGCCCGCCTGCGCGTCACCGACATGGGCCGCCCGCTGGTCCGCGCCGTGTGCGCCAAGTTCGACCAGTACCTGAACGTGGGCGAGAAGCGGCACAGCCAGGCGGTTTAGGCCTGACACGTCATCCTGAGCCGCTGAAAGCGGCGAAGGATCTCGGGAGGCCGGGTGGCTTTCGGCTCGGCCCATGAACGCCGTGATGCCGGGCGGGCGTTGCACTCCCGCCCGGATCGATTTCATCCCCACGCATTGGGCGAAACGGTCCGGACGGGGCTGCAAGCCCCGTCCGGCATGATGTGCGCCTCTCTGTCACGTCACCCTGAGCCGCTGATAGCGGCGACGGATCTCGGGCGGCCGGGTGGCTTTCGGCTCGACCTGTGCACGCCCCCGCCCGAGATCCTGCGGGCGCTCCGCTCCCTCAGGATTGTCTGTTTTTTCGGGGTGCCCGGCCTGACGGGGACTCCCTCCGGACCCACCTCGGTTCGGCTCGATTCGCGGCCCGAATCGACGGAACCCGCGTGCTTCCCCCACGACACTTCTACCGATGCGCGCAGACTCGGACCCGGCGGGGCGCGACGAGCGCGGCGATTCGGCCTCCTTCTTTCGCAGGAGAAATCCTCCTTTGGGAGGGAGGGTTTGGCGCGGAACCGCGGGGTCTCGGGCCGCCTGTCGGGTCATGTCCCCGCACCCCCGCCCCGGGAAAGACCCATATTAAATTGGTGTCATGCTTGCCAGCCACGGTCGCATCCCTGCATAGTTAATGGGCGCATGGACGTATTGCGCTTCGATCATGGGCGGAGGGGGAGAGTGCTGCCGTGACCCAGGTGACCGTGAAATGGTATAATCCAAAGAAAGGCTTCGGCTTCGTCCGTCCGGACGAAGGCCTGCCAGACGCCTTCCTGCACGTGTCCGCCGTGGAGGCCCGGGGGCTGGAACGGCTGCCCGAGGGCACGATGCTCAACTGCACCCTGATCGAGGGGCCCAAGGGGTGGGAGGTGCAGAGCATCGACGACGTGCTGGACGTGCCGGAGCCCACGCGCGCCGCGCCGCCGGAGGCGATCAGCGACGGCTGCACCGGCGTCGTCAAGTTCTTCAACGCCTACAAGGGCTTCGGCTTCGTCACGCGGGAGCCCGACGAGGCCGACGTGTTCGTCCACGTCCGCACCCTGGAACAGTGCGGGCTGAGCGACCTGATCGAGGGCCAGACCGTCACCATGTCGGTGAGCGAGGGACCCAAGGGCCTGCAGGCCGACCAGATCGCCATCGTCGCCCAGCCCGAGCGGCCCGCCGGCCCGCTACTGCGCTGGCGCACGGCCTACGCGGTCGGCGACGACGCCACGGACGAGGAACACCGCGAACTGGTCTCGCTGGTCAACGCCCTGCACGACCGCTGGAGCAGCAACGCCGCCCGCGACGACATCGCCCGCCTGTTCGACCGCCTGATCGCCAGCGCGGTGGTCCACATGGACCGCGAGGACGACCGCCGGGGCCACGGCCCGGGCGAGCCCCTGGCGTCCAGCCGCTGGAGCTGGATGAAGGACATGCTGCACTTCCGGCAGCGCAGCCTGGAGCCGGCGCGGCCGCCCCGTTTCACCGAGGACATGGCCGAATTCCTGCGCGCCTGGGTGACGGCGCACATCCTCGCCGAGGTGGGCGGCCAGCCCCATGTGGTGGAGGTCGCCGCCGCGCAGGGGTGAGCGGGCGGGGCCCAACAGCCCGAGCACGACGCGGGAGACGGGCGGGCGAGCCACACGCCCGCCCGGAGCCTTGCCGACACGTCTCATCTCAGCGGCGGCGGAGTGTGGCTCACCCGCCGAGCAGGCCGGCCACGGGCTTCAACGGTCATCGCCAAAGGCCGATGGGATCAGTTCGCGGCGCCTGCCCGCGTATGGCGCAGATACAGCGCTTTAAGGATCAGATAGAGCGCCTTTTCCTGTGGCTCGCCGGACAAGATGTACGACAGAATATCGTGGCGCATGTCCATGGTCAGGCGGACGGAAAACGGCTCTTCCCGGTCAATTCTGTTTGATTCAAAATAGTGGATGATATTCAACACAAAATCGAGGGCCAGAACGGCCTCGCGCGCGTCGATAAGATCTTGTTTTGATTGATTGAACTGGTCCGCCGTGCCCCGGAAGTCATACTTTTGCTCCTCATCATACTCATGCTCCTGGAAATTTCCGAGAAACTGAATCGATGTCAGCGCGTGGAGAAGCAGAGCGGCCCGCTTGATATGTGAAAGCTTCTTTGTCGTCGGGTGGGTTTCCTGGTTGAGCCAGACCTCGCAACGCTCGACCCAGCGGCGATGGATTTGTTGCAAGGCACCCGGAACGAAATCAACGTGGATCGAATACACCCTGAATTGCTGAAAACAATAGGATCGGAAACCGTAGTTGAAGTCGTCGAAATCTTCCTGCCAACGCTTGAACGCGCTTTCATTGAAATCGATCACGGGTTCGCGCCTTGCCTGATTTTGCATAAAAAAAGGGTGCGGGGTCCCAAGGCCGCCGCACCCGGCTCCTGCCACGTCATACTCTGGAAAGCGCAACCATTTCTGCGGAAAAGGCTTATCCCTTTGCTTCCGGCGCGATCAACATATCGTAGGTGATGGGCCCTTTGGTGGTGACGATGCCCAGTAGGGACCGAAAGGCTGCGTGCCGGGTGCGGCGGCGGTTGAAGCGGAAGACGAACTCATCGAGGTAGGCTTGCAGATGCTTGCG
>NZ_WIVE01000061.1 GCF_009601025.1 Roseospira navarrensis | reverse complement strand
ATCCCGATATAGCCCGGAATGTGCCCCTATATCCCGGGTCCCGTGATCAAATAATTCCGTCCATTCTCGAATAATTATATCCACATCAGTGACCCTCTGGTTTCCGGCCGCCCCCCCCCCCCCCGGGCGCGTGATGCCGCTGGGCACGGGCCACAACCTGAAAACACAAGCGACACCTTGAACGCTCCACGCTCGTGATATACACAGGTGAAGCGCGCTCCTGTGTCCCGGTGCGCGCCTGACGTGTATCATGGGAGGGGGCCGTGGGCGAGGAGACGGCAAGGCGCCGCGTGCGGAGCCAGCGCAATCATGCCATGGAGCGCGACATCGGGCGGGCGCTGCGGGAGACCCGCGAACAGGTCGGCCTGTCGCGCGAGACCCTGGCCGCGCGCATGGGCCTGCGGCCCGACCAACTCAAGCGGATGGAAGAGGCCACCAACGTCCTGACCGCCTCCCGTCTGGAGGCGGCGGCGCGCGAACTGGGGGTGCGGGTCGGGCACTTTTATGGCGGCCATGACCCGATGCGCGTGGCGTCCTGCCCGCCGGGGATCCCGCCCCTGATGGACCACCCCGAGAGCCACGATCTCATGCAGGCCTACGCCGCCGCGCCGCGCGAGGTGCGCAAGAATTTCGCCGCCCTGCTGGAGGTGCTGGCCCGACGCTGAGCGGCCCGGCGGAACCCTATCTGTCCGGCCGGCCCCGGACTCCTCCCCCCCCGGCGGGGGCTATCCGATTCACACATCTCAAGGATCGCACGGACAGGCCTTCTGCATGCCGGACGGGGCTTGCAGCCCCGTCCGGATGGTTTTGCCCAATGCGTGGGGATGAAAACGGTCCGGGCGGGAGTGCAACTCCCGCCCGGCATCACCAACGACGTCAGCGCGAAGCAAGACACGTGAGGGATGAGGCCGCCTTCCAGATCGAATGTCCCGCCTGGGGCGGCAGAAGCGGTGGACCGTGCGCCACGTCACCAAACCCGGTGGATGGCTCCCGCCGCGTCTCCGTTTGATACCGGCCGACGGAAAGAGTCCCCTTTTTGTCCGGCCGGCCCCGGACTCCTCCCCCCGGCGGGGGGAAGGTTGGGAGGGGGCAAAGGCGGCATTCGAACCGTTTGCGGTTTCAAGCATGTGCCCCTCCCCAGCCCTCCCCTTGCCAGGGGAGGGAGTCCGGTGCGTGCCCACCGAGGATCCGGCGCCCGAACATCCGACGCGAAGCCATCAAGCGGTTTGCGGACGAGACACACCCGGGGGCGACTCCACCCGACGGCTGTCGTGCTGGTTGCCCGACCCTCCGCCCCCGGTGGTGCCCTATCCCCGGGGCGGGCGCGGCCGGGCCTCGCGCAGCAGGGCCGTCAGGGCGGCGAAACGCGGATGCGCGGGCAGGTCCTCGACCGCCACGCTCAGCCGGCGGCGCCAGTTGGGGTGTTCCTCGACCGTGCCGGGCACGTTGGCCTGCTCCAGCTCCTCCAGCGCGTCTTCCAACTGCAGCAGCAGGATCATGCTGGGCGTGGCCGCCATGAACCCGTAGATGGCGTCGATCAGCGCGCCCGACGGCGCGGCCCCCGAGCCGTCGTCGCCGACTCCGCAGCCGGTTTCCGCCAGCGTTCCCAGGATGCGGCCCCGGTCTTGGGCGCGGGTCTCGCGCTCGCGGTCATAGCTCTCACGGCTGGGGAACAGGTGGATGTCGTTCTTCACGGCCAGATCGTGCCCGGTCCAGAACCCGCGCAGGGTGGGCAGGTCGTGGGTGCCCACCGCCACGGCCGCCTTGGCCGGGTACTCCGCCGGATGCTTCAGCGACTGGTCCAGGTGGCGCTCGAAGTAGAACAGCCGATAGGACAGGATGTTCTCCTCGGCCATGCGCTCGCGGAATCCGTCCGGGACCGTCCCCAGGTCCTCGCCGATCACGACGCAGCGCTGGCGGTGGCTTTCCAGCGCCAGCACGGCCAGCATCTCGTCGAAGGGATAGCCCACATAGCCGCCGTCGCGGGCCTCGGCCCGGAGGGGAATCCAGAACATGCGCATCAGGCCGAGCACGTGGTCGATACGCAGCGCGCCCGCGTGGCGCATGCCGGCGCGCACCACCTCGACGAAGATGTCATAGGCGCGCTCGCGCAGGCGCACGGGATTCAGCGGCGGGAAGCCCCAGTTCTGGCCCTTCAGGTTCATGGGATCGGGCGGCGCGCCCACGGCCACGCCGTCCACGACGAGGTCCTGGTTCATCCAGATGTCCGCGCCGGTGGTGTCCGCCCCCAGCGCGAGGTCGTGATACAGACCGACGGTCATGCCACCCTGCGCGGCGGCATCCGAGACGTGGGCGAGCTGGCGATCGGCCTCGAACTGCAGGTACTCGTGGAACGCCACCCGGTGCGCGTTCTCCTCGGCGAACCGGGCCACGGCGGGGGCGTCCGGCTGGCCGTATTCGGCCGGCCAGTCGCGGTGGCAATGGCCGTGGTCGGCGAAGGTCTCGGCCAGCGCCTCGTGAATGGCGAACAGGCGCAGCGGTCGGCCCCGGTCGGCGCGGAAGGCCTGGAACGCGCGGTCCCGGGGGGTGTCCTGGCCCAAGTGGCGCGCGGCGAAGGTCTCGAACAGCGCTTCCAGCAGCGGCCGCTTGAGCGCGTGCACCCCGTCGTAATCGATCAGGTCGCCGGCCGCGAGAGCATCCAGCCGGTCGCGGAAACCGGCCGCCTCCATGATCGCCGCCGCGCTGTCGCTGTCAGCCAGTTCGGGCACCGCCGGGATGTGGATGTACAGCGGGTTCAGGAACAGGCGGCTGCTCGGCGAATACGGGCTGGCGTGGCGCGGTCGGGTGGGAAACAGCGCGTGCAGCGGGTTGATACCCAGCACGCCGGCGCCCTCGTGGGCGCTTTCGACGGCCAGATGGCGCAGGTCGGCGAAGTCGCCCATGCCCCAGTCGTCGCGCCCGCGCAGGGCGTAGACCTGCACGGACGGCCCCCAGACGCGCCCGCCCGCCTCCAGCGCGGGCGGCAGGTAGCAGCGCCACGGCGCCACGATGACCACCGTCCGGGTGGCCGTCGCGCCCGGGGCGGACAGCCACACGGTGTGATAGCCCCAGGGCAGGGCGACCGGCAGCGCCAGCGACAGCCGCCGGACGCCCTGGCCGTCCAGGTCGGCCGCGCCCACCTCGGTGACGTCCGGGCCGGTCAGCGACAGGTGCCCCGTCTGTGGGCCCTCGGTGGCGCCCTCCATCTCGATGCGCCAGTCCAGCACCGCATCGCGGGCCGGTTCGGGCACCGAGACGACCAGGGGCAGGCGGTCCAGCCCCTCGGCCTCGCAGCGCAGCACCAGACAGGGCGGGGCCAGCCGCCGCCAGCCGTCCGCCTCCAGCGCGGCCAGGGTGCGCGCGGCCGCCACGTCGTCGCCGGCGGCCATGCCCATCCCGGTGAGGAACGCGCGCTTGGTGGACTCGGGAACGACGGCATGGGTCCCGAAGGCGTCCCAGTACTCGGGCGACACCCCGGCGCGTCGCGCCAGGGCCTCCAGTTCGTCCCGCTCGGTCATGGCCGTATACTCCAGCCGGGATGTCAGGTTACCGGCGTTCTCTCGCCGGGTCGGTCGGACGCGGCCGGGCGTCTCCCCCGTCCCCGGCGCGCGGCAGCGTGCGCCGGAACAGAACCAGGGACCGCCCCGCCATGCGATAGGGTGTGCCGTCCCCCTGCACGGGGGCGGCCGACAGCACCGGCCCGTCCGCGGAGTCCAGCAGCGGCAGCCAGTGTCCGGTATCGGGCAGCACCGGCAGACGGCAGGTCAGCGGCGCGACACCCGAGTTCATGCACAGGAGGAAGCTCTCGTCCGGGCGCGGTTCGCCCGTGGGCGTGACGTAGTAGAAACCGGCCGCCCCACGCAACAACAAACCGATGAACCGGGTTTCGCCGTTTTCCCAGTCGCTCACCTGCCGCTCGCGCCCGTCGGGATTGATCCACTGGGCATCGACGATATCGGTGCCCGGCACCGGCTCGCCTTTCAGAAAGCGATCGCGGCGCCACACGATATGGTCGCGGCGCAGGCGGATGAGCCACGACACCAGCCGGGTCAGGCGGCGGCCGTCGGTGCCGATGCGCTCCCAGTCCAGCCAGGTGATCGGGTTGTCCTGGCAATAGGGGTTGTTGTTCCCCTGCTGGCTGTGTCCGAATTCGTCGCCCGCCAGCAGCATGGGCACGCCCTGCGACAACAGCAGCGTGGCCAGCATGTTGACCCGCTGGCGCAGGCGGAGTTGCGAGATGGCGTTGTCCGGCGTCGGTCCCTCCACGCCGTGGTTCCAGCTCCGGTTGTCGTCGGTGCCGTCGCGGTTGCCCTCGCCGTTGGCCTCGTTGTGCTTGCGGTCGTAGCTGACCAGGTCGGCCAGGGTGAAGCCGTCGTGGGCGGTGACGAAGTTGACGCTGGCCCAGGGCTTGCGGCCCCGGCGGGCGAACACGTCCGACGAGCCGGTGATGCGGGTGGCCAGATCCGGCACCTGGCCCGGATCGCCGCGCCAGAAGCTGCGCACGGTGTCGCGGTAGCGGTCGTTCCACTCGGCCCAGCCGGCGGGGAAGTTGCCAAGCTGGTAGCCGCCGTCGCCCACGTCCCAGGGTTCGGCGATCATCTTGACGCGGCACAGCACGGGGTCCTGGCGGGCGGCGTCCAGGAATCCGGCCTCGCGGTCGAAGTGCCCGGCTTCGCGGGCCATCGCGCTGGCGAGATCGAACCGGAAGCCGTCCACGCCCATTTCCTCGACCCAGTAGCGCAGCGAATCCATCACCAACTGCACGACCCGGTGATGCCGGAAGTTCAGCGTGTTGCCGCAGCCGCTGGAGTCCATATAGTAGCGCTCGTTGCCGGGCACGAGTCGGTAATAGCTGGCGTTGTCGATGCCCCGGAACGACAGCATGGGCCCCATGTGGTTGCCCTCGCCGGTGTGGTTGTAGACCACGTCGAGGATCACCTCGATCCCGGCGTCATGCATGGTCCGCACGAACGCGCGGAACTCCCTCAACTGGCCCGTGGCCAGATAGGCCGGATGCGGCGCGAAGAACCCGATGGGATTGTAGCCCCAGTAGTTGCGCAGGCCCTTCACCACCAGATGCCGGTCGTCCAGGAAGGCGTGCACGGGCAGCAGTTCCACCGCGGTGATGCCCAGCCCGCGCAGGTAGTCGATCACGGCCGGCGCGGACAGCCCGGCGAGCGTGCCCCGGTAGCTCTCATGCACCTCGGGATGGCGCATGGTGAAGCCGCGCACGTGCATCTCGTAGAGGATCGTCGTGTGCCAGGCGTGCCGGGGCGGCCGGAACGTGCCCCGGCCCGCGCCCGGCTCGACCACCTGGCATTTCAGCATGGTGGCCGCATTGTCGCGGGTGCAGAACGACAGGTCGGCGCGCGGGTGGCCCAACTGGAAGCAGAAATGCGGCCCGGCCCAGTCCAGCCGTCCCACCAGGGCGCGGGCGTAGGGGTCGATCAGCAGCTTGTGCGGATTGAACCACAGGCCCCGTTCCGGCGCGTGCGGGCCATAGACGCGGTAGCCGTACACCTGCCCCGGGGCGGCGTCGGGCAGATAGCCGTGCCAGACCTCGTCGGTGTACTCGGGCAGATCGACGCGGGTTTCCCGCCCCTGGTCGTCGAACAGGCAGAGCTGAACACGCTCCGCCCGTTCCGAGAACAGGGCGAAGTTCACGCCGCGTCCATCCCATGTCGCTCCCAGAGGCCAGGGATGCCCTGGCCACACGCGCAGGTCCGAGTCCCCCATCCGCGGTCCGTATCCGTCAGTCGCGGGCCGTGGCGGGGCCGCCCAGCACCAGGCGGTGGACGCCGCGCACCGGAATGCGGGCCCAGGCCGGGCGGTTGGCGGTTTCGTACCCGATCTCGTAGAACGCCTTTTCCAGCGTGAACAGGTTGAGCAGCGACCGGAACTGGTCCGGATCGGCGGGGACCGAAGGGCAGTCGCCGATGGCGTCGTGATAGCCCGACAGGAAGGTTTCGACGACCTGCGCCTCCCAGGCCTCCACGGTCGGCCCCAGGTCGGCCAGGACATCCGCCTGCACCTGCTGGCGGTCGAACAATGCCGCCCAGGCGGCGTAGTTGAACGACCGCACCATCCCGGCCACGTCCTTCAGCGGCATGTGCTTCAACCGGCGCTGGTTGACGGCGCGGGCGGGCTCGCCCTCGAAGTCGAGGATGTAGACATCGTCCTTGGCGACCACGAGCTGACCCAGATGCAGATCGCCGTGGAAGCGGGTCTTCATCAGGTCCACGCCCTCGGGCAGGGCGGTCTCAATCACGCCGTCCACGCGGTCCCAATGGGCCAGCAGATCGTCGGCCACGGTCCGGGTTTCCGCGTCCAGGGTGTGCAGCGCCCCTTCCAGCGAGCGCTTGGCCTTGGCGGCCTCGGCCTTGACCTGATCGAGCCACCACCGGCGGTCGTCCGGGGCCACCGGCTCGGCCTGGAAGGCGGGATCGTCGGTCTCGATGGCCAGCGCCCGGTGCAGTTCCGCGACCCGTCGGCCCATGGTCTCGGCCAGACCCAGATAGAGCGAATGGTCGGCCTCTTCCGCCTGATCCACCGCCGATCCGGTGTGCGTGTGCAACTCGGCGTCCTCCAGGTAGCGGCGCAGGTAGTCCTGGCTGTAGGCCCAGCCGTCGCCCTGGTTGCGCACGAACGCCTGCAGCACCGCCAGCGCCGTGGGCGCGCCGTCGGCCGAGATCATCTCCACCGATCCCAGCAGGGCCGGCGTGTTGGCGTAACCGGCCACGTCGGTGAGGAAGCGCCCCACCTCCAGTTCCGGATGCACGCCCTCGCTGAGGCGGCGATAGACCTTCAGCACCATGCGATCGCCGAGCAGCATGGAGGTGTTGGACTGCTCCCGGCCCAGACGACCGATGTCGTCCTGGGAGATGGGGGCTTCCTCCGCCAGCAGGTGCGTGGGCCGGAAGACGATCCGCCCGCCGTGCGCGGTGGGCACCTCGCGGGTGTCGCGCATGGCCTGGACCACGCCGGCGGTGAATGGCGCATCCGCCAGCGCATCGTGCAGCACGCCGACGCGGTTCACCCGGCGCGCCCGGGCCAGGGCGTAGGGCAGCAGGCCGACGATGGGATCCTCGTTGTCGGCCTCCCACGTCAGGGCCAGCGGCAGCAGATAGCGCTGGATCTCGCCGTCGTCCAGGTGAGCGCCGACGACGGTCACCAGGAACGCGGCGTCGCCCCGACCCTCGCCCTGGACGGTGGCCTGATCGGCGATCTCCACCTGGGCCAGCCCCTGTTCCTTTCCGGCGAACCAGCGCTGATTGGGCAGGAACGCCGGCAGGATCTCGCCCACGATGGCGTCGCCGGTCTCGCCGGTGAACAGGCTGTCCCAGCCCTTCGGCATGACCAGGGTCATCAGGTCGGGGAGCGGGTGGACGAACGGTTCATGCCACAATGGTGCCTCCGCTTCCTCGGTCAGCAGGAACCAGTAGAACCCGTAGGCCGGCAGCGTGACGAAGTAGGGCAGCTCGCCGATGGGCGGGAACGCGCTGCGGCCCAGCAGCTCCACCGGCACGCGGCCCGCGAACTCCGACAGGTCCAGCTCCACCGGCTGCGAGGCGCGCGACAGGTTCGCCACGCACAGGATGTCCTCGCCGTCGATCCGGCGCAGATAGGCCAGGATCTTGCGGTTGCCGGGGTAGAGGAACTCCAGTTGACCCCGCCCGAACGCCTTGTGGCGCTTGCGGGTGTTGATGAGCCGGCGCATCCAGTTGAGCAGCGAATGCGGACTGCGCGCCTGCGCCTCGACGTTCACGGCGCCGTAGCCGTACACCGGGTCCATGATAGCCGGCAGGTACAGGTTGGCCGGATCGGCCCGCGAGAACCCGCCGTTGCGGTCCGGCGACCACTGCATGGGCGTGCGCACGCCGTCCCGGTCGCCCAGGAAGATGTTGTCGCCCATGCCGATCTCGTCGCCGTAGTAGACGATGGGGGTGCCGGGCAGGCTCATCAACAGGCTGTTGAGCAGTTCGATCTTGCGCCGGTCGTTGTTCAGCAGCGGCGCGAGGCGGCGGCGGATGCCCACGTTGATGCGCGCCCGCTTGTCGGCGGCGTAGGTGTTGTAGAGGTAGTCGCGCTCGCGGTCGCTGACCATCTCCAGCGTCAGTTCGTCATGGTTGCGCAGGAAGATGGCCCACTGACAGGTGTCCGGGATCTCCGGGGTCTGGCGCATGATGTCGGCGATGGGGTGCCGGTCCTCCTGCGCGACCGCCATGTAGATGCGCGGCATGACCGGGAAGTGGAACGCCATGTGGCATTCGTCGCCGTCGCCGAAATAGGGCCGCACGTCCTCCGGCCACTGGTTGGCCTCGCCGAGGAACATGCGGTCGGGGTAGTTCTCGTCGATCCAGGCGCGCAGACGCCGGATGACGTCGTGGGTCTCGGGCAGGTTCTCGTTGTTGGTGCCCTCGCGCTCCACCAGATAGGGGATGGCGTCCAGCCGCAGCCCGTCCACGCCCATATCGAGCCAGAACTTCATGACCCGCAGGATTTCCTTGAAGACGTTCGGGTTGTCGAAGTTCAGGTCCGGCTGATGACTGAAGAAGCGGTGCCAGTAGTACGCCTTCGCCACCGGATCCCAGGCCCAGTTGGACTCCTCGGTATCGGTGAAGATGATGCGCGTGCCGTCGTACTTCTGGTCGGTGTCGGACCAGACGTAGAAGTTGCGGAAGTTGCTGCCCGGCTTGGCCCGGCGGGCGCGCTGGAACCACGGGTGCTGGTCCGAGGTGTGGTTGATGACCAACTCGGTGATGACCCGCAGCCCGCGCTCGTGCGCCGCCTTGACGAAGTTGCGCACGTCCTTCATCGAACCGTAGGACGAATTGACCGCCTTGTACTCGGCGATGTCGTAGCCGTCGTCGCGCAGCGGCGACGGATAGAACGGCAGCAGCCAGACGGCCGTGACGCCCAGTTCCGTCAGATAGTCCAGCTTGTCGGTCAGACCCCGGAAGTCACCGATGCCGTTGCCGTCGCTGTCGGCGAAGGCCTTGACGTGCAACTGGTAGATGATCGCGTCCTTGTACCAGAGCGGATCGACGGTGGCGTCACGCGTCACGACACGGCTTGCGACACTGCTCATGGGCGGCCCTTTCATGGTCCGTCTTGAAAGGCGAGGGGCTGGCGCGGAGGACCGGAACGGGCCTCAGGGGCTGGGCGTGCGGTAGTCCACCGGGCGCCAAGGCCGGATGCGGAAGATGGCGGCCGGATTGACCGCCGGGTCAAGGTAGTAGTGATGCCACGGCCCGGTCCACAGGTGCCGGTCGCCGCTCAGCAGATCCTCGACCTCGAACGCCTGATCCGCCGGAATGCCCATCTCGGCGAGGGGGAACTGCATCCAGACGTGCTGGGCATCGAACGGATTCACGCTGCACAGGGTGAAGACCATGTTGTCCCGGTCGGCGGTCATCCGACCATAGAACAGCACATCGTCGTTGTCCGTCGGATAAAACCGCAGCGCGCGGAAGTCCTGCAGCGCCCGGTTGTCCAGGCGGATGTGGTTGAGGCGCGTCAGCAGGTCCTTGATGTGGCCGGGGCGGTCCCAGTCCCACACCTTGAACTCGTACTTCTCGCTGTTGTTGTACTCTTCCTTGCCCGGAATGGCGTCGTTCTCGCACAGTTCGAAGCCGTTGTAGATGCCGTAGACCGTGGACAGGGTGGACGCCAGCACGGCCCGGATCATGAACGCGGGTCGGCCGCCGCGCTGCAGGAACTCCGGCAGGATGTCCGGGGTGTTGGCGAAGAAGTTCGGCTGCATGTACTCGACGCAATCGGTCTGCGTCAGTTCGGTGAGGTACTCGGTCAGCTCCTGCTTGCTGTTGCGCCACGTGAAATAGCTGTAGGACTGCGTGAAGCCCACCTTGGCCAGCATCTTCATCATGGGCGGGCGCGTGAACGCCTCGGACAGGAACTGCACGAACGGGTAATCGTCCTTGATGGTGCGGATGACCCACTCCCAGAACGGCACCGGCTTGGTGTGCGGGTTGTCGACGCGGAAGATGGTCACGCCGTGTCGGATCCAGAACAGAAAGACCTGCCGCAACTCTTCCCACAAGTCGTACTGATGCGGACCGAAGAACTCGACGTTGACGATATCCTGATACTTCTTGGGCGGATTTTCGGCGTACTTGATGGTGCCATCCGGGCGGAACTTGAACCACTCGGGATGCTCCGTGACCCACGGATGGTCCGGCGCGCACTGGATGGCGATGTCCAGCGCCACTTCCATGCCCATGTGGTTGGCCGAGCGCACCAGCCGTTCGAAGTCCTCCATGGTGCCCAGCGCCGGGTGAATGGCGGTGTGCCCGCCCTCGGCCGAGCCGATGGCGTACGGGCTGCCGGGCTCGTCCGGTCCGGCGGTCAGGCTGTTGTTCTTGCCCTTCCGGTGGGACACCCCGATGGGATGGATCGGCACGAAATAGAGCACGTCGAAGCCCATGGCGCGCACCTCGGGCAGGCGCCGGATGCAGTCCTCGAAGGTGCCCCACTGGCCCTCCACGGTCCCCTGGGAGCGCGGAAACATCTCGTACCACGCCGCGAAGCTGGCCCGGATCGGGTCCACCACCAGCGGCAGGGTCAGATCGTAGTCCACCGCCTCGGACCGATCCGGCCAGCGCGCCATGACGGCGGCCAGATCGTCCGACATCATCAGCGCCACCTTGGAGTCCGGGGTCGCGTCGCGGGCGTCCACGCCCTTCAGCACGGTCTTCAGGTATTTGGCGTCGTCGGCGATGGCGCGGCGCGCGGCCGCCTCGACCAGCGCGCGGCCTTCCACCAGCTCCAGCGAGACGTCCTGATGCGCGCCCACCTTCTTGCCGACCTCGTCGGTCCACGAGGTCCACAGGTCGCGCCACGCCTCGATGGTGTATTCAAAGCGGCCGATGTCCTCCAGCGGCGCTTCGCCCTCCCACAGCGCGAGGCCGTGGTTGACCGACACCATGGGAAACTCCCGCCAGTCCGTCGCCCCGGCCTTGCGCAGCTTCAGCACCGCCGACAGCGCGCCGTGCCCCTCGGCGAAGATGGCCGCGCCGACCTGGAGCGCATCGCCCTCGCGCCGCTTGACCGCGAACCGGCCGTGGTCGATGGCGGGCCGCACCTGCTCGATCACGATCGGGCGGCTGGACAGGCTGGACAGGTCGATGGCGGCCGAAGCCCCGGTGGCCGCCGGTTTCCGCTTGCTCATGATGGCTCCCTGGGATCATGCACGAAGAGCCGGATCTCGCCCGGCTCAAGAAACACGTTGGCCTGGGCGTCCAGGCGCCCCTTGGCGCGCGCCGGCGTCATCTCGGCCAGCGGCACGGCCCCGACGCCGTACTGGGGATGACGCACCAGGTCCACGGGAAGGCGTCGCCCTTCCTTGCGGTCGCGGTTGATGACCACGACCGAGACATCCGGGTCGTGCTCGGCCCGACGCACCAGCATGCAGACATCGGCGCCCAGTTCGACCAACGCCTGGGGACCCTCCCAGTTCAGCACGCGGGCGCGCTGCTTCATGTCGTTGACCGCGCCGATGAAGCCTTGCAGGTCGATGCCCGTGTCCTCCCAGTGCTCCGGCCGGGTGGTGACCACATCCGGCTTGCCGGCGAAGGCGAACTCGAAGCCCATGGGCATCATGGTGCCGCTGGAGAACACCGAGGCGAACAGCCACGCGCGGCGATAGGCGGCCTCCACGGCCTGCGTGCCGGCGCCCTGGGGCAGTTCGGCGCGCAGGCGGGGGGTGTCGTGGCTTTCCGGGAAGGCGATGGAGGGTGCCAGCGAGCGGAACGCGTCGTACTGGTCCAGCAGCCAGGACTCCCGGAAATCCCACCATTTCGAGCTGTTGAACAGATAGTCGAACCCGGCCGGGCGCAACTGCTCGATCTCCGGCAGGCGGCAGCCCAGGGTCTCGGCGGCGAACAGCGCCCCGGGGCGCACCGCGCGCGCCTGTCCGATCAACTCCGCCCAGACGTCCGCCGGCACCTTGTAGGCCGCATCGCAGCGGAAGCCGTCGAAGCCCAGCCCGGCGTAGTGGCGCGTGATGGCGGCATACTGGGCCACCAACCCGTCGCGGGCCGGACGCGGGGTGAAGTCCAGTTCGGCCAGATCGCCCCACACCGTCTTGTTGTTCGCGTCGGCCGGGTCGATGGCGAACGGCGACTGCACGGACCCGTCCGGCTCGCGCACGTACCAGTCGGGGTGCTCGTCCACCCAGGGCGAATCCTTGGCGGTGTGATTGACCACCAGATCGAGCATAACCTTGAGGCCGTGTTCGTGCGCGGCGTCCAGCATCTCGCGAATCTGATCCGCCGCCGAGCGGCCGGAGCCGTCGTCCAGCAGCGGGTGCAGCGCGTGATAGTCCTTGACCGCGTACAGGCTGCCCGAGAACCCCGGGTAGTGGATCGGGTTCACGTAGATCCAGTTGAACCGCATGCGGCGGATGCGCGCGAAGTGCTCATGCCAGCGGGACAGAGGCCCGGCCAGGGTCGGGAACAGGTTGTAGATGCGGGGCGCCGGGTCATCGACGATCGGCAGCAGCATGACACCTACCTTGCGCAGGGCGGGGGGGGCGAGGGCATCGAGCGGTCCGGGCTGGCGGGCCGGGCCCTGGCCGGGAAAGCGAAGACCGGCCAGCGACGGCCGGGACGTTGGGTCGGTCGGCATGGCGATCAAGTCCTTGCCGTGTGGCGCGGCCCGGTCGGGGGCGCCAGGACAGCCGGGAGGGGAAGCACCGGGAGAGGGCGAGCGGCTCCGACCTTAGCACGCCCGCCGGGCGGAGGCGAAGCCGGTAAGGGCGGCCCGAAGCCGACAATTTCGTGAAGGATATCGCCCCGGGGATCAAGGCCCATACCGGCGCGCGGCGGGCGCTCGGCTCCGGACCCGCAGGCGCTGTCCTACATCTGGTACCGTCACAAGGGCTTCACATACAACAGACGTGACAGGCCCGGGCGAAGCGCGTACTCTGCTCCCAGACCTTGCAGCGGGAGCCCACCGGCATGGCGCGACGCACGGCCCGACACCGCCCCCTTGCCCGAACGGGCGCGGCTCGGTGTCTCCGCCGGTCCGCGCCTCCCCGTGACCGCCGCGCCTGCGCCGGGTCTGCACACCTCTCTCATCATCGCCAGAGCTGTCCCTCCCGCCCCCGAGTCATCCCTCGGGGGCGTTTTTCGTGCCGGCCACCCCCCTGGCCGCGCACGGGGTGTCGCCCTTCCCTCCAGTGAAAGGACGTAACCGCCATGGCCAGACGTTCCGCGAAGTCCGCCGCCGCCCGCCCGCCGCAGGAGCATCGCCCCGGCAACGCGCCGGTGCCCCTGCATCCCATGGGCGTGGGCTGGGACCCGATCGACGGGCACCGCGACCAGAGCTACAAGCGCACCATCCGGCCGCAGAACGACAACCAGCGCCGCCTGCTGGAGGCCATGGAGGACCACCCGCTGACCCTGGCCATCGGCCCGGCCGGCACCGGCAAGACGTACCTGGCCATCGCCACCGCCGTCGGCCAACTGGAGGAAGGCCGCATCGACCGCATCGTGCTGTCCCGCCCCGCCGTCGAGGCCGGCGAGAACCTGGGCTATCTGCCGGGCACGATGGAGGAAAAGCTGCTGCCCTACCTCCGCCCGCTCTATGACGCGCTGTCCGACCGCACCGGCGGCAAGCGGCTGAAGGCGCTGATCGCCGACGGCACCATTGAGATCGCGCCCATCGCCTACATGCGCGGGCGCACGCTCAACAACTGCTTCGTGGTCATCGACGAGGCCCAGAACTGCACCTACGGCCAGATCAAGATGCTGCTCACCCGCCTGGGCTGGCATTCGCGCATGGTCATCACGGGCGACCCGGACCAGACCGACCTGCTGCCGGGGGTCTCCGGCCTGTCCGACATCGCCCACCGGCTGGAGGCGCTGGAGGACATCGCGGTCGTGCGCCTGACCGACCGCGACGTGGTCCGTCACCCGCTGGTGTCGTGCATGCTCTCGGTGCTGTAACCCCAACGGCCTCGGTCGAGGGCCGTTGACGTCCATGGCCGGCGCCGCCCTGACACCGCGAAGCGGTGCCATTCTTTGAGGTTTGGGGGCCCGAAGGGCGCCCGGCCCGCCCGTCCGTCTCAGCCCGCATGACGGACGGGGTGCCTTCGCGCTAGACTGGCGGCCGGCCCGGGGTGTCCGGGCCGGTCTGCCCCAGCGGGACCCCATGACGTCACCCAACCCACGCGATCACGCCGCCCCGGACCCGGACCCGCACGAGGATCGGCGCGGGCTGCTGGTGCTGCGGCCGAGCCCGGCCGAGCGCCTCGACTTCCGCGTCAGCCTGACCGGCACGGCCCATTGCGCGATCGACGCGGCTCCGGCGCCCGCGACCCCGCCCGTGGCCGTGACCCCGCCCGTGGCCGTGACAATGACCGTCACCTATGTGCCGGACCGCACCGTGCTGGACCCGGCGGCCGTCCCGGCCTACATGGCCGCCCTGGAAACGACGGTCTGGCCGGGACTGGAGGCGCTCGGGGTGGCCATCCTGGATGACATGAACAACGAGGTGGTGCCGCGCTGGCTGCGGGTGAGCCTGCGCGCCGGCGCCCAGGCGGTGGACCTGGTGGACAGCCAGCCCGGCTGGATCGACCGCCGGGGCCTGACCGTCTTGCCGGCGTCGGCGCCGTCGGCGCCGTCGGCCCGCGCCGAGGGGAGCTGACGCGGCATGGCCCGGCGCAACGTGGATCCGAAAGGCTACTACGCCATCCTTGGCATCACCCCCCAGGCCGACCTGGACGCCATCAAGCGCGCCTACCGCGCCCGCGCCAAGGTGCTGCACCCGGACCGCAACCCCTCGCCGCAGGCCGCCCAGGAGTTCAACGCGCTGACCGAGGCCTACGGCGTGCTGCGCGATCCCCGGGGCAAGCGCGGCTACGACAGCGGCCTGAGCTGGGGCCCGGGGGGCGAGGCCAGCCGCCCCGCCGCGACCGGCCCTGCATCCACGGGCGCGGAGTCCGGCCCGCTCGGGCTGCGCACCTGTCAGGTCTGCGGCCGGGCCACCTTCGACCTGCGCTATCGGGTGCTCTATCGGGTCCGAGGGCGCGGCCTGCGGGTGGAGCGCGCGCCCATCGCCGGCGTGTTCTGCCGGGTGCACGCGGACCGCACCACGGTGGCGGCGAGCCTGTCGTGCTGGGCGCTGGGCTGGTGGGCGATTCCCTGGGGGCCGGTGGCGACCCTGGCCGCGCTGTGGCGCAACCTGACCGGCGGCGACCTGCCGGCGTCGGAGAACTTCCAGCTTCTGGCCTCGCAGGCGCGGGCCTTCCTGGCGCGCGGCAACCTGGTGGTCGCCCGGCGACTGGCCGAGCAGGCGCGCCGCTTCGCTCACGCGCCCGCCGAGCGGGCCCACGTCACCCAGTTGCTGGAGACCCTGGCCGATCAGCCCGCGCCGCGCCGCCGCGACGGCGCGCCCCGGTTCGGCTCGGCGCAGATGGCGCAGATTGCGCCCCTGCTGCTGATCGTGGCCGTGGCGGTCTACATCGCCGGACCGTCGAAGCTGGTGGCCACCCTGCTGACCGATCCGCCGGCCCCGGCCACCCGACAGGCGCCGCCGGTCGCCGCGTCCTCCGACGAGGACCAGGGGCCCGTGAGCGGCCGCACCCGGCCATCGCCCCCCGACGACGGGTCCGATGCCGGAGCCGACTCCGGGACCGGGGCCGGCCCGTTCGTCGGCCGCACGCAGCCCACCCCGCCGGCCATGACCGAGGCCCCGACCCGGCCCGCGCCCCCGCTGGCGCTCGACCCGGCGGGCGGGATCACGCCGGGGGCGCTGCATGCGGTCCGCGCCCCGGCCGTGGCCGTGCTCGCGCAGCCGGACCCGGCCGCCCGCACCGTGGCCACCCTCAGCCGGTCCACGGTGCTGATGGTGACAGAGGTGACCCGCGACGGCGCCTGGAGCCGCGTGCTGACCGCCAAGGGCGTGAGCGGGTTCGTGGCCTCGGACAGCCTCGCCCGGGTGGCCTCGGCGATCCCGGACCAGACTCGGTAACCTGCGGCGGACCGAAAAAAGGGTCATCACGGAATTCCGGGGTCGCGGGGTCATGGTGCCCGGCTCCTCCCCGCTGCCGGGGCGATCACGGTCACACATTTTTCGAACCGGAGCGGCCGTCTCGGGCAAGAGAATGAGCCACCAAGACACCAGGATCACCAAGGGGTCGGCGCCTTGACGGATCCGAAGAGCCTCTCCGGCACGATGATGGAGGGCGATCCCCATGATGATTGCGCCGCGCTCTTGGTGTTCTTCGTGTCCTGGTGGTGAATGATCCGGCGCCTGCCGCTGAAGACGTGTGAATCAGATAGCCTGCCGGGGGGCAGGAGGCCCGGTCCACCAGACGCCGGACGGACTCCCTCCCCATGGAATGGGGTGGAGAGGGGGTGTCTCGGGTGGCCGCTGCGGTCCGGAAACCACGCGACCGCGATTTTGCGCGATGACCCGAAAAAAGGGCCCCGTCGGATGACGACGGGGCCCATGCGGCATTGAGGAGATGCCTTTTTCGACACAAAAACGGTATCGACACGAACACTACGGCACATTGTAGCGACGGATAGTCTGGGCCGGGCCGGCGGCCAACGCAACCCGGCCATTCCGCATAGGCCCCTGCGGCGGCCGGCCGGTCGCGTCCCTGTTGCCGCCGGGCGTCAAACCGCTATAGTCCCCCTCATGCGAATCCTGGTTGTCGAAGATGATGCCGAGGCGGCGGCCTATCTGGCCAAGGGGCTGCGGGAAAGCGGCTATGTGGTGGACCATGCCGACAACGGCATGGACGGCCTCTACATGGCCACCAACGAGCCCTATGACGCCATCGTGCTTGACCGCATGCTGCCGCGCCTGGACGGGCTGGCGGTGGTGGAAACCCTGCGCAAGGCCGGCAAGCAGACGCCGGTCCTGATCCTGTCCGCCCTGGGCGAGGTGGACGCCCGCGTGCAGGGGCTGCGCGCGGGCGGCGACGACTATCTGGCCAAGCCCTATGCGTTCTCGGAACTGCTGGCGCGGATGGAGGCCCTGCTCCGCCGGGGCGAGGGGCCGACGCAGCAGACCCGGTTGCAGGTGGGCGATCTGGAAATGGACCTGCTGGCCCGCCAGGTGACCCGCTCGGGCCGGACCATCGCCCTGCAGCCGCGCGAGTTCCGGTTGCTGGAATACCTGATGCGCCACGCCGGGCAGGTGGTCACCCGCACCATGCTGCTGGAAAACGTGTGGGACTACCACTTCGACCCGCAGACCAACGTCATCGACGTCCACGTCAGCCGGCTGCGCCAGAAGGTGGACAAGGACTTCGACAAGGCGCTGATCCACACCGTCAGAGGCGCGGGCTACGTCCTGCGGGAGAGCGATTAGGCCCGCCATCAGCACGGGCCGGATGTTCCGCACGACGGTCTTTCGACTGGCGCTCATCTCGGCCATCATGTTCGCGCTGCTGTCCGGGCTGGTGCTGGGGCTGGTGTTCCTGACCACGGCCGCCCTGATCGACCAGCAGACCGTGACCGCCATCAACACCGAGATGGCCGGTCTGGAGGACATCTACCGCCGCGGCGGCCCCTCGCGCCTGATCGAGGCCATCCAGAGCCGCGTCAACGGCTTCCAGAGCAATCACCTGATCTATCTGCTCAAGCGCACCGACGGCCCGACGGTGGTGGGCAACCTGAACACCTGGCCGACCGTGCCGCCCGACCGGAACGGCTGGCTCCGGTTCACGGTGGAAAGCGACATGGACGGGCGGCGGCAGGTCTGGCCGGCCCAGGCCCGCATCGTCACCCTGCCCAGCGGGCTGCGGCTGCTGGTCGGGCGCGACATGACAGAGCGCTCCAACTTCTCCCGCATCATGGAGCAGTCGCTGGCCTTCGCCCTGGGGGCGGCGCTGATCCTGGGCATCATCGGCGGCGTGGTGATGAGCCGCAACCTGCTCAGCCGCATCGACGCCGTCAACACCACCGCCCAGACCATCCTGGAAGGCGACCTGTCGGGGCGCGTGCCGGTCTCCGGCGGCGGCGACGAGTTCGACCGGCTGGCCACCAACCTGAACAGCATGCTGGACCGCATCCAGAAGCTGATCTCGGCCATGCGGGAGGTGACGGACAACATCGCCCACGACCTGCGCAGCCCGCTGAACCGGATGCGCTCGCGGCTGGAGATCACCCTCGTCGGCCAGCCGGACCTTGCGGAATACCGCCGCTCGCTGGAAGGCGCGCTGGAGGACACGGACACCATCCTGCACACCTTCAACGCGCTGCTGTCCATCGCCCGCATCGAGGGCCGCAACGCGAAGGAGAATTTCGCGCCGGTGGACCTGACGGATCTGGCGGGCGGCACGGCGGAGCTGTACGAGCCCGTCGCCGAGGAGCGCGGGCAGACGCTCGCCTTCACGCCGCCCGAGGCCGGGGACCGCGCCGTGGTGGTGGGCGACCGCCACCTTCTCAGTCAGGCGATCGCCAATCTGGTGGACAACGCCATCAAGTACACGCCCGAAGGCGGGCAGGTGCGGGTGTGGGTGGACGCGGCCCATGGCTCGACCCGCGTGGTGGTGGCGGACAACGGGCCGGGCGTGCCGGAGGAATTCCGTAGCGCCGTGCTGAACCGCTTCGTCCGGCTGGAACAGAGCCGCCATACCCACGGCACCGGGCTGGGGCTCAGTCTGGTCTCGGCGGTGGCCGACCTGCACGGGGCGCGGCTGGACCTGCTGGACAACGCGCCCGGCCTGCGCGTGGAACTGGTGTTCCCGGAAAAGGCCGCGCGCCGGACGCCGGCGGAGGGCGACGGGGCGGCGGTGGGGTAGGGCCGCCGGTTGGGTTCGCATCGGAGCCGCCCGCCCCCCCCCAAATCTCCGCCCTGTCCGTCGTCCGTTGTCCGTCGGGCGCCGGAGGCCGGAAGACGCACCGGCGCACCGTCCCGTTGCAAAGACCGGCAGGACCGATTCCGGCAACCTGAGCCCGTTGCCCTGGAGACGCCGAACCCAACCCCCTTGACCGGGCGGGGGTGGCTCTGCAAGGCTTGTGGGCCTTGTGACGCCGCAGGCTCCGCGCTGGCGTCACCCGAACCACGCCGCGACCGGCCGCCGTCCGGTCCGCCTTTGGCGTGATCCCGGCTTCCCATCAACACCGTTCGGGGCCTGCCCGCCCCGCGACCGGGATCGGCGCGACACCCCCGCGCCCGCCGCCGAAGCCATGACACTGATCGGCGATGACCCGGCCGCTGCCGTTTCATTGCCCTCACCGCATCCCGTCCCGTCCCCCACAGAGGGGGCGCGCGGCGGTTCATTCCATCCGGCGGTCCGAGCCCCGCGCCTTGGCACACCAGCGCGACGGTCTCCACGCCCCTACGGGCGTCGCGCGGGCCGGACCGGACCGCAATCACAGGAGGACCCACACCGATGGCCGAGAAGAATCCGGACAAGGGATATGTCGCCCTGCTGGGCTGGTCGCTGGGCGCGATCGACGCCGCCGAGCGCTTCGATCGCCGCTATGTGGTCGTCGCCCCCGACTGGGCCGAGTCCTATTGCACCGAGAACAACATCCCCTACGTGCCGTGGAACTTCGAGCGTCTCAACGAGCGCTCCATGGAGATCGCCGAGAAGCTCAAGGACATGGGCGTGGACGTGGCCATCCCTCTGTTCGAGGAAACGGTGGAATGGGCCGGCGCCATCAACTCCGTGATCCAGGGCAACCCGCGCCTGCACGGTCAGGCCATCCTGTTCCGCGACAAGGCGCTGATGAAGCGCCGCGCCCAGTTGGGCGGCATCCGCGTCGGCATCTTCGAGGAAGCCCATGACCGCGGCGACGTGATCCGCTTCCTGAAGCGGGTCAACCAGACCCTGCTGAAGCTGGACGGCGACCCCAACGACCCGATCCACATCAAGGCCTTCGACAAGGCCGGCTGCCTGGGGCACCGCGTGATCCGCACCGCCGACGACATCGACACCATTCCCGACGAGGAATTCCCGGTGCTGATGGAAAGCCACCTGGACGGCTGGGAATTCGCGGTCGAGGCCTGGATCCACAACGGCAAGGTGCAGTTCCTGAACATCTCGGAATATGTCACGCTGGGCTATTCCGTGTTCGTGCCGGCCTCGCCGGAACTGGAATCGTGGCGCCCGCGCGTGGAACAGGAGGTCGAGAAGCTCATCAAGACCTTCGACATCGAGAACGGGTTCATCCACCCGGAATACTTCGTCACCAGCGACGGCACCATGTACTTCGGCGAGGTCGCCTTCCGGCCGCCCGGCTTCAAAGTCTTCGAGCTTCTTGAACGAGCCTACGGCTTCAACGGCTATCAGGGCCTGATCGTCTGTTTCGATCCCAAATCGACGGACGAGGAGATCGCGGCCTTCTTCCCGAAGGAAGTGGTGGACGCCACCACGCACGCCGGCTGCTTCGGGGTCTATCCGCGCCGCCGGGTGGTCTCGGACCTGGACATTCCGGAGGAAACCGAGAACCATCCGTACTTCGAGTCCCACGAACTGACCGCGCCGATGGAGAACAAGGTCACCAAGCGCAGCGCGTTCGGCACCCATTGGGGCTTGATCTACTTCGTGGGCGAGGACCCGACGACCATGCGGGACCTGCTGAAACACCAGGAAGAGCTGGATTTTTATGTATAACTTCAACGGCCTCTGAAGAGGACCGTGGGAGCGGGCCGGTGCCGAACAGGCGGGTGAGTCACCCTCACCCGCCGATGGAAAAGTCTGATCGCGGCTTCGCTGCGTCGGGCCGCGCGTTTCCGGCGGGCCATGGCCTGCCGGAAACGGAATCCCATCAACGGCGGTCGCGACCGCCCGTTGAAGGCCGTGCGGGGGGTCCCTCGCGCCTGCCAGGAGAGCCAGCATGTCCGAACCGATTCCCGTCCCCCCCGACCACGACGCCCCGGCCCCCGGGACGACGCCGGATCCGGCGGGGGAGGTGGCCCGTCTTGGCGCCATGGTGGACCGCGCGCTGACCCGGCTGGAGGAGACCTCGGCCTTCGCCAAGCAGACCGCGCGCGGCCCGCTGCTGGACATCGCCGGGCGCCTGCTGGCCAAACCGGGCGGCGCGCAGGCCCTCTACGACCGGGCGGCGCGGATCGAGGCCTCCGGCGTGTTCCACGCCACGGACTGGGACCACCCGGAGATCCTGCAACCCTCGCTGGCCACCGGCACGCTGGCCCACGCCGACCGGCCCACCGCCACGCTGGAGCTGCTGAGCGAACTGCGCATGCTCTCCATCGCCCAGGGTGACCTGCTGCACCCCCGCATCTCTTCGGAGCAGGCCCAGCACTTCCTGGCCCAGTTGCTGGCGCTCAACCTGAACCGGCTGTTCGGCGCCCAGGCCGAGGCCGAACGCAGCAACGCCACCCTGAACGCCGCCATCCGCAATCTGGTCGGCTTCATCGCCGAGCGCATCGGCTACGGCGAGATCCTGGCCTGCCTGAGCACCGAGATCGACCGCATTCTGGCCCAGCGGCCGATCATGGTGGACGACGTCAAGCTGATGGTCACGCGCATCGCCGCCTGCCTGCACGATCCGGGCATCAATTCCGGTGGCGGCGGCCTGGGGGCCGCCCGTCTGGTGAGCGCCCTGTTCGGGCCCACCGCCGGCTGCCGCGAGGACCCGGGCCTGGCCGTCTACCGCGAGCGTCTGGAGACCCTGGACGACAGCGCGTTGCAGCAGGAGGCCCGGGCCTTCGCCCGCGCCATGCACGACACCGGGCTGGTCTCGGCCTATCACCCCGTGTTCCTGCGCCACGTCAGCGCGCTGGAGCGCGGCGACCTGCTCGGCCAGGCGCTGGGCCTGAGCAGCACGGGGACCGAGGCGTTCTCGTGCTACGCCGGTCTCGTCTACAGCCTGATTGATGCCGCCATCACCCCCGACACGACGCAGGCGGTCTATGGCCTCGCCCTGCTGCTGGAACGCGGCCTGCTGTTCGACCCGGCCATCGGCCCCGCGTTGTGGGGTCACATCGGGCTGGAGCCCTGCCCGACCGCCGCGCAGACCCTGACCGCCGCCTTCGGCGACCGCCAATCGCCGGCCACCCTGCTGCTGGCCGGCACCATCAGCGTGCTGGGGCAGCCGCTGGGCATCGGCCAGGGCAACAACCCCACCTGTCAGGCGGCCCGCGCACTGTCCATGTGGGCGCTGGCCGCGCCGGACTATCTGCTGCACCTGCTGACCCGGGCGGCGCGGGACCACAACATCACCATGGTGTTCGAGGGCCAGCGCCTGTCCTCGGCGGCGCTGTCGGCGGGCCTCGCCCCCACCCCGCCCATCGACGTGGATCCGGTCTCGGTGGTCCTGGTGCCGCACCTGGACCGCCTCTACATCGAGATGGGCCGCCTGTGCGCCGACCGGCCCGGCGATCCCCACGCCTGGGTCAACAGCGCCATGCACGGCTGGTGGGTCGGCCAGGATACGGCGCTGGCGGTGGACCTGAACACGGGCGGACTGGCCGGCGATGCCGACCGCTTCGTGCGCCTGTTTCACGGGCTCTATCACCCGCTCTACAACGGCAACAAGCCGGTCACCCACCCGCAACCCGCCGGCATCGCGGTGACCGACAGCGTGGGGCGTTTCATCGGCTGGCACGCCATCTCGATCCTGCGCGTGGGTCTGGGGCCGAGCGGCGAGATGCGGATCTATTTCTACAACCCGAACTACGACGGCGGCCAGGACTGGGGCCACGACGTGGTCGTGTCCACAGACAGCAACGGCGAACGATTTGGGGAAAGCTCGCTGCCGTTCGACCGCTTCGCCGCCCGGCTCTACCTGTTTCATTACGACGCCTGCGAGGAGGGCCATACCGATGCGGTGCCGGACGACGCCGTGACGGCCATCCTCGACATGGCCCGGGCGACCTGGGCCGCGCCCCGGGCCGGGGCGGCCTGATCCGGGAGCGAAAAGGGGAGGCCCCGATGCCGCCGACCGAGCCCCATCCGATCCGCGTCGAGATCGTCTCCGATGTGGTCTGCCCGTGGTGCCTGATCGGCTATCGACAGACCCGCGCGGCGGAGTCCCGGTTGGCGGGGGCCGTCCGCCTCGACATCACCTGGCACCCGTTCGAGCTGAATCCGGACATGCCGCCGCAGGGCCAGGGCCTGCGCGAGCACGTCGCGGAGAAGTACGGCGCCACGCCCGCGCAGAGTGCCGCCGCGCGGGCGCGCATCTCGGCTCTGGGCGCGGACCTGGGGTTCCGCTTCGCCTTTTCGGACGACAGCCGGATCGTGAACACCTTCGCCGCCCACCAGTTGTTGCACTGGGCCGAAACCCAGGGGCATCAGACGGCGCTGCAGGAGGCGCTGTTCGCGGCCTATTTCTCCCAGGGACGGGACGTTTCCGACCCCGCCGTGCTGGCGGACATCGCCGCGGAGGCCGGGCTTGACCCCGTCGAGGCGGCGGCCGTGCTGGCGGACGGCCGGTGCGCCGACGCCGTGCGGGCGGCCGAACAGATGTGGCTCGGGCGCGGCATCAACGGCGTGCCGGCGATGGTCTTCGAGGGGACCTATCTCGTCTCCGGCGCGCAGAGCGTTGCGGGCTTCGTCACCCTGTTCGAGCGCCTCGCCTCGGGGGCGCAGATCGTGTGATGAGGCATGAACCATGACTCCCCTGTCATCTGGACTCGGAGCCCTGGCAAGGCAGGTGCCCTGTGGATACCATCCGCAATCCAACCGCCTTTGGCTGAGAACGTGCACGGAAGCAAAGAGCCGCAGTTCTCGTTTTGGCCGCGTGGCCTCTGGTGGCAACCGCCGGGAGTCCCGGGGGCGACCTTACCTCTCCCCCCCTGGATAGGGGAGGGCAGGGGTGGGGTTGAAAAAAAGCGCGCGGGGTTGATGCGGGACGCGGGATCCGTGCGGACATTTCCTCGCCCCCCTCCCAACCTCCCCAAGGGGGGGTATGGACGGGTTCCCGCGTCGGGACTGGCGCGGGATTAACGGGCGACTTGGGGACCTCGATCGCTAAAAATGTCGTCACTCGTGCAATTGCAAAAGGCCTTGGAAGAATAGGCGTTGGGGTGATTGGAGGCGCAATATTAGTGCAGGGCATATTGGAACGTTCATCGAATGCGTCGAAACGACTTCGGTCCGTCAATCCCGCCATATACAACAAGCTGCGGGAGGAGTTGCTCGATGTTTTATAGTTTCTTGTTGAGGATGAACTGGCGCCGTTTGTTGAGTGCATGGCGCAATGCAGGACAAATCCAGAGGCGATAGAGCGCCTATCTTCTTACATTCAGAAAACATTAAAGTGAAGCCCATTAAAGGCTTATCCCTTTGCTTCCGGCGCGATCAACATATCGTAGGTGATGGGTCCTTTGGTGGTGACGGTGCCCAGTAGGGATCGAAAGGCTGCGTGCCGGGTGCGGCGGCGGTTGAAGCGGAAGACGAACTCATCGAGGTAGGCTTGCAGATGCTTGCG
>NZ_WIVE01000060.1 GCF_009601025.1 Roseospira navarrensis | reverse complement strand
CCCGTGCAATCCTGGCATGCATCGCCGGACTTATCTCGCCCAAACAACCAGCATGCATATCTAACGCAAACTGAGCCTTCCGTTATCGCATGGCCTATTGTTCTCCGGAGGGTCTCCCTTTACCCTGTGACTCGGTCGGCAAGCCAGCGTCCGTCCCCGACATTGGCAACGGGCTCCCGGCCGTGCCGGGGCGTGTCCCGGGGGTTCCGGCATGTGGTCGACTCAGCCTTCCGTGTCACGGCGGGGGCGACAAGGACGCTGCGGTCCGGAGGCCGCGACAGGACGGCGTGAATGCCCACAATCTCCCATTACGAAGTATACACGCTGGAAAACACCGGGTGGGTCCTGCACGCGCGGTTCGTGAGCACCGAGAAGGCCAAGGCCATGGAGGAAGCATCGTCCCTGGACGAGTTCCTCGGCCGTGCGACCAAGGTGGTGCGCGAGAACTATGACACGGCCACCCAGCGCTATTCCGGGCAGACGGTCTATCTGAGCCCGCGCGGCGAGGCTCTGCGTCGTCAGCGGCGCGAACAGGTGCAAAGCGGTGGCGGTCTGCAGCCGGGCGGGCCGGGGGCCTCGGCCATCGCCTCCGGGCTCCGCCCCAATGCGCGCATTCCCCCCGACCTGGCGATGTTCGGGGATGACGAGGCGGAGCCCCGGGGCGGCACCCGGCCCGGCCCCACGCTGTCCACCAGCGATCTGATGGCCCGCATCATGTTCGTGGTGATCGGCAGTCTGGTGATTGCCACATCCGGCACCGCCCTGATCCCGGTCGTCATCAGCCTGCTGCGGAACTTCGGGGTGACCCTGGAGGGCGACGCCCTGGACAGCACCCTGTTTTCCGTCTTCGTGGTGCTATGCCTGTCCAGCGGGCTGGTGCTGACCTACCGGCTGGTGCCGCTCAAGCAGATCCTCGCCGAGGGCCAGGACCGCAAGCGGCGGCGGGCTCGGGCCAAGGCGGCGGCGGCGCGGCGTCAGGCGGCGTCGGTGGCGGACAAGGCGCAGACGTCCGCGCGGGACGCGGGCGGCGAGGCGGATGGGCAGGCCAGCGGAGGCGAGGCGGAGGCCGGCGCCGAGGGCGGTGGCGAAGCGGATGCCCAGGCGCAGGCCCAGGCGCAGGCGCAGGCGCAGGCGGCGCGCGAGAAGGAGGCGCAGGCCCGGAAGGAGCGCGAGCGCCGGGAAAAGGAAAAGGAGAAGGAGAAAGCGAAGGAGCGCGAGAAGGAAAAGGAGCGTCGCCGCAAAAAGAAGAAGCGCAAGGAGGGCGATGCGGACGACGACGACGACGACGACGCAGACGGCGAGGAGGGCGGCTCCGACGGGGACGGCGACGATCAGGCCCCGGCCGAGGAAGAGCAACTCAGCCCGGCGTTCGTCGCCGCGCGCGACACCTCCATGGCGTTCCTGGCCAGTTATGTTGCGGCCTTGCGGGCCATCCGCCCGCGCCTGGACACCTACAACCGCTTCGGCATCAACCTGTATCTGGCCGGGGTCTGCGACGTCATCGCCCAGACCGGAGGGCTGGCCTACCCCGAGTTCGAGCGCCTGCTGCGCGAGACGGTCGAGATCATGGGCACCCGCGGGCCGCAGGCGGCCTCGTTCGTCCAGCGGCTGAAGAACTACCTGGACGAAGACCGCTACCGGGACATGGTTCAGGCCGGGCGCGAGGCCATGATCCTGCACCGCACCCAGGGGGCGGAACCGTTCGCAAACCTGGGCATGGTCATCGAGGACTGGAACACGCCCAAGACTCACAAGGTCTCCGGCAACACCATCGCCATCGTGTTCACCGACATTGTCGGTTCGACCGACATGACCAGCGAGATCGGCGACGAGAAGGCCCAGCAGATCCTGCGCGCGCACAACGCGGCGGTGCGGGCGGCGCTGGCCCGCTACTCGGGCCGCGAGATCAAGCACACCGGCGACGGCATCATGGCCACCTTCGACCATGTGCCGGATTCCGTCTGGGGCATGATCGACGTGCTGAAGGCGGTGCGGGCCCACAACCAGGCCCAGCCCGAAATGCCCCTGCGCATTCGCATCGGCATCAATGCCGGCGAGCCGATCAGTGCCGAGAACGACTATTACGGCCTGGCCGTGACGCTGGCCGCGCGGATCTGCGCGCAGGCCAGCACGAACCAGATTTTCGTGTCGCAGGTGGTCCGGGACCTGTGTGAGGGGACCGAATTGACCTTCCGCGATCGGGGGGCGGCCGACCTGAAGGGGATCAAGCAGCCCCAGGCCATTCACGAGGCGCTGTGGGACGGATCGCCCACCGTGCAGGCCGAGGCGGGTGAGGGCGAGAGCAGCGGCGAGGGTGCGGGCGACGGGCCGGGCGAAGGCGATGGGGCTCCGCTTGGCCCGGACGACGCCGCGGCCCGGCCGCCCGCAGAGGTGGACCCGGCGGCCGCCTTCGATCCGGACGCGGACGGCTGGGTGGAGCCACCGCCGCCGTCAGTCAGGCCCGCATCCGCCGCGCCGGCCCGGGCGCCGTCGCGGCCCCCCGCGGCCCAGGACGGCGAGGACGGTCTGCCCGACATTCAGCCGCCGCCGCCCCGCACGGGGACCTGAGCGGCCGGGGGGCGGGTCCGTCCGGATCAATCCAGCTTGACGTCGCCGTGGCGGAACGGGATCCAGTCCATGTGCTCGCGGCGGAACTGGAGGCCGTAGGGCGACTTCAGGAACACCTTGTCCAGGGGCGCGCCGCCCTCGGCCCTGGTCCGCGCGGTATCCACCAGGTCCGAGCCCGCGAACACCGGATCCCAATACTCGTCGGGCTCCAGGTCCTTGCCGGCGTTCTCCTTGACCTTCATGGCCTCGTCGATGAGGCCCCAGGCTTCCTCGACCTGCTCGTAGCTCACGGCTTCGCCTCCCTTGTTCCTGGCGGCCGACACGGGACGCGACAAGGCCCGCGGGTCACGACCTGCCCGTGACCGCCGTCAGGCCCTCTCTTTAGACTTTCGCGCGGCCCTGGTAAAGATACCGGACCCCTGGGACCCGACGCGACCGGAAGGAATCGTTTCGATGACCGACACGCGCGAGATGTTCGCGGAGATCAGCACGCTGCTGGGCAACCTGTCCAAGGCGTTGGAGATGGAGCCCGAGGACGTCGGTCGGCTGCTGGAGGAGGGGGCGCTCTCCCTCTCGTTCGGCGAGGACGAGGCCGGCGAGAAATTCGTGGTCGCCACCCATGGAGAGGGCGACGCCCGTCGGGTCGCCCGCATCTACCGCGACCGCATCTACCACCTGGGGGCGGCGCCCTCGGCCGGATCCGGCGACCCGGCGTCCGGCGCCTGATCCCCGCGCGGTCGCGCGCCCTGTTCACCGTTACGGTTCCCCGTCCATGTCAGGCACCAAGTCCAACGTCCAGCGATTCGAAGCCGGCGACGTCATCTTCCGGGAAGGCGACCCCAGCACCACCGCCTATGTGGTGGCGTCGGGCGAGGTGACTCTGGTCAAGGAGACGGAGCGCGGGCTCGTTCAACTCGCCACGCTGGGCAAGGGCGAACTGTTGGGCGAGATGGGCGCCGTGGACACGGACCCGCGCAGCGCCACCGCCGTCGCCCGCACCCCCGTCAGCCTGCATGCCTTCAGCCGCAAGGCCTTCGTCCGCAAGCTGGAAGAGGACCCGGAAATGGCGCTGCGGCTGGTGGTCCGGCTGTCGCGCCGTCTGCGCAACGCCAACGACCGCATCGCCCAACTGGAACAGATCGCCGACGTGCCGGCCGAGCCGCGCGCGGGCGAGGCGGCCTCGGGCGGGTCCACCGCGCTGGTGCCGGCCGGCGAGGGCGGCGCGCCGGTTGCCGGCGCGGGCCGGGGCGACAGCCTGCTGGGCCGCCTGATGGGGGCGCTGCGGGGCAGCACCGGCCCCAGGACGTCCGAGGGGGCGCTGGCCGGGGTGGCCCGGGGCCGCCAGCCGGTCCTGGCCGTGGCGGGCTTTCCTGGTCCGGGCGGCAACGACCAGCGCGCCCGCGTGCTGGAGGCGGTCGAGGGCCTGAGCGGCATCCGCGTGCGCAAGCTGGACAAGGCCGTACCGTACTCGCCGGAGCTGGACCCCTACACGGCGCTCAGCGGCGCGGTCGGGGCGGGACGGCCCATGCTGCGCGAGGTCGGCGCCGACCTGCTGGTGTGGGGCGGGCCGGACGCGGCCGGTCGCCTGGTGGAACTGCGGTTCCTGACGCCGTGGGGCAGCAAGGAAATCGAGCGCGTCGGCATGATGTCGCCGCAGAACGCTCTGTTCGTGCCGCTGGACTTCGACCCGGCGTGGCATGTGCTCGTGCAGGCCGTGACCCTGGCGGCCATGGAGCCGCGCACCGAGGCCCAGGGCAAGACGCTGGTCGAGACCCTTCCCTCGTTGGCGGAGGCGGCCGGGGCGTTGCTGACCGAACTGCCGTATGGGCTGACCGGGCTGGAGACGGCGCAGATCGTGGCCTGCTATGGCAACGTGCTGGCCGTGGTCGGCGTCTGGGCGAACGAGCCGGCCTGGCTGGAACACGCGGCCGCCGCCTTCGAGGAGGGCATCCGCCACCTGCCGCGCGATGCCGACGCGGAATGGGGCGTGCTGCACCGCTCGCTGGGGCTGGTCTGGCAGGCGCTGGTGGAGCGGGGGCACCCCTCCGTCGGGCCGCGTCAGGCGGTGGACGCCTTCAAGGCCGCGCTGGAGTCCTTTCACCGCGACCTGTATCCCTACGAATGGGCCGGGCTGAAGCACCGCCTCGGCCTGCTGAGCTACCGCATCCACATGGCCGAGGGCGATCCGGCGGCGCTGCGCGAGTCCATCAACGCCTTCCAGGCCGCGCTGCAGGTGTTCAACACCGCCGAGACGCCGGAGCGCTGGGGGGAGGCCATGCACGATCTGGCGCAGGTGCTGCAGGTCTACGGCGGACAGGAGCGCAAGCCGGAGGTGCTCAGCCGCGCCGTGGACGCGGCCAACGCCGCCCTGCAGGTCAGGACCCTCGATGCCGCACCGCTGCTTTGGGCGGCCACGCAAAACAACCTGGGGTCGGCGCTCTTCCTGATGTTCCGCCTCGCCAAGGACGCCGGCGCGCTCTATCAGGCGCGGGAAGCCTTCCATCAGTCCGCCAACACCTATGAACTGCACGGCGCCAAGCGACAGGCCGATATCGTGTCGCGCAACCTGCGGCGGGTGGAAAACCTGATCGACCGGCAGGGGAGCAGGAGCACCCCCGAACCGGACTGGGTCCGGCCGGGTCAGGGCGCGGAGGACGCCGGCGGCGGGGGCTGGACCGAGCCCACGGAAGACCCCGAGGCGCTGCCCATGGACGGCGGCCTGCGATGATCGGGGCGCCTCCGGATTCGGGGCCTTGTCGGGTTTCCACGACTCGGGCCCGGGCAATGCGGGGCGCCGGGCCGGTCCGGGCCGTCGCGCAAGCCCAAGCGCGGCGCCAGGGTTTTCCTGTGACGGCTCAAGGTCTTGGGACCGAACGGGGCCGGCCGGCGCGGGACGGCGCGGCGGAGCGGGCCGTTTGTACAGGCGCGAATCCTGACGAAAAATTCTGCTCGGATGCGAAGATGAATTGGCGGCAGGCCATTTTTCAGGTATCTCTGGAACGGTTTTATGATCGCCACCGTATGAAGGTTTCTCCTCCGCTATGCAGTCTCGGTCTTCGGCCACGGTAAAGTGGTTCAATGCCACCAAGGGTTTCGGCTTTGTCGCCCTGGCGGATGGCTCACCCGACGCGTTCCTCCACATTTCCGTGCTCCAGCGCGCGGGTTATCGGGATGTTCCCGAGGGCGCGACGATCGTTTGCGACCTGTCGATGGGTCAGAAGGGGCCGCAGGTCGCCTTCATCCATGAGGTCGATGTGCCTGAGGGTGCGCACGTCGCAGGTGGCCCGGACGGCGACACCGAGGAAGAAATTGACGGGGTCGTCAAGTTCTTCAGCGCCGACAAGGGCTTCGGGTTCGTGACGCCCGACAGCGGCGGCAAGGATGTCTACGTCGGCAGCCGCGCCCTTGAGTATTCCGGCCTGTCCACCCTGGAAGCCGGGCAGCGGGTGCGGATGCTGTGCCGCATGGGCAAGAAGGGCCCCATGGCCGGCAAGGTCGAGTTGATCTGACCGAGACTCTGGCGCGCCCGGATCGCGTCGCGCCGAATCGCATCGGGGTGCGCGCTCGACCGTCCGGATGGGCGGGCGGGGGCGTGCCTCTTTGTGTTTCGGGGCACAGGGTCCGATCGCCGCGCGTTTGTGCGGTGGGCGAGCAGGTCGCGCCGTATCCCGCCGGTCTGGGCAGAGTCTCGGGCCAAAGTCGCGGGCCAGAGTCGCGGGCCAGAGTCGCGGGGCAAGAGTCATGGCAAGGCCGGAGTGGTCGGGCCCGCGTCATCTTTCCGTTCGTGGAGTAACGACGGGCGTTATTCCGGCCCGGCGGCGTGTCCGGCCCAGGACAAGGCGGCCGCCTCCTTTGTGGCCGGGATGCCTCACGCGCTATGACCATTGGGGTATGGCCGGAAATGGACTTGATCGCTGTGGGGGCGTCCCGTAAAATTTTTCTTGAAGAATTCTGAACCGAACGCCCTCGAGTGCGGGTCGGTGTTTCCGTCGTTCGGGCCGGGCCGAGGCTTTGGTTCCCCCGGTGCGGCGACAACGCCGACTCCCAAGTGACGCTCACTGGCGGCACTCACTGGCGGCAAGGAGGCCAGGCCATGATTTCCACCGCATGTCGCACCACCGTGACGGCCACCGCACTGTGCGCGATGGCTCTGGCATTGCCTGCCCGCGCCGAGGCGCCGGCATCGCAGCCCGCCCCCGCCCTGACGCAGGCGATGGCCCAGACTCTGGCGCAGGCCCCATTGACCCTGCCGGGCCTGGACGACGCGCAGGACCGCAACCCGCAGCAGGATCTGCCGGCCGACGCGCCGCAGTGCTCGGTGCCGACGGCCAACTGTGACGACTTCGACGAGACGGCCGAGGACCTGCGCCGCCGCCTGATGGACGCCGTGGCCGCCGGGGACGAAGGCAATGTGCTCGCGGACCTGCAGGACGACGGCCTGTGCGACGCCGAGACGGATGCGCTGGAACAGGCGCTGCTGACCATGGCCCAGGACAACCCGGAGGCCGCCGCGGCCGTCGTCACCGCGCTGGTGAGCGATGCGCTGGCCGCCGCCGACACCAACGGGCAGGTGGCCGTCAACCTGATGAACGTCGCCGTGGTGCCGCTGGAAGCCGAGGCGCCGGTCGAGGTTTCGCTTGCGCCGGACGCCGGAATACCTGAAGATTCAATCATGACCAACGAGTTGTTCACCCAGATTGACGAGGCGTATCAGGCGGCCGAGCAGCGGGCCACAGCCGATGGGTGTGCCCTGCGTGATCTTGAGTCCATCGATCTCGCTCTGGCGCAGGCCGCTCTGGCCGGGTTCGAGACGGCCGCCGGGGGCGTCAACCCGGCGTCGGCGCCGGCGAGCGTGTTCGGTCGTGGCGGGCTTCGTGGTCCGTCGGATCCGGGACCGCTGCCGTTCGCGGATCCCGAGCCGGCCAGCCGCATCTGACGCAGGGGTCTCCGTCCATGGTGTCCTTGCGTCCGTGCATCCGCGTCGTCCCTGGGGCGGTGCAAGGGAGGTAATCGGGCGATGGCGCCAGGGGGGAAAGGCAGGCGATCCCGCAGGTCTGTCGGGCGCGTCGGAGGCGTGGCGCTGCTTGTCGGGGTTCTTGCCGCGAGCGGGCCGGCAATCGGCCAGAGCCTGGACCGCATCACCGACCGCGGGCTCGATCGGGGCCGCGATCGGGCGCTGGAGCGCTACCGGCTTGACCGGGCGGTGGACCGGGGCCGCAGCCAGGGCATCGTGGTCGAGCGCTATTCGGTCAGCCCGGCCTGGACGCCCGACGACAACCGCTATGGCGGCCGCCCCGCCGGGGCCAACGCCCTGCTGCGCGTGGGCGGCAAGGACCTTGAGGTGGATTTCACCCGCAGCGTCGGCCAGCGCGACCGGCCCGAGGGCGTCAACCCGCAAGGTGGCCGTCTCGGCTCGTTCCGCGTGTTCCCGCGCCTGAGCATCGGCGGCGCCTATGACAGCAACGTCTACGCCGTCGAGGACGATCCGGACGGCGATTTCGTCGCCACCATCGAACCCAGCGTCACCCTGCGGTCGGACTGGAAGGTGCACGCCCTCAATCTGGGGGCGCGGGGCAACTTCGGCCGCTACGCGGACCTGACCGCCCAGAACTACGCCGATTACGGGTTCGAGGCGGACGGCGTCATCGAGGTCCAGCGCGGCACCGAAATCCTGGCCAGCGCGGCCTTCGATCACGGCCACATCGGCCGGGGCAGTCCGGACGATGTGAACGCCTCGGAATCGCCCCGGACCTTCGACCGCAGCACGGCCTACCTGGCGCTGTCGCGCTCGCTGGGCATCTACGCCGCCACCGCCGATGTGTCCGCCACCTGGATGGACTTCAACGACGGTGAAACGGTCGCCGGCGCCAACATCAACCACGACGACGACGACCACGTGGTGGTCTCGCCCGGCCTGCGTGTCGGTTACAGTCAGGCGGAAGGCGACGAGATCTACGTCCGCGCCCGCTATGTGGACAGCGAGTTCTTCGATCCCACCGCCGACGGCGGCCCCGACCGCGACAACTGGGGTTTCGATGTCATCGTGGGGGCGGTCAAGACCTTCGATGCCGTCTGGCGGGGCGAGGTGTTCATCGGCTACGCGCCCCGGTACTTCGAGGACGACCGCCTGGAGCCGATCCAGGGGATCGACGGTCTGGTGGGCGGCCTGAACGTGGTCTGGAACCCGACGGCGCGGACATCGGTGCTCGGGAACATTCTGCAGTCCACGGGGCCGACCGTGTCCGGGGACATTTCGGGTATCGCGAGCACCATCGTGAACCTGGGGATCGAACACGAAGTCAGCCGCGCGGTGATCGTCAACGGCAACGTGCAGTACATTTACGACGACTTCGTGAAGAGCGATCGGGAGGATGATACCTTCCAGTTCCGGCTCGGGGCCGACTACACGATGAACCGATACATTACGTTCGATCTGGGGTACAACTTCACCAGCCGGGACAGCAACCAGCCCGGGTCAGACTATGACCGACACAAGGCGGGGATCGGCATCACCCTGCGCTACTAGCAGGCGGGAACCGATCGGGGGCGCGGCCGGTGCCACGGCGCATCCATGCAGGGCGTAAGGAAGGGGAGTGCTATCATGAAGTCGCTGATTGCCGCGGTGTTCACACTGTTCGCGGTGCTGGGCTGGGCGGCGCCGGCCGCCGTGGCCCAGGAAGGGTATTCGCTCGGCCCCGGGGACGTGATCCGGGTGACCGTCTTCGGCGAGCCCGACCTGTCCGGAGACTTCGAGGTCGGGGCCAACGGCGGCGTCTCGCTGCCGCTGATCGGCGAAGCGAACCTGGGTGGCATGACCATTCCGGCCGCCGAGACCTTCATCGAGGACAAGTTGTCCGCCGGCTTCATCCAGAATCCGGACGTGGCCATCGATGTGCTGAACTATCGTCCGTTCTTCATTCTGGGCGAGGTCAACGACCAGGGCATCTTCCCCTATGTCGCGGACCTGACGGTGATGAAGGCCGTCGCCATCGCCGGCGGGTTCACTTACCGCGCCGACGAGGACGACATCACCGTGAAGTACGGCGGGTCGGGCGAGGGAGTGCCGGCCGAACTGGACACGCCCATCAGCCCGGGCGACATCATCATCATCGGCGAGCGGTTCTTCTGATCCGTCCGCCCGGACCTAGCGTTCGATTCAGTGAGCGGCGCGCCCGGATGCGGGCGCGCCGTTATCGATTCAGCTCCCCCATGGCGCGGTCCAGGCCGTCCAGGGTGAGCGGGAACATGCGCCCGCCCATCAGCTTTTCCAGCATCTGGATCGACTGGGTGTAGCGCCAGTGCGCCTCCGGCACCGGGTTCAGCCAGACCGCGTGGGGGAACTGGTCCAGCAGGCGGGTCATCCAGACATGGCCCGCGTCCTCGTTCCAGTGCTCGACCGCGCCGCCGGCATAGGCGATCTCGTAGGGGCTCATCGAGGCGTCGCCGACGATCACCAGCTTGTAGTCCTGCGGGTAGGTGTGCAGCACGTCCCAGGTGGGGATCTGCTCCTGCCAGCGCCGCGCGTTGCTGCGCCACAGGCCCTCGTAGACGCAGTTGTGGAAGTAATAGTGCTCCAGGTGCTTGAACTCGGAGCGGGCGGCGGAGAACAGCTCCTCGCAGATGCGGATGTGGTCGTCCATGGATCCGCCCACGTCCAGCAGCAGCAGAACCTTCACCGTGTTGTGCCGCTCCGGGACCATCTTCAGGTCCAGCAGGCCGCCCTGGTGCGCCGTGGACCGGATAGTGTCGTCCAGGTCCAGCTCGGTGGCCGCGCCCTGGCGGGCGAACCGGCGCAGGCGGCGCATGGCGACCTTGATGTTGCGGGTGCCGATCTCGACGGAATCGTCCAGGTCCTTGAACTCGCGCTTGTCCCAGACCTTCACGGCGCGGCGGTGGCGTGAGCGGTCCTGGCCGATGCGGATGCCCTCGGGATTGTAGCCGTAGGCGCCGAAGGGTGAGGTCCCGCGCGTGCCGATCCACTTGTTGCCGCCCTCGTGGCGGCCCTGCTGCTCCTCCAGGCGCTGGCGGAGGGTCTCCATCAGCTTTTCCCAGCCGCCCAGGGCCTCGACCTCCTTCTTCTCCTCCTCGGTCAGGAAGCGTTCGCCCAGGGCGCGCAGCCATTCCTCGGGGATCTCGGCGGTGATGCCCGCTTCGCCCTCTGGCTTTTCCAGGCCCTTGAAGACCTCGGCAAAGACCCGGTCGAACTTGTCCAGGTTGCGCTCGTCCTTCACCAGGGTGGCGCGGGCCAGATAGTAGAAGTCGTCCACGTTGTAGCCGGGCACGTGGGCGGTCATCGCCTCAAGCAGCGTCAGATACTCGTTCAGCGAGACCGGCACCTTGGCCTTGCGCAGGTCGTAGAAGAGAGTGAGGAACATCGCGGGGAATCCCGTTCGCATGGGGCACTGCACCCCACATGGGCCGGAGTCTATCGGCCGCAAGGGCGCGGTGGGAAGGGGTTGCGAACGGGCCTGGAGCGGCGGATATTGATAAGCACCCGATCTCTGGGAGGACGAGGCCATGCGTACTGTCACGGTCGAGGCCACCGCAACGGACCTGACGCGCCTGCTGGACGACGTGGCGCGCGGGGACACCATCGTGCTGGAACGCGATGGAACCCCCGTTGCCCGTCTGGAGCCTGTCGGCGGGCAAAGTAAGCCGACGTTGCCGCGCCTGGGGTTCATGGAGGGCGCGTTCAGCGTGCCGGATGATTTCGATACCATGGAGGCCGACCTCATTGCCGACCTGTTCGAGGGCAAGGCCACGTGAGTCTGCTGCTTTTGGACACACATGTCCTGCTGTGGGCCGGCGGCACCTCCAGGCGCCTCTCATCGGACACCCGTCAACGGTTTTTCGATCCGGCGAATACCCTGGCCTTCAGCATCGTGTCCATTTGGGAAATCGTCATCAAGGCCGCATTGGGCCGGGCGCACTTCCAGGTCATTCCCGAGGCGCTCCTGGCGGGCGTGCGGGCGGCCGGTTACCGTGAGGTCCCCGTCAATGCCGACCATGCCCTGATGGTTGGAGCGCTGCCCCTGCTGCACCGCGATCCGTTCGACCGCCTTCTGTTGGCCCAAGCCATGGTGGAAGGCGCGACCCTGATCACCGCCGATGAAATGCTGTTGCGTTATCCCGGTCCGGTCGAACTGATCCGTCCGGTCTGAGCGGTCACGACCGTCGGCCAGAGATCCTGCCCTACGCCACCAATCCACCCGGTGGAGTCGGCGGTGGCCCGTCCCCGGCCGGCAGGGGATCGAGGAACGGTTCGTCCGCGCGGATGGACAGGGCGCCGTCCAGCCCGAAGGCGGCGAGGCTCGTGTCCGCGATCACCTGCAGATCGCGGCACATCTCCTCCGGCAGGGGGCGGCCCGTGCGCAGGATGATCTGCAACCGCCGGGCCTTGGCCTGCATCAACCCGTCGATCTGGATGCGCCCCAGTTCGGACAGGGTGACGTCCACCAGGAAGCGCTGGCCAGGCTCGCCGCCGCCCGCCCGTTCGTCGTCCCCGTCCTGTCCCGCGCCGTCGCGATCGCCGCGCCCCCCGCCCGGGACCCGCAGGATCAACGAGATCGCCGAGATCTCCGCCTGATCGGCGAAGGGCAGGGTGATGGCGCGCCATTCGCCGCCCGGGGTCTCGCGCGCCCGCCCGGCCAGATCGGCCAGATCCCGCCGCAGCGTCTGGGCGAGCTGTTCGCCCCGGCCGCCCACGCGGTCCAGCGCGCGGGTCACGCCCTCGCCGGGCCACTGGCGGATGTCTCCGCCGGCGCGCAGGGCGCCCGCCACCGAGACCATGGCGAAGGCCAGTTGCGGGCCGGGGCGGGGAATGGCGGCCTCCAACGCGCGCGCGGCGGCGGGGTCGGCGCGGTTCAGGGTGTCCAGGCTCTCCGTCAGCGCCGGCCAGCCAGTTGTCCCGCCCTGGGGCAGGGCCGCGCCGGCGGCGGCCGGGCCGGTAGGTGCGGGCGGCAGGGTGGACAGCACCGACAGCGTCACCTGACTGCCTGGCGGGGCGTCCAGGCGGACGGGCAGGGCCAGCGTGCCGGCCTGGGTGCCCAGCAGCGTGCGGCCACCTGATGGGGCCGTCATCAGCGTGCCGGTGAGCGTTTGGGGCGCGGTGCCGCCCGATGCGGCGGTCGCCCCGGTGCTGCCCGCGAGGGGGCCCGCCATCGGTGCGGGACCGCCCGCGCCCGGCGGGGCCTGGCCCGTGACCCGGGCGACCAGGCTGGAGAGGGCGCTGAGCGGGCGGCTTCCGGCGCTGCCATCCGGGCGGCCTGAGAGGTCGCCGACCGCAGAGGGAGCCGGCGCGCTGGACCCGGCGCCCGGCGGCGCGGCGCGGCCGCCGGTTCCTGTCCCGGTCCCGGCGGGGACCGTGGCGGCGGGCGCGGCCTGACCCGCACCGGACGCGGGGCCGGCCCCGGGCGCGGCGCCGCCCGTGCCGCCGGGGGCCTGAACGGAGACCAACTGCACCGTCAGGCGCGTGCCGACGGGCAGCATGGCACCGGGCGGACCGGGGGGAGCCGCCGTCGCCCCGCCACCGGCGTTCGCCCCGCTCTGCGTCAGCACCGTGGCGGTCATCGCGCCGGGCAGGCGGGGCGTCCCGAGCGCCGCGCTGGCGGAGGAGCCCGCCGCCGCCGCCGCCGTCTGTCCCGACGCGGTGGACAGCGCGGCGGCGCCCGGCCCGATGGCGCGGCCGTTCAGGCTGGTCAACCGGAACTGGGCCTGTTCGGGCCCCGTGGTGTTGAGCACCAGCGTCAGGGAGGCGCCCCGGGGCAGGGCCTGGCCGGCGCGCACCTCAAGCGGACCAAGAGGGGTGTCGAGGAGGACGGGCTGCCCCGGGCGGGCCCCCTGGGTCACGGTGGCCTGCACCACGGCGTCCGGCGGCAGCGCGGCGACGGCCGGGGGCGGGCGCGTCACGATGACCATTGCCGGGGCCGGGGCGGGCATGGGCGTGCCGCCCACGGTGGGCGGCAGCGGCGGGGGGACGGTGGACATGCGGGACGCCCCTTTTTCCTGGCCGGCCTTTGTCCTGACCATTAAGGACAAAGGCCATCCGCCGCTTCGCGGCGCCGGTGCGGTCGCACCGGCCGCCCGACCCCATGACGCATCGTCCCAGGCCGGGCGGTATGACTCGCGTGCGCGGGCGGGCGGGCGTGCCGAAGAGCGGCCCGTTACTCCGCCAGCAGGCGGTCCGCCAGGGCCTCCACGTCAAGCGCGGCCTCGCTGTTCGGATAGCGGGTCAGCAGCGGCGTCTGGTTGCGGATGGATTCGCGCACCCGCGTGTCCCGGCGCACCACCCCGGCCAGCGGCGGCGAGATGCGCAGGAAGCCCTGACAGGCCTTCAGAAGCGTGCTGTAGGTCCGCTCCCCCTCGCGGGTCGAGTTGGCGGCGTTGACCACGATCCGGATGTCCGTCTGCGGGCGCTCGATGCAGTTGATCTTGATGAAGGCGTAGGCGTCGGTCAGCGCCGTGGGCTCGTCGGACGTCACCACCAGGATGGTCTGGGCGGCGGCGGCCAACTGGCGCACGGCCTTTTCCACGCCGGCCCCCAGGTCGAGAATGACGCGGTCGTAGTCGCGGGCCAGCAGGCCCAGGTCCTCGGCCACCAGTTGCAGACGGCTGGGTGGGATGTTGGCGAGGCTGCCCGAGCCCGAGCGCCCGGCGATGACGTCGAACCCGCCCATGTCGTAGCGGTTGGCGGCCTGGTTCAGGGTCAGCTTGCCGGCCACCACGCTCCCCAGGTCGTGGTCCGGCATCAGGCCAAGCTGGATGTCGATGTTGGCCAGCCCCAGGTCGCCGTCGAACAGCAGCACGTTCTGCCCGCGCTTGGAGAGCGCATGGCTCAGGGTGATGGCGAACCAGGTCTTGCCGACGCCGCCCTTGCCCGAGGCGATGGCCATCACGTTGTCCCGGACGTCGGGGGCGGGCGCCCGGGGAGCCATGGCGGGATCAATCGTCGTCATCGGGAAGCCTCGGCGACTAGGGGTTCGGCAGCGTCTGCTTCACTGCCGTCGGAGCCGGACTCTGGGGGCGGCTGGTCCGCGTCCTGGGTTCGCCGCGGCAGAATCAGACGCGCCAGCGACATCGGATGGATGGGGATCAATCCGTTGGCGACGTGGGGACTGATGGTGACTTCACTGAACATGAGCTGCCCCTGATCCACGGCCGCCAGAATACCACCCAGGCGGCGCGCCATGTCGAGCCGTGTTGCCAAAAGGCGTGTGGCGCCCACCTTGGCGAAGCTTTCCCCGGCCTCGGCCCCTTCCATGGGGTCGATGCCGGCGGCCAGCACCAGAATCGGCTCCACGTCGGCGGCCTCGATCAGTTCCCGAAGAAAGGCGATGTCGTGCTTGGAGAAGGGGTTGATCCCCGGACTGTCGATGAACACCAGATCGTGCACGCCGATGCTGTCCTCGACCAGGTCGCGCAGGGACTCCGGGCCGCGCGCCCGCTTGAGTTCCACATCCAGGATTCGGGTGAAGGCGGCGAGCTGGGCCACGGCGCCGGCCCGGACGGAGTCGGCGCTGATGACGCCCACCGGCCGGTTGGCCAGGCGGGCGCGCGCGGTCAGCTTGGCGACCGAGATGGTCTTGCCGACACCGGGCGGCCCGCAGATCAGGAACGGGCGCGGCGACTTGCGTTCGGGCAGGGGGGCGAAGGCGAAGATGTCGTCCAGGGCGCTGGCACAGGCGCCGATGCCGTCGTCGGCCTCGGACTCCGGGACCAGCCTCAGAATGCGGTCGATCAGGCGCTGGGGGGCGCCGTGGTATTCCAGGGCGGACTGGACCTCCAGCACGCGGGGGTCGGACAGCTCGGCAGGGATGCCGCTTCGCTCGGCGGCCAGGGCCGAGCGCAGATCACCGTCCTGGCCCGGCTCCTCGACGGCGGCCGTGATCCGGATGCCGCCGTCGCCGGCCGCGCGCTGGGTCGAGACGATGACGGCATCGTCCCCCAGTTCCTGGCGGATCAGCGCCATGGCTTCGGCCATGCTGGGTGCGGAGTAGCATTTCAGCCGCATCGACCGGCGGTTCCCTCATGGGCCAGCGGGGGCGGACGACGAACCGCTGGCCGAACGGCGCGGGCCGGTTGCCTGGCGCGGACTCGCACGAAAAACACGTGCCTGTGCCCCTGGGCGGACCCGGCTCTCTCCCTGGCACCAACTTTAGTGCAGGGTGTCTTAAATCTGTCCTAACGTCTTGATCCTCGCTTTTGGGTGGATCTCGTTCTGGGACATGACGGGCGTGGTGGGGCGGAACCGTTCCACGATCGAGCGCACGTAGGGCCGGATGCCCGGGCTGGTCAGCAGCACCGGGGATTCACCCTGCATGGCGAAGCGCTCGAAGATCTGGCGCACGGAGACAATGAACTCCTGCAGTTTCGAGGGCGCCATGGTCAGTTGGCGGTCCTCGCCCTGGCCGGCCAGGGACTGCATGAACTCCTGTTCCCACTGGGCCGAGAGGGTGACCAGCGGCACCACGCCGTCCCCATTGACGTTCGTGTCGCACAACTGCCGGGCGAGGCGTCCGCGCACGTGCTCGGTCACCAGCAGGACGTTGCGGGTGGAGGCGGTGGCCTCGCTGATGCCCTCCAGGATGGTGGGCAGATCGCGGATCGAGACGCGCTCGTTCAGCAGGTTTTGCAGCACGCGCTGGATGCCGCTCATGGTGATCTGGTTGGGCACCAGGTCGGCGATCAGCTTCTGGTGCTCCTTTTCCAGTTCGTCCAGCAGCTTCTGGGTCTCGGCGAAAGACAGCAGTTCGGCCATGTTGTCCTTCACCACCTCGGTCAGGTGGGTGGTGATGACCGTGGGCGGGTCCACGACGGTATAGCCCCGGAACATCGCCTCTTCGCGGTTGGACAGGTCGGACCAGACCGCCGGCAGGCCGAAGGTGGGCTCGGTGGTCTTCTCGCCCGGCAGGGTGATGTCCTCGCCGCGCGGGTCCATGACCAGCAGCATGTTGGGGCGCAGCTCGCCGCGCCCGGCCTCCACCTCCTTGACGTAGACGATGTAGGTGTTGGCGCCGAGCTGCATGTTGTCCTGGATGCGGACCGAGGGCATGACGAAGCCCATCTCCATGGCCAGCGAGCGGCGCAGCGCCTTGATCTGGTCGGTCAGACGGGTGGTGCCCGGGCTGTTGATGAGCGACAGCAGGCCGTAGCCCAGTTCCAGGCGGACCAGGTCGATCTTGAGCGCGGTCGCGATGGGCTCTTCGGCGACCGGCACGGCGGCCGCTTCGGTCTTTTCCGTTTCGGCGGTGTCCTTGGCGACCTGCCGGGCCTTCTGGTCGAGCCAAAGCGCCCCGCCGCCGGCCCCCAGCGCCAGCAGGGTGAACGGCAGGAACGGCGTGCCCGGCAGCAGGGCCAGGGCCATGGCGAGCACGGCGCTCATGCCCAGCGCGCGGGGATAGGCCGTGAACTGCCCGACCAGGGTGGACTCGGCGCTTTCCTTCAGGCCGCCCTTGGCGACCATGATGCCGGCCGCGACCGACACGATCAGGGCAGGGATCTGCGAGACGAGGCCGTCGCCGACCGTCAGGCGGGTGTAGACATCGGCGGCCTCGGAAAAGCTCAGGCCGCCCTGCACCATGCCGATGACCATGCCGCCGACGATGTTGATGGCGGTGATGAGAATGCCGGCGATGGCGTCGCCGCGCACGAACTTGGAGGCGCCGTCCATGGCGCCGAAGAAGTCCGCCTCCTTCTGCATCTCCTCGCGGCGGTCGCGGGCCTGGTCCTCGGTGATGAGGCCGCTGGACAGATCGGCGTCGATGGCCATCTGCTTGCCCGGCATGGCATCCAGGGTGAACCGCGCCGACACCTCGGCGATACGGGTGGCACCCTTGGTGATGACCATGAAGTTGACCAGCACCAGGATGGCGAACACGATCACGCCGATCACGAAGTTGCCGCCCATGATGAAGCCGCCGAAGGCCTCGATGACCTCGCCGGCGGCGTCCGATCCCTCATGGCCGTCCGCCAGGATCAGGCGGGTCGAGGCCAGGTTCAGCGCCAGCCGCATCAGCGTGGCGATCAGCAGCACCATGGGGAACGCGTTGAACTCCATGGACTTGCGGACGTAGATGACCGTCATCAGCACCAGGGTGGAGAAGGTCAGCGACAGCGCCAGCATGATGTCCAGCAGCCACGGCGGCATGGGCATGATGAGCACGACCAGGATCGCCACCACGCCCAGCGCCAGACCCACTTCGCCTCGGAAGAGGGTCTCGTTGATGCGCTGCCAGAGCGCGGCGCCGTCAAAGCCGCCGCCGCCCCCGGCGCCGCCCCCCGCGCCGTCGCCCCCGCCGCCGGTGGCGACCGCGCGTCCCTGAGCCTGTGTGTCGTCGGCCATGGCCACTGTCTCTCGTGTCTTGGTGCGTCCGCCCGGAGCGTTGCCCTGGAGGGCGCGCCGTCAGCGGTGGGCGTCAGGGCAGCGCCTGGGTGTCCCCGCCGGCCCCGCCGCCGGGGGCCGGCACCGCCACGCCCTCGTCGGTGTACTGGCGCAGCTTGTTCCTGAGCGTCCGGATGGAGATGCCCAGAATGGTCGCGGCGTGCGTGCGATTGCCGAGGCAGTGCCGCAGCGTGTCGATAATCAGGTCCCGTTCCACATCGGCCACCGTCCGGCCCACCAGGCCGGAGGTGCCGGCGGCGGCCTGCGGCTCCGCGCTCCCACCGCCGCCGATGCCCGCCACTCCGGCGGCCGCGCTCATGGGGCGGCCGTCCGGGTCGAGCATGACGGCCTCCGGTCCGATCTCCGGGCCCGTCGCCAGCAGGACCGCGCGGTGCATGGCGTTTTCCAGCTCACGCACGTTGCCCGGCCAGGAATGCCCGCGGAGGGCGGCCTTGGCGGCTGGCGACAGCGCGCGCGGCGGCACCTGGTTGACCTCGGCATACTTGCGGGCGAAGTGGTCGCCCAGCAGGTCGATGTCCTGCGGCCGCTGGCGCAGCGGGGGCAGGGCCAGGGTGATGACGTTCAGGCGGAACAGCAGGTCCTCGCGGAACCGTCCGGCGGTCACCTCGGTCCGCAGGTCGCGGTTGGACGTGGCCAGGATGCGGGTGTTGACCTTCACGGGCTGCTTGCCGCCGATGCGGTCGATCTCGCGTTCCTGCAGCACGCGCAGCAACTTGGCCTGCAGGCGCACGTCCATCTCGGAGATCTCGTCCAGCAGCAGGGTGCCGCCGCTGGCCTCCTCGAACTTGCCGACGCGCCGCGCCACGGCGCCGGTGAAGGCGCCCTTCTCGTGGCCGAACAACTCGCTTTCCAGCAGGGTTTCCGGGATGGCGGCGCAGTTCACGGCGATGAAGGGGCCGTCCGTCCGCCGGCTGCGGCGGTGCAGATGGCGGGCGATCAGTTCCTTGCCGGTGCCGGATTCGCCGGTGATGAGCACGCTGGCGTCGCTGGCGGCCACCTGCTCGGTCATCTGCACGACGCGCGCCATGGCCGGGTCGCGATAGACCAGGGCGTGCCGCTCGGCCGCGACGGCCTCCAGCACCGCGGCGATCAGGTCCGGGTCGGGGGGCAGGGGAATGAACTCCTTCGCCCCGGCCTTGATGGCCTTGACCGCCACCCGGGAGTCGCTGCCGATGCCGTAGGCCACCACGGGGGCGGCGATGTGTTCGGCGGCCAGGGCCTCGATCAGCCCGCCGACGTCGAACCGCGCATCGATCATCACCAGGTCGGCTCCCTTTCCGCCGCGCAGGATGTCCAGCGCCGCCGTCACGTCCCCGGCCTGGGTCACGGTCGCGCCCCGCTGCACCGCGATGCGGGCGGCGGCGCCCACCTGTCCTTCCATGGCCCCCACGATCATCACGCGCATGGCCGGGCCTCCGCGCAGGACAGGCGGGGAGCGGGCGCGAGGGACGGGCAGGGAAAAAGCATGACCCTAGACATGAAGGTGACGGACCCGTTGATGAGGCGGCAGGACACTGTTCAGCAGCATTTCCAGGCGGCGAGGGTTTTCCTTCCGGGCGATGGACAGCACCCCCAGAACGTACAGGTGCTGGACCAACTGGTCTTCGGCGGCGTTGCGGTCCAGCTTGCTGGCCAGGGGCGCGAACACGACGTTGGACAGGATGGCGCCGTAGAACGTCGTCAGCAGCGCGACGGCCATGCTGGGGCCGATGCGCGCCGGATCGTCCAGGTTGCCCAGCATCTGCACAAGACCGACCAGGGTGCCGATCAGGCCCATGGCCGGCGACACCTCGGCGCAGCGCCGCAGGATGCCCACGCCCCGCGCCCGGCGGGCCGCCGTGGCCTCCATCTCCCGGCGCAGCATGGCCTCCACTTCATCTTCGGCGATGCCATCGATCACCAGTTCCAGGCCCCGATGCAGGAACGGTTCGTCGGCGGTGCCCTCCAGGGTCGCCCCCTGCATCTTGAGCAGACCGCGCGCCCGGGCCTTGCCGGCCAGATCGAGCACCCGTTCGGCGGCGTCGCCCGCGTCCACCCGGGGATGGGTGACGGCGCGGGGCAACACGGCGACGGTGCTCATGATCTCGTCCATCGAGAACGACGCCATGGTGACCGCGAAGGTGCCCAGCACGACGATCAGGATCGCCGGAATGTCGAGGAACGAGCCCGGCGAGCCGCCCAGGATCATGGCGAGCCCGATCAGGGCCAACGCGCCGCCGATGCCCAGCACCGTCGCCAGATCGAGACCGGACCGGCTCTCGCTGGTCACCTCGCGGCGCGGGCGGTCCCCGAAGAAGCCACCGTCGGCCATCCGGTCAGCTCCGGTCCGTCTTGATGATCTCGGTCATGGTGACACCCAGGCGTTCCTCGACGACCACCACCTCGCCGCGCGCGACCAGACGGTTGTTGACGTAGATGTCGATGGCCTCGCCCACCTTGCGGTCCAGCTCAACCACCGCGCCGCGCCCCAGCTTCAGGAGCTGGTTGACCTGCATATGGGACTTGCCGAGCACGGCCGAGACCTGCACGGGGATGTCGTAGACCGCCTCCAGGTCCGAGGCCGAGCGGGGCCGGTCGGGCACGTGGGTGGTCTCGGGCTCGCCGCCCCCGTCGTCCTTGTCGGCCCGGCCTTTCGGGTCGTCCAGTTCGTCCAGGTTGAAATCGCCGTCGTCGGACATGCCTGTCTCCCTAATCCTGTTCCGCGCGCGCGCTGTCATGGGCCGGACCGGCCGCCGCCGGCATCACCGGCTCGGCCTCGGTCGCGATGTCGAAAGACCCTTCGGCCGAAGCCTCGGGGGCGGCGTCGTGCCCCCCGTCCGGTGGGGCGGGCGCCCGTGTGTCGGGCGCCGGGGCCGGCGGCACGGCTTCATTGAGGTGGCGCGAGACGGCCGCCTCGATATCCTCCCAAAGGCGCGCCGTGTCCCGTTCGATCCCGCCTTCGCCCCACTCCAGGCGGCAGTCCTCCCGGGCGAGCGCGTTGTCGGGCCGGACCACCACGCGCCCCTCATAGCCGCTGGTGGTCTGCAGGCCACGCACCGCGCTGCGCACCACCTCGGCCAGGGCGCCGTTGACGCGCACCACCAGCCGCGGCTGGTCGAGCATGTCGGGCAGGATGCGCGCGATCAGGTGTTCGATCTCATCGCCGGCCTGGGCCTCGCCGGTGGCCGGCAGGACCCGGCGCGTGACCGCCAGGGCGAGCCGGGTCGCGGTCTTCTGCAACGCGGTCACGCGGGCCTGTTCCTCGGCGTCCATGCGGTCGATGGCGGCGACGATCGTCTTCAGCGCGGTCGCGGTCACGTGACTGTCGGCGGTCGCGGCCTCCTCCAGCGCCTGGGTGTGGCCCTTGATGTAGCCCTCTTCCCGGGCCGCGTCGAGTTGCTCGCGGGTGAACATCTCGGGCGGCGGCGGGGCGGGGTCCTCGCGCGGATGGCGGCGGCGGTCGAGGCCCGCGTAGCTTTCCGCCTCGGCCGCCTCGGCCGCCCCGTTCGGGTCAATCGGTCCGCCGGCGTCGGCGGGCTTGGTCGCATCCGCCGCGCGGTTCGCCTTTCGCCGGGTCGCGTGACCGGGGCGGGGGTCGTCAAAGGATCGGTCGAACAGGAATTTGTGGACCGTGGCCATCTGCGAGAGGCACTCCAGAGCGCGAGGGGGGGCGCGAGGGGACCCGCGCGCCCCGCGAGGCGGGGCGGGACAGGACAGGGCGAACCGGAACGGGGGATCGCCGGACCGGGCGCCGGGACCGGCGCCGGGGCGGGCGTCAGTACACCAGCTCGTCTTCCTCCTTGCCGTCCGAGATGACGATCTGACCACTGTTGGCGAGTTCCTTGGCCATCGTGACGATGACGTTCTGGGCCTCGTCCACCTCGCGCACGCGGACGGGGCCCATGGCCTCCATGTCCTCGCGCAGCATCTTGCCGGCGCGTTCCGACATGTTCTTGAAGAACATGTCCTGGATACCCGTGGACGCGCCCTTGAGGGCCAGGCCCAGCTTGTCCTTCTCGACGTGGCGCAGCAGCACCTGGATGCCCTGCTGATCCAGCCGGGAGAGGTCCTCGAAGGTGAACATGAGCTGCTTGATGCGCTCGGCGGATTCGCGGTTGCGTTCCTCCAGCGCGGTGACGAAGCGGTTCTCGGTGTTGCGGTCGAGGCTGTTGAAGATCTCGGCCATCATCTCGTGCGCGTCGCGGCGCGCCGTGCGGGCCAGGTTCGACATGAATTCCGTCCTCAGGGTCTTCTCGACGCCGTCCAGAACCTCCTTCTGCACCGCTTCCATGTGCAGCATGCGCATCACCACTTCCATGGCGAAGTTCTCGGGCAGCAGCGACATGACGCGGGCGGCGTGGTCCGGCTTGATCTTGGAAAGCACGACGGCGACCGTCTGCGGGTATTCGTTCTTCAGGTAGTTGGCCAGGACCTGTTCGTTCACGTTGCCCAGCTTGTCCCACATGGTGCGGCCGGCTGGACCCCGGATCTCCTCCATGATGGTCTCGACCCGGTCCTTCGGCAGCGAGCGGACCAGCAGGCGTTCCGTGGTGTCGTAGGAGCCGACCAGCGAGCCCGTGTTGGAGATGGCGTCGGCGAACTCCACGAACAGGCGTTCGACCAGATTGGAACTGATGGTGCCCAGGTTCGCCATCACCTGCGACAGTTCGCGGATCTCCTCGTCGTCCATCAGGGAGAACAGCTTGGCGGAGTGATCCTCGCCCAGGGACAGCATCATGATGCCGGCCTTCTGGGGCCCGGTGAGGCTTCGATAGTCTTCCTTGACGCGGCCCACGGCACGGTCTCCGTTGTCTTGGGGTCTGCTGCGGCCGGCTCAGGCGTCCTGATAGAGCCAGTTGCGGACGATGCTGAGCGCTTCCTCGGGGTGCTTGTCCACGATCTCACCGATCTTGCGCAGGCTGGAGGCCTTGACACGCCCTTCGACTTTTTCGATGTCGATCAGCTCGTCCAGATCCTCCATGTCCTCGTCGCCCAGGCCGATCGGCACCGGCGCGGTCACGGGACCGGGCAACTGGGGCGCGCCGGCGGCCTCGGCCGACAGCAGGCCGGTGGCCCCGCCGTCCGCGCCCGAGGGCAGACTCTCGAAGGCCTTGGTGACCAGCGGGCGGACCACCAGCAGGATGACCAGGATGGCGACGATGGCGACGCCCAGACCCTCGGCCATGCGCATGATCTCGTCCTTGGTGAAGCCCATGAACATCCAGGGCTCTTCCTCGGCGAACATGCTGTCGAGGTCGGCGAACTCCATGTTGATGACTTCGAGCTGATCGCCGCGCTGCTGGTCGTAGCCGATGGCCGAGCGGACCAGCGCGGTGATCTTCTCCATGTCCTCTTCGGTGCGCGCCTCGTAGGTCGGCGTGCCGTCGGCGCCGGTCGGGCGTTTGCCGTCCACCAGCACGGCCACGCTGAGGCGGTCCACCACGCCGCTTTCGCGCACGCTGTTGGTGACGGTGCGCGAGATTTCGTAGTTGACCGTTTCCTCGGTGCGCGATTCGTTGGTCTGGGAGCCGGCCCCGCCCTCCTGGTTGAACTGGCCCTCGGGCAGGTTCTGGCCGACGGTGACCGGGGATGGCTCCTGATCCTGGCTGCTCGCGTTCTCCTCGATGGTCACGGTCGAGCGGGCCACCTGGGTGTCCGGGTCAAAGAGTTCCTCGTTGGTGACCACGCGGTCGAAGTTCATGGACGCCGTCACCTCGGCGCGCACACGGCCGGGGCCGAGCGTGCGCGACAGCAGGGTTTCGATGGCGCGGGCCAGGCGCTGTTCCTCGGCCCGGCGCATCTCGTCCTGGGTCAGCGCGGCCATGCTGCCGTCCTCGTCCATGCCGCGGGTGAGCATGGCGCCGGACTCGTCCACGATGGAGACGCGCTGGGTGGTCATCTTGGGCACGGCGGCCGCGACCAGATTCTGGATGGCGACCACCTGACTGGCGTCGAGCGTGCGGCCGCCGGTGGCGACCACGACCGAGGCCGACGGCTCCAGCGTCTCGCGCGAGAACACCTCGCGCTTGGGCAGCACCAGGTGGACGCGGGCGTGGCGGACGTCGTCGATCGACCGGATGGTGCGGGCCAGCTCGCCTTCCAGGGCGCGAACCAGATTGACGTTCTGGATGAAGTTGGTCGAGCCCAGGGCGCTGGAGTTGTCGAACACCTCATAGCCGACCGAGGCACTGCCGCCCACCGCCTGTTCCGCCGTCTCCAGCCGCATGCGGTCGCGGCTGCTGGCGGGCACCAGGATCTCGGTGCCGTTGTTGGCCAACTGGAAGGGGATGTTCTGCGCTTCCAGGGTCTGGACGATGGACTGCGCGTCGGCCTGTTCCAGGCCGCTGTACAGAAGCTCGTAGGGCTCCGAGGTCAGGCGCGTGGCAAAAAAGATGACGAGGCCGATCAAGGCCACCGCCACGCCGGCAATCGCGGCCAGGCGGGCGGGTCCAAGGGCGCGCATCTGCTCCGAAAGGCCGTTCAAGGCATGCCCCTCCGCTCGGGCGGCCCGCTGGGCGGGCTTGACTGATGGTGCGGTTCGCAAGACGGGTCGCGGGGGCGCGGGAGCGTGCCCGGCCGGTCGGCGGCCGACCCCATGACCGGGTGCGCCGGTCGCCCTTGACCCAACATCAGGCTAGCGGTGGAGGCTGAAGAACTCCTTAACGGTAGGCAGAGATTGCCGGGCGGGGCGGTCGGGACGGCGCGGCGGGAGGGTGGGGTTCGGGTCGGTGATGTCCACCCGTGAGCAACCGGGAACATGGGTAACACTATTGACCGGCAACATGGGTAACGGTGTTCTGTGTTTGTTCGGC
>NZ_WIVE01000005.1 GCF_009601025.1 Roseospira navarrensis | reverse complement strand
GCGCCTTGCGATCCAAGCTCTTCATGGCCGCGCTCTCCGCCGTGCGATACAACCCCGACCTCAAGGCCTTCTACGAACGGCTTATCGGAAACAAAAAGACACCAAAAGGCGCACTCCTCGCCGTTGCCAGAAAGCTCGTCACCATCGCAAACGCGGTCCTCCGGCCTCAGCCCGAACCCGCCACAAACTGAGTTGATGACATATGCAATAAAAAAGTGAGTCACCCCGAGGGAGCGGAGCGACCGAAGGACCGCGTGAGGCGGGTTCGACTCGATCCGTATGGCAAACCCCGACACGCCGGGTTCGGAGCCCTGCGCGTCCGCCGCCGCCCGCTCAGCGGGCGCGGGCCAGCCCGTGCAGGGCCGCGACGGACAGCACGGCGCAGCCCAGGATGACCCAGGCCATGGGCGCGGGGGAGCCGTCGCCGATCCCCGCCATGACCGCGCCGGCCACACTGCCCAGGCCGAACTGGAACAGCCCGAACACGGACGAGGCCGTGCCGGCGGCATGCCCGAACGCCTGCAGGGTGCCGGAAATGGCGTTGGCGGCGATGGCGCTCAGGCTGCCGACATAGAAGAACAGCGGCACGGCCAGCCCCCAGACCCCGCCCAGGCCGGTCAGCGCACCGGCCACCAGCGCGGCGGCGGCAACGAGCAGAATCCCGGTGAACAGGGTCAGCAGGCTGTCGCCGCTCATCCGGCCGACCAGTCGTCCGTTGACGAAGGAACTCAGCGCCATGCCGCCCACGTTGGCGGCGAAGAACAGCGCGTAGCCGCCCGGACTGACCCCGAAGTGGCTCATGTAGATGAAGGGCGTCGCGGCGATATAGGCGAACATGCCGGCGAAGCCCAGGGCGGCGGTCAGGGTGTAGCCCATGGCGCGGCGGTGGCTCAGCACCTCGGCGAACACCCGCCCGACCGCGCCCGGCCGCAGCGAACGCCGCCGCTCCGGCGGCAGGGTTTCCGGGATCATCGCCAGCATCAGCACGCTCCAGGCCATGGCGTAGGCCGCCAGCGTCCAGAACACCGAGCGCCAGCCCCACAGCTCCAGCACCACGCTGCCGATCAGGGGCGCGGCCATGGGCGCCGCCGTCAGCACCAGCATGAGCATGGACATGGCCTTGAGCAGGCGCGGCCCCTCATAGACGTCGCGGATCACCGCCCGCCCCAGCACCGAGCCGGCCGCCCCCGCCAGCCCCTGGAGGCCGCGCCACAGCGCCAGATCCCCGATGGTGGCGGAGACGGCGCACAGGGCGGAGATCACGCCATAGAAGGCCAGCGCCACCAGGATCACCCGGCGCCGTCCCAGGGCATCGGACAGCGGCCCGTAGAGCGCCTGCCCCATCGCGAAGCCGAGCAGGAACGTGCTCATGGTCACCTGCACGCCGCCCTCGGCCACGCCGTAATCGGCGGCGATGGCCGGGAAGGCGGGCAGGTACATGTCCAGCGACAGCGCCGCCGTGCCGGTCATGATGCCCAGCACGGGAATGGCGTACAGGCCCAGGCGCGGCGCGGCCGGATCAGTCATCGGTCTCAGCCATCGTTCAGGGCCGCCCACATCTCCTTGTCGCGCTCGGCGGTCCAGATCTGCGGCCGCACCATGCCGCCGGCCTCGTCATAGGCGCGCGACACGTCGAACGGCATGCAGTGCTCATAGATCACCCAGTCGCCGTACTTGGGGTCCATCGCCAGCTTGATGGCGTCGTAGGTCTCCTTCAGCGACTTGCCGGCCTCGCGGCCCTTCTGCGCGTTCGTGAACAGGTCGGAAATGAAGGCCTGGGTCATGGCCATGGCCTCCTCGCACTGGTCCGGCGTCATCAGGGCATCGCCGCGCCCGGGCACCAGCCGCGCGGGCTTGAGGGCACGCAGGGCATCCAGGGTCGCCGGCCAGTCGGCCAGATGGGCATCACCCGTATACGGTGTGGCACCGTATTCCACCAGATCGCCGGCGTACAGGATCTTCTGGTCCGGCAGCCAGGCGATGGTGTCGCCCTGGGTGTGGCCCTTGCCGGGCGACCAGATCTCGACCGGACGGTTGCCCAGATCGACGGTCAACTTGCCGTCGAACACGATGGTCGGCCAGGTCAGGCCGGGGATGCTCTCGGCGCCCTCGAACAGGCGCGGGAAGCGGCCCAGCTCGCTGTCGTAATCGAACTGGCCGCGCTCCTGGATCATCTCGTAGGTCAGGCGCGAGGCGATGACGTTGTCCGCCTCATAGGCGGCCGCGCCCAGCACGCGCACGGCGTGATAGTGCGTCATCAGGATGTATTTCACCGGCTTGTCGGTGATGGTGCGGATCTTCTCGATCACCTTGTGCGCCATGTGGGGCGTCGCCTGGGTGTCGATCACCATCACGCCGTCGTCGCCGATGATGACGCCGGTGTTGGGGTCGCCCTCGGCGGTGTAGGCGTAGGCGCCTTCGCCCAGCTTGGCGAAGGTGACGGTCTTTTCCCCCAGGTCTCCGGTGGAGGCGAAGGTCTTGCTCATGGACGGGTGCTCCTGAAAACGGTTACGTCACGTCTTCGCCGGCGATGCGCAGCGCCTCGGACAGGGCGGCGCGGTCGCCGACATGGTTGGCGAGCAGCAGGACCAGGCGGGCGTTGATCTTCATGCTCTGCTCAACGGTCCGGTCCCGGTGCAGGTCGATCAGCTCCTGATAGAAGTCATCGACCCCGGCGATATTCGGCTGGGTGTTCAAGGTCATGACGGCACTCCCCCCTCTCAGGCCCGGCAGGTGGCGCGGTTGACGGCGGCGGCGATGCGGTCGGCGTCAAAGTTGCGCCAGCGCGCCGCCACGTGCTGGTCCGGCCGGATCAGGTAGGTCGTGCCCGGCTGCATGTCATACCGCGCGGCCAGCACGCCCTTGGCGTCCGTCAGGTCCTTGCCGACCACCAGGACATCGACCGGGATGCCGTCCACATCAAGGGTGGACACGCCCGGATCGGCCTCGTGGGTCAGGGCGACGAAGCGCCCGCCCAGCCGGTTCAGCAGCCAGTCGCCGTCGGCCAGGGGCGCGTCCGTGGCGTTGGTGCCGGGCGCCATGGTGCCGGCGAAGGGGTCCGCATCCGGTGTGTTCAGCGACGAGTGCGCGTAGGGCGTCGGCGTGGACAGCCGGCCGGAGTTGATGATCGGCCGCGCGAAGGCGTGATCGCGCGCCAGATCCAGCACCGCATCGCGGAAGGCATGGCTGACCTCGCTCTTGGGCGTGATGAAGTCGGTCGCCCGCGTCGAGTTCTTCAGGTTGTCGTCGGCGGCGAACACGCGCTCCTCGTCATAGCTGTCCAGCAGGCGGTCGGGCGCCGTGCCGTCCATCACCAGCTTGAGCTTCCAGGCCAGGTTGTCCACATCCTGCACCCCGGTGTTGGCCCCGCGCGCGCCGAACGGCGAGACCTGATGCGCGGCGTCGCCGGCGAACAGGATGCGGCCGTGGCGGAACGAGTCCATGCGGCGGCAGGCGAACTGGTAGACCGACTGCCATTCCAGTTCGAAGTCGGCATCCTCGCCCAGCATGGCCTTCAGGCGGGGCATCAGCACCTCGGGCGATTTCTCCACCTCGGGGTCGGCCTCCCAGCCCAACTGGAAGTCGATGCGCCACACGTCGTCGGGCTGCATGTGCAGCAGGGCGGATTGCCCCGGATGGAACGGCGGGTCGAACCAGAACCAGCGCTCGGGCGGGAAGTCCGCCTTCATGATGACGTCGGTGATCTGGAAGCGGTCCTGGAAGAACTGGCCGGTGAACGGCAGGCCCAGCATGGTGCGCACGGGGGAGTTGGCCCCGTCGCAGACCACCAGCCAATCGGCCTCGACCTTGTAGACCCCGTCCGGGGTCTCGACCTGCAGGGTCGCGTGGTCGCCCTCGTCGTGGACGCTGATGACCTTGGACTTCCAGCGGAATTCGATCAGGTCCGGGAACGCCCGGCAGCGGTCGATCAGGTATTCCTCAAGGTAGTACTGCTGCAGGTTGATGAAGGCCGGGATCTTGTGGTCGTCCTCCGGCAGCAGATCGAACTCGAACACCAGTTCGTTTTCGCGGAAGACCTTGCCCAGCTTCCAGACCACCCCCTTGTCGATCATGCGTTCGCCGCAGCCCAGGCGATCCCAGATCTCCAGCGGGCGCTTGGCGTAGCAGACCGCGCGCGAGCCGTAGGAGACCTGGTTGTTGTCGTCGCAGATGACGGTGGGGATGCCCTGGTGCGCGAAGTCCAGGGCGGCGGTCAGGCCGATGGGACCGGCGCCGACCACGACCACGGGGTGACGCTTGACGGTGCCGGTCTTCTGTTCCTCGGTCTGGATGTATTCGAACTGCTCGAACGCGTAGGTGTGGATCACGGACTGTTCCTCCCGTCGCAACCCTTATGGGCCGTCGTACTTCGTGACCGTCTGTTCGATGGCGCCGAAGATGGACCGGCCCTCGCGGTCGGTCATCTCGATGCGCACGGAATCGCCGAAGCGCATGAACGGCGTTTTCGGCTGGCCGTCCTGGATGGTCTCGATCATCCGGATCTCGGCGATGCAGGAATAGCCGCGCCCGCCGTCGGCGATGGGCCGCCCCGGTCCACCGTCCTGCCGGTTGGAGATCGTGCCCGACCCCACGATGGCCCCCGCGCCCAGAGGCCGGGTCTTGGCCGCATGGGCGACCAGGGTGGGGAAGTCGAAGGTCATGTCCTCCCCGGCCTCGGCCTGGCCGAACGGCTGCCCGTTCAACTGCACCAGCATGGGCCGGTGCAGCTTCGCCCCGTCCCAGGCGTCGCCCAGTTCGTCCGGGGTCACGCACACCGGCGAGAAGGCGCTGGACGGCTTGGACTGGAAGAAGCCGAAGCCCTTGGCCAGCTCGGCCGGGATCAGGCCGCGCAGCGAGACGTCGTTGACCAGCATGACAAGGCGGATCTCACCGCCCGCCCGCGCCGGGTCCGCGCCCATGGGCACATCGCCGGTGACGACGGCCACCTCGGCTTCGAAGTCGATGCCCCAGTCCTCGGACGCCATGCGGATGGCGTCGCGTGGGCCCAGAAAGGTGTCGGAGCCGCCCTGGTACATCAGGGGATCGGTCCAGAAGCTCTCGGGCAGGTCGGCGCCGCGCGCCTTGCGCACCAGCTCCACGTGATTCACGTAGGCCGAGCCGTCCGCCCACTGATAGGCGCGCGGCAGGGGCGAGTCGCAGGCGGCCGGGTCGAACGCCGCCGCGCCCTCGGCCGTGCCCGCATTCAGGCGGTCGGACAGGGCCGCGAGCGCCGGGCGCGCCGTCTCCCAGTCGTCCAGGGCGGCCTGGAGCGTGGGGGCGATGCCGTCGGCCGGCGCGCAGGTGGACAGGTCGCGGCTGACCACGACCAGCCGGCCGTCGCGGGTGCCGGTTTTCAGGGTTGCCAGTTTCATGGTGTCGGGGTCCTTGCTTTTTTTTTCAGCCAGCTCTTGTCCTGACCCGTCAGGACAAGAGCCATACGCGGCTTCGCCGCGCCGGCGCGGTCGCGCCGGCCAGCCGACAGAAGACGTCCGGTCTTCCGTCGGCTGGACTCACCGCTGGAACTCGCCTTCGTGCATCCAGCGGGCGTGTTCGGGGGCGCGCCTAGTCTTCGACCACTCCTCCAGCATGTCCCACTTCACGGCATCCAGCCGCGCTTGCATCTCCGGCGTGGCCTTGTCCACGGCCAGTTCCAGCCGGTGCCCGTTGGGGTCGAAGAAGTAGATCGAATCGAAAATGCCGTGGTCGGTGGGGCCGACGACCTCGATGCCGTCGGCCTCAAGCCGGGCCTTGACGGCCATCATCTCGTCCATGGTGCCCAGCTTCATGGCCAGATGCTGCACCCAGCCCGGGGTGTTGGGATCCTTGCCCATCTCCGGCGAGTTCGGCAGTTCGAAGAACGCCAGGACGTTGCCCTGCCCGGCATCCAGGAAGATGTGCATGTAGGGGTCCGGCGCCTTGGTCGACGGCACCTGATTCTCGGCGATGGCCAGGACGAATCCCATGTCGAGGTACTTGCCGTACCACTCGACCGTCTCCTTCGCGTCGCGGCAGCGGTAGGCCACGTGGTGAATGCGCTCGATGCCCATGGCGTCCTCCCTATGGCATGGCAACGGACCGGGTTGGCCCCGGATCATGGCGCGGATTATTAGTTACATATGAAATCAATGCAACAGGAAAATGGCTTGCAGCGACATCATTCCCCCGCGCAACGGAGGGGATTTCGCACCCGAACACATCCCCCAGGAGCCCCCTTATTGTTTTGATTCAGCGCGTTCGGCCACAGCCAAAAACGGCCTTGAAATTAGTTTCAAACGAAATCATACTGGTTTCATCGGTAACCAATCAGGCCGCCGGACCCAAAGCCAGGGCGGCCGCCCGACACGAAAACGCCCCAATCGGGAGGAGACCCCATGTTCACGCGAGTCGTCACCGCCGCCGTGGCCGCCGCCGGCCTCGTCGCCGCCACCTCGGCCCAGGCCGAGACCATCACGCTCAAGATCAGCAACTTCCTGCCGTCGTCGCACCCGACCCAGGTGGACTTCATCGAACCGTGGGCCGCGGCCCTGAAGGAAAAGACCGGCGGTCAGGTCGAGGTGGAAATCTACCCGGCCGGCTCCGCCTTCGGGCATGTCGCCAAGCAGCTCGACCAGGTGCGCGCCGGGGTCGTGGACATCGCCCACGGCCTCACGGGCATTCCGCGCGGCCGCATGCCGCGCACCCTCATCATGGACATGCCGTTCCTGGTGAAGACATCCGACGCGGCCTCGCGCACCCTGTGGGACCTGTACCAGGACGGCGACATCGCCGAGGAATACCGGGGCCTGAAGGTGCTCGCCCTGCACGCCCACAACGCCGGACTGATCCACACCCGCGACACCCAGGTGACCACCATGGAGGACCTGGAGGGCCTGCGCCTGCGCACGCCGTCCCAGGCCATCTCGATGATGCTGGAGTCGCTGGGCGCCAACCCCGTCGGCATGCCGCCCACCGAGGTTTACGAGAACCTCCAGAAGGGCACGCTGGACGGCAACGTGTTCCCCTACGAGGCGGTGCACGGCTTCAAGCTCTACGAGGTGCTGGACTACCACCTGGACGCCAAGGCCTACACCACCAGCTTCTATTTCGTCATGAACCAGCGCAAGTTCGACTCCCTGCCGGAGGACGTGCAGGCGGCCATTGACGAGCTGTCCGGCGAGGCGCTGGTGGCCAAGTTCGGCCCCTGGTGGGACAAGTGGGATCAGGCCGGCATCGCCGACATCCAGGAGACCGGCAACCCCGTCGTGACCCTGACCGACGAGGAGCGGGACCGCTGGCGCGAGTCGCTGGCGCCCATGATCGACGCCTACCTGGACGAGATCGAGGCCCAGGGGGTCACCGACGCCCGCGCCATCTACGCCAAGGCCCAGGATCTGGTCGCCCAGTACGAGGACTAGTCCGACGGTCTTCGATCCGCGCCGCGACGGGGCATGCGGTGATCGGCGATGTGGTCCCACCCCAACCCTTTCCGGGAACGGGTATTGGTGGCACACCATTCGCCCGCGGAAGGCGCCGCCGAAAAATGGTCGTCATCCTGAAGGAGCGAAGCGACTGAAGGATCTCGGGCAGGAGTCCCCAGCCGGACCGGCAAATGCTGTGTCCCGAGATCCTTCGCCCCTTTCAGGGGCTCAGGATGACGAGGGAAAAACGCGTCATCCTGAAGGAGCGAAGCGACTGAAGGATCTCGGGCAGGAGTCCCCAGCCGGACCGGCAAATGCTGTGTCCCGAGATCCTTCGCCCCTTTCAGGGGCTCAGGATGACAAAAAAATGAATGAGGTGTCATTGCGAGGAACTCAAGCGACCGAAGCAATCCAGGGCGGAGTCAGCGTGTCCCCTCTCTGGATAGCGTCGCTGGCGACCGCCGTCGCCGGTTCGCAATGACGGGTTTGTCCGGGGCTCTGGCCCGAACTCCAGCCAACCCCATTTCGGCATCCCCGGACGGGCGTGATGCCCCAAGTCCGCACCCCGCCAGAGGACGACGAGAGGGAACGTCCCCATGATTGAACGGTTCAACCGCATCCTGTTCGCCCTCAGCCGCTGGACGGCCTGGGTCGGCATGGTGTTCCTGCTGGGCGCCATGGCGATCACGACGACGGACGTGATTCTGCGCAAGATCAACAACGCCGGCATCTTCGGCGCCGTGGACATGGTGCAGCTCATGATCATGGGCGCGGCCTTCCTGGCGATCCCATACGGATTCCTGTCGCGCGGCCATGTGGCGGTCAGTCTGGTCGTGGACCAGTTCGGGCGTCGGGGCACGGCCGCCGCCAACCTGCTGGCCGCCCTGCTGGGCGCCGGCCTGATGGGGGCGATCGCCTGGTTCGGGCTCGATCAGGCCATCATGCAGGCGGGCTACGGCGACGTCTCGCTGACCCTGGGCCTGTCCAAAACGTACTACTGGATCCCGCTGCTGACCGGCTCCGCCCTGTCGGCGCTGGTCTGCGTCCACATGGCGGTGGAGGCCGCCTACACCCTCATCACCGGGCGCAGCGCGTTGACGCCGCGCCCCCCCGGCAACGCGGAGACCTGACGCCATGGACGGCATCACTCTCGGCCTCATCGCCTTCGTGGCCCTGTTCGGCCTGATCGCGCTGCGGGTGCCGGTCGCCATCGCCATGGGCGTGGTCGGCGCCGTGGGCGGCTGGATGCTGAACGGATCGGCCAGCGTGGCCTTCATCCTGGGCTCGGTCCCGTTCGAGACCGTCTTCCCCTACAGCCTGTCCGTCATTCCGCTGTTCGTGCTGATGGGCGTGTTCGCGGCGCGGGCAGGCCTGTCCAAGTCGCTGTACGAGGCCGTCCACGCCTTCATCGGGCATTACCGGGGCGGGCTGGCGATGGCCTCCATCGGCGCGTGCGCGGCGTTCGGGGCCATTTCCGGGTCCAGTCTGGCCACCGCCGCGACCATGTGCCGGGTGGCCATGCCGGAGATGCGGGCGCGCGGCTACGACGACCGGCTGGCCTCGGCCACCATCGCCGCCGGCGGCACCCTGGGCGTGCTGATCCCGCCGTCCGTCATCATCGTCGTCTATGCCATCCTCACCGAGCAATCCATCGGCAAGATGTTCGCCGCCGCCCTGATCCCGGGCCTGCTGGCGACCGCGCTGTACATGGCCGCCGTGTTCATCCAGTGCTGGCGCAACCCGGCGCTGGGCCCGGCGGACGTCCGCGTGGACTGGTCCGGCCGGCTGCGCGCGCTGCGCAATGTGTGGTCCGTGCTGGTGCTGTTCGGGCTGGTCATGGGCGGCATTTATGTCGGCCTGTTCTCGCCCACCGAGGCCGCCGCCATCGGCGCCGCCGGCGCGCTGCTGCTGGCCCTGATCAAGCGCACCCTGACCCTGCGCATCTTCCTGGACTGCCTGACCGAGACCGCCGCGACCAGCGGCATGATCTTCCTGATCCTGATCGGCACGGCGCTGTTCAACTACTTCGTCGAGACCACCGGCATGCCGCAGATGCTGGTCCGCGAGGTGGGCAACCTGGGATGGGACCCCATCTGGATCCTGGCGCTGCTGGTGGTGTTCTACATCGTCCTCGGCTGCTTCATGGACTCGCTGTCCATGATCCTGCTGACGCTGCCGTTCGTGTTCCCGCTGGTCACCAGCCTGGGCTTCGATCCCATCTGGTTCGGGGTCATCATGGTGTCGGTGGTCGAGGTCGGACTCATCACCCCGCCCGTGGGCATGAACCTGTTCGTCATCATGGCCGGCACGCCGGGCCTGAGGCTGCAGGTCATCAGCCGGGGCGTGCTGGCCTTCCTGGCCGCCGACGTGGTGCGGCTGGCGCTTTTGATCCTGATCCCCGGGCTGTCCCTGTGGCTGCCCTCGCTGATGGAGTGACCCGACGATGGCCGAGCTGATCGTATGGCAGGAGTCCTACAGCGTGGGCGTTCCCGAGCTGGACTCCCAACACAAGGGCCTGATCGACCTCATCAACCGGCTGTCCCGCGAACCCGCGAACAGCGACCTGATGGGCTGGATCTTCGCCGAGCTGGAGGCCTACACAAAGGACCACTTCGCGACCGAGGAAGCCTTGCTGAAGCGGGCCGGCTATCCGGACCTGAAGACGCACCGGCGCGAGCACGCCGCCTTCGAACGCTGGTTGTCGGCGGTGCGCCAGACCTATGCGGTCGGCGTGGCCTCGCCCAGCATGCTGTCGGAGTCGGTCAATGCCTTCCTGCGCGACTGGCTGGTCCGGCATATCCTGGGCTCGGACATGGCCTACAAGGAGATCCTGAGCCCGGCCCCCGCCGGATGAGAGGCCCCGCATGACAATGACACCAACACCGACACCAACCACGCCCCCGCCGCGCGCCCCGAAGGCCGAGTTCACGCTCAAGGACTTCTTTCCGTATCTGGTGCGCATGTACTATCGGGACGTCAGCCTGTCCGTGCGCGAGGTCTACGGGCCGGACTACGGTCTGACCGCCGCCGAATGGCGCACCCTGGCCGTGCTGCACGACTACGAGCCGCTGTCGGCCAAGGAAATCGTGGCGCGCTCCAGCATGGACAAGGTGAACGTCTCGCGCGCCGTGGCCGGCCTGCAGAGGGCGAAGCTGCTGGACCGGCACGTGGACCCCACCGACCGCCGCCGCGTGCTGCTGCGCGTCACCCCGCAGGGCCGCAAGGTGCTGCGCGCGTTGGTGCCGCGCGTGCTGGAGGTGGAGGCCCGTCTGCTGGAGGGCTTCACCGACGCGGAGCGCGACACCCTGATCGCGCTCATGCAGCGGGTCCGCGACAACGCGGCCGCGCTGCGCACCCTGGACGACGACCACCCCGAACTGCTGAGGGCCTCGGCGGAATGAAGCTGTATACCTACTGGCGCTCGTCGGCGGCGTACCGTGTGCGCATCGCTCTGGACCTCAAGGGCCTGCCGCGCGAGGACGCGCCGGTTCATCTGGTGCGGGACGGCGGCGAGCACCGTCGCCCGGACTATGCCGCCCTCAACCCCCAGCGGCTGGTGCCCACCCTGGTGCTCGACGACGGCACGGTGCTGACCCAGTCGCTGGCCATCCTGGAATACCTGGACGAGACCCACCCGACGCCGCCGCTGCTGCCCGCCGATCCGGTGGCGCGGGCGCAGGCGCGCGCGCTCGCTCAGGCCATCGCGATGGACATCCACCCGGTCAACAACCTGCGGGTTCTCAACCGCCTCGCCGACCAGTTCGGGGCCGACGCGGCGGCCAAGGCGGCCTGGTACCGCCACTGGATCGCCGAGGGACTGGCCGGTGTCGAGGCGCTGCTGACCCGCACGCCCGCCACGGGCGCGTTCTGCCACGGGGAAAGCCCGGGGCTGGCCGACGTCTGTCTGGTGCCGCAGGTCTACAACGCCCGTCGATTCGAGGTGGACCTGTCGCCCTTCCCCACGGTCGCGCGCATCGACGCCGCCTGCCGCGCGCTGCCGGCCTTCCAGAGCGCCGCGCCGGAGGCCCAGCCGGACGCAGGCTGACCCGAACCGGCCCGCCCGGGTCGCATACCGCCGACCGATCCCCTATATGGGGGCGGAGTCTTGCCTCACGCTCCCCGGGGGATCGCCCACCATGATTGGATCAACCCGCTTTCCGGCCCTGGCCGGAATGCTTCTGGTCGTCGTGCTGACGGCCTGTGACGACCCGGCCACGCCCGCGGCCGAAACCGGCGGCGAACCGCGCGATCTGGTGCGGCCGGCCCGCATCGCCGCCGTGGAGCCCGCCGACCGCGTCGAGGTCCACGAGTTCGCGGCGCGCACCAAGGCGGTGCAGGTGGTGGACCTGTCCTTCCGCGTCGCCGGCCTGATGGAGGCGCTGCCGGTCAACGAGGGCGAACTGGTGCCCGAGGGCACGCTGATCGCCCGGCTGGATCCCACCCCCTATGAACGGCGGGTGCGCGAAGCCGAGGTCAACCTGACCTCCGCCCAGCAGGATTTCGAGCGCAAGCGCCAGCTCGTGTCCCAGAACGCCGTCTCGCAGCGCGCGTTCGACGACGCCAAGAACGCCCTGGATCTGGCCGAGGTCGCCCTGGAGCAGGCTCGCCAGGACCTGGACTACACCACCCTGACCGCGCCCTTCGACGCCATCGTCAGCCGGCGCCTGACCGAGACCTTCACCAACGTGCAGGCGCGCGAACCCGTCGTTCGGCTGCAGGACGTCAGCGAGATCCGCGTCTCGGCCGACGTGCCGGAATACCTGATCGCGCGCCATGGCGACGAACGCGGCATTGATGTCGAGGCCGTGTTTCCCTTCCTGGACGACCGCACGTTCCCGCTGTCCTTCCGCGAGATCTCGACCGAGGCCGATGACGTGGCCCAGACCTACCGCGTCGAATACGGCATGCCGCGCCCGTCGGATGTCCACATCCTGCCGGGCATGACGGCCACCATGCGCGCCCACGTGCGGCGCGACCGGGCGCTGGAGGACGCGCTTGCCATCCCGCCCGGCGCCCTGGTGCCCGACGGCCCCAGCGCCCACGACGCAACGACGCCGGCGGACCCGGAGACGACACCGGAGGACACATTCTTCGTCTGGGTGGTCTCGGGCGAGGACGGCGCCGTCAGCCGCCGGCCGGTCACGCTGGCGCACATCACCAACGACACCGCCTTCGTCACCGAGGGCCTGACGGCGGGCGACCGGGTGGTGACGGCCGGTGTCCATCATCTGCGCGACGGCATGCGCGTCCGTCCCCTGGGCGAGGAGTAGGCCGGACCCATGGATGTCGCACACACCGCCATCGAAAAGCCGGTCAACACCTGGGTGATCGTGCTGATCTGCCTGATCGGGGGTCTGGTGGGCCTGATGAACGTCGGCCGCCTGGAAGATCCCGCCTTCACCATCAAGGAAGCGCAGATCATCACCGCCTACCCCGGCGCCAGCGCCGTGGAGGTGGAGGAGGAAATCACCGAGCCGCTGGAATCCGCCATCCAGCAGCTCGCCCAGCTCAAGGAGATCCGCTCCGTCTCCAAGCCCGGGATCTCGGAGATCACGGCCGAGATCCAGGACACCTACGACGGCTCGGAACTGCCGCAGATCTGGGACGAATTGCGCCGCAAGGTCAACGACGCCCGCGCCCATCTGCCGGACAACGCCCGCCCGCCGGCCATCTACGACGACTACGGCGACGTCTTCGGCCTGTTCTACGCCATCACCGCACCCGGCTATGCGGACCTGGAGGTCATCGAGATCGCCAAGACCCTGCGCCGCGAGTTGCTGACGGTGCCCGGCGTGGCCAAGGTGGAGACCTCCGGCGAACCCAAGCCCCAGATCCATATCGAGATCTCGCAGGACCGCCTGGCCCGCCTGGGCGTGTCGGTCGGGGACGGCATCACGCTGCTGGACGTGGAGAACGAGATCCAGCCCGCCAGCGTGGTGACGGTCGGCGAGGACCGGGTGCGCATCTCCATCGACGACGCCTTCGACACCGTGGAGGCGGTCGAAAACCTGATGCTCGGCGCGCCCGGCACCACCGCCATGGTCCGCCTGCGCGACGTGGCCGAGGTCAGCCTGGGCCGCGACATCCGGCCGGACCTGCTGGTGCGCTACAACGGACAGCCGGCCGTGACCCTGGCCGTGGCGGCGGTGGGCGACACCAACGTGGTCGAGGTCGGCAAGGCCGTGCGGGCCAAGCTGGACAGCCTGACCCCGGTCCTGCCCGTCGGCGTGGAGCTGCACACCATCTATGACCAGGCCGCCGTGGTGGACGAGGCGGTGCAGGGCTTCCTCATCAACGTGCTGGCCTCGGTCTCCATCGTGGTGGCGTCGCTGTGCGTGTTCATGGGCTGGCGCGCCGGCGTGGTGGTGGGCACCATCCTGTTCCTGACCGTTTCCGGCACGCTGTTCTTCATGTGGCTGGGCGGGATCGAGCTGGAACGCATCTCGCTGGGTGCCCTCATCATCGCCATGGGCATGCTGGTGGACAACGCCATCGTGGTCGCCGAGGGCATGCTGATGGGCATGCGCAAGGGCAAGTCCTCGCTGCAGGCCGCCAGCGAGGTGACGCGCCAGACCCAATGGCCGCTGCTGGGGGCCACGATCATCGGCATCATGGCCTTCTCGGGCATCGGGCTGTCGCCGGACGCCACCGGCGAGTTCCTGTTCTCGCTGTTCGCCGTGATCGGCATTTCCCTGCTGCTGAGCTGGATCCTGGCGGTGATGGTCACGCCGCTGTTCGGGCACTACCTGTTCAAGCGCGGGCAGGTCTCGGACGACGGCGAGACCGCCGACGATCCCTACGGCGGGCGCCTGTTCTCGGCCTATCGCGGGGTGCTGAAGGGCGCGCTGCGCCACCGCGTGCTCACCGTGGTGGGGCTGGTCGGGATCACCGCCGCGTGCCTGTACGGCTTCGGCTTCGTCAAGCAGGGCTTCTTCCCGAACTCGGATACGCCGATGTTCTACGTGGACGTCTGGCTGCCCCAGGGCACCGACATCCTGGCCGTGGAAGAGACCATGAAAGAGGCCGAGGCCTTCATCCTGGATCAGGCGGCCACCGACTCGGTCAGCACCTTCATCGGCCAGGGTGCCACCCGGTTCATGCTGACCTATGCGCCGCAGGGGGCGAACCCGTCCTACGGGCACATGATCGTGCGCACCGGGCAGCGCGAGGACATTCCGGCCCTGATCGACCAGATCCGGGGGCCGCTGGCCGAGCGCTTCCCCGACGCCCAGGTGTTCACCCGCCGGCTGGTGTTCGGGCCCGGCGGCGGCGCCAAGCTGGCGGTGCGCCTGTCCGGGCCCGACGCCAACGTGCTGCGCGCGCTGGCGGCGGAAGTCGAGGAGGTCTACCGCGCCGACGGCGGCGTCATCGACATCCGCACCGACTGGCGCCAGCGCGAAAAGGTCATCGAGCCCCAGTTCGCGGAAAGCCGGGCCCGCATCGCCGGGGTGACGCGCAACGATCTGGCCCAGACGCTGATGTACTTCGGCGACGGGGTGCAGATCGCCACCTTCCGCGACGGCGACGAGCTGATTCCGATCCTCATGCGCGCGCCCGAGGACGAGCGCGGCGACCTGAACGCCATCGGCGATCGCCTGGTGTGGAGCAACGGCCAGCGCGCATACGTGCCGGTCGCGCAGATCCTCGACGGCCTGGAGGTGGTGGCGGAAGACACCCTCATCCGCCGCCAGGACCGGGTGCGCACCCTGACCGTCCAGGGCGACCCGGCGGGCGACCAGAGCGCCCAGGCAGTCCACGCGCGCATCGTGGACGCCATCGACAGCATCCCGCTGCCGCCCGGCTACACCCTGGAGTGGGGCGGCGAGATCGAGGACACCGCCGAGGCCCAGGGCGCCCTGATGAGTCAGGTGCCGGTCGGCTTCCTGGTGATGGTGCTCATCACCGTGGTGCTGTTCGCCACGGTGCGCGAGCCGCTCATCATCTGGCTGGTGGTGCCCATATCCATCTGCGGGGTGACTCTGGGCCTGCTGGGCACGGGGCTGGCGTTCGACTTCATGTCGCTGCTGGGCGTGCTCAGCCTGTCGGGCATGCTCATCAAGAACGCCATCGTGCTGGTGGAGGAGATCGACCTGCAGCTTGAGGCGCACGAGGACCGCTTCGCCGGCCTGGTGCAGGCGGGGGTGAGCCGTCTGCGGCCGGTGGTGCTGGCCGCCGGGACCACCATCCTGGGCATGCTGCCGCTGCTGACGGACCCGTTCTTCGCCTCCATGGCGGTGACCATCTCGGGCGGGCTGGCGTTCGCGACCATTCTCACCCTGGTCGCGGTGCCGGTGTTCTACAGCCTGTTCTATCGCATCCGCCCGGCCGAGGGATGACCGGCGGGGCCACAGGCCGGGGCGAGGACCTGGGGCCGTGCCCCCTGTGCGGACGCCCCATGATCGCGGGACCGAGCGTGGAATGGCACCACTGGGTCCCGCGCTCCGAGGGCGGACGCGAGAGCGCGCCGCTTCATCGGGTGTGTCACCGCATGATCCACAGGCTGTTCGATCACGCCACCCTGGCCCGGCACATGACCGGGCCGGAGGCCCTGCGCGCGCACCCGGAGATGGCCCGCTTCCTCGCCTGGGTGCGCAAGCAGCCGCCCGCGTTCGTGGCCCGTACGGAGCCCCCCGGTCGGCGCGGCCGCAGGCGGACGGGGCGCGGCTGATCCCGGACGACCTCCCCCGGCAGGCTATCCGATTCCCCCATCTCAATGGGTCGCGCGGACAGGATTTCTGCATGCCGGACGGGGCTTGCAGCCCCGTCCGGACCGTTTCGCCCAATGGATGAGGATGAAAGCGGTCCGGGCGGGAGTGCAACTCCCGCCCGGCAACAGCACGGGGCGCGGCCGGCCTGCCCCGCCGTTTCCGCATGATGGAAACCACGAGGCGCGCGCGTGGTTTTCATCCCGTTCCGCATCCGGTCCTATTGCGACCCCGGTCCGACGCGCCATCTCTAAAAACGATACGGACCGGGACCGAAGGGCCGGGGCCGGTCGCAGGCCCGCCCCGGATCCACACGAGAGTCCCCCTTGGCCGTATTGCAACCAGGGAGGCAAACGACCCATGCGCAAGGACCGTGGACTTCGAGAGCTGTACGAACAGGATCCCATCGCCGCCGACGAGGCCGTGTTCGGCCGCCGCACCGGACCCGACCGGCGCGGCTTCCTCAAGGGGGCCGGCCTGGCCGCCATGGGGCTGGCCATCGGCGGAGCCATCCCCTTCAGCCGGACCATGCCCGCCGGGCTGATTCCGGCCGCCCTCGCCGAATCGGTCGAGGACTTCGTCATCGAGGGCAAGAACGGGCTGCGGGTGCTCAACGACAAGCCGGTGAACGCCGAGACCCCGCCGCACCTGCTGGATGACGACGTCACCCCCATCGCGCACTACTTCATCCGCAACAACGGCGTGCCGCCCGAGAGCACCAGTCCCCAGGGCTGGCGGCTGACCGTGGACGGCGAGGTCAACGAGACACTGAACTTCGCCATCTCCGAGTTGGCCGACCGCTTCGAGGTGGTCACCCTGCGCCTGCAGCACGAGTGCGGCGGCAACGGCCGCGCCGGCTTCAATCCGCCCGCCAGCGGCAACCAGTGGACCACCGGGGCCATCGGCAACGCCGAGTGGACCGGCGTGCGCATGCGCGACGTGCTGAACGCCGCCGGGGTCAAGGACAGCGCGATCTACACCGCCCACCACGGGGCCGACTCGCACCTGTCGGGCGACCCCGACAAGGTGCCCATCTCGCGCGGCGTGCCGATCTGGAAGGCGATGGACCCGCACACCCTGATCGTCTGGCGGATGAACGGTCAGGACATCCACCCCATGAACGGCGCGCCCTTGCGCATCCTCTGTCCGGGCTGGCCGGGGTCCACCTCGCAGAAGTGGCTGACCCGCATCCAGTTGCGCGACGTGGTCCACGACGGCACCAAGATGAGCGCGCCCAGCTATAGCGTGCCCTATCATTCGGTGCAGCCGGGGGCCGACGTGGCCGAGGCGGACTTCAAGATCATCGAGTCCATGCCGGTCAAGTCGCTCATCACCTCCCCGAGGAGCGGCCATCACCTGCCCACGGGCCACCGAAAGCTGCGGGTGCGCGGCCATGCGTGGTCCGGCGACGACGTGGTGACCAAGATGGAGGTCAGCTACGACTTCGGCGCCACCTGGGTGACGGCCGACCTGCATGCGCCGCCCAACCCCTACTCCTGGCAGCGGTGGGAAGCGGAGCTGTCGTTCCCCACCAAGGGCTATTACGAGATCTGGGCGCGGGCGACCAACGACCGCGGCGAGCAGCAGCCCTTCATCCCGCCGTGGAACCCCAAGGGCTACCTGAACAACGCGATGCACCGCATCGCCGTGATGGTGCCCGCATGAGCATGGACGCGGCGCGTTTTCCCGACCGGGTCGGACGGACGGGGAAACGGGGCGTGGTGGCGGCGGCGGTCTGCGCCGCCGCCCTCGTGCTGCTGCCGCCCGCGACGGCCTCGGCCCAGAATGACGACACCCCGGCCATCGAGGACATGCCCGGCGACGGCGAGGGCAAGTGGATCGTGCAGTCCTGGTGCAGTGCGTGCCACTCGCTCAACATCGTCAAGCAGCAGGGCATGACCCGGCACCGCTGGGACGAAACCCTGGTGTGGATGGTAAACAAGCAGGGCATGCCGGACCTGCCGGACGACGCCCGGGCCACCGTCCTGGACTATCTGGCGGAGCATTTTGGCCCGGATCACCGGCCGGACGCCACCTTCGGCCAACCCTCGTCCACCGGGATCGGCTTGCAACCGCTGATGCCGCCGCAATAGAACAAGGGCCGGCTCGGCTCAGGGCCGGCCCTCATTCTCTTGTTCCCGCCGCGTACTGATGCCCTCCGACCCCCGCACCTGGACCCTCGGCCGCCCAGCCCGCGCCGCCGCCCCCACCACCTGGGCCACACCCCCCGCCCCCGCCGGGCCGGGCGCTCACGTGGCCGTCGTCGGCGCCGGCATCGCCGGCTGCTGCGTCGCCGAGGCCCTGACCCGGCGCGGCGGCGGTCGGGTCAGCGTGATCGATGCGCGCGGGCATCCGGCGGACAGCCTGCCGCCCCACCTGCTCGGCCTGCTGGAACCGCGCCTGGAGAAGGACGCCTCCACCGCCGCCACGCTCCACGCCCTGGCCGCGCCCGCCGCCGCCGCGCTCTATGACCGGCTGGCGACGGAGGGTCGCAACCCCTGGCGGGGGCGACGCGGGGCCGTCTCCGCCGAACGCGGACGGCGCGACGATGCGTGGCGGCGCGTGGTCGTGGACCGCATGGGCTGGCCGACGGACCGGCTGGCGCTGCTGGATCGGGACGCGGCAACGGCCCGGATCGGCGTACCGCCAGCGGGCGACTCGGTGCTGTGGCATCCGGGGGGCGGCGCTCTGTCCCCGCCCGCCCTGCTGGCCGCGCTGCTGGGCGAGACCGCCGTGATCCCGGCCGTGGTGGCCTCGATCACCCCGGGCGAGGGCGGCGGCTGGATCCTGCGCGCGCCGGACGGCGCGGTGATCGTGACGGCGGACGCCGTGGTGCTGGCGACGGCCTGCGAGACGGTCAGGCTCTGGCCCGCCGCCCACCTGCCGCTGCGCCCGACCCGGGGGCAGGTGAGCGTTCTGAAGGCCGCCGGGCCGGAGGCCCCGCCCCGGGTCGCGGTCTCCGGCGCGGCCTATGCGTCCCCGCCCGTCCAGCATACGGACGGCTCGTGGTGGCGCATCCTGGGCGCCACGCAGAGGCCCTGGCGGCCGGGCGACGGCGATCCCTACACACCGCGGCCCGAGGACGACGCCAGACTCCGCGCCGCCCTGGCCGAGGGCTGGCCCGCCCTGGCCGACGCGCTGGCGACCGAACCCACCGCCGAGGCGCTGGCGGGTCTGCGGGCGACGACCCCGGATCATCTGCCGCTCGCCGGGCCGCTGTTCGACGCGGACGCTCTGGCGGCCAGCCACGGCGACCCGCTGCGCAAGGCGGCGCGGACTCTGCCGCCGATCGCGTGGCCGGGCGGGCTGTTCACCCTGTGCGGGATGGGGTCCTACGGCCTGTCCACCGCGCCCCTGATGGCGGACCTGGTCGCGGCCCAGGTCACCGGCACGCCCTGGCCCCTGCCCGATCCGCTGGCCGAGGCGATCCATCCGGCGCGGTTCGCGGTCCGGGCGCTGATCCGGGGCCGGCCGGTGGCGCCCTGATCGAATCGCACGCGGGGCTTTCCCGACGCGCTCTCTTGGTGCATGTTACCGCCGCGCTGGCCGGTCCAGCCCCGCATTCGCCCCGAAGGGCACGATCACCCGAGGAGTTGTCGAGGTATGGGTACTTTCAGCATTTGGCACTGGATCATCGTCCTGGTCGTCGTCCTGCTGCTGTTCGGCGCCGGCAAGATCCCGCGCCTGATGGGCGATGTCGCAAAGGGCGTGAAGGCCTTCAAGAAGGGCATGGCGGACGACGACGACGACGGCGACAAGAAGATCGAGGAGTCGGGCTCGACCAACGCGTCCACCTCGGCGGCCGACAAGAAGAAGGACGAGAGCGTCCGCAGCTAGCCTGCGACCCCTCGCCGCCGGTTCGTGGCCTGCCGGCCGGCCCCCGGGGCGGCCGGCCCGGCCGGCGCCGCCGACGCTTCAGACTCGTTCCGATGACGCGCGCGGGTTCGCGCGCGCCGTCCTGGTATAGGCGCTCCCAGCGATGCTTGACCTCGGATGGACCGAACTGGCGATCGTCGCCGTCATCGCCCTGATGGTGATCGGCCCCAAGGACCTGCCCAAGGTCCTGCGCACGCTGGGGCAGTGGACCCGGCGGCTGCGCGGGCTGGCGCGCGAGTTCCAGGGCCACATCGACGAGGTGATCCGGGACGCCGAGCTGGACGACGTGCGCGACGGCATCAAGAAGGCCCGGCGCACCAACATCGGCTCGTCCATCAACAAGATGGTGGACCCGGACGGCACCGTGACCCGCGAGTTGAACGACATCGGGCGGCGGCCGGGCGGCGGGCGGACGGGCGAGACCCGCAAGCAGACCCTGGACTACGACGGCGCGGGCGATCCCACCGGGCCGGCCCCGGACAGCGCGCCCCAGGCCGCGCCCGACCCCGCCCCGGCGGCATCCGAGACCCCCGCCCGGGCGGAGGACGACCCCAAGCCCGGCGCACCAACGAACACCAAACCCAGCACAGGGACCGACAAGGACTAGAGCGGTGGCCACCTACAGCGACAACCCCGACGACAACAAGATGTCGCTGGTGGAGCATCTGACCGAGCTGCGCCAGCGCCTGCTTTGGTCCGTGCTGGCGTTCATCATCGCGTTCTTCGCCTGTTACGGCGTGGCGCAGTCCATCTATGATTTCCTGGTGCAGCCGCTGGCCGACATCATGCGCGAGGTCGGCGGCAGCCAGCGCATGATCTACACCGCGCTGACCGAGGCCTTCTTCACCTACGTCAAGGTGGCCGCCTTCGGGGCCGTGGTGGTGACGTTCCCGATCATCGCGACCCAGATCTGGCTGTTCATCGCCCCCGGCCTGTACCGGCACGAAAAGATGGCGATGCTGCCCTTCCTGTTCGCCTCGCCGGTGCTGTTCATCACCGGCGCGTCGCTGGTGTACTACATGGTCATGCCGCTGGCCTGGCGGTTCCTGCTGGGCTTCCAGACCACGGGCACCGAGACCGTGCTGCCCATCGAGCTGGAGGCCAAGGTCGGCGAGTACCTTGGCCTGGTGATGAAACTCATCCTGGCCTTCGGCATCAGCTTCCAGTTGCCCGTGGCGCTCACCCTGATGGCCCGGGTCGGCATGGTGACCTCGAAGGGGCTGGCGGCCGCGCGCAAATACGCCATCGTCGGCGTGTTCGTGCTGGCGGCCATCGTCACCCCGCCGGACGTCATCAGTCAGGTGGGCCTCGCGCTGCCCTTGATCCTGCTGTACGAGGGCTCCATCTGGGCCTGTCGTCTGGTCGAGAAGCGCCGCGCCCAACGCGAGGGCGAGGACGATCTGGACGACCTCGACGACGATGACGAGGACGGCCCCGACGACGATCCGGACGGGGGCGGCTCCGGGGGCGGCTCCGGGGGCGGCGGGAGCGCCAAGCCGAAAACGCCGGCGCCCGAGACCCCGGCGGCCGCGGCCTCGACCACGGGGGCCGCCGCGCCCTCCCGCGCCCGCGCGGGGCGGGCGGACGACGACCGGGACGACGAGGACGACGAGGACGACGGCCCCCCCGACACGGACTTCAACACCGGGCGCTAGGCGACCCGCCGCATGACGCCAAGGGACACAAGAACCGATGCATGACATCAAGTGGATCCGCGACAACCCGGAGGCCTTCGACAAGGGGCTGGTCCGGCGGGGCCTGGAACCCTTGTCCGGGCGCATGCTGGCCATGGACGAGCGCCGGCGCGCCTCGCAGTCCGAGCTGAACAGCCTTCAGTCCCGGCGCAACGCGGCCTCCAAGACCATCGGCAAGATCAAGTCCCAGGGCGGCGACGCCTCGATGCTCATCGAGGAGGTGGCCGGCATCAAGGACCGCATGACCCGGCTGGAGGCGGACAACGACACCGCCGCGACGGTGATGCACGATCTTCTGGTCTCCATCCCCAACCTGCCGGACGACGCCGTGCCGGACGGCCCGGACGAGGACCACAATCAGGAACTCCGCCGCTGGGGCGAGCCGCGTACGTTCGATTTCGAGCCGCGCGAGCATTTCGACATCGGCGCCGCGCTGGGCATGGACTTCGACACGGCCGCGAAGCAGTCCGGGGCGCGGTTCGTCATCCTGCGCGGGCCGATGGCCCGCCTGGAACGCGCGCTGGCCCAGTTCATGCTGGACCTGCATACGACCGGACACGGCTATCAGGAGGTCAACACCCCCGCCCTGGTGCGCGACGATCCGCTGTTCGGCACCGCCCAGTTGCCCAAGTTCGGCGAGGACCTGTTCAAGGTGGACGGCGGCTTCTGGCTGATCCCCACCGCCGAGGTGACGCTCACCAACATGGTGGCCGGCCGCATCCTGGACGAGGCCGCGCTGCCGCTGCGCTACACCGCCTTCACCCAGTGCTTCCGCTCCGAGGCCGGGGCCGCCGGCAAGGACACGCGCGGCATGATCCGCATGCACCAGTTCGAGAAGGTCGAGCTGGTCAGCATCGTCCACCCCGACCAGTCGGCCGCCGAACTGGAGCGCAAGACCGCCTGCGCCGAAGAGGTGCTGAAGCGCCTCGACCTGCCCTTCCGCACCGTCGCGCTGTGCACCGGCGACCTGGGCTTCGCCGCCCACCGCACCCACGACATCGAGGTCTGGCTGCCCGGCGCCGGGCGCTACCGCGAGATTTCCTCGTGCTCCAACACCGGCGCGTTCCAGGCCCGGCGCATGGACGCCCGCTTCCGCCCGACGGAGGGCAAGGGCACGACGCATGTGCACACCCTGAACGGCTCCGGGCTGGCGGTCGGACGGACCCTGGTCGCGGTGCTAGAAAACTACCAGAACGCCGACGGGTCGGTGACGGTGCCGGAGGCCCTGCGGCCCTACATGGGGGGGCTGGACGTCCTGCGGCCCGATGTTTGAGCCCCTGACCGACCTGTCCCGCGCGCGCATTCTGGTCTCGAACGACGACGGCCTGGACGCCCCGGGCATCAAGGTGCTGGAGCGCGTGGCGCGCAGCCTGTCCGACGACGTGTGGGTGGTCGCCCCGGAGACCGAGCAGAGCGGCGCCGGTCACTCCCTGACCCTGCACGATCCCATCCGCTATCACCAGCGCGGCCCGCGCCATGTGGCGGTGCGCGGCACCCCCACGGACTGCGTGCTGCTGGGCGTGAAGCTGTTCACCGGCGACCGGCGGCCCGATCTGGTGCTGTCCGGCATCAACCGGGGCGGCAACATGGGCGAGGACGTGACGTACTCGGGCACGGTCGCCGTGGCCATGGAGGGCACCCTTCTGGGCATCCGCTCCATCGCCCTGTCGCAGCAGTTCTCGGACCCGGACGCCATCCCCTGGGACACCGCCGAGGCCGTAGCGGCGGACGTCATCCGCCGGGCCTGCGCCGCGCCCTGGAGCCGGGGCGTGTTCATCAACGTCAACGTGCCCGACTGCCGGCCGGACCGGGTCAAGGGCATCCGCCCCGCCCGCCAGGGCAAGCGCATCGGCTCCAGCCGGTTCTCGGAAAACCTGGTCCAGCGGGTGGACCCGCGCGGGCGGCCCTATGTCTGGATCGGCGTCGAGCAGGTGCGCGGGCTGGAGGGCGAAGGCACCGACCTGCACGCCGTGGCCGACGACCACGTCTCGGTCACGCCGCTGCGCATCGACCTGACCGACGAGGCCACCCTGGCCGCCATGGAGACCGTCTTTTGACACCCGGCGAGGACGATCCGCACGCCCACAGCCACAAGATCCGCCTGCTGATGGAACTGCGGCTGGCCGGGGTCACGGATTCCCGCGTGCTGAACGCGCTGGAGGCGGTGCCGCGCGAGGTGTTCGTCTCCGATCCGTTCCTGGAGCACGCCTACGACAACCGCGCCCTGCCCATCGAATGCGGCCAGACCATCAGCCAGCCCTTGGTCGTCGGACTGATGACCCAGTATCTGGAGCTGGGGACCCGCGACAAGGTGATGGAGGTGGGCACCGGCTCGGGCTATCAGGCCGCCGTGCTGTCCAGGGTGGCGCGCCGCGTCTACACCGTGGAGCGTCACGAGCCCCTGCTGCGGCAGGCGGAAGAGCGCTTCAAGAGGCTCGGCCTGACCAACATGGTCACCCGCCACGGCGACGGCATGAAGGGCTGGCCGGAGCAGGCCCCGTTCACCCGCATCCTGGTGACGGCGGCGGCGCGGCAGATTCCGGAAAGCCTGTCCGACCAGCTCGACGACGGCGGCGTGATGGTGCTGCCCGTGGGCGACGAGGACCGCCAGTGGGTCATGCGGGTGCGCCGCCAGGGCCACCGGCTGAACACCGAACGGCTGATGGCCGTGCGCTTCGTGCCGCTGCTGGGCGGGCTGCCCCCCGAGCATCCGGCAGGATAAAGGGTCATCACGGATTTCCGGGATCGCGGGGTCATGGTGCCCGGACTCCCTCCCCATGGAATGGGGAAGGCTGGGGAGGGGTTGTCTCGGTTGGCCGCGACGGTCAAGGAACCCCGCCGCGACCCCGATGATCCGCGATGACCCAGGATAAAGCGCAGCGGGCGCGCGGGCGTCTGGTTCACGGGCGCTGCCCGCGATATAGTGGGCGCCATGACGCGCCCCGGTTTCAGTTCCCTCCGCGTGAGCCTCGCCGCCCTGGCCGCTGTCGCCGCCGTGCTGGCCGGTGCGGCCTGCGACCGGGGCTGGCGCGAGACGCCCTATCCCACCGTGGACGTGACGCCGCGCTATCAGGGCGACCCGACCCGGGCCCGACAGGTCACGGTGTCGGCCGGCGAGACGGTCTATGACGTGGGCCGACGCATGGGCGTGCCCATGCGCGCGATCATCGAGGCCAACCGGCTGGCCCCGCCCTTCCAGCTTCGGCCCGGCCAGGAACTCGCCCTGCCAGCGCAGCGGGTCCACGTGGTCGCGCCCGACGAGACCCTGTATTCCCTGTCGCGGCGCTATGGCCCGTCGGTGCCGGCCATCGCCAACGCCAACGGGCTGGCCCCGCCCTATGTGATCCGGACCGGCGAGTCCCTTGTGATTCCGGGAACCCAGGCGGCGCCCCAGACGGCGGGTACGCCCGCAACCGCGCCGACCACGCCAACAACCACGCCGGCTCCGGCGCCCGCGCCGGCTCAAGCCGCCCCGACCCCGCTGCTGCCCCCCCCGGATCAGGGCACGCCGGCCCCCGCCGCGACGCCCGCACCCGCCCCCGCGCCGGAGCGGATCCAACCGCTGGCTCCGGCCCCGGCGCCCGCCGCCGAGCCACCGCCCGCACCGCCCATGCCGACGGCGGCGGTGGCCCGGGACTCCATCCCCATCCCCGCGCCGCCGCCGCGCGCCGGTTCGCGGTTCCATTGGCCGGTCGAGGGTCGCGTGATCGCCGGGTTCGGCCCGCGCGAGGGCGGCCTGTTCAACGACGGCATCAACATCGCGGTGCCCCGGGGCACGCCCATCCGCGCCGCCGACAACGGCGTGGTGGTCTATGCCGGCAACGAGATCCAGGGCTTCGGCAATCTGGTCCTGGTGCGCCATGCCGAGAACTGGACCACCGCCTATGCCCACGCCTCGCGCCTGGATGTGCGGCGCGGCCAGATCGTGGAACGCGGGCAGGTGCTGGCGCTGTCCGGCCGCACGGGCTCCGACAGCGGCCCCATGCTGCACTTCGAGATCCGCCGGGGCACCAAGCCGGTGGACCCGCGCGACCACCTGACCCGCCCGGCCGGGACCTGACGGAACCCCATGGCGAAGGGCGATCTGCACGCGGTCATCCGCCTCAACAAGATGGAGATCGACGAACGCCGCCGGACCATCGGCGCGTTGCAGCAGCGCGAGGACGAACTGGTCGCGCAGGACCGGGCGCTCGACGCGCAGCTTCAGCGCGAGTCCGCGGCCGTCAACGCCCATCCGGAGGCCGCCTTCACCTTCGCCAACTTCCTGACCGCGCACCGGCACCGCAAGGACGAGACGGCGGCCGCCCTGGACCAGGTGCGGACCGACCTGGACCGCGAACGCGACGCCCTGGCCGAGTTGTTCCGCCAGCGCAAGACCTACGAACTGGCGCAGGAGGCCCGCGACCGCAAGGCCGCCGCCGAACGCGCCCGCAAGGATCAGGCCGCCCTGGACGAAATCGGGCTGACGATGCATCGTCGCCGCGCCGAGGACGAGGAGTCGGAGCAGGCCCGACAGCCAGACGACAGGGACGACCTGGGCACCCCGAACCGGCAGGACTAGCGACACGATACGGAGGATTACGGGTTTGGCGGATGTGTGGCGGATCGAGTGCGTGGTGCCGGCACCGGCGGTGGCGGCGTTCGAGGCCGGGCTTGAGGGCCTGTGCGACGCGCTGCTGTGCTTCGAGATCGAGGAGGCCGGCCCCCTCAAGGGTCACTGGCGCCTGGAGGGCCTGAGCGAGACCACCCCCGACCGCGACCGCGTGGGACTCGGCATCGCCCTGGCCGCGCGCGCCGCTGGGATCGACGAGCCCGCCGTCTCCATCACCCACCTGGGGCCGCGCGACTGGGTGGCGGAGAACCTGCGGACCTTCCCCCCGCTGGATATCGGACGCTTTCACGTGCGGGGCTCGCATGTGACCGAGCGGCCGCCCGCCGGCAAGCACACCCTGATCGTGGACGCGGCCACGGCGTTCGGGTCCGGCGAGCACCCCACCACGGCGGGCTGCCTGAAGGCGCTGGACGATCTGGCCCGGGACCGGCGACGGCGGCCCGCCCGCACGCTCGACATGGGGTGCGGCACGGGCCTGCTGGCCCTGGCGGCGGCCGCGCACTGGCGCGCCCCTGTCCTGGCGGCGGATCTGGATGCCGAGGCCGTGCGGGTCGCCCGCCACAACGCGCGCGTCAACGGTCTGGCCGGGCAGGTGCGCTGCCTGCGGTCGGATGGCTTCCGGGACCGGCGGGTGCGGGACGCGGGTCCATACGACCTGATCCTGGCCAACATCCTGGCCCGGCCGCTCACCCGCATGGCCCCGGCCGCCGCCGCCGCGCTGGCCCCGGGGGGACGCATCGTGCTGTCCGGCCTGCTGGCCACACAGGAAGCGCGGGTCGCCAACGCCTACCGCCGCCAGGGCCTCGCCCTGGTTCGCCGCTACCCTGTCGCGGAGTGGATGACGCTGGTCATGGGCAAGCCCGCCGCCTGATCCCTTGCCCCCTGGGCAGGGTCAGGTGTGGCCCCCTCCCGCCCGACGAAAAGGTTGGCCTTTCCGGCGGGCGGCCAGCGTGACCACGCGGGCGCGGCGAAGCCGCGGAGCCGCGCGCCCCAAAGGGGCGCTGCGGCGAGAAAAAAAAGACTCACCAACACCAGTTCGGCCCAACACCAGTTCGGCCCAACCCCAGTTCAGCATTGTGATCCCGAGCCGGGCGAGTCCATCCTATCGTCTGCACGTCTCGCAAACGCCCGTCCAGTCATACCGGCCCGACCGGGCCGGCGCCGCGAAGCGGCGGAGGCAATGAACCGGACGGGTCCGGTTCATTGCCGATCAGAACAAGAGGACCCGACCGCCATGACCGCCGCCCCCCAGCTCGCCCGCACCGCGCCCGCCGCCGTCGAGGCCGTGCTAGACCGCCTGCGCCCGCTTCTGGGCGACCGCCTGACCACGAGTGCGGCGGTGTGCGAGCAGCACGGGCGCGACGAGAGCTATCACGACCCCATGCCGCCGGACGCGGTGGCCTTCGCCGAGAGCACCGAGGAGGTGGCGGCCATCGTGCGCGCCTGCGCCGATCACACGGTCCCGGTGATCCCCTTCGGCACCGGCACGTCGCTGGAAGGGCACGTGGCGGCGCTGCGCGGCGGCATCTGCCTGGACCTGTCGCACATGACCGCCATCCTGGAGGTCCGGCCCGAGGACATGGACTGCACCGTCCAGGCCGGCGTGACCCGCAAGCAGCTCAACGAGCACCTGCGCGACACCGGCCTGTTCTTCCCCATCGACCCGGGCGCCGATGCCTCGCTGGGCGGCATGGCGGCCACGCGGGCCAGCGGCACCAACGCGGTGCGCTACGGCACCATGCGCGAAGCGGTGCTGGCCCTGACCGTGGTCACGGCGGACGGCCGTGTCTTGAAGACCGGGCGGCGGGCCCGCAAGTCGGCCGCCGGCTATGACCTGACCCGGCTGTTCGTCGGCAGCGAGGGCACGCTGGGCGTCATCACCGAGGTGACCCTGCGCCTGCACGGCATCCCGGAGTGCGTGCTCTCGGCCGTCTGCCCCTTCCCGGGCCTCAAGGCGGCCGTGGATACGGTGATCGAGACCATCCAGACCGGCGTGCCCATCGCCCGCATCGAGTTCCTGGACGCCAACCAGATGCGCGGCATCAACGCCTATTCGGGCACGGACTACGCCATTGCCCCGACGCTGTTCCTGGAGTTCCACGGCACCGAGGCCTTCGCCCGCGAGCAGGTCGGCATGGTCGAGGCCATCGCCGCCGAGCATGGCGCGACCGGCTTCCAGTGGGCCGAGACGCTGGAGGACCGCAATCGGCTCTGGCAGGCGCGCCACAATGCCTATTATGCGGGTCTGGCCCTGAAGCCGGGCGCCAAGGGGTTCTCGTCGGATGTCTGCGTGCCGATCTCGCGGCTGGCGGACTGCCTGGCGGACACGGCGGAGGACTGCGCCGCGTCCTCGGTGGTCACGGCCATCGTGGGCCATGTGGGCGACGGCAACTTCCATGTGCTGTTCATCGTCGATCCCGACGCCCCCGAAGAGGTCGCGGCCGCCCGGGCGCTCAACGACCGCATCGTGGCCCGGGCGCTGGCCATGGAGGGCACCTGCACCGGCGAGCACGGCGTGGGCTACGGCAAGATGGCGTTCCTTGAGGCCGAGCACGGGCCGGAGGGCATGGCCGTCATGCGGGCGCTCAAGGTGGCGCTGGACCCCGACGACATCATGAACCCGGGCAAGATCGTCCGGGTGTAGGGCACGGAGGCCGGCCATGACCCGACGCGGACGGATCGCCGCGGCCCCCGGGGCAGCCCTTCTGCTGGCCCTGCTGCTGGCGGCGGCGGGGCCGGGCCCCGAGGCCCGGGCGGACATGACCACGCTGGCGGTGCAGTACCTGCTGCGCGACGCGGGCCACTACGACGGACGCCTGGACGGTGACGCTGGCCCGCTCACCGAAGCCGCCCTGGAGGCGTTTCAGGCCGCCAACGGCCTGCCGGAAACGGGGCGCCTGGACGACCGCACCCGCGCCATTCTGCGCATCCGCCAGCGCCCGCGCACGGTGGGCGTGGGGCGCAGCCTGACAGGCACGCTGAAGGCCGGGTTCGAGTTGCGCCAGTTGGAGCCCGATTGGGCCTCGGTGCGCGATCTCGCCGCGTTCTCGTTCACGGTGCGGGATTACGGCATGGACTGGTCCTACGTCCACGTCTGCGGCGAGGCCCGGTTCCCGGACGCCCGCGATCCCGACCGCTATCAGCCGTTCATGATGGACCTGGTGCTGCAGGACCTGGACTCGCTCGGCCAGGGGCGTGACACGGCCGGCGGCCCGGACCAGCCGCCCATCGCCGCCCTGCTGGATGGTCACTACATGGTCAGCGACCTGTGGACGGCCGAATATGTCTTCGTCGAGCCGTTCTGCGACCTGAAGGTGGGCAGCGCCGTGGCCCTCGGGCTGGTGCGCTAGTTAACAAGACACACATCCGCCTCGACCGGCAGGTGGTCCGAGCCCACATCCGGCCCGGCTCGCTGCACGGCGGTGAAGTGGGCGGCGCTGGGCCAGATGTAGTCGATCTGCGCCCCGGCCACCGGCAGCCAGGCGGGGCGCGTGGCGATGGGCAGCGGTCCCCAGTCCGGGTGCCGCAAACCGGCCGCCTCGCGGAAGGCCGCGACCGGCGGGCTCCAGGCGACGCCGTTGAAGTCCCCCCCGACGATCGCCGGCCCCTCATGGGCGGCCAGCAGGTCACCCAGCCGGGCCAACGCCTCCGTCCGGCTGTCGTAGGCGGCGGGGTTCTTCGGGCTGGGCATGTGCGCGGAGACCACCAGCACGTCGCGCCCCGCAACGGACGTCATGGCGGCGATCGCCGGCACCTTGGCCAGGACCGGCTCGGTCAGCGCCCGGTGCCCGGCAAGGTCCGGCGGCAGGGGCTCCAGCGGCGTCCGGCTCAGGATCACGGAATCGGACTCCCGCAGCGTGACCTGATGGGGGAAGGTGGACTCCAGGCCCTTCAGCCGCCCCTTCCAGTAGCCGTCCGAAAAGATCTCCTGCATCAACACGAGGTCGAACCCGCCGGACCGCAGGTAGGCTTCCTGCCGGTCCCAGTCCCCGGCGGCATACAGCACGTTCAGGGTGACCACGCGCAACGGATGCGCGCACGACGCCACGGGCGGCCCCGGGAGAGTCGGCGGCCCCACCGCCGCCAGCATCACGCCCAGATCCACCGCGCCGAATCCCAGCATCACCGCCGCCGCCCAGCCATGCCGGAGCAGGGCCAGCCACAGCCCCAGCACCAGCGCCAGGCCGACCAGCAGGGGGATCAGGGTGATGGGAATCTCCGCCGGCCAGAGCGGCCGCGACAGCGCCACCAGGGGCGACATCACGACCACCAGGCCGGCGGCGGCGACAAGGCCCCGATCCCACCCGCCGGGGGGTGGCGGACGGGACGGTCGGGGGGCGTCGGGAGGGGTCATCGGTACAGCCACCACATCCGTTCATTGGCCGCGAAGACGGGTTTGTAGTGGCGCACGGTGCCCGCATCAATGACCTGGGTGATCTGGTTGTCCATCAGGTAGTCCCGGCCGCCCAGCGACACCACGGTGACCGCGTGCCCGATGCCCAGGTTCAGGTCCTGCACCGCGACCAGCTTCAGGGTGTCGTTGTCGAACCCCAGGGCGCGCAGGCTCATGAACTTGACGATGGCGTAGTCTTCGCAGTCCCCCGCCTTGGCGAAGAACTCGCCGGGCGTGGCCCAATAGTCCGGCCGGCCCCAGTTGACCGGGTCGGTGATGTAGTCCCAGTGGTTGGCGAAGCGGTTGACCTCGCGGACCTGGGTCATGGGGTCCGCCCCCCGCAACCGCTCGATCAGGGCCCGCCAGTCCGAATAGGGACAGGACGCCCCGCCGCCGCCGCTCAGACAGCGGGCGTTCTTGTCCTGCTCCTGCCGGTAGCGCTGCACCAGCGTGGACCATTGGGGAATCGGGCGAAAGTTGGTGAACAGCTTGCCGTCCCGGCCGAACACCCGGCCGTCCGGCGCGGCCAGCGCCCCGCCCAGCGGAAGGGCGGACCCCAGTCCGATGGCCAGGATCACGGCAAGGGCAAGGGCCGCTGTCAGGGCTGCGCGGGCAAGCGTCACGTCTGGCACCCGTGGTTCGTGCGGCTCCACGCCCCGCGCGCGGATCGGGCCGTGGATTGACCCTGCCGGGTATGGTACGTCTGAACCGTGCATGCAACCACACCCATCTCCCCCGGTTCGTGTCTCCCGGTCCGCAGGCGCCGGGATCGCGGCCGCAAGGGGATCAGGAGAGTGCAGAGATGACCGCCTCGGTCTTGCCGTCGGACTCGGGCTTCGTGAGGCAGGAACGCACCGTGCGCAAGCGGGTCTGGATCGCGCTGGCCGGCCTGGTTCTGTTCCTGGCCGCCGGGCTGGGTCTGGTCGCGCTGTTCGCCCAGTCGGAACGTCAGCGCGACCTGATGATCGCCCAAAGCCAGATGACCGTGGTCGCGGACAGCCGCGTGGAGGCCGTGCGCGGCTGGATGGAGGCCCGGACCTCGGTGCTGCAGGATCTGGCGGACAATCAGGCGCTGCAGATCTACACCACCGTGGTCCGGCTGGGCCCCGAGTCGGGCCAGAGCCCCGACGAGGTGGCGGCGCAGGAAACCTACCTGACGACGCTGTTGACCGCGACCGCCGAACGCGGGGGGTTCGCCCCCGCCGAGCCGACGCGGCCGCTTCCCGCCAACGTCAACCGGCCCACCTCGGCCGGGCTGGCGCTGGTCACCCCCGACGGCGGCCGGATCATCGCCGCCACCCAGGGCATGCCGACGGTCCGCGACCGCGTGATGGAGACCCTGGCGACGATCCCCGAGGGCGAGCCCGGCCTGATCGATCTGGCGCACAATCCGCACGGTACGCTCACCCTGGGCTTCGTCGCGCCGGTCTTCGGCCAGACGCCGGGGTCCGAATCGCCGACCGTGATCGCGCGCCTCGTCGGCCTGCGCCCCGTGGGGGCCGCGTTCTTCGAGGCGCTGGACCAGCCGGGCGCGACGGCGGAAACCGCCGAGTCCTACCTGATCCGCCGGCAGGGCAACGCCATCCAGTACCTGACCCCGCTGCTGGACGGCTCGGACCCGCTGGACAAGACGCTGGCGGTCAACACGGACCGCCTGATCGATGCCGAGGCCCTGCGCGATCCCGGCCGCTTCCACCAGGGGCTGGACTACGCCGCCCGGGAGTCGCTGGCGGTCAGCCGCGCCATCCCCGGCACCGACTGGGTGCTGGTCCACCGCCTCGCCCGGGCCGAGGCCCTGGCCGCCGCCGACGCCCGCCGCACCACCCTGATCGTGGTCCTGGTGCTGGTCATCGGGCTGATGGCCGCCGCCCTGGTGGCGGTGTGGCGCTACGGCACCTCGCTGCGGGCGCAGGAGGCCGCCACCCAGTTCCGGGCCGCCGCCCAGCGGTTCGAGGCGCTGTCCCAGTTCCTGGACGTGGTGGCCGACAGCCAGCCGTCGCCGCTGTTCGTCGCCACCGCCGACAACACCCTGGTCTTCGCCAACCGCCGCGCCGGCGAGGTCATGGACATGCCCAAGGCGGACCTGCCCGGGCGCTCCATGATCGCCATGCTGGGCCATGACATCGGCAGCGCCTTCGCCGACATCAACGGCGCCGTGATGGAAGACCGCGAGGTCCGCACGGAAACCACCACCTTCCGCGACGACGACGGGCAAGAGGTCGTCTGGTGGTCCTACCACTGCCCCATCACCGTGGGCGACGACCGCACGCCGGCGGTTCTCACGTCCATCGACGACCTGACCCCGGTGTACCGGGAGCGCACGCGCCGCGAGGCCAACACCATCCAGTTGATCGAGACGCTGGTGGGGCTGGTGGACGAGCGCGATCCGGACTCCGCGCACCAGTCCCGCTACGTCGCCGCCGTGGCCCGCACCATCGCCGAGGAGTTGGGGCTCGACGCCACCCTCATCGAGGCGTCGGACCAGGCCGCGCGTCTCGTCAACCTGGGCAAGATCCGGGTGCAACGGGGCCTGCTGCGCAAGCAGGGCGACCTGACGGAGGCCGAGCGCGAACAGCTCCGGCTCGCCATGGAAAGCGGTCCCGAGATCCTGAAGGACATCGCGTTCGAGGCCCCGGTTCTGGAAACCCTGCGCCAGATCAACGAGCGGGTGGATGGCAAGGGCCGCCCCAACGGGCTGGAGGGCAGCGATATCCTGGCCTCGGCGCAGTGCGTGGCGGTGGCCAACACCTTCGTCGCCCTCATCAGCCCGCGCGCGTTCCGCGAGAGCCGCTCGTTCGAGGAGGCCGAGGACATCCTGCTGTCCGAGGTGGGCACCCGCTTCGACCGGCGGCCCGTGCTGTGCCTGCTCAACTATCTGAGCAACAAGGGCGGCCGCGACCAGTGGGCCTTTATGGCCCAGGCCCGGTCGGGGTGAGAATGCGGATCACGCCATGCCCGTCCTGACCGACTGGATCCCGCGCCTGCGGGACGCCCTGCGTCCGGGCGCTCGCGCGGGGAGCGGGGCCGCGCCGCGCACGCCGGAGGGCCTGCGCCTGTACGCCATCGGCGACGTTCACGGGCGCAAGGACCTGCTCGACCGCCTGCACGACCGCATCCGCGCGGACATCGCGCGGCATCCGGACCGCACGCCCGTGGTGATTCACCTGGGGGACTATGTGGACCGAGGGCCCGACAGCCGGGGCGTGGTCGAGACCCTGTGCGGCGATCCGTTTCCCGGCGTGGAGACCCTGGCCCTGCGCGGCAACCACGAGGACGCCATGCTGGCGTTCCTGAACGACCCGATCGGGGCATCCGCGTGGCTGGGCTTCGGGGGCGTGCAGACCCTTACGTCCTACGGTGTGGCGGTGCCCGCCGATCCGGGACCGGAGGCGCTGGCCGCCATGTCCCGCGCCCTGGGCGCGGCGCTGCCCGACACCCACCGCGCCTTCCTGCGGTCCCTGCTGGACTACGCCGAGCGGGGCGACTACCTGTTCGTGCACGCCGGCATCCGGCCGGGCGTGCCTCTGGAGCGCCAGGACCGCGCCGACCTGATGTACATCCGCGAGCCCTTCCTGTCCCACCGCCGCCCGCTGGGCCACATGGTGGTGCACGGCCACCACGTGGGCGACGGGCCCGTGGTGAAATCCAACCGGATCGGCATCGACACCGGGGCCTTTGCCACCGGCTGCCTGACCGGGCTGGTGCTGGACGGGGCGGAGCGCGCGTTCCTGACGACCTGACCCCCCGGGAGTGCTGCCCATGCGCGCCGCCGTCTGCCCCGCCGTCTCCTCCCACAAGGCCCTGCGACTCGAGGACATTCCGCCGCCCCCCATGATCCCGGGCGGTGTGCGCATCCGTGTGGCGCGGGCCGGGCTGAACTTCGCGGACAGCCTCATCACCGCCGGCACGTACCAGGAAAAGCCCGAACCGCCGTTCGTGCCCGGGTTCGAACTGGCCGGCACCGTGATCGAGGTGGCCGACGACGTCTCGGCCGTCGCGGTCGGGGATCGGGTGATGGCCATGCCGCCGCATGGGGCCTTCGCCGAAGAGGCCGTGGTGCCCGAGGGCGCGGTCTGGCCCCTGGCGGAGGGCATGAGCATGGCCGCCGGCGCGGCGTTTCCCATCGCCTACGGCACCTCGCACTTCGGCCTGTTCGACCGGGCCCGGCTGCAACCGGGCGAAGTGGTGCTGGTCCACGGCGCGGCCGGGGGCGTGGGCCTGACCGCCGTGGAGTGCGCCAAGGCCGGCGGCGCCACCGTCATCGCCACCGCCACCGGCCCGGAGAAGCTGGCCATCGCCGCCCGGCACGGCGCCGACCACGGCATCGATTCGCGGGCCGAGGACATCCGGGCGCGCGTGCTGGAGCTGACCGGCGGTCGGGGCGCCGATGTGGTCTATGATCCCGTGGGCGGGCCGCTGTTCGATGCCTCGTTGCGCTGCACGGCCCCGGACGGGCGGTTGCTGGCGGTGGGATTCGCCAGCGGCACGGTGCCGCAGATCCCCGCCAACCGGCTGCTGGTCAAGAACCTGTCGGTGATCGGGTTCTACTGGGGGGCCTATATGCGCATCGCGCCGGCGCGGGTGCGGTCCTGCATGGCCGAGCTGGCGCGCTGGCACGACGAGGGCCGCCTTGCGCCGCGCGTCTCGGCCGAGTTCCCGCTGGAGGATGTGGTCCAGGCCATCGACACGCTGCTGGGTCGCGGCGTGACCGGCAAGCTGGTGCTGACCCTCGGCGAGGGCTGAACCCAGGATCGGCACAGGATCACCCCCGCCTCTTCCCTTGCGCGAACCGGGCGTGTCACACTTGACGGGTCCAGGATGGCCGCGCCGCCCGGAGGAGCCAGCAGGCGCCGGTCATCGCGAACACAAGGGGAGGAGCGCCATGAGCAGCGCCAGAAGGGTCACCGTCGGGCAGACGTGGCGCGTCACCAAGCCGTTCCGGGTCAACCGCAACGGCAACAAGTTCTCGGTGCCGGTGGGCGGCATGCTGCAGATCAAGACGGTGCCGCAGGCGGCGAACGAGATCTGGGTTACGTTCGAGGGCACCCGCTTCAAGATCTCGGCCGAGAACATCGAGGCGCACGCCCAGCCGGTCTGAGCCCGGCGGCACGGGCGCCGCGATTGAGAATACCACGGCGTCATCCCGCGCGAGAGAAGCAAGCCGAGGGATCTCGGGCCGGGACGTGTCTCTCGCGCATCCGACGCTCACGACCGCACGAGATCCTTCGCCGCGTTCAACGGCCGAGGATGACGCGAAAGCGCCGGCGGGATCAGGCGCTCTGGGCGCAGAGCAGGCGTTCCTGGTCTTCCGACAGCGCCAGCACGCGCGCCGTGAACCGCCCGGACCGCGGATTGGCGGCGGCCAGGGTGATCTCGATGGGCTCGACGAAGGCCGACTCGTCCGGCGCATCCGACTCGGAGACCAGTTCCAGGGTGGCGCGACGGCCCTTCGGCGGCAGGGGCGCCTTCTCGCCGGCCACGGGCGCCACGGCGACCTGCCCATTCAGGGCCAGATCGTCGGTCACGCTCACCAGGCACGGCAGACCGTTCAGGCGCGCCCGCACGCAATGGCGGGGCGTCTCCGCACGGGCGGGGGTCCTGGCGGTCGCCGCCTCACGGGCACGGTCGTCCGTCTCGCAGTGATCCTGACGCTGGATGATCGCATCCATGGCGCTGAACTCCCTGGGCTCTGGGTTCCCCCAAGTCAAACACTCACCCCCAACCAAACCCGGCCCGCACGGACCCGCCGGTGGCGGTCCCCGCGCCGGCCCCGTGCGTTCGAGGGATCATTTCGTGGGCGCCTGTGTCGTGACGGCGCGTGATCCCGTTCCTTGCCCGGCGGCCTGCTCGGCGACACTTCTGTTACGATACCATGAGACCCTTCGTCCAAGGAGTCCGAAGGGGGGATGGCATCGTTCTTTCGACTGTTGCAGCGGAGCATCAGAGTGGGAAGGCCCCGCCTCCGCTCCCGCACAAGCCTTCAGGAAACACCAACTCCGCCCCGTTCGACAACCCGGACAAAAGTCAGGGTCGGGCGGTCAGAGCCAGGCGGTCGGATCGGGACGCGATTCCCAACCGAAGGATGGGATCCCGCGGCGGGAGGCCGAGTCGGCCCGCCGGGGCCGGCGGCGCTCAGGCCGCCGCGATTCCGGACCCGTCGGGATCGAGGCCGGGCAGGTGCGGGTCCACCTCGAACAGGTCGCTGACGTGGGCCTGTTCCAGGATGGCCCAGGCGGCGGGGCCGACGCCGCGCAGGCGGCACAGGCATTCGCGGTGTTCCGCCAGTTCCTGCGCCATCAGCAGCATGCCGATGCCGCTGGAATCGATGAAGTTGACGTCCGAGAGGTCCAGCACGAAGGTCGAGGGCGCGGCCCGGCTCAGATGATCCAGGACAGCGTTGAACCGCTCGAAATCCGCATGGGTCAGGGACCCGCACAGATGCACCAGGGCCGTGTCGTCCCACTGCTTGAAGATCATGGAGCCTCTCTTCCGTTCCCGCCTGCCGCATCCAAAAAAGGACCCTGGCTCTCGACCAACCGGCCTGCCCTGTCTGTTACGAATCCGCAACACTCTACCCGGAACGTCGTGGCGAAACCGCACCTCTCCGTTATACACCAATCTCCAAAGGAGGACCACTCCTGCGAAAGAAGGTGACCCGTCTGCTCGGCATCAACAAACGCGCCGCATCAGGCACACCAACACGGACACGATACAAACGCCAGAACGCTGCTCGGGTTCCAGGGATCGCATTCGCCTTCGCGGATCATTCTAAGTCAAAAACAGTCGCCTCACCTCGTGACGGTTTGGCGACACCGCTTTCCCCCTGCGCCCGGCGTCCCGCCGCGAGACTCCGCCACCCCATCAGGGTAAGCCGCAAGGGTTTCCGTTCGGTAACCGGCGGGCCTATCCGGCCGGTTCGGACTTCCGACTCCGGGTCGTCTTCGAGGCGGTCCCTGACGCAGAGGACGACGCCTTGGTCGCCTTGGTCGCCTTGGGCTTGGTGGCCGTCTTGGTCGTCTTCGAGGCGCTGGCCGCCGTCTTGCGCTTGGTCGTGCCGGTGGACGCCTTGGCGGCCCCCGCCTTGCCGGCCCCCGGGCTCTTGCCGGCCGGCGCCGCATCGCCCCCCTGGGTCTTGGCCGCGTCTTTTTCCGCCTTGCGCTGAATCAACTCCAACGCCCGCTCCAGCGTCAAGGACTCGATGTTCTCCCGGTCCGCCTTCAGCAGCGAGGCGCGCGCCTTGCCGTGCTCCACATAGGGACCGAACCGGCCGTCCTTGAGCACGACGGGCTTGCCGTCCTGGGGATGATCGCCCAACGCCCGCGCCGCCATGCGCACGCGCCCGCCTCCCTGCTGCGCCAGCAGGTCCACGGCGCGGTTCAGGCCGATGGTCAGCACCAGGAGCGGGTCATCGTCCTTGGGCAGCGACTTGTAGGCGTCGCCGTGCTTCAAGTATGGGCCGAATCGACCCAGCCCGGCCTGGATCATGGCGCCGTCGTCCGGATGCGGACCCACGTCGCGCGGCAGCGCCAGCAGGCCGAGCGCGACCTGCAGATCCACCCGGTCCGCGTCCAGTCCCTTCGGCAGCGAGGCGCGGGGCGGTTTCGGCCCCATCTTGGGCTTGCCGGTCTTGGTCTCGCCGATCTGTTCCTGTTCGCCCAACTGGACGTACAAACCGTAGGGCCCCTTGCGCAGGGTCACGGCCTTGCCGGTCTCCGGGTCGGTGCCCAGCAGGCGCGGCCCGGCGGCCAGATCCTCGGCCCCGCCGTCGTCGTCGGCGGTGGCCACGAGCTGGCGCGTGAAGCGGCACTCGGGATAGTTCGAGCAGCCGATGAAGGCGCCGAACTTGCCCAGCCGCAGCCCCAGTCGGCCGTCGCCGCAACTGGGGCAGGCGCGCGGGTCCTTGGCGTCGTCGCCCTCCTCGGGCGGCGGGAACAGGTGGGGCTCCAGTTCGGCGTCGAGCGCGTCCAGCACCTCGGAGACCCGCAGCCCCTGGATCTGGTCCACGGCCGCCTTGAAGTCGGCCCAGAAATCGCGCAGCACGGTCTGATAGCCCAGCGCCCCGGCCGAGATCTCGTCCAGCTTGTTCTCAAGCTCGGCGGTGAAGGAATACTCCACGTACCGCGCGAAAAAGTTCTCCAGGAACGCGGTCACGACCCGCCCCCGGTCCTCGGGCACGAATCGGCGGCTCTCCAGGCGGACGTAATCGCGCTCCTGCAGCACGTGCAGAATGCTGGCATAGGTGGAGGGGCGGCCGATGCCCAACTCCTCCATCTTCTTCACCAGACTGGCCTCGGAGTAGCGCGGCGGCGGCTGGGTGAAGTGCTGCTCGGCCTTCACCTCGCGCCGCTCCACCGCGTCGCCCTCATGCAGCGGCGGCAGGATGCGCGACGAGTCGTCATCGCCCTCCGCCGCGTCGTCCCGGCTTTCGGCGTAGACCTTCAGGAACCCGTCGAAGGTGATGACCGAACCCGTGGCCCGCAGCACCGCCGCACCGTTGGCGGCGGTCAGGTCCACGGCCACCTGATCCAGCTCGGCGCTCGCCATCTGGCTGGCGATGGTGCGCTTCCAGATCAGCTCGTAGAGCGCAAGCTGCTCCTTGGACACATAGGGGGCCACCATGGCCGGCGTGCGGCCGGGATCGGTGGGGCGGATGGCCTCGTGCGCCTCCTGGGCGTTCTTGGCCTTGGTCTTGTACATGCGCGGGTTGTCCGGCAGGTACCGCCCGCCGAAATCGCGTTCGACCGCCGCTCGGGTGGCCTGGATCGCCTCCGGCGCCATCTGCACGCCGTCGGTTCGCATGTAGGTGATGAGCCCCACGGTCTCGCCGCCCAGCGTGATGCCCTCGTACAGGCGCTGGGCCACGCTCATGGTGCGCGAGGCGGAGAAATAGAGCTTGCGCGACGCCTCCTGCTGGAGGGTCGAGGTCGTGAACGGCGGCGCCGGGTTGCGCTTGGTGGTCTTGCGCTCGACCTTGCCGACGGTGAAGCCCGTGCCCTCGATGGCCGCCACGGCCGCCTTGGCCGCCGCCTCGTCGGGCAGGCCGAACTTGTCCAGCTTCTGGCCGTCCAGGTGGGTCAGGCGGGCGGTGAAAGGCTGGCCGCCGCCCCGGCCGCCGTCCTGGTCGGTGGTGGCCATCAGGGCCTCGACGGTCCAGTACTCGCGCGCCCGGAAGCGCTCGATCTCGGCTTCGCGCTCGCAGATCAGGCGCAGCGCCACCGACTGCACGCGGCCGGCGGAGCGGCTGCCGGGCAGCTTGCGCCACAGCACCGGGGACAGGTTGAACCCCACGAGATAGTCCAGGGCGCGGCGCGCCAGATAGGCCTCGATCAGCTCCTGATGCAGATCGCGCGGCGCCGCCATCGCATTGGTGACGGCGGTCTTGGTGATGGCGTTGAAGGTGATCCGGTGCACCGGCTTCCCGCCCAGCACCTTGCGCTTCGCCAGCACGTCGCGGACATGCCACGAGATGGCCTCGCCCTCGCGGTCGGGGTCGGTGGCGAGATAGAGGGCGTCCGCGTTGCGCACCGCCTCGGCGATCTCGCGGACATGCTTTTCCGACTTGGGGCCGACCTCCCACTTCATGGCGAAGTCGTGCTCCGGGTCCACCGCGCCGTCCTTGGCCTCCAGATCCCGGACGTGGCCGAACGACGCCAGCACCTTGAAGTCGTCTCCAAGGTACTTGTTGATGGTTTTCGCCTTTGCCGGCGATTCGACAACAACCACGCGCATGAGCGGCGTTCGCCTTTCGTCCTGTCCGGATCAAGCCTGCCGTCCGGCGGCAGGCCGGCCGGTCAGGGCGTCGTCAGCAGCGCCACCCGTCCTCCGGGTAGCCGCTCCAGGCGGCCGGCCAGTTCCAGTTCCAGGAGAACGACCGCCACGACGGATACGGACAATTGGCAGCCGCGGATGAGTTCGTCAACCGTCACCGGGGCCGGACCGAGCGCCTCCAGGATGGTCGCCCGGGCCGCATCGACCTCGGCGTCCGAGGGTGGCGGCACCGTTTCGGCGCGGAAATCCGCCGCCGCCGGCTCGCGCAGGGGCGCGCGCAGCAGGTCGGCCAGACCGCGCAGCACATCGTCTGCAGATTCCGTCAGGGTGGCACCGTCGCGCAACAGCCGGTTGGGGCCGGCGGCCCGGCCGTCCAGCGGCGAGCCGGGCACGGCGAACACCTCGCGGCCCTGCTCCCCGGCCAGCCGCGCGGTGATGAGCGAGCCGGAACGGGCGGCAGCCTCCACCACCACCACGCCCAGCGCGATGCCGCTGATGATGCGGTTGCGGCGCGGGAAGTGGCGGGCCTGGGGGGCCTCGCCCAGCGGCATTTCCGAGACCACCGCGCCCTGTTCCGCCAGCGCGTCATAGAGCGGCTGGTTCTCGGGCGGATAGACCACGTCCACCCCGCCGGCGAGCACCGCGACCGTGCCGCCCGCGCCCAGCGCGCCTGCCGACAACGCGCCCTGGTGAGCGGCGGTGTCGATGCCCCGGGCCATGCCGGAGACCACCAGCACGTCGGCCCGCGCCAGATCCTGGGCCAGCCGGTGCGCCAGCTTGCGCCCGTTCAGCGAGGCATTGCGCGCCCCCACCACGGCGACCCCGCGCCGCTCCAGCAGGGCCGGATGCCCGCGCACGAACAGCAGGGGTGGACTGTCCTCCAGCGGGGCCAGGGCGGGAGGATAGTGCGGCTCACCATGGGCCACGACCGCCACCCCGGCGCGGTCCAGCGCGGCCAGCTCCCGTTCCGCCGCACCCTTGCCATGGACGCGCAGCGGCTTGCCGCGCCCGCCCCGGCGCGCCAGCGCGGGCAGCGCCTCCAGCGCGGCCGCCACCGTGCCGTACTGCCGGATCAGGCGGTGGAAGGTGATGGGGCCGACGTTCTCGCTGCGGATCAGGCGCAGCCAGTCGAGCCGCTCGGCGTGGGACAGAACCATGGAGTCGGCGAAACCCGTATGCAACATGCGTGTACCATGGCCCGGGTACACGCAAAGCACAATGGGTTTTGTGGCGGAGACCGTGCCGCCCCCGTTTCCGACGCCCTCCCTACCCCTTGAACAGGTCCGCATGCTGGTCGCGCAACTGGGCCTTCTGCACCTTGCCCATGGTGTTGCGCGGCAGTTCGGGCACGAAGAACACCCGCTTGGGCGTCTTGTAGTTCGCGAGGTGGTCCTTGCAATGCGCGATCACGGCCGCCTCGTCGGGGGCGCCCGCGCCCTCCGGCACCACCACGGCCACCACGCCTTCGCCGAAGTCGGGATGGGGCACGCCGATCACCGCGCTTTCGACCACGCCCGGCAGGTCGTCGATGACCGATTCGACCTCCTTCGGATAGACGTTGTAGCCGCCCGAGATCACCAGATCCTTGGCGCGGCCGACGATGAACAGATAGCCCCGGTCGTCGATCCGCCCCACATCGCCGGTGCGGAACCAGCCGTCGGCGGTGAACTCCTCGGCGGTCTTCCCGGGCAGGCGCCAATAGCCCTTCATGACGTTGGGGCCGCGCACCTGGATGCCGCCGATCTCCCCGGTGGGCAGCGGCGTGTCCGCGTCGTCCGCCACCCGGACCTCCACCTGAGGGAACGGAAACCCGACCGAACCCGGCCGGCGCTCGGCGTCATACGGGTTGCCGGTGAGCATGCCGGTCTCGGTCATGCCGTAGCGCTCCAGGATGGCGTGGCCGGTGCGGGCGCTGAACGCCTCGTGGGTCTCGGCCAGCAGCGGCGCCGACCCGGCGGTGAACAGCCGCATGGACGCACAGGCCGCGCGGTCGAAATCGTCGCCCGCCAGCAGGCGCACATAAAAGGTGGGCACGCCCATGAACGCGGTCGCCCGGGGCAGGTGGCGCAGCACCTCGGCGCGGTCGAATCCGGGCAGCCAGATCATCGACGCCCCGGCGAGAAGCACGCAGTGGCAGGCCACGAACAGACCGTGGGCGTGGAAGATCGGCAGGGCGTGCAACAGCACGTCGTCCGCCGTGAAGCGCCAGGACTCGACCAGATCCAGGCCGTTGGCGGCCAGATTGCGGTGGGTCAGCATGGCCCCCTTGGGCTTGCCGGTGGTGCCGCTGGTGTAGAGCATCGCCGCCAGATCGTCCGCCGCGCAGGCCACGACGGGGAAATCCGCCGGGGCGGCGTCGGCGGCCTCGACCAGCGAGCCCGTGCCGTCCGTCCCCAGGGTCAGCACCAGCGGATCGCCATGCCTGGCCGCGATGCCGCGCACGGTCTCTTCGTCGGTCGGGCGACAGACCACGGCCGCCGGCTCGGCGTTGCCCACCAGGAAGTCCACTTCGTCCGGCCGGTACGCCGTGTTCATGGGCAGGAACACGAACCCGCCGCGCAGGCAGGCCAGATACAGCACCAGCGCCTCGGGCGACTTGTCCACCTGCACCGCCACCCGGTCACCCTTCCGCACGCCCCGGTCCGCCAGCGCCCGCGCCATGCGGGCCGCGCCGGCCTCGACGTCGGCATAGCGCCACACGGTGCCGTCGCCGGTCTCCAGCAACACCTTGGCGCGGTCTGCGGGGAAGCGGGACTCGATCAGGCTGTACAGGGACTCGGACATGGCAGGGCCTCTCGCTGGGAGCCAACGGGGGTGGGGCGAACCGACGCCTTATACACACCCCCTTTTCCCGAGGCAAAAGGGCGCATAGGGTCTGCTCCGAGTCAGTCCAACGGCATCTGACGATGACCGTTGAGTCCGTGGCCGGCCCGCTCCCCCACCCGGCCACCCAACACCAGTATGCGATGGGTGGCCGGGTGGGGGAGTGGGCCGGTGCCGCCCTGGCACCGCTGCGCGGTGCCAGATTTCAAGAATGGGCGCCCTTGGGGCGCCCGGGGCGGGTGAGTCACACGCACCCGCCGTTGGGATCAGACGCCGCGAGAGGCCCACCCCCATGACCCTGAGCCAACCCTACCTGCTTTTCCTCGGCGATGCCGCCGACCACCTGGCCGCCAAGACGGCGCGCGGGATCCACCAGTTCCGACCGGAGGCCTGCGTCGGCCAGCTCCGCCTGCCCGGCTGCAAGACCACGCTGGGCCTGCCGGACATGACGGTCGAGGACGCGGCCGCGCGCGGGGCCGCCACCCTGGTGGTGGGCGTGGCCAACCGGGGCGGCGTGATCGGCGAGGCCTGGCGCGGCGTCTTCCTGGAGGCGCTGGCCGCCGGCCTGGACATCGCGGCCGGCCTGCACAACCGCCTCAACGACATCCCGGAGTTGGTGGAGGCCGCCCACGAGAACGGCCGCGTGCTGCACGACGTGCGCCACCCGACCGAAACCTATCCGGTCGCCCACGGCGTGCCCCGCTCGGGCAAGCGCGTGCTGGCCGTGGGCACGGACTGCTCGGTGGGCAAGATGTACGCCATGCTCGCCATGGAACGGGCCATGAAGGCGCGGCACCTTAACGTGGACTTCCGCGCCACCGGGCAGACCGGCATCCTGATCGCCGGCGGCGGCGTGAGTGTGGACGCCGTGGTCGCGGACTTCATCTCCGGCGCGACCGAGACCCTGTGCCCGGCCCACGACGACGACCATTATGATCTGGTGGAGGGTCAGGGCAGCCTGTTCCATGCGTCGTACGCGGGCGTCTCGCTGGGGCTGCTGCACGGGGCGCAGCCGCAGTATCTGGTGCTCTGCCACGAGCCGGGCCGCCCGCACATGCGCGGCCTGCCGGGCTTCCCCCTGCCCGACCTCAAGGACTGCATGGACCTGAACCTGCGCTGCGCCCGGCTGGTCAGCCCGGACGTCAAGTTCATCGGGGCCTGCTTCAACACCTCGGCCCTGGACGATGATGCCGCCCGCCGCGTCATGCACGAGGCCAGCGAGGACCTGGGCCTGCCCGTGGTGGACCCGGTGCGCACGGGGGTCGATCCGCTGGTGGATCGGCTGCTGTCCGATGGCTGACCTGCGGGTTGAGATCGAGCGCTGGCCCATCGCCGGCGGCTTCACGATTTCGCGCGGCACCCGGACCGAGGCCGTGGTGGTGGTCGCCACGCTCGTGGAGGGGTCGATCTGGGGTCGGGGCGAATGCGTGCCCTATGCGCGCTACGGCGAAACGCCGGAGGCGGTGGCCGAGGCCATCGAGGCCCTGCGCGGCGACCTGGCCCTGGGTCTGGACCGCGCGGGACTGCGGGCGCGCCTGCCGGGCGGTGCGGCGCGCAACGCGGTGGACGCCGCGCTGTGGGACCTGGAATGCAAGCGCACCGGACAGCGGGCCTGGGACCTGGCGGGCGTGGCGGCCCCGCCGACGCGCATGGTGACGGCGGAGACTCTGTCCATCGCCGAGCCCGCCGCCATGCGGGACAAGGCGGCCGCGCTGTCGGATCGTCCCCTGCTCAAGGTCAAGGTGGGCGCGGACGGCGCGCTGGAGCGGATCGCCGCCGTGCGCGAGGGCGCCCCCGCCTCGGAACTGATCGTGGACGCCAACGAAGCGTGGAGCGTGGATCAGCTTCGCGCCCTGCTGCCCGATCTGGCCCGCCTGCGGGTCGGCCTGCTGGAACAGCCGCTGCCGGCCGACGAGGACGGCGGACTGGCCGGGCTCACCTCGCCCGTCCCCCTGTGCGCCGACGAAAGCGCCCATACCTCGGGGGATATCGACCGGCTGGCGACGCTCTACGACGCCGTCAACATCAAGCTGGACAAGACCGGCGGCCTGACCGAGGCCCTGGACATGGCGGCGGCGGCCCGCGTCCGGGGGCTCGGCCTGATGGTCGGCTGCATGGTGGGCACATCGCTGGCCATGGCGCCGGCCACCGTGGTCGCCGCGACCGCCGATTTCGTGGACCTGGACGGCCCGGTCTTGCTGGGCAAGGACCGCGTGCCCGCCATCGCCTATGACCGGGGCTGGATGAGCCCCGTCCCGGCCGGCCTCTGGGGCTGAGGGGCGTCATGAGCGGCGATGCCGGCCCGCCCCCCGTGATCGCCTGCGTCAAGGCGCGCCCCGCCGGCGCGCCCTCGTGCGGGGGCGCCGGGTCGCGGGCCGTGCTGGAGGCCCTGCGCGCGGAAGCGGCCCGGCGCGGCCTGCCCCTCCGCATCGAGGAGGTCCAGTGCCTGGGCCGCTGCCAACAGGGTCCGACCCTGCGCATCCTGGCCGGCGCGTTCTTTACCGGCATGACGCCGGGCCGCGTCGGCGAGGTCTGCGACGCCCTGGCCGCGCAAGTATTCCCGGCGGCAGGACGGCACCGGCCCACTCCCCCTCCCGGCCACCCATAGGATACTGGCGTTGGGTGGCCGGGTGGGGGAGTGGGCCAGCCACGGACTCCAACGGTCCTCGGCAGAGGCCGTTGGTAACATATCTGTCCGACCCTGCGCATCCTGGCCGGCGCGTTCTTCACCGGCATGACCGAGGCCCGCGTCGGCGAGGTCTGCGACGCCCTGGCCGCGCATGAGGCCCCGGCCGCCGCGACTCGGGACTCGCCCCAGGACGCCCCGCGCTCGTGGCAGCCCTCCCGAACCTCTTGATTTCCGCGCAGTCCGACACGACCGTTGAAACGCGATCGATCCGATCTTATGTTGGATTTTAGAGGGTTTCAGCGTTTTTTCCGGAGGGAACCGTCCCGGGTCCGGCGAGGTCGTCTCCCGCCGTCCGGGACCATTGCGTGAGGCTGCGGGACGCTCATGCAGGCCGATGTCATCATTCAGGCGGCGACGCCGCAGGTTCTGACCCAGCGCGGCCCGGCCGCGGTGGAAGAGCCGTCCGCGCGCCTCAACCGCCAGGGTCCGAACAGCCAGCAGGGCTCGACGCGCGGGGCCGCGGCGGCGTCGGGCGCGCGGGGTCCGACCCGGCCCGCCTTCACCATCGCCGGCAGCGCCCCCTCCCTGTCCACCGAGATGATCGGCGTGTTCGGCGGCCTGAACGGGTCGCAGGAGGCCACCACGGGCGGCGTCTCCCGTCCCATCGACCCCCTGACCGGCGAACTGGCCGAGATCGACCCGCTGACCGGCGAACCCGAGTTCACGGACCCGGCCTCGGTCGAGGTGGGCGCCTTACCCGGCGCGGCCGGCGGGATGGGCTCCGGTGGAGCCTCTGGCGGGCGGGGCGAGGATGCCGCCGGGGCGGACGGGCTGACCGAGGCCGAACGCGCCGAGGTCCGCCGCCTGCAGGCCATCGACCGCCGGGTGCGCCAGCACGAGGCCGCGCATCGGGCCGCCGGGGCCGGAGTCACCGGCCCGGCCAGCTATACCTTCGTGACCGGCCCGGACGGCAAGCAATACGCCGTGGCCGGCGAGGTCCCCATCCGGGTCACCGCCAGCGGCGGCGATCCGGAACAGGTCATCCGCGACATGGAGCAGGTCCGGCGCGCCGCCCTGGCCCCGGCGGATCCCTCCCCCGCCGACCGCGCCGCCGCCGCCGCCGCACAGGCCGCCGCGACCCAGGCGGAAGCCGATGTGCGGCGCCAGGAGCGGGCCGAGGAGGCCGAGGCCGACGCCGAGCGCGAGGCCGCGGAGGCGGAGGCCGCCGCCCGGCAGCGGACCGACGCGGCGGACGCGGACTCGACCGGCGCCTTCGCGGCCGCCGCGGCGGCCTATGGCAGCGCCGATACCCTGGCGCTCCTGCGACCCGGGAGCGGTCAGACCCGGGGCGATGGCTTCGGTGCGGCCATGGGGGCCGCCGATGACGCCGCCGGCCCGCCCGACGCCCGCGTCCGCGCGCCGCTCAACATGGTGGCCTGAGCCCCCCGTCCCTGTCCGGTCCCTGTCCCGCGCCTGATCCTTCAGCCGCTTCGCGGCGTCAGGATGACATCCTATCATTTTAGTGTGTCATCCCGAGTGAGCGAAGCGAGACGAGGGATCTCGAGAGGCCTGCTCTGACGGCGCGGAAGCGGTTTGCGCCTTCGGCGCCGGCCCGCCCGACGACGTCTCGCAATGCGCCAAAGGTCCCTTCACCCGATTGCTCTGCGCCCACCCGCGTTGCCTCTTGACGCGACAGGGATCGACCCATCACAACCGATGACACCCTGCCCTCGCGCCCAGCCCTCGCGACCAGAAGGACTCCGAGCATGCCCCCTGCCGCATCCGCCCGGCGCCTGTCCGTCCGTGCCGCCACCCGCGGCCTGTGTGGCGCCGTCGCCCTCGCCCTGGTCCTCGCTTTTGCGGCCGCCCCCGGCCCGGCCGCCGCCGGGGAAACGGAGCTGTCCGAGCCCCTGCCCGGCTTCGACAATCCCCGTCAGATCATTCTGCAACTGACCACCGCCGACGAACGCGAAGCCAACAGCATCCTGTGGAACGCGATCAACCTGCAGAAGTTCTACGGCATCGACAACGTGCAAATCGCGATCGTCGCCTATGGCCAGGGCATGCAGATGCTCTACCAGGACAGTCCGGTGGCCGACCGCATCGCCAGCCAACTGAAGTACGACATCGAGTACGTGGCCTGCGGCAACACCATGGAGACCACGGGGCACACCCCGGATGATCTGGTGCCCGGCGTGGACTGGGTGACGGCCGGCATCGCCGAGATCGTCGAGCGCCAGTTGCGCGGCTGGATCACGGTGTCTCCCTGACCACAGGGCCGGCGCGGCGCTCGCCTGTTTTGCTTGAGCCGCCGGATCCGCCCGGCTAAGGTCTTTTCCCATGCCGCAGAGAGTGACGGATCCTGACATGAACTCCGAGCCCAAGCTGACCCTCTCCCAGCACGAAGCGCTGATCTACACCATGGTCCTGGCGTCCGCCGTGGACACGGCCGTGAAGGACGTGGAACTGCAGACCATGGGCGCGATCGTCCGCTTCCTTCCGGTGTTCACCGGATTCGACCCGGACGCCCTGCCCCGCGCCGTGGAATCCTGCATGCAGCTTGTGTCCTCGGGCGAACACGGGGTGGAAGAGGCCGTGGCCGTCATCCGCGACAGCCTGCCGCCGACCCTGCGCGAGACCGCCTATGCTCTCGCGCTGGACGTGATCGCCGCCGACGGACAGGCCCTGCAGGAGGAACTGCGCCTGCTGGAGATCCTGCGCCACCGCCTGGACATCGACCGGCTGGTGGCCGCCGGCATCGAGCGCGGCGCGCGCGCCCGCTGGGCGCGGGGCTGACGCCCCCGCCCGGTCTTATCCCCGCGACGACAGGCGGGGCGCGCCGACCGCGCCACCGTGGCCGTGGTCGTCGGCCGGGTGGGCGTCGGGACTGACATCCGGCACCAGTTCATCGCGGATGGCATAGCCACGCAGCCAGCCGCCCACCACCCGGTGGCGAACGTCGTGCAGCCAGGACTCCTCCGGCCAGGGCGCGATGCGCCACCACCAGGCCGCGCCCTCCACCTCCGGTTCGATGCCGTGCAGCAGATCCGCGGCGGCCGTCGGCCGGTCCGCCGTCACCTCCTGCCGTTCGGTGTCGGTCACCAGACAGACCGGGCACGGCGCCCCCATCAGGGCGTCCAGGTGATCGGCGATCAGGCGACGCCGGAACGGCTCCAGCATGTCCGGCGCGATGCCGTGCCGCGCCTCCAGCCAGCGGCACGGCAAAAGCGGAAGCTGCGACAGCACGTTGCAAGACACCACCAGATCCGCGCGGTCCCGCTCGGGGATCGCCGCCCGCGTCGGCGGCAGGGGCGACCCGATGGGCAGCTTGCGGACCGCATGCACCACGCCGGTGATATCGCCCGGCATCAGTTCGACCGACGTCATGCGCAGCCCGGCCATCCGCACCGACGGCATGAACATCAAGTCCACCAGCACCACCCGGCGGAACAGCAGCGCGAGCGGCTCCAGCGGAATGTCGCTGGCCAGCCCGGCCCCGACCACCACCACCGTATCCCACCGATCCAGGCGGGCGGCGCAATCCAGGATCACGCGATGGGTCTCGCGCAGGTGCGGTTGCCAGGCCCGCCGGTTGCGCCGTCGGCGCGCATCGGTGGCGATCAGTTCCCGTAGATAGCCCATCTGGCGAAGCGGGCGGGGCGCGGGGGTCAGGCTGTGTCGGATCCACTCGACAATCATGAACGGCCGGTGCTTTCGGTCAGGTCGTGGGGAGACGCGGCGGGGTCGGTCCGTTCAACATAGGACGGACCGCCGGACCGCGCACCCGTCACGGCGCCGTCAGAGTCTCGTCGAACAGCCGCAGCGTGCGCTCGCCCGCCGCCGCCGCCACCTCCGGCCGGTACGAGTCGCGGGCGTCGCAGTTGAAGCCGTGGCCGGCGCCCGCATGGACCAGAATCGGCAGGTCCGGATGGGCCGCGCTGATGCGCCCCACGTCGTCCAGCGGGATCAGCGAATCCTGGGCGCCGAAATGCAGGATGGCGGGGCAGCGCGGGTTTTCCTCGGCGAACTGGATGATCTGGCCGCCGTAGTAGCAGGCGGTCGCCGCGAAACCGGCCAGTCGGCAGGCGGCCAGCCAGGCCAGCGAGCCGCCCCAGCAGTAGCCGACGATCCCCACCCGCCCGGCGCTGGCGGCCAGATTGCGCGCCGCGTCGATGTCGAGCAAAGGCTTGCGCCAGTCCAGGCGCCCCCGAATCTCGCGGCCGCGCGCCGTGCCTTCGTCGTCGTACGCCAGCTCCACCCCCCGTTCCACCCGATCGAACAGGGCGGGGGCGATGGCGCGGTAGCCGGCCTCGGCGAAACGGTCGCACAGGCCCCGGATGTGGGCGTTGACGCCGAAGATCTCCTGCACGACCACCAGCCCGGCCCGGGCCGTGCCGTCCGGCGGATCGGCGCAGTACGCGGCGAAGGTGTGACCATCGGACGCATTGAGGGTGATCGTCTCGCCCATGGGACAGGTCCATCGATTGGAGGGGGGATATGCGGGCGGGTGCCACTGAGCATCCGAGTGTGTCACACGAAACGCGCCCTGTCCCGACCCCATCCGGCACGCGACGCGGGCAGGGTCGCCCCGGGTGGGGCCGGGCCTGACAGGGCAGAGCGCCCACGGGACCGTGACGGCGCTTTCCGCGCCATGAGAGCGCGGCTCGCGAGATCCCTCGTGTCGCGTTGATCGCTCGGGATGACACACTAAAACCATCGGATGTCATCCTGAAGCCGCAAAGCGGCTGAAGGATCTCGAGCGCGGGTCTCCGACCCGTTGCCAAGACCTGCGCGAGTCCTCCCGTCAACCGGGACGTGTTGCCCTGCGCCCCGACAGGGCTCCGAACTCGGATGACCGGGGTGTCATGGGTCGTGTCCCCTCCCGGGATCCTTCGCCGCCGATGGCGGCTCAGGATGACGATTTTCGATTTGAGAGAGGCATCATGAGGGAGCCCCCGCGACCATCTTTCCGATGGTCGCGGGGGCGACCGAAGGATCTCGGGAGGTGGGGTCCCATTCCTCCGTGTCACGGAACGGCAATCCCAGTGCGGAGCCCTGTGCGCGCCGAACGAAACCTTGACTCCGCCGGCGTCGGCGTTATGGTGCGCGGCTCCGTTTGATCCTCCAGGCACCGGGATTTTAAACCCATGGCGAAGCCGGCAACCATCCAGGTGAAGCTCGAAAGCACCGCGGGCACGGGCTATTTTTACGTGGCCAAAAAGAACCCGCGCAAGACCACCGAGAAGCTTGAGTTCCGCAAGTACGACCCGAAGGCGCGCAAGCACGTCGTCTTCAAGGAAACCAAGCTGAAGTAGGACCGCCCCCGGGCGCGCCCGTGTTCCGGCGCGCCGGGACGGCCCCGCGAACCGATCCACGCGGATCGTGATGCCCGAGGCCCGACAGGGTCCCGGCCGTTGCGGTCCGTTTTCGCGTGCGTGAACGCTGGCCTCACGGCGGCCCGGATGATTCCCCGGCGACGAAGACATGACACCGGCGACACAGGGTCGCTGCAACGACCTGTCAGAACGATCTGTCAGGATGAGTCTTTGGTTTTGTCGCCGCCCCGGCCGCCCTTGGGCGGCCATCTGTAGACCCGGCCGCCCTTGGGCGGCCAACTATAGAACGGCGCCGCGATGCGGTGCCGGGGGCGCCGGCCCCGTCGGCCGGCATGAGAGCATTTGGCACGACATCCGGGTCGCGCAAAAAATGCTCTCGAATACTGATCTTGACGCACATCGTCGTCGCGATCTGTTCCAGATCGCTCGGGATTCGCGCTAGCGGCTGGCGGCCCGCACCCCGGCCATGCCGACGGCCCGGGCGTACAGGGCGTGATCCTGGATCAGGCGCCGGGCCACGCGCTCGTCGAGGCCGTTGGGCTCGTGGTGCTCCGCCGGGCACAGGGCGCGCAGGGTGCGGCGCTTCTCGGTGTCCTCGAACGCCGTGTGCCGCCACGAGGACAGGCGCTGCGCGATGGGCGCCGCCTGGCTGCGCAGGTCGTGCAGCACCGACTCCACCACTTCGGGCTCGGTCCGACTGGCCCGGCCGCTGGTGCAGGCCACCGGCGGCACGCCCAGCCCGTGCAGCACATACCCGGACGGACTGTGGAAGCGCGACCAGGTGAGCGTGATCTCGCCGCCGTTGGGCAGTTGGATGACCGTCTGCACCGTGCCCTTGCCGTAGCTCGTCGTCCCGATCACCACCGCCCGACCGCTGTCCTGCAGCGCGGCGGCCAGGATCTCGGCCGCCGAGGCCGAATCGCCGTCCATCAGGACGACGATGGGCAGGCCGCGCGCGATGTCGCCGGCAGTGGCGCTGTAGTACTGGCGCGCCTCCGGGTGGCGGCCGCGCGTGGACACGATGGTGCCGTCGTTCAGGAACAGGTCCGCCACGCGCACCGACTGGTCGAGCAGGCCGCCGGGGTTGCCGCGCATGTCGATGATGAAGCCGCGCGGCGGCTCTCCGGAGGGGCCGCCCCGGGACAGGGCCTCCTGCACCGCATCGGCCACGGCCTCTGTGGTGGCCTGGTTGAAGCTGGACAGCCGCAGCACGGCCACCCCCTCTTCCAGCACCAGATCGACCGTCGGCATGACGATCAACCCGCGCTCGATCGCCACGGTGACGGTGTTGCCGCGCAGGAGGGTCAGGCGCACGATGCTGCCCACCGGGCCGCGCAGACGCTCGCGCACCAGATCGGTGTCGGCGCTGTCGAACGACACCCCGTCGGCCGACAGGATGCGATCGCCGGCCTGGACGCCGGCGGCGGCGGCCGGGCCGTCGCGCACCACGTCCTCGACCATCACCCCGCCGTCGTCGTGGATCGAGAACACGATGCCGATGCCGCCGAAGCCGTTGCGGCTGCCCCGGTTGAGCCGGGCCTCCAATGCCCCGGCGTAGCGGGAGAATCGGTCCAGGCTCGCCAGGGCCGAATCGAAGACGGCGTCATAGATGGATTCGGCATCGGCCTCGGCGAGAGGAGGAGAGACCGCCCGGGCCGCCTGGATGGCGTCGATGCTGAGCCGCGCCCAGTCGGCGCCCCGATCCTCGTCCGGCTGCAGGAAGCGGGCAATGCGCCGGTCGCCCTTGCGGATCTCGACCGCCGAGTCCGTCGCGACCGCGTCCAGCGCCGGATCGAATCGGTGTAGGCCGCGCAGCCCGGCGACCACGAAGGAGGCCATGTCAACGGGCTCGATGTAGCGGTTCGACACGGAAATGTAGCCCTGCGCGAACATCCGCTGCGCATCCTCGCGCGTGAAGGCCGCGGGGACCTCATAGGCCGCGTCCGTGACCGGCGCTCCGGCGTCCGGCATGCGAGTCGGCGCACAGCCGGCCACGGCCAGCCCGAGCAGAGCCAACCCCACGAGCAACAGGGGCGGGACGTGTCTCATAAGCACCGACGTTTCCTGGTGGCGATGGCCGTTTCCGGTCGAGTCCGTGGCAATCCGATGGCGGCCCGCTCATGACGCGCCGTCACCCCGTCGAGATCAATGCTAAACAGGATCGTTTGAAGATTTCCTTTCGCCGTGTTGCATCGAGCCCTGCGCCCGCCCTGCGCCCGCCCACCGCTCGGCTGCGGCCATCGCCGACGGGACCGGGCGCGGAACGCACAAAACCACCCGTCCCGGTCACCGTATTCCAACGGCCGACCCGAGCGGGTGGTGTCGTGTCTCGAACGCGATCGTGGGCGACGGAGCGCCGCCGCGCGGCAGGCTAGAAGCCTTCGCGCTCCAGCCGCTTGCGCTCCAGCTTGCGGGCCCGGCGCACGGCCTCGGCCTTTTCGCGCGCCTTGCGCTCGGACGGCTTCTCGAAGTTGCGGCGCAGCTTCATCTCCCGGAAAACGCCCTCGCGCTGCATCTTCTTCTTCAGCGCCTTGAGAGCCTGATCGACATTGTTGTCGCGCACAAGAACCTGAACCAGGGGTCTTCTCCTTCAACGATCGGCGCCGACGGACGGTCCGGCGCAAGGGGTCGAGTCACGATCACGGCGGGCGGGGCGGCCCCCCGGCCCCGCCGGCCAGCGGCAGGATATCGGCCCTGGGTCCCTCGCCCGCGAAAGCGAATAAGGCGCCTCTCCGGCCAGCCCCGGGGCTCATGGACCCAAGGCGGACGGCCGGCGAAACGCACGACCCAGGATGCATTCAGCCAGAGCCGGTGTGCCTGCACACCGCTCACGATGGCGGGGACCCTATCATGGGTTCCCACGGCTGGGAAGGGGGCGATGTGCCCGCGCCCCCCTTTCCGAGCGACGCAGCCGGTTCCCTTTCCGGGGCCGGTTGGCGCACAATGGCGCCCGTTTTTTCGCCGCTCCGTCTGGACAGGAGACGCCCGCGATCATGGACACCCGGCCCACCGACCCGCCCGTCCCCGCCGACGCCCTCTGGACCCCGCCTCTGGCCGAGCCGGCGCCGCGCACCCTCTGCACCGACTGCGGGGTGTCGCGCATGGCGGACCCGCGCCAGTGCGGCGCGGCCTGCCAGTTCATCCGGCCCGACTATCCCGCCATGGAGGCCCGGGTCCAGGGCCGGGCGCGCGATCCGGAGCGCGGCGACGAGCTGTTCTTCGGCCCCTACCGCCGCATGGTTCAGGCCGCGCTGAAAGAGCCCCGCCCGGGGGCCCAGTGGACCGGCATCACCACCCGCCTGGGCCAGCGCCTGCTTGAAACGGGCCAGGTGGACGCGGTACTGACCATGACCGCCGACCCGCAGGACCGCTGGCGGCCGCGCCCGGTCATCGTCACCGATCCGGCGGCCATGGCGGACTGCCGGGGCATGCGCATGGGCTATGCGCCCCTGCTGGCGCTGCTGGAACCGGCCATCGCCCGGGGCTTCCGGCGGTTGGCGGTGATCGGCATCCCCTGTCAGGTCCATGCCCTCCGCCACCTCGAAGCCACGCTGGGGCTGGAGCGGCTGTACGTCATCGGCACGCCGTGCTCGGACAACACCACCACGGAGAACTTCCACACCTTCCTGGGCCTGCTGACGGACCGACCCGAGGAGGTCACGTACCTTGAATTCCGCGCCGACTTCCGGGTGGAATTGCGCTTCAAGGACGGCAAAGTGCGGCTGATCCCGTTCCTGAAGCTGCCGATCTCCAAGCTGCCGAAGGACTTCTTCCCGCTCACCTGCCGCAGTTGCGCGGACTACACCAACGTGCTCGCGGACATCACGGTGGGCTATCTGGCCGGGCGCGGCGAGCAATGGCTGCTGGTGCGCAACGACCGGGGCGAGGAGATACTGGACCTGCTCGGCGACACGGTGCGCATCCGCCCCGTCACCAGCGCGGGCAAGCGGGCCGGGTCGGTGCAGGGCTTCATCACCAATACGGAGAAAGCGGCTGGCGGGCTGCCGGTGCGCGGCATGCCGAACTGGCTGCGCCCACTGATGGGCTGGCTGATGCCGAAGGTGGGACCGCGCGGCGCGGAGATCGCCCGGGCGCGGCTGGAGATGAAGGCCGCCGAAAGCGTCATCCACCTGCGCCGCGAGGCGCCGAAGCGGATGAAGCACATGATCCCCGCCCATGCGTGGCGGCTGGTGGAGCCCTACGGGCTTTCGCCGAACCCGGGCGAGCGGAAGGAGTGAGACCGGCGTCACGAAGCATTGACCGTCCGGACGAACGCCAACAAACGACCAGATGTCATCCCGAGCGAGCGAAGCGAGCCGAGGGATCTCGAGCCGGGGCGTGCATGGGGCGGCCCGGCGCAGCCCTGCCTGTCTAGATCCTTCGCCGCTTTCAGCGGCTCAGGATGACACGACAGAGGCGGCGAGCGTCGTCGTCTCTCAACGCCGCTCACTCCTGAGGCCGGGCGGGAGTTGCACTCCCGCCCGGAGCGTTTTCATCCCCAATCGGTGGGCGCAACGGCCCGGACGGGGCTGCAAGCTCCGTCCGGCATGCAGAAAGCCTGTCCCTGCGACCCACTGAGATATGTGAATCGGGTCGCCGCGCCAAAGGAGGGCGTTCGGTCTGCACCCGACGAAAGGTCCGGGGACGCCCCATTGCCCCGGTTTTCCGTGATGATCCCAAAAAACCGGCCGCCGCTCACTCCGATCGCGGCGTGTAGAAGTCCGGCCGGGCCAGATCCGCGCTGCCGGCGCGGCGGTCCTGCAGGTCCACGCCCTGGATGGCGCGGGCCAGGGCATCGCAGCGCGCCCCCAGCGCCCGCGCCTGGGCGGCGCCGCCGTCGGCCGTGCCCGCCCCGGCGCCGCCGGCGCAGTCCGCCTGATAGTGCGCCATCAACGCCGCCGGAGAGAGCCCCTCAAGGGCCTCTCCATCAGCCGCCCCGGCGGGCGCCGACGCCAGTGCGAGGGCGGCCACGACCGCCCCCGTGCCACAGGCCCGCCGCCTAGACCGCACGGATCTTCACGTAGCTGCCGGGGGCGTCCTCGATGGGCTTGACCTTGCCCTCGCCGGGCTGGCGCGCCGGCACCTCGCCGTCGCTGTACTTCTCGACCCACTTTTCCCAGTCCGGCCACCAGGACCCCGGGTTCTCCTTGGCGGCGGCCAGCCAGGTTTCGTGGTTCTTGGACCGGCTGGTGCTGGTCCAGTGGACGTACTTGTTGGAGGCCGGCGGGTTGATGACGCCGGCGATGTGCCCCGAGGCCGCCAGCACGAAGCGCACCGGCCCGCTGTAGATCTGCGCGCCCCGGAAGGTGGAGGGCCAGGGCGCGATGTGGTCCTCGCGCGCCGACAGGAAATAGGCCGGCGTCTTGACCTTGGTCAGGTCCAGCGGCACGCCGGCCAGGGTCACGGCGCCCGGCTCCCGCAGCGCGTTTTCCAGGTAGCACTTGCGCAGGTAGAAACTGTGCATGGCCGCCGGCATGCGGGTGCTGTCCGAGTTCCAGTACAGCAGGTCGAAGGGGAACGGCTCCTTGCCCATCAGGTAGTTGTTCACCACGAACGACCAGATCAGGTCGTTGGACCGCAGCATGTTGAACGTGGTCGCCATCTCGGCGCCGTCGAGATAGCCGCGCTCGAACATCTCCTCTTCCAGGTGCTCCAGGGTGGTGGGGTCGATGAACACACCCAGTTCGCCCGGATCGGAGAAGTCCAGCATGGTGGTGAAGTGGGTGGCCGACGCGATGCGATCCGCCTTGCCCTGGGCCTGCAGCCACGCCAGCGTCATGCCCAGCAGGGTGCCGCCCAGGCAGTACCCGATGGCGTTGACCGAGGATTCGCCGACCGCCTTTTCGATCACGTCCAGGGCTTCAACCGGGCCCTGCGCAAGGTAGTCGTCAAAGGCGGTGTCGCGGTAGCTCTCGTCCGGATTGATCCACGAGATCAGGAAGACCGTGTGCCCCTGACTGACGGCCCAGCGCACGAACGAGTTCTTTTCGCGCAGGTCCATGATGTAGTACTTGTTGATCCACGGCGGGATGATGAGCAGCGGCCGCTTGTGGACCGTCTCGGTCATCGGGCTGTACTGGATCAACTGCATCAGCTTGTTCTGGTGGACCACCTTGCCCGGGGTGGTGACGATGTTTTCGCCCACCTTGAAGGCGTTCTCGTCCGTCATGGTGATGCGCAGTTGGCCCTTGCCCCGTTCCAGGTCGGCCAGCATGTGCTCCAGCCCGTGGACCAGGCTCTGCCCGCGCGTCTCGATGGCGGTGCGCAGAACCTGCGGGTTGGTCATGACGAAGTTGGTGGGCGCCATGGCGTCCACGACCTGGCGGGTATAGAAGTCCACCTTCTTGGCGACCGGGCTGTCCTCGCCCTCCACGTCATGGACGAGGCCCAGCATCCACCGCGAGGTCAGCAGGTAGGACTGCTTGATGAAGTCGTAGACCTCGTTTTCCTGCCACATGTCGTCCTTGAACCGCATGTCGTGGCGGTCCGGGCGCACCAGCGGTTCCGTGTCCTGGCCGAGCCAGCGCTGGGCCGCGTTCTGCCACAGCGCCATGTACTCCTGCCACAGGTTGAACTGGGCCTCCATGATCTTGGCCGGGTTGGACATCATCTTGGCGGTCATGTCCAGCCAGGCCTCGCTGACGTTCAGCGGGTCCGTGAACGGCAGGCCCGCCGAGCCGGAGGCTTGGCGGCTGAGAAAATCGGTGAACAGCTTTTGCGCGTGCTCTGTGATTTCCTGCATATCCTGGGCGAATGCCTGCGGGTCCCACTGATCGTCCCGCGGCTCGGTCTTGCTGCCCTGTTGATCGGCCATCGTCCCTTCCTCTATCATCCGTGCGCGTGAAGGCCCGGCGTTCCCCCTTCTCGGGGACGTTGGTTCTTGACGGGCATTGTGAGGGATGATCCCGTGCCGGCCAAGGGCCAAGCGACGGTGCGCGTGGGTTTCCTTCAACTATGGGGACACAAACGCCGCCGGGCAACCGCCCGGACCCCGACCGATCCCATCGAACGACACGGTCGGACCCGGGATCGGGCGGCGAAACAGGGCAGTGCGGCGCCGGGTCGGGGCCGCGCGGTTTCACACAAGGCCCGGACCGGCCCCCCGGTTCGGGCCTGAGTCTGCGGGGCGCCATCGCGGCGCGGGCCGGCGGACACGTTGCAGCGGAGTGGGGCGTTGACAGGTGTGACGAGACGGCGGACCTCCCGATGCGGGGAGGACACCAGCACCAGCGAACGGGGCCACAAGCGCCGTCCCCTCGGCACGCGCACCGCTCTTGTGGCCGCCCCCCTGGTCGCTCTGGCGCTGACCGTGGGCCTGGCCGGCTGCACGGACACGCCCCCGGAAGCCGTCGGCGACTACCCGGACATCTCCAACAGCCCGGCCGAGCCGCCACGCGCCGCCCCCGCCTCCGAGCGCGACCAGGTGGCCGAGGGCCTGCTGGCCGATCGCCGGGAGAACCGCTACGCCGAGAGCGAGGGCACCCGCCAGCGCTCCAGCGAGGTGCGGCCGCCCGAGTTCTCGCCCCCCACCGAGGCGCCGGCCGACACCTCGCTGACGGACCGGATCGAGGCCGGCGAGAGCCCCGAGGTGGCCCGCAGCACGCTGCCCCCGCCCCCGGGCGCCGGGCGCGATCCCACCGTGACCGTGCCCGCCGGCACGCCCACCCCGGGCGGATTCGAGCCGTCGCGGGATCCCCGGCAGCAGCCGGGCCCGTTGATCCAGCCGAACACGCCGCGCTTCCCCGGTCCCGGACAACTGCCGCCGCCGCCCGTGCCCAACGCCTACGCCGGCGGGCCGGTGATCGTGGATTCCCGGGGCGTGAGCCGGACCGGCCCCAGCGGCATGGGCGCGATGCCCGGCGGCTACGCCGCGGCCTCCGCCGCGACCATCGCCCCGGGGGCGATGGTGGGGCCGGCGGGCGCGCAACCCCTGGCGGCCTATGGCCCCATGCCGGGCGCGCGCAGTCAGCGCGTCGCCGTCATCTACTTCGCCGACGGCTCGTCGCGGCTGTCCGGCCAGGACCGCCAGGTTCTGAGCCAAGTCGCGGCCCTGCAACGCCAGTACGGCGGCGTGCTGCGCGTGGTCGGCCACGCCTCCAGCCGCACCGGCGCCACCGACATCGCGCGACACAAGCTGGCCAACTTCAACGTCTCGCTGGCGCGCGCAAACAACGTGGCCGACGCCCTGATGCGATCCGGCGTGCCCGGGCAGTTCCTGTTCGTGGGCGCGGCCTCCGACAGCCAGCCGGTGTATTACGAGATCATGCCGACCGGCGAAGCCGGCAACCGCCGCACCGAGATCTATTTGGATTATTGATCGCGGCGGCGGGTTGCGCCTTTGGCGCGCCCCCGCCCTACACTGCAGTACCAGTCCGTAGGGCGGCTTCGGGCAGTATTTTTTCTTTTTTCGCCGCAGCGCCCCTTTGGGGCGCGCGGCTCCGCGGCTACGCCGCGCCGGCCCGGTCGGGCCGGCTGCGCCCGACACGTCGCGACGTGCCGGGTGCAGAATTATGCCTTCACCCCCGCGCCGGGGCGCTTCGGCGCGTCCGGATCCAGGGGCCAGCGCGGACGCGGCCGGAAATCCAGCGCATCGGTCAGGCCCAGGCGCAGGCGCTCCAGCCCCGCCCAGGCGACCATGGCGGCATTGTCCGTGCACAGCGCCAGGGGTGGCGCGACGAAGGTCCAGCCGCGCGCCGCGCACAGTCCCCCCAGGCGCGCCCGCAGGGTGCGGTTGGCGGCGACGCCGCCCGCCACCACCAGCGTGGGCGAGTCCCCTGTGCCCCCGTCCGCCGCCATCAGCGTCATGGCGCGGCCGGTGCGGTCCTCCAGCACGTCGGCCACCGCCGCCTGCACGCCGGCGGCCAGATCGGCCCGATCGCGCACCGACAGCGGGCCGGGCGGCAGCCGGTCCAGCACCTGCCGGGCGGCCGTCTTGAGGCCGGAGAACGAGACATCGCAGCCGGGCCGGCCCCGCATGGGCCGGGGCAGCGCGAACCGATCCGGATCGCCGCCCTCGGCGGCGCGCTCCAGGGCCGGGCCGCCCGGGTGGCCCAGGCCCATCATCTTGGCCACCTTGTCGAAGCACTCGCCGGCGGCATCGTCGATGGTCGTGCCCAACCGCCGATAGGCCCCGACCCCGCGCACCGCCAGAAGCTGGCAGTGTCCGCCCGAAACCAGCAGCAGCAGGAACGGAAAGGCCACGTCGTCGCTCAGGCGCGCGGTCAGGGCGTGCGCCTCCAGGTGATTGACGGCGACGAACGGCCGGCCACCGGCCAGCGCCAGCGCCTTCGCGGTCATGACCCCCACGATCACGCCGCCGATCAGCCCCGGCCCGCCGGTGGCGGCGACCGCATCCAGGTCGGCCAGGGTCACGCCGGCCTCGTCCAGAGTCTCGCCCACCAGGCGGTCCAGGTGGTCCAGATGGGCGCGCGCGGCGATCTCCGGCACCACCCCGCCATAGGGGCGGTGGGCGTCATGCTGCGACAGCAGCCGGTGCGCGAGAATGCGCCGCTCGCCATCCACGAGGGCGGCCGCGGTCTCGTCGCAACTGGTCTCCAGGCCAAGAACGATCATGGCCGCCAGAATTAAGGCTTTTCAGACCGAAAAACACCCCTTACAAACCTCGGGCCATGAGTACGACACCACTTCTCAAGATCGGCACGCGCGGCAGCCCGCTCGCGCTGGCCCAGGCCCATGCGGCTCGCGACGCCCTCGCGGCGGCCCACCCCGCCCTGGCGGCGGACGGCGCGATGCGCATTGACATCATCAAAACCACCGGCGACTCGGTGCAGGACCGTCCGCTGTCGGAAATCGGCGGCAAGGGCCTGTTCACGCGCGAGATCGACGACGCCCAGACCGCGGGCGACATCGACATCGCCGTGCACAGCATGAAGGACGTGCCGACCGTGCTGGAGGACGGCCTCGTGCTGGCCTGCATCATGCCGCGCGAGGATCCCCGCGACGCCTTCATCTCGGTGAAGTACAAGAGCTTCGCCGAGCTGCCCGAGGGCGCCGTCATCGGGTCCGCCTCGCTGCGCCGGGCGTCCCAGATCCTGAGCCGCTACCCCCACCTCAAGGTCATCAACTTCCGGGGCAACCTGCAGACCCGGCTGCGCAAGCTGAACGAGGGCGCGGCCGACGCCACCATGCTCGCCATGGCCGGCCTGAATCGCATGGGTATGGCCGAGGTCGCCACCACCACCATGGAACCCGAGGACATGCTGCCGGCCGTCGCCCAGGGCGCCGTCGGCATCACCTGCCGCGCCAACGACGAGCGGGCGCTCGCCTGGCTGGCCGCGCTGGACTGTCGGGACTCGCACGTCCGCGTGGCCGCCGAGCGCGCCTTCCTGGCCCGTCTGGACGGCTCCTGCCGCACCCCCATCGCCGCCCTATCGGAATGGACGGCGCCCGGGCAGATGCGCCTGCGCTGCCTGATCGTCCGTCCGGACGGCACGGACCCGCTGGAGACGGAACGGTCCGGCCCGGTCGCCGACATGGCGGCCGCCATGGCCATGGGCGACGACGCCGCCCGCGAACTCGTGGAGCGGGCCGGCGATGCGTTGCCGGCCTATCGGGGCGAGGTCATGCCGGGCGGGGGGCTCTAGGCCCCCCCCGGGCCCGGCCCCCGTCCCGTCAGGCCCGCCGTTCCGCGGCAGACCGCACCCGGCAGCCGGCCGTTCGCCGGCTGTCGCCGTTTGAGACCGGCCCGACCGGGCCGGCGCCGCGACGCGGCGGGGGCGATGAAACGAACGAGTCGGGTTCATCGCCGATCAGTATGAGGGAGATGGACCACCACGATGCGTGTCCTGGTCAGCCGCCCCCGTGACGACGCCGAGCGTATCGCGGCCCCCTTGCGCGCGATGGGCGTCGAGGTCGTCAACGAACCGCTTCTCGTGATCGTGCCGGTCGCGGGCCCGAACATCGACCTGACGGGCGTTCAGGCCGTCCTGATGACCAGCGCCAACGGCGCGCGCGCCCTGGCCACGGCCGTGGACGAGCGCGATATGCCCGTGTTCGCGGTGGGCGATCAGACCGCACGGGCCGCGCGGGACGTGGGCTTCAACCACGTGGAAAGCGCCGGCGGCAACGTCGAGACCCTCGCCGCCCTGGTGCGCGAGCGCCTGAACCCGGACCATGGCCCGCTGCTCCATGCAGCCGGACGGGTCCAGGCGGGCGACCTCGCCGGCGCGCTGGACACGGACGGCTTCACGGTCCGTGTCGCGCACCTGTATGATGCCCGGCCGACCGCCGCGCTGTCCCGAAGCACCCAGGCGGCGCTGCGCGACGGCACCATTGACGCCGCGTTCTTCTTTTCGCCACGGACCGCCCGCACCTTTGTCGAGCATGTCCGCAAGGCGACCCTGGAACGGAGCCTGGGCGGGGTGACCGCCTATGCCCTGTCCGCCGCCGTGGCCCGCGAACTGGATCCTATCCTGTCAGGCCGGATTCGCGTGTCCGACCAGCCCACGCAGGAGTCCCTGCTGGACGTGTTCAAAGCCGATGTGAAGGAGGCCGCCCTGAAACCGCCCGAACACGCCCGTCCCGAAAAGGGGACATCCACCGAACCGTCCGGTGCGGGTCAGTCCGCCGGACCGTCGGACGAGACCACGCCGGGGACCGACACCGCGGCGGACAACGCCCCCCGCACCGACCGCCCGGAGGAGACCGACACCGCGGACAACGCGGCGGCCCCCCCCGCGTCCAAGGCGGACGATCCGTCCGACCCGGCGGGCGAGGACCGGCCTGACGAGAAGCCCGAAGACAAGCCCGACGAGAAGCCCGACGAGAAGCCCGACGACCGCCACCACGACGACGGCGACGGCGTCTATGCCGGGTCCGCCGGGCGGCCGGCCGAAAAAGCGGCAGCCTCCGACGCCTCGCATGCCCGCGAGCAGGCGGAACACCGCACCATGCGCTCGATCGTGCGGTGGTTCGTGATCCTGGTCATCGCGGGCGCGGTCGCCTTCGGCTCCATGCCGTGGTGGCGCGATAAGGTTCCGGGCCCGCTGCAGTCGATCCTGCCGACCTATCCCGAGTCGGTCGGGTCGGCCGCCGTGGGCGACCTGGAAACCCGGGTCGCCGACCTGACGGCAAGCGTCAAGGACCTGTCGTCCACTCTCGCCAGCACGGCCGAAACCGCCGAGACCGCCCTGGCGGCGGCTCAGGACCAGCCGGACAGCCCCGAAGCCGGCGCCACCGCCGCCCAGGTGGAGGCCCTGCGCGGCCGCCTTGACGCGCTGGAACAGGCGCTGACCGACCAGGCGACCACCGGCACCGGCGGCCAGGAGGCGACGGCCGCCGCGCTGGGCGTGGCCTCGGATCGCCTCGACACCCTGGAAAGCCGGGTTGCCGCGATGGAAGACACCCTGGCGGCGATTGAAGACACCCTGGCCCAGATGGGGACACGCCTGGAGGAGACGGACGCCTCGGTGGCCGCCACGGTCGCCGAACTGTCCGACGGCGAAGCCCGCGCGGTCGGCCTGATGCTGTCCGTCGGACTGCTGCGCCAGCAGGTGGACGCCGGCAAGCCCTACGCCTCGGAACTGTCCGCGGTGGCCGCGCTGGCGCCGGGCGAGGACGTGACCGGCGAAATGGACGCGCTGGACGAGCACGCCGCCACCGGCGTGCGGACCCTGCCGGAGCTGCGCCGGGCCTTCAATGATGTGTCCAGCCTTGCGGCGCGCCGGACCATCGTGCCGGAAGGCGACTCTTTCTGGAGCGACACCGTGTCGTCGCTCATGGACGGCATCACGGTGCGCCGCAAGGACGACGTGATCGCGGGTGGCGGGCTCGCCGCCCTGTCCTCGGCCGAGGTTCTGTTGGCCGAAGGGAATCTGACCGGGGCAATCGAAGCCCTCGACGAACTGAAGGGCGACGCCGGCAAGGTCGTCGCCGACTGGATGGCCGACGCCCAGGCGCGTGCGTCGGTGGATTCTGCCCTCGCCTCGCTGAACGCCGCCGCCCTGGCGCGCGTGGGCGGGGGCCCGACGACGGAGTAACCCGATGTTCCAAATCATCCTGCTCATTCTTGTGGGCGTCGCCGTGGTGGCGGGCGGCCTGTGGCTGTCCGCCAACCCGGGGTCGCTCACCATCGACTGGCTCGGCTGGCAGGTCGATACCAACATGATCTACGGGCTTGTCGCCCTGGTCGTGCTGTTCGGTCTGTTCCTGATCGTGCTGCGCCTGCTGGGCGCGGTGCTGAGCATGCTCGGCCTGCGGTCGGTCAAGAGCCGGGGCAACCTGTCCCGCTCGGTCCAGGCCATGGGTGAGGCCTACGCCGCCCTGCGCGCCGGCAACGGCGCCCAGGCCCAGGTGGAAGCCGCCCGCACGCGCGCGGCATTCAACGATCCGGCCACCAACCCGGCCTCGCTCATGGAAGCCGACGGCTACGCCCGGGCCGGCAACACCCAGGCCGCCCGCGAGCTTTACGCCACCCTGCTGACCAACCCGGAGACCGAGATCGGCGCCCTGCGCGGCATGCTCGATCTGGCCGTGGACGCCCGCGACGACGCGGAAATCGCGGAGTGGACCGAGCGCGCCCTGTTCAAGGCCGACAATCCGGGCTGGGCCGCCATGCCGGCTCTGGATCTGGCCCTGCGCCAGGATCGGCCGGACGCCATGGAGCGCCCGCTCCAGGTGCTGGAGAAGAGCGGCAGCATCGCGCCGGAGCGCGCCCGCGACCTGCGCGCCCAGGCCTTCTTCATGCGCGCCAAGGCCGCCAAGGCGGCCGGCAAGACATCCGAGGCGCAGACCCTGTGCCGTCAGGCGCTTGAGCTCGTCCCGGACTACCCGGACGCGGCCGACCTGCTGGCCCGTCAGCTCGTGGCGGAGAGCAAGGACCGCAAGGCCGCCCAGATCGTCGAGGACATCTGGCGCCGCGCCCCCCACCCGCTGCTGGCCCGCACCTGGCGGGACATGGCCGGCAAGGGCGAGCCCATGGTCGTGGCCAAGCGCATGGAAATGCTGGCGGCCTTCAATCCGCAGCACACGGAAAGCCGTCTCGCCGCCGCCGAGGCCGCGGTGGACGCCAAGCTGTGGGGTCAGGCGCGCAGCCATCTCGCCCCGCTGCTGGAGGGCACGCCCGGTGTGCGCGCCTGCCTGCTGATGGCGCGGATCGAGGACGGCGAGAAGGGCGACAGCGCCAAGGTGATGGAGTGGATGGGCAAGGCCATCGACGCCGCCCAGGGTCTTGCCGCCGAGGCGACTCCCGACTCCGGCACCACGGCCAAGGCCGCGTGATCTCAACGGCGGGTGAGGATCCCTCACCCGCCGGGCGGGCCCGGGCTTCAACGGTCATCGCCGAATGCCGTTGGGACAAGTCGGGCGATGCGGCCTGGACCTCGGGCCGCCCGCCCCCCACGTGTTGAGAGCCGCACGTTTCGCGGGGCGATCCGGAGGGTCCGGGTCGCCCCGTTTTTCGTGCCGCCCTCCCCTCCTCCCCCGCCGTCCCGCCGCGCCGCCCGCCTCCGGCCAGAAGGAGCCCCGCCCCATGCTGCCCCTGCGCGACGACAATCCCACCTCGCGGCCCAGCGTGGTGACCTATGGCCTGATCGCGATCTGTGTCGCCACCTCCCTCTACCAGATGGCGCTGACGCCGCAGGAAGGATACGAGCTGATCGTCTCGCTGGGCGCGATTCCGATCGTTGTCACCGGCACCCAGAGCCTGCCCCCCGAACTGGCCCTGATCCCCCCCTTGGCGACTCCGGTGACCGCCATGTTCCTGCACGGCGACCTGCTGCATCTCGCCGGCAACATGCTGTACCTGTGGATCTTCGGGAACAACGTCGAGGACGCCATGGGCTCGGTGCGGTTCCTGGTGTTCTACCTGCTGTGCGGTCTGGCCGCGACGGCGCTGCACGTGCTGCAACTGCCGGACAGCGTGGCCCCCATGGTCGGGGCCAGCGGCGCCATCTCGGGGGTGCTCGGGGCCTACCTGATCCTGTTTCCGTGGGCGCGGGTGTTCGTCTGGTTCGGCTTCATCTTCATGTTCTGGGTGCCGGCGATCTTCGTGCTGGGCCTGTGGTTCGGCATGCAGGCGCTGAGCCTGCTGTCCGACCCCAGCGGGGCGGCCAGCGGCGTGGCGTGGTGGGCGCATGTGGGCGGCTTCGTGGTCGGGCTGGCGCTGGTGCCACTGTTCAAGCGGCGCGAGGTGCCCCTGTTCAGCCGGCGACGGACCGTGCGCCGGATCACCGTGATCCCGCGCGTGGGCCACCACAAGGACACGCGGCGGCGCGGCCCCTGGGACGACCCCAAGGGGCCGTGGGGTGCGGGGCGACCGTGATCCTGGCCGGGCGAAAGGATCAGGGTTCGGGGTCGCCCGACGTCGGCGGCATGGCCGAGGGCGCGGGCGGCATCCGGGTCGGCGCGCCCGGCATGGCGGTCGGGGCCGGCGGGTCCGCCGTCGCGGTCGGCGGCGGCTTGGCGGGCGGCATGGCGGGCGGCATGGCGGGCGGCGCGGACGGCGTCGCAGGGGTCGTCCCCGTCGGCGCCGGGCTGGCCCCTGGCACCGGCGGCGAAGCGGGTGCGGTCCCCGTCGGCGCCGGACTCGGGGGCAACAGAAGCGACGGGCCGAGGGACGCCATCACCGCCCGCGCGTCATAGGCCTCGGCGTTGTCCTGCGGCGGGTCGCCCGGGCGCATCACGATGACGGCCTGTGCGGTGTAGCGGCTGCCCGCCGGCACCGGCTGCGCGTAGTACGGGTAGCCCCAAGGGCCGAACCCATAGCGGTACCCGAGTCCGAACCGCGATCCCCGGCAGCATCCGAATCCGGTGCCGTAGCCGAAATGCAGGGACGTGCGCGGCGTGGCGTATCCGTACCGCGTGAACCGCTCCGTGTCGCGATCGGTGATGACGAAGTGATCGAAGCCCCGGTGCACGGTGACTTCGGCGGCGCGGTAGAGCAGCGCGTTTTCCACGGTCTGGCGGGGCGTGGTGCTGTTGCCCGAAAACGTGATCCGCAGCCGGTTGGGTTCCAGTTCCTGGCCGCTGTAACCGCCGCCGCCCTCGCCGGCCGGCTGGTAGGGCGTGGGTGTGCGCGGTGTCGGCGTGGCGCAGGCGGCCAGCATCACGAGCACCGCGCCGAGGGCGACGGCCCGCGCCCCGGCGGTGGACAGATGGCGTGGACTGCGGCGTGCAGGCATGGCCCGACCCTCCGTTACGGCTCCACTATGAGCCAGCGGGCCGCGCCGGGCAATCGCCGAGGGTCAGCCGCCGCAGCCGGGCTTGGGGCGGGCGTGCGGTTCCTGCTGGGTGATGCAGTGGATGTTGCCGCCGCCGCGCGCGATCAGAGCGCCCTCGGGCATCATGACCACGTCGTGATAGGGGAAGGCCTCCCGCACCATCTCCAGGGCCAGCGCGTCCGTGTCGAGGCCGAACCCGGGCATGACGATGCCGCCGCCCGCGACGTAGAAATTCACATAGGAGCGCGCCACCGGGCGGCCGTCCACGCCGGTCGCGGCCGGCACATAGGGCAGCGGCAGCACGTCGATCTGGCGGCCGTAGGCGTCGGTCTCGTCCTGAAGGGCCGCCAGGTTCGCCCGCAGGCGCGCATGGTCCGGATGCGCCGGATCGCGCGGCGGCTCCACCATCAGCACCAGACCCGCCCGCGCGAAACAGGCGACCATGTCCACGTGCCCGTCGGTATCGCCGTCGTCGGCCAGACCGTGCGGCAGCCAGACCACCGTGTCCACGCCCAGCAGATCGCGCAGATGCCGCTCGATGGCGGCGCGGTCGAGGCCGGGATTCCGGTTGGAGTTGAGCAGGCACTGCTCTGTGACCAGAAGCGTGCCCTCGCCGTCGGCGCACAGGGCGCCGCCCTCCATGACCAGAGGCGCCCGCACCACGCGCGCGCCGGCCCGCGCCGCGATGGCGGCCGCGAGCGCATCGTCGGCGGCCAGATCCGGGGCCTTGCCGCCCCAGCCGTTGAACACCCAGTCGATGGCCACGCTGGTTCCGGCGTCGTCCACCACGAAGGTGGGTCCCGAGTCGCGGGCCCAGCAGTCCACGATGGGATGGGGCATCACCTCGATGTCGGCCCCGCACCGCCGGGCGGCGTCGGCGGCGTCGTCGGGCCGGGCGACCAGGGTGACGGGCTCGAACGCGCGGATGGCGCGGGCCACCGCCGCGAAGGCGTCGCGCGCCGCATCCAGATGCGCCCCCCAGGTGGCGGGGCGGGACGGCCAGCACATCCAGCAGCGGACATGCCCCTCGGTCTCCGCGGGCAGGCGGAACCCCGCCAACCCCGGATCATGCGCCGGGTCCATCGCGCGCCCCCCCCAGCCGCCGGCATCACGCCGCCGAAATGGACGCCGCCGCCGTCAGGTCGTTGGTGCGCCCCACGGCCTTGTCATAGGCCGCGATCAGGGTGCGGGTCACCTCGCCCGGCGTGAACGTCAGGTCCCCGATCTGCCCGACCGGCGTGACCTCGGCGGCGGTGCCGGTCAGGAACACCTCGGACGCCTGGGCCATGTCCTCGGGCATGATGACGCGCTCGACCACCTCAAGGCCGGCCGCCCGCGCCAGATCGATGACGGTGCGCCGGGTGATGCCGTCCAGGAAGCAGTCCGGGACGGGCGTGTGCAGCTTGCCGTCCGGCATCAGGAAGAAGATGTTGGCCCCCGTGGCCTCCGCCACCTGACCGCGCCAGTCGAGCATGAGGGCGTCGTGGAAGCCCTGACGCTCGGCCTCGTGCTTGGACAGGGTGCAGATCATGTACAGCCCGGCCGCCTTGGCGTGCACCGGCGCGCAGCGCGGATCGGGGCGGCGCCAGTCGGAAACCGCCAGCTTGATGCCGGCCATGCGCGCTTCGGGCGAGAAGTACGACGGCCATTCCCAGGCCGCGAGGGCCAGGTTGATGCGGTTCTTCTGCGCCGAAACCCCCATCATCTCCGACCCGCGCCAGGCGATCGGGCGGACATAGCCGTCGACGATGCCGTTGGCCTTCAGCACGACGTCGTGGGCGGCGTTGATCTCGTCCACCGAATAGGGGATCTCGAACCCCATCAGACGCGCCGACTCGTGCAACCGCTCGGTATGTTCGGTAAGCTTGAAGACCGAGCCGTTGTACACCCGTTCCCCCTCGAACACCGCGGAGGCATAGTGCAGGCCATGGGTCAGCACGTGCACCTTGGCGTCGCGCCAGTCGATCATGTCGCCGTTGAGCCAGATCTGGCCGTCGCGATCGTCGAAAGGAAGGATTGCCATGGGTCGTCGCCTCCGGGAGATGGATTATGTCCGTATATGACCTGGACTGGGTAACATCGTTAGGGCAATATGTCAACAAGACTGACGTATATGTCCAACGCAATGCTGCCGTATCCCATCCGCATGACAGCCCCTCCGGCGAGGACCGTCCCCGATGACAGAGTTGAAACCCGGCCCCAATCCACTCTTCCTACGTGAGGAGGAGTTGCGCCAGGCCATCGAGATGCTGTTCTTCGCCTACCGCGACTTCACCGGCGAGCCCGACGCCATCCTGGCGCACCTGGGTTTCGGCCGCGCCCATCATCGGGTGATCTATTTCGTCGGTCGCCACCCCATGATTTCGGTCAGCGAGCTGTTGCTGATCCTGAAGATCACCAAGCAGAGTCTGTCCCGGGTGCTCAGCCAACTGGTGCGCGAAGGCTTCATCGTGCAGCATCAGGGCACGGAAGACCGCCGCCAGCGCCTGTTGAAGCTGACCGACAAGGGGGTGGAGATCGAACGCCAACTGACCGAGGCCCAGCGCCAACGCATCGCCCGCGCCTACCGCGAGGCCGGCGCCGAGGCGGTGCAGGGATTCCGCGCCGTGATGCTGGGGATCATGGACGCCCCGGACCGGGGCCGCTTCGACCGGGAGCGGGACGGATGACGCCAGCCGCCGACAGCCCGGAGCCGCTCGACGGCCTCGACGTGGCGGACGCGCCCCACATCCTGGTCGTCGATGATGACGAGCGGCTGCGAACACTGCTGACCCGCTATCTGTCCGACAACGGGTTCGTGGTCACGGCCGCGTCGGGCGCGGAAGAGGCGCGCGCCTGCCTCGCCACCCTGACCTTTGACCTGCTGGTGGTGGATGTCATGATGCCCGGCGAGGACGGCCTGTCCCTGACCCGCTCGCTGCGCGAAAGCGATGCCGTGCCCATCCTGATGCTGACCGCGATGGGCGACCCGGAAGCGCGCATCCAGGGACTGGAGGCCGGCGCGGACGACTACCTGCCCAAGCCCTTCGAGCCGCGCGAGTTGCTGCTGCGGATCACCGGCATCCTGCGCCGGGTGACCGACCGGGGCCGCGCCGACGAAAGCCCGGCCGCCGCCCCCAACGGTCCGGCCCCGCTGCGCTTCGGCCCGCTGGAACTGGACCTGCGCCGGGAATCGCTCACCCGCGACGGCGTGCCCGTGCGCCTGACCACCACCGAGACGCAGCTTCTGATGGTGATGGCGCGTCATGCCGGCACCGTGATCTCGCGCGAGGATCTGGCCGAGATGACCGGCACCGGCGCCAACCCCCGGGGCGTGGACGTGCAGGTGACCCGCCTGCGCCGCAAGCTGGAGCCTGACCAGAAGGTGCCGCGCTACCTGCAGACCGTGCGGGGGCGCGGCTATCTGCTGCGGCCGGACTGAGCCATGGGCTGGTTCCGACCCTTCCGCCTCATCAAGCGTCTGGTCCCGCGCGACCTGATGGGCCGTTCGCTGCTCATCATCGTCATTCCGCTGCTGCTGCTGCAGATCATCACCACCTGGGTGTTCTTCGATCGGCATTGGGATCTGGTCTCGCGGCGGCTGAACACCGCCGTGGCCACCGAAATCGGCCTGATCGCCCGGCTCATCCACACCTACCCGGGCGAGGCCATGCAGGAATGGGCCTTCAGCGTGGCCCGCATCACGCAGGGGCTGGTGTTCACCGTGACCCCCGGCGCCCGCCTGCCGGAGATCCCGCCGCAGAACAGCGACCCGATCGAACGCGCCCTGGCGCGGCGCATGGGCAGCTACATCCCCTACCCGTTCGTCATCGACGCCCGCCCGGGCGAGGATTTCCTGACCGTCCACATGCGGGTGCCGGACGGGCTGTTGTCGGTCGAGCTGTCCAAGGAGCGGCTGTTCACCGAGACCATCTTCCTGTTCGTGTTCTGGGTCGCCAGTTCGTCCATCGTGCTGTTCGGGGTGGCGGCCATCTTCATGCGCAACCAGGTCCGGCCCATGCTGCGGCTGGCGCGGGCCGCCGACGCCTTCGGCAAGGGCCGCGAGGCGCCCAACCTCAAGATCGCCGGGGCCACCGAGGTGCGACAGGCCGCGCGCGCCTTCAACGCCATGCGCGAGCGCATCCGCCGCCAGATCGACCAGCGCACCGGCATGCTGGCGGGCGTCTCCCACGACCTGCGGACTCCCCTGACCCGCATGAAGCTGCAACTCGCGATGATGGAGGGCGTGGACGGCGTGGACACCCTGCGCGCCGACATCGGCGAGATGGAGCGCATGATCGAGGCCTATCTGGACTTCGCCCGGGGCACCGGCACCGAGACGGCCCAGACAACGGACCTGGGCGCCCTGCTGGAGGAGGTGGTGGAGCGCCATCGGCGGGCCGGGGGTCGGATCGCCCTGTCCGTCCCGCAGGCGATCATCCTGCCGCTGAAACGGCAGGCGTTCGAGCGCTGTGTGGGCAACATCATCGGCAATGCGGTGCGCCACGGGACCCGCGTGGATGTGCGCGCCTGTCCGGGCGGGGAGTACGCCGAAATCACGGTGGACGACGATGGCCCCGGCATTCCGCCGGAGCAGCGCGAAGCCGTGTTCAAGGCCTTCCAGCGGCTGGAGACCTCGCGCAACCTCAAGACCGGCGGCATGGGCCTGGGCCTGACCATCGCGCGCGATCTGGTGCGGGGCATGGGGGGGGATATCGCCCTGCTGGATGGTCCCCTGGGTGGGTTAAGGGTGCGGCTGCAGTTTCCTTTGTGACCCGGTTCGGCCGTGAACCGGACGTGTCCGGTCCACGACCTCCGCCGCTACCACTCGATCCGTTCGACGTTCGCAAAGGCCAGTTCGCTGCCGTCCTCCAGCGTGACGGTGCCGGAGGCCTCCTCGTCGAACTCCAGGGCGTTGCCGTCCTGCTGCCAGGTCACGCCGCCTTCCACTTGCAGGGTCCAGTCCGCGTCCGGATCGCCCGGAGCGCCGGTGACCCCCTCCAGCACGACGGTGTCGGTCCAGCCCTCGCCGCCGTCGAAACTGTCACCCTCGTCGCCTTGCCCGAACAGGAACAGGTCATCGCCCGCTTCGCCGAACGCGTCGTCGTTGGCCGCGCCGCCCTTCAGGATGTCGTTGCCGTCGCCGCCGAAGAGGGTGTCCTTGCCCTCGCCACCCAGCAGGGTGTCGTTGCCCGCGCCGCCGGACAGCATGTCCTTGCTGCCGCCGCCCGAGATGTGGTCGTCGTGGTCCGAGCCGATCACGGTATCCTTGCCGTCCAGGGCATCGACGACCACCCCGGCGTCCGCGTCGCTGTAATCCACGGAGTCCTTGCCGTCGGTCAGCGTCGTGGCTTCGGCCTCGGAAACGGTTTCTTCTCTCTGAGCCACCCCTGGACGCTGGAAGTCCGTGCCCCGCATGATGTCACCGGGGCCGCTGTGCGGACCGCGACCACTGGCGTCTGCGGCCGCCAGCTCCTCGGCATCGGCGAAGTTGACCTCGACGGACTGAACCATGAAGTCGGAGGCGTCGCCGTTACCGGCCACCGCGCCGTCGGCGTATGTGTCACCGACAAAGCGGATTTCGTCGAAGACCGCGCCGTCGCTTTCGATGGTGACCGCGCCGGAGTGACCGCTCTCGGCCGTCTCGTTGCCCTCGCCAACCTTTTCGCCGTCCTTGTAGGCCTCCCAACGGACCTGTTCTCCGCCGGCCTCGTTGGCGAAGGCGCGGGTAAAGGTCGCCGTCGCCGAGCTGGCCGGGGCGTCCAGTTCGATCACCAGGGCCTCGCCCTGGCCGCTGTCAGCGTCATAGCCGATCTGGCTGGCTGGACCGGAGGCGTTGTTGCCGTTCGCCCCCAACCCATGCTTGCTGTGCGAGACGTTGTCCGCCAGCGCTTCCGTGCGATTGCCGTCGGCATCGATATTGATGGCCTTGATCGCGAAACCCTGATCGGTGCTGTCGTAGTTGGAGGTGTCGATGGTCACCGTCGTGCCCGCGAACGGACTCGGTTGATCGGCGGCCTCGCGCGCCGCCAGCAGATCGGTCAGACCGTCCTGGTCCAGGGTGGTGTCGCCGAACTGGAGCGTCTCAATGCCGTCCAGGATGTCTGTGCCGTCGCGGTCCGCAACCTGGTCGGCCACGGTGATGGTGCCGTCTTCGTTGACGGTGATGTCGTAGTCCTCGACCGGACCGCGGAAAATGGCGGTATCGGTGCCCTTTCCGCCGGACAGGCGGTCGTCATTGCGGCCGCCGGCCAGGGTGTCCTCTCCGCTATCGCCGAACAGCCGATCATCGCCGTCGCCACCGTCAAGGACGTCATCACCGCCGCCGCCGGTCACCAGATCGTCACCGACGCCGCCCGCGAAGGTATCGTCGTGGGCGCGGGTTGCCGTGTCCTCGGTCAGGTTATCCTTGCGCACCACGGTGCCGTCACTCTTCGTCCAGGCGGTGCCGCCGTCCAGGTGGACTTCGGATGAGCCGTAGGCACCGTCCAGGGTGACGCTGTCGCGACCATAGCCACCGTCCACCGTGATGTGGGTTTCACCGCCCTCGCCCGTGATGTTGATGGTGTCGCTGCCGTGGCCGCTGTCCACGAAGACGGTGTCCGTGCCCTCGCCGTTGGCGCTCACCGTAATGGTATCGTCGCCGCGCCCGGTGTGAACGGCGGTCTCCTCGGCGTCGTCCACGGTGATGCTGTTGTCGTCGTAGACCTTGTAGTCTTTCCCGGAAGACGTCTCGCGGGTCTGGAAGCTCTCGCCGGTGGTGACATCAACCGTATCGGCGCCGGAGACGTTGATGGTGGCGGCGTCCTCGGTGACGACGGTGGCGGAGGCCGACTGGCCGTCCAGGGTGACGGAATCGGCGCCCTCGCCGGTCTTGATGTTGAAGTGCGTTTGGCCATCGTCGCCCGTCCCGGTGATGGTGTCATCACCGGCCCCGGTGTCCACCGTAAAGGTGTTGTCCCAGCCGGACCCGTTGGTCCGGGCGTCGATGTCCACGACATCGTCGCCATCGGCGGTTTCGACCGATCCGCGTTTGGCGTCGTCGATGGTCACCGTGCTGTCGCCGGTCCCCTCGCTCAGGTCCACATCGGCGCGCACGAAGTTGTCGATGGTCACGTCCGCGCCGGCCTCGCCCTCGGCACGCACGCTTTTGGCACTGTTCCAGCGGTCCACGCCGATGGACGCGCCGTCGCCGTCACTGTCGGCCAGTTGAGTATCGGCGTTGATCGCGCCCCAGGGGTTCGCGACATCATCGTCGCTTTCGGTCACGGTCACCACATCGTCGCCGGCATAATCCGGGGTCGACGTGCCGCTGTTGTCGAGCGTGAACGTCACGTCCGGATCGGCCGGCGGCGGGGCCGGCTCGTTGCTGTCCTGGGCGGCTCCCCCGGGGTCGCTGCCCTCGGCGCCGGTGTCCTCGGTTCCGTCCACGACCCGCACCGTGGCGTGATCGGTGGTCGAGTCCTCCCCGTCGCTGACGGTGAACGAGACCACGCGGTCGCCGGTCTCCGGGGTTTCTCCGCTGTTCTGCAGCTTCACCCGGGCCAGCACGTCGGTGTAGGTGGCCTCGTCGGCCTCGCCCGTGAACTTCAGGGCATAGCCGCCCTCGTCTTCGACAACGTCCAGCGAGATGCCGGTGTCGCCGATGGTGCCGTCCTCGTTGACCGTGAGCCCGTCCACGTGCAGTTCGTCGCCCGGCTGCATGCCCTCGCTGATGCGGGCCTCGGCCGACATCAGGGTGGGGCTGTCCAGGTCGGACACCTGGATGTCCGGGGCCACGGCGGTGGCCACCATCTGGCGGGCGTTGTCCGCCCCCACGTTCACCGTGAACACCAGATCGTTGTAATCGTGGTCGCCCAGGCCCTTCAGGTCCTCGAAGCCCACCATCAGACTGTCGCCGTCCGGCGTGACGCCGCTGATGGCGTGCTGTTCGTTGTCCGGATTGAGCGCCGTGGTCTCGTTGGCGGCCACCGAGTGGTAGATGCCGCCCTGGGACTTGACCGTATGGACGCTGCCGTCTTCCTGGATGAACACCAGCTTCGGCGTGTCGGTGCTGGTGGTCGCCGGGTCGCCGTTCTCATCGACGAAGGCCAGGCGGCCGCCCTCGTTGTTGGCGGCGTCGTCCCAGAAATCGCTGTTCTTGTTCTTGTTGTGCCCGTTGCCGATCAGGAAGAAGCCGATGGTCTTGCCCTCGAAGCCGCCGTCCGGCGGCGTCAGGGTCACGGTTTCGGTCCCGTTCGCCGCGACAACCGTGTCGGTGGCATCGCCGTAGACGATCTGCGGGTTGTTGATCGTCCCGTCCTCTTCGACGACATACCAGCCCAGGGTATTGTGATACCCGGCGCCCTCGCTGACGAAGGTCACGGTCACGTCGTGGTCGTGCTGCAGGGTCAAGGCATCCGGATCGACGCCGTTGACCTCGTCGGCATCGAGTCGCCGGTCTTCCGACAGGTCCGGGAAACTGGCGTTGGTGCCGAAGTCGTGATTGTAGGTCAGGTCCGAGACGTCGGTGATCCGGACCGAGTCCCGCAGGCCCTCGATCACCGGGCCGTCGTTCACTGCCGCCACGTCCACCGTGACGGTGGCCGTGCTGGTCCCGCCCTGGCCATCCGAGACGGTGTAGTCGAAGGTGGCCTCACCGTTGAAGTCGGCATCCGGCGTGAACACCACATCGCCGTCGGCGTTGAGCGACACCGTGCCACCGACCGCGTTCGAGACATCCGTGAGGGTCAGCGCATCGCCGTCCACGTCGGTATCGTTCGCCAGCAGGTCGGCGGCGGCATACGTCACCGCCGTGTCCTCGGTCGCGGTCTGGGCGTCGTCCGCCGCCACCGGGCCGTCGTTCACTGCCGCCACATCCACCGTGACGGTCGCGGTCGAGGTGCCGCCCTGGCCATCCGAGACGGTGTAGTCGAAGGTGGCCTCACCGTTGAAGTCGGCATCCGGCGTGAACACCACATCGCCGTCGGCATTCAGGCTCACCGAGCCGCCCACGGCGTTCGAGACATCCGTGATGGTCAGCGCATCGCCATCCACGTCGGTATCGTTCGCCAGCAGATCGGCGGCCGAATACGTCACCGCCGTGTCCTCGGTCGCGGTCTGGGCATCGTCCGCCGCCACCGGGCCGTCGTTCACTGCCGCCACATCCACCGTGACGGTCGCGGTAGACGTCCCGCCCTGGCCATCCGAGACGGTGTAGTCGAACGTCGCTTCGCCATGGAAGTCCGCGTCCGGCGTGAACACCACATCGCCGTCGGCGTTGAGCGAGACCGTGCCGCCCACCGCGTTGGACACGTCGGTGAGGGCCAGCGCATCGCCGTCCACGTCGGTATCGTTCGCCAGCAGATCGGCGGCCGCGTAGGTCACCGCCGTGTCCTCGGTTGACGACAGAATGTCATCGGCCCCAACCGGACCTTGGTTCAGCGCCGGGCCATCCGGGCCCGGTCCGGCGGTTTCGCGCGGGTCCTCGGTCCCGAAGGGATCGTCAGGGCCGTCCGGCGCGTCATCGGACGCGGGGTTCGGGCTGTCGCCCGCAGCCCCCGCGAGCGGATCCACACCAGCGCCACCCCCCGCGCCTGCGCCCGCCGCGTCGTCGGCCGGCCGCAACCGGCCCTCCGCCACGGACCCGGCGGTCGCGGGCGGAACCCTCGCCGCAACCCCGGGCACGAACGCCTGAACGCCCCCCGCCTCATCGAAGCCGCCCGCCAGGCCGCGCGCAACCGTCTCCGGGCCGGCGCCCCTGTCCTCGGCGCCCGGGGCACCCGGCCCCGTCCCCTGCGCACCGTCGGCGCCTTCGGGCCGCGCACCCGGCGGGATCTCCAGACCGGGCGTCACCGGGGCCGGGTCCCGCGCGTCGAGCGCGCGGGCCTCAAGCACACCCGTTTCCACATCCGGATCGGCGCCGGTGAAGACGCTGGTCTGGCTGCCCTGATGGATGTTCTCGTGGGCCCGCGCATCGTCGCCGTCCAGGGCGGCGCCCACGGCCTCGTGCAGGTCGGCCTCGCCGTCATCCTGCGGGCGATTGGAGGCGAGTGCGGTCAGGTCGTCCAGGATCTGACGATCACTGCTCGCGGCGGCGGCGGGCGCCGGGGCGGGGCCCGGTGTCGTAGTGGTGTCGGCAGCCATGTCAGTCCCGTTCGTGACAGAAGAACACTCATCGATTTTTAACAAAATTTGCATGCTCCCTTGAGAACACACACTAAAGATAAATGAGTTTGGCGCGTTTCAAAAGGAGCGTCGGTGTCTTTGGTCCAAATGTCACAGAATCGACGCCCTTCAATATGACATTGGGCATAGGTTTTGTTTTTGAGGCGCTTCACCACGCGCCCTTTAAAGCAGGCGCCACCCCGACCAACCCGCATATCGTGCGTTTTCAACGAGACGGAAGCTGCGGCGGTCCGGTCCGCCCCCCGAGTCGCGGCCGCCGGCGCGGACCCGCCGGGCCTCCACCGTTCGGTGGACGCGATCCCGAGCCCCGCCAGGACACCCCCACCGAACGATGGAGCCGGGGGGACTCAACCGTCAGGCGGATTGACCCATGACCCTGCCCGGTTCCACAGTCCAGGATCAGACTCATCCCGAGGATCGGGCCGGCTGACAACCGATCAGACCGGACGATGATGGAGAATGCCATGAAGACCCTCGCCACCACGGCCCTGACGACCGCCGGCCTGTTCCTGGCCACCGCGACGGCCCAGGCCGCCGTGATCGATTTCGCCAGCCTGGGCGGCGGCACGTCCGTGTTCGGCACCAACGCCGTGGCTCCCGGCCTGACCATCTCGTCCGCGTCCGGCGGCGCCGACGGTGTCGCGCTGGTCGAGGGCGAGACGCCGGCCGCCTACGGCGCGCCCAACGGCGGCGACTCCATCCTCAACGGTGGCCTGCCGGAGACCGGCGGCTTCGGGGACATCTCGAACGCCCGCCTGCATGACTTCGTGTTCGAGTTCGAGACCGCCGTGGACTTCTTCCAGGTGCGCTTCCTGGACTTCGGCGACTACAACCCGAGCAAGGCCACCGAGCACATGTTCGGCGTGCGCGCCTGGGACAGCAACGGGGGCACGTCCGATGCGACCGTGTCCTACACGAGCAACGCGGCGGGCAACCCGACCACCGGCAGCGCGGGCAACCTGTACATCACCGGCGACGCGATCACGGCGGCCTCTGGCGACCCCGGCGACGTGCTGTTCCAGTTCGACGCCGCGCGCTACACCAAGTTCGCGTTCATCTTCGACAGCAATGGCGGCCGCACCGGCCCGTCCGACCCGAACATCGCGTTCGCGGATCTGGACTACTCGGTGGTGCCGCTGCCGGCCGCCGTCTGGTTCATGCTGACCGCGCTGGGCGGCCTGGCCGGGACCCGCTGGCTCCGCAAGGACAAAGCCGCCGCGTAGACCATGCCTGTTGGCTGTCACAGGCCGGGCGAGATCACAGCACCGGCACACACCAACGGCCGGATCCCCAACGGGGTCCGGCCGTTCGCTCTTGTCCCCCGGATCGCCGTCAGCGATCGGCTTCCGAGGTGCCGTACCAGTCCCGGGCCTTGAAGGGACGGGGGCTGTCGCCGCCGACCTCGCACGCCCCGGCGCTGAACTGCGGGCACAGCGCCAGCATGTTGCGGATCCAGGGCTCGTTGTCCTGGACCCAGGCGTCCAGGGCCGCCTGTTCGATGGTCCCATCCGCGACCAGGGACCCCATCTCGTCCAGGCGGGTGGACGAGACGAAGAACAGGTTCAGGAACTCGGCCACCTCCGGCGCCTCATCCGCCACGGCGCGCGTGATGACGGTGCGCCGCTCGGGCAGGGCCCCCATCTGGTTCGGCCCCAGATCGATGACGCCGAGGGCCTCCAGGTCGGCGTCCGCCAGCATCTCGGGCGCGACATCGAAGGTGACCTGCGGCGCATCCACGCTCAGGGCCTGCAACAGCCCATCCCCGTCCACGGTGCTGACGCGGGCGGTGTGCGGGCTTTCCAGGGCGCGCAGGATGGCGCCGAAGGTGTGGGCCTTGGCCACGGACGGCGGACCGCCCACGGACAGGAAGGTGATGTCGGCCGCCAGCGCCCCCATCGGAGCGATGGCCAGCCCGAGGGCCGCGAGCGCGGCCCCCGTGCGGGTCAGGGTCATGGCTAGTACGTGGCTCCCTCTACGGCGTCGCCGTCGCCCGAGGCGGGCGGCGCATAGGCGGCCGGCGCGGCATCGGCGCTGACCGGGCTCATCAGCGGCACATCGCGGCCGAAACCGATCTGGTCGCCGTTGCCCAGATAGACCGGGTCCTTGCTGCCGAAGCGGGCCGTGCCCTGCTGCACCGGCAGGCCGCGGGCGATGAACTTCTTCACCGTCAGCAGCCCGGTGCAGTGGTTGGCGCCGATCTTCTCGAAGCCGTAGTCGCCCAGGGTAAAGACGAGGTCGTCGTACTTCGGATCCCAGTCGTCGAACGGGCTGATGTGCAAGCCGCCGTAAATCCCGTACAGCTTGTCCATCTTGATTTCGCGCAGCGCCGTCTCGGCGAACTGGATGATGCCCTGGTGGCAGCAGCCGGTGACCGAGACCAGGCCCTTGCCCTCGACGTTCACATACAGGCTGTTCTCGCCGTACACGCGGGTGATGATCGGGATCGCGAAGTTGTAGACGGCCACCCCGTCGAACAGCTTGGTCAGGCCCGGCTTGAGCACGTGAAGCTTGCCGCGATGACCGGAGTCCTTCACGTACTGATAGCCCTCTTCGTAGAAGCCGTCCGGCACATAGACGTCGATGTCCGGCGCATACTTCATGGCCACCGGGAAGCCCCAGAAGTGGTCGAAGTGCTCGTGCGAGATCACCAGGGCGTCGATCTCGCCGTTGGCCAGCATGGTGTCGATGCCCTCGCGCCGGAACGCCTTGTCGATCCAGTCATAGGACCAGCCGGAGTCCAGCAGGATGCGCTTGGTGCTGCCGTCGCGCATCTCGAACTCCAACAGCGCGGAGTAGCCGCCGGCGTTTTCCGGATGGACCGCGTTCTCCATCTGGAATTCCCAGGCGCGCTCCAGGTTGTTGGGCAGGTCGGCCTTGATGTGCTTGATGCCGTCGGCATAGCTGCCCTCGGCCAGCTTGCCGTTCTTGTTCGCGAAGGGGGGCCAGTTGAACTTGTACTGGTTGACGAGCAGGCCGCCCGCGCCCCGGATGTCGCCGATCAGGTCGGCGTTGTTGAACCAGCTCGTCTCCGAAATGTTCGTCACCTTCAGGGACACGACGGCGCCGATGTCGGCCTTTTCCGTCTCCGGGGTGTCGAAATGGGCGTGCCGCATCGGGGAGTAGGAATACGCCCCCATCATGCCCAGCGCGCCCAGCGCCGTGCCGCCCACGGCGCCGCGCAGGAAGGCGCGGCGATCGTCGTTGGGGCCTTGGGAGGAATCGGTCATGTGTCAGGACTCCCAGTCTGGGGACCCGGCCGGTCCGGCGCGCGCGGAACCGCGCGCCGGCCGGCGGGTTCGGATCGGACTACCAATCCATCATCAGGGGCAGGGTGCCGCCCCACTTCAGCGCGTAGACCACGATGAAAAACAGGACGATGCCCATCGGGATGCCGGCCAGAAGGCCCTTGGTATAGGTGTTCATAGCGACCTCCCTTGTCCTATTCGGCCGGGTTCAGAGCCGGGTCGAGAGCCGCCCCGGATTCCGACGCCGGCACGGTCCGCGTGGCGGGCGCGATCTTCCATCCGGGCCAGTTGTCCATGAACCAGTGGTTGATGAGCATGATGTTGATGAGCCAGATGGTCGGGATCATCGGGAACTGCTGCGGATGGCTGAAGCCCTTCTGGGTGCCCAGGAGCAGGTGGCTGGTGTTGTAGTACAGCCAGTAGATGGCGATGGCGGCGACCAGGGTGACCAGGGTGCGGATGGCGATCCGGCTGGTCGGGCTGCCCTTGCGCGGCCAGTTGTTGAAATAGAAGGTGATGAACAGCGCGGGCAGCAGGAAGAAGATCATCATCTCGCCCACGTGCAGCCAGCGCCAGTCGGGCGCCATCAGCCGGCGGGTGCCGCGCACGGCCTCGCCCCACCACAGTTCCTGCGCGAAGTACAGGAAGAAGTGACACGCGAACGCGATGGCGATGATGCCGAAGAAGGTGGCGAACCGGCGGCCCCAGTCATGCCTGATGAGGCGGAACGGGTAGCGTTCCCAGATCGTCTCGACCAGCCAGACCACGACCGTGCAGCACATGATCCACGAGACATGGAAGTTGCCGCTCACCGTGTCGGCGAAGGTGTGCCACCAGGGGGGCGCGATGGCGGCGAAGGACTGCCACTCCTCGTACAGGATGCCCATGTGCGGGTGCATGGTCATGAAGAAGATGATGGTGGCCAGGAAGAACGTCACCAGCAGGATGGTGAGCCCCCGGACCGGCTGGCGCTCCTTGTGCCAGGGGGCGCCTTCCATGCCCACGATCCAGGCCGGCGACAGCCAGGAGGCCAGCGCGGCGAACATCAGGATGGCGAGCGCCGCATATTCCTCGGCGAAGAACTCGGTGATGCCGAGCTTCTGCATCTCGTCCGGGCTGAAGTAGGCCATGCCGTAGTTGCCCAGCAGGCCCTCGAAGAAGCCCTTGATGACCATCAGCATGATGACCACCGCGATGCCGGTCAGCAGCACCCCCTTGAGGACGGGATGGGTGCGCTCCAGCCAGGCCCGGCGGAACGGCCAGAAGTTGAAGATGTAGACCATCCAGATGAAGATGATGAGCAGCCAGCGGCAGTACATGTAGCCGACATAGGGCGTGTACAGGCGCATCCAGCCGCGCGGATCCTGGAAGATCCACCAGGTCGCATAGAACAGGGCCCCGAGCAGGACCAGGTTCAGAATCTGCGGAATGGGGCTGGGCCAGCGCTGGACGAGATTGCGCTCCTCCAGGTAGCCGTCTCCATAGCGCTCCATGGTCTCCGAATGTTGCATGGCGCTTTACCCTCTCAAGAGATCGCCGTCCGGCGCGGGCGCATCCGGCCCGGCGCCCTGATCGGCGTCGTCCCGCCCGGGGGCGGGGGTGGCGCACTGGTGCGCCATGATCTCGCGGGCGAGGTCCACATCGGACTTGCCGCGCGGATCGATGCCCAGATCCCGGATGGCATCGGCCAGGAACGGCCGCATTTCCGCGATCAGGGTGTGACACTGCTCGAAACTGTCGAAGAAGCCGGGGACGGGGGCGGCTTCAGCGGTGCAGGCGGGGGCCGGCCGGTCCGCGTCGGGGTCCGTCGCCTCGGCGGCCTCGTCGCCGAGGGCCAGCAGGGTTTCGCCGGGACCATCGGCGATGGCCCGGGCCGCGCGCGAGACCAGGCCGCGACACAGGGCGCGGCGTCCCAGGGGGGCATCGGTCATGCGGGCTCCTCCGCCGTCGCCACGGCGTGGTGATCGTGGGCGTGGGTGTGCGGATCGCCGGCCTCGGCGTCTTCGGCGTGGTGGCAGGCGCAGGGTTGCGCCTCGGGCACCGCCTCCCACCGGCCGGCCGCCCACCAGCGCGCCGGCACCGTCGGCGGACCGAGGGACGGGCCGCCGGCCCGGGCGGAGGACAAAAAGGCCGCCAGCGCGCCCCCGGGCGTGCCGGCGCCATGGTTGGGGTCCGCGCGGGGCAACACAACGTGAACGCCATGCTCACCACCGTCGCGCGGCAGGCCGACCACCACCGTGGGCGTGACGCGATGAACGAAGGCGAGCACCGTCACCAGCGTGTCCAGCACCGGCCGCGCCGCGGCCCAGCCGGCCGGCGTGCCCGAAACGCCCTGCACCGCCGCGCCGCGCCGCGCCGGGTCCAGCGCGAGGCGCAAAAGGCCCACCGCGAACAGGGGAGTCGCGAACAGATCCCGGGTCAGCGTCCGATCCGGCGCCCCGGTGGCGTCAAACCCGGGATCGCGACGGGCCGCCTGCTCGTCCGGCGTCAGCGCATGAAAGGCGGGCGTATCCAGACCGGGAAAATGCCGCACCAACAGGTCGGCCCGGGCCGCGTCGGGCGGCATCAGGGGGGCGACGCCGGCCTGGGGCAGGACCTCCAGGCCGAAGACGCCGTCCGTCCCGCCCAGCCACAGTTGGGCCGCGAAGGGATGCCCGGCGCAGATGTGCAGCCCGGTGAGGCCCACGCGGCCGGCCGCCGCGGCGTCCATCTTCAGCAGGCGCAGGGCGTGGTCGATGACCGCAAGGGCAACGTCCACGGGCCGCAGGGTCCGGGCGTCCACGGCGGACGGGTCGGGGACGGTGGGGATGGACGGAGACTGCGCAGGGCCCTGGTTCATGGGCAGGTGGCGCCAACCGATGGGCGCCCTCCCGGCTGTGTCCCCGTGACAGGGGTCTCCCGGTCACGGCAACGTGACACCCGGCGGCCCGTCTGGATTTGTGCATCGCAAAAGAAACAGCTTGCGACGCAAAAAAGTACGTCCGGGCCGCTTTCTGACAATCACGCTATGGGTATCCAACGTGGGGGTGAATGACAGACGTCAATGTTCGGCGCCGTATGTCTCGATTTGTTGTGTGTTACGGAAGTTCATGGCGAACATGCAACCGCATTTGTCACATCTGGGCCCATTGCTCTAACAATAAGTGCGCTGCTTGTCTTCTCTGGCACGGCAGCGTCCCGCGACTCGCGCGAGGCGCGATGCCGACAGCCGGCCGGCGCCGCCTCATCCCCCACACGGGACTCGTTCCTTGGCAACAACGATGGCATCCTGAACAGGCCCTCTGCCCGCGCACCAGGGAACGCCGCCATGAACCGTTTCGCGATCACGCCGCAGGAGCTGTTGACCGCGGCCGCCGTGTTCGCGGCGGTCATGATCGGGTTCGTCGTGCTGAGCCAGGAGACGGGATGGCCCAACGCGGCCAGCGGCTGGCCGCTCGCCCTGATCGTGGCGGCGGTGCTGGCGGCGGCCTCGCCGGCGCTGCGGGTCCTGGGGGAACTGCAGGCCAGCCGCGCCAGCGTGACGCTGCCGGGCGGCATCGCCTTCGACTTCTCCGGGACCGTGGTCGAGACCCGACCGGACCCGGTCCCGCCCAACATCGTGGATCCGGGCCTGATGCTCCAGGACACCAGCCAGGAGGAACTGGACCGCGCCGCCGCCCGGCTGGCCGAGGCGACCTTCGTGGTGGCCGACCTGGAGGACGGCCGGGCGTGGTACCGCTCGCGGCTGTTCGCGCTGGCGGGCACGGCGCATGTGCTCGGCGCGCCGAAGGCCATCGTGCTGCTGGGCACGCTGGGCGGCGAGCCGCGCCAGCCCGGGGGATGGATCGCCCCCGGCGACCTGGTCACGGCGCTGCGCCGGTCCGATGCGCGCTACGACGCGCTGTGGACCCATGCCCGCGCCTACCTCTCGCAGGTACAGACGCCCCAGCCGGCCGGTCAGGCCCCCTATCCCCGCCTGATGGAGTACCAGTCCCACCACATGCAGATCGGCGACCGGGTGATGATGCGCATTCTGGTCAACCAGATGCAGATGCCGGACGCGGGCGCGGGCTTCTCGCTGATCGAAGACGTGGAGGCCCCGGACTGGATCGACCTGCGCCAGGCCGAGGCCCTGATGGCGCCCTGGCTGGTTCGCAAGCAGATCGACCTGGAAACCGACACGCGCGCCCAGGCCGCCGCGCTGGCCACCATCGAACAGCCCTATGTCCTCGCGATGCGCGACGGGCGCTATGCGGGCATGATCGACGTGGCGGGCGCCCAGCGGCGCATGCTCAAGGCGCTGGTGACGGCGGCGGAGGGGTAGCGGCGGCTACACCACCGGCATGGCGGCGTGCGGCGCGGCATCCAGCAGGCGCGCGACGATGGCCAGACCGGCCTCCAGGTCGGCGCGCTCCGGCACCGCCGACAGGCACAGGCGGACGCCGCCGGGATCGCTGCCGTCCACCCGGAAGGTGGACCCCGGTGTGACCAACACGCCACGGGCCCGGGCCTCGGCCACGAACCGCTCGCCGCGCCATCCCTCGGGCAGGCGAAGCCAGACATGGAACGACGCCTCCGCGCCCGGAGGCAGGCGCAGAGGCAAGGCGCGCCGGGCGATCACCTGACGCGCCCGCGCCTCGGCCTTCTGCGCCTCGGCGGCGGCCGCCGCCTTGCCGCTGTCGATCAGGCCCGCGACCAGTTCCAGCAGCAGCGGCGAGACCATCAGGGTATCGGCCGCCACCGCCTGTGCGATGCGCGGCACCAGGACCGGCGGCGCCTTGACGAAGCCCACGCGCAGGGCGGGCGCCACGCACTTGGACAGGCTGGTGACATAGACGGCGTGGTCCGGATCGCGCGCCGCCAGCGGGCGCGGCGGCGTATCGGCGAGGAAGCCGTAGATGTCGTCCTCGATCAGGGTCAGGCCCTCGATGCGCGCGGTTTCAAGCAACGCCGCCCGGCGCGCCTCCGGCATGGTGATGTTCAGGGGGTTGTGCAGGGTCGGCACCAGATAGGCCGCACGCGCCCCCGTGCGCCGCGCGGCCTCGGCCAGCGCGTCCGGCCGCAGCCCGTCGCCGTCGCCCGCCACCGGCACCAGCCGCAGGCCGTGCCGCCTCGCGATGTAGTGCACACCGGGCCAGGTCAGATCTTCCACCAGCAGGGTCTCGCCCGGCGGCACCAGCGTGGAGAGGATCACCGTCAGGCCGCCCTGGGTGCCGTGGACCGGGATCACATCGGCGGGGTCGGCCTCCAGGCCGAAGCGGGCCATCCAGCGCGCGCCGGCGGCCCGGTGCTCGGGGCGCCCCACGGACGGTTGATAGCCCGCGAGCGCCGTCAGGCGCGCCGGGTCTCCGTCCGGCCCGGCCAGGGCGGCGAGCCCGGCCAGCCCCGGCGTCAGGGCGCCCGCCAGGAACGTCCGCGCGGGGTAGTTGGCGCTCATGTCGATCAGGCCGGCGGGTTCCCGCTCCGGGGGTGTGAGGTCGTATCCCCGCGGTCCGGGACCGGGCTCCACAGAGGGGGGGTCCGCCGGCGGATTGACCCAGGCGTGCGCGGCCGCCGGACCCGGATCGCGGATGAAGCTGCCGCGCCCGACGGCGGCCTCCAGCAGGCCCCGGCGCTCCGCCTCGGCATAGGCGCGGGTCACGGTGCCCACCGTGACCCCGAGATCCTGGGCCAGCGCCCGGTGCGTCGGCAGGCGAGCGCCGGGGGTCAGCCGTCCCGATCGCACATCGGCCGCCATGGCGTCGGCGATGGCGCGATAGCGCGGGCCGGCGTGGGCGGTCAGGTTGGGGATCCAGCGCAGCGTGTCGGTCATATTGTACCCATACATTAAAAGCAATTGACACCATACGACGCCCGATTATATCCAGAAACACCAGAACAATGATGCCGGCGCCGCAGAATGTATGGGTACAATACCGGCACACAGGTCCGTGGTCAACCCCGCCGTGATCCCCTCGGCCCGATCAATGGAGGCAGACAATGTCCCGCAAGGCGCTGACGTTCACCGTGACGCTTCCCCTTCCCGGTCGCTTCAATCCGGTCGCGGCCGTGCGCCGCGTGACGGCGGACCTGTGGACCCTGGTCACCACCTGGCAGCGCCGGGCCGAGGACCGCCGCCGGCTCCAGTCCCTGCCGGCCCACCTGCGCCGCGACCTGGGCCTGACGGCCGAGCAGATCGACGACGAGGTCCGCAAGCCGTTCTGGATGGCCTAGCCCCCTGACCGCGAATTGGTCCGGCACCGGCCGCCGGAGGCCCACGACACCCGTGGGACTCCGGTGTCCGGGTCACGCTCACCCGGCGGCCCCCGCTGCCCCCTTCTTGTCCCGACCGGGTTTCGGCCGCGCCACGGCCGGCACGCCGCGGCAGCACGGCCGTTCTCCTGATTGAATGCGCCGGGTCCGATACGTACACTGGGGCTCGGTCCCTCGACGCCCATCCGGGCCCGTCAGACCGCCCGACAAGAAAGAGGGACCCGTTCGTCGGGCGGCCGGCGGGCCAACGGTCGTGATCGACACACCCGCAAGAGGGTGGTGCCCATGGATGACGTTCGGGCGTTTCGCAAGGCCATCGGCCTCGCCGTCCTGGTCAGCGTCGCCGCGGTTCCTGAAACCGCGCCGGCCGAGACTCTCACGATCCTGCTGGGCGAGTTGCCCCCGCACACCACCCGGGACGGCGTCGGTCGGGAAGCCGACACCATCAGGCAGGTCGCGGACGCCTGCGGGTGGTCCGTGACGGTCCGGGTAGAGCCGTTCAGCCGCCACTGGCGCTCGTTCGAGGGCGGCGCCGGGGATGCCGTGGGCGGCGTGCCCGAGGGCCTGGACCTGGGCGGATATCGCACAGCCCCCTACATCACGTATCGCAACGGGGTCACGGTCCTGGAGTCATCCGGGATCACGGTCGAGAGCCTCGCCGATCTGGCCGGCCTTTCCGTGGTGGCCTTTTACGACGCCAAGTCCATCATTCCAGCGGTCGGTGAGGCCATGGACACCTTCGCCGACTACCGGGAGATGGCCGATCAGGTGACACACTCCCGTCTTCTGTTCGGGGGGCGCGTCGATGCCATTGTGGGCGAGGGCATGATCGTGGCCGAGTACAACCAGCGCCTGGCGGCCGACGACAACCCGATGGTCGATGCCTCCCAGCCGGTGACCTTCATGCCCATCTTCGAGCCGACGCACTACGCCATGGTGTTCCGGGACCCGGACCGCGGCGCGGCCTTTGATGCGTGTCTGGCCGAGGTCTCTGACGAGGTCGCGGCCATCAACGCCCGCTATATCGACAGGTATCGGGACGTGATCGGCGATACGTACGACCCGTAGGCCGAACCGCCCCCTCATCCGGCGCGACGATGAGGATGACTCCTTCGCCGCAGGGTCGCCCCGGCAACCTGTCGGGATGAGTCTCTGTTTTTGTCGCCGCCCCGGCCGCCCAAGGGCGGCCATCTGTGGCTCGGCGCCGCAATGCGGCGCCCAGGGCGCCGGCCCCCAGTCTTGTTCAAAGCTGGCATCGCACAGCGATGCCAGCGGCGGGCCTGATCCCGCAAAAAGGGCGACCGGAACCGGAAACGCCCATTCAAAGTCTCATACAAGGTCACATTGACGGATGCACCATCATTATTCGGTGCATTAAGACGCGCAATTCAACAATTTGATCGGTATCGCCTGGAAAACGCAACCCAACCTGCGTTATATTGCCCGAACTGATGTGGATATTCGGGTCAAGGCAAGTCACGCCCCATGGAGTTGCGGTCTCTTGTTGACGAGTTCATGGCGTCCTGCCGCTCACGGGGATTGTCCGACCATACCCTGCGCGCCTATCGCCAGGACCTGGCGGCGTTCATGCACTGGGCGGCGAAGTCCGACGGCACCCCGCCCCTGGGCAAGGAGTCCATCCTGCAGTGGATCGCGGCCCTGCGCGCGCAGGGCTACGCCCCGGCCACCATCAAGCGCCGGCTGGCCTGTCTGAAGGTCCTGTGCCGCTGGCTGGAGGACGCCGAGAAGCTGCCCGACAACCCCTTTCACCGGCTGCGCGTGCCCGTGCGGCTGCCGCACCGGCTGCCGCGCAACCTGCAGGACGATGAAATCAGCGCCCTGCTCGCCCCCTCCCCGCCGCACCGGGGAACCGGATCAGCCCCGGAGCGGGACGACGACATCGCCATTGCCACGCTGTCGCTGGCGCTGGAACTGCTGTTCACGACCGGCATCCGGGTCGGCGAGTTGTGCGCCATCCGCCTGGGCGACATCGACCTGGCCGCCGGCACCATCGCGATCCGGGGCAAGGGCAACCGCGAGCGGCATGTCTTCCTGGTGGACGAAACGGTGACATCCCAGTTGCAGGCGTACATCCGGCGGCGGCGGCCGGCCGTGCCTGGGCTCGACACGCTGCTTCTGACCCCGCGCGGCGTGGCCGCCGACCCGAACCACATCCGCCGCCTGCTGCACCGCTACGTCGCGGATCTCAAGCTGTCCCGGCGGATCACGCCGCACATGCTGCGGCACACGGCGGCCACGGAACTGTTGCGCGGCGGTGTGGACATCCGGATGGCTCAGAAGCTGCTCGGCCATGCCAGCATCTCAACCACCGAAATCTACACCCATGTCTCGGACACCACGTTGCACACCACCTTGCGGGCCGTGAACCCGCGCGGTCGCCTGCGCGAGAGGACCAACGGCGCGTCGTGAGTCCGGCGCCATCCCAAGGAGTCGCGCCGAGTCGGCCGCGACCTCCTCCCAAAGACCGTCATTCTTTCGAAATATTCCCATTCCAGGCGAATGTCATGGCGGCAAAAAACGACCGTTAGGACGTTGACGGCGCACGAATATGCCAATTCGCGCCCATTCCGCGCAAACACGCCTGGAATGCAAGGCTCCGTTTGGTGTACGGTCTTTATCGTAAGCAGGGGGGATCAGCCGGACCAGAGGGCGCGCCGACCGGGCGCCCGTCCAGCCCCCCGCCAGACCCGCCGGAACCGATTCAAGCGTGTTCCGGCCCAGCTCGGCGCGAGCGACACCTCACATAGCGGCCCGCAGTCATGGCGGCCCGCCACGACCACAGCGGCACACCCTGCCGCCGGTGCCGGGCCACACGCCCGCGCCGCCGCATGGTCACCCGTTCGCGACCGACGGATCGACAGGACCGGGGTTCCGTGCCCGACCGACGTGACAGTCGGCCGCCGGTGCGCGTACCGCTTCGACCAGGGAGAACAGATATCGTGACGGAGTCCTACCTCTTCACCTCCGAGTCCGTGGGTGCCGGCCATCCGGACAAGCTCGCCGACAGCATTTCCGACGCCGTCCTGGACGCCATCCTGGCCCAGGACCCCATGGCCCGCGTGGCCTGCGAGACCATGGTCAATACCGGCATGTGCATCCTGTCGGGCGAGATCACAACCACCGCCCACGTCGATTATGCGGATGTCGCGCGCGAAACCATTCTGGATATCGGCTACGACACCCCCGCGTACGGCTACGACGGCCGGTCCTGCGCGGTGCTGGTGGCGCTCGACAAGCAGTCGCCGGACATCGCCCAGGGCGTGAACGAGGGCTCCGGCCTGGACCTGGACCAGGGGGCCGGCGACCAGGGCCTGATGTTCGGCTTCGCCTGCCGCGAGACGGACGCGCTGATGCCGCTGCCGATCCAGCTCGCCCATCGCATGACCGCCCGTCAGGCCGAGGTGCGCAAGGCCGGAAAACTGCCCTGGCTGCGCCCGGACGTGAAAAGCCAGGTCAGCGTGCGCTACGAGGGCGGCAAGCCGGCCGGCCTGGATGCGGTCGTGCTCTCCACCCAGCATGACGAGGACGTCGATCACGCCACCCTGCGCGAGGCGGTGATCGAGGAGATCGTGCGCCCCTGCATTCCCGAGGCGATGCTGAACGGCGACATCACCTATCACATCAACCCGACCGGCCGGTTCGTCATCGGCGGCCCGGTGGGCGACTGCGGCCTGACCGGGCGCAAGATCATCGTGGACACCTACGGCGGCATGGGCCGTCACGGCGGCGGCGCCTTCTCGGGCAAGGACCCGTCCAAGGTGGACCGCTCCGCCGCCTATGCCGCCCGCTACGTGGCCAAGAACCTGGTTGCGGCCGGCCTCGCCGAACGCTGCGAGGTCCAGTTGGCCTACGCCATCGGCGTCGCCCGCCCGGTTTCGGTGCGGGTCGATACTTTCGGCACCGGCGCCCTGCCGGAAGCGCGCATCGAGGCCCTGGTGCGCGAGCACTTCGACCTGCGGCCGAAGGGCATCATCGCGATGCTCGACCTGCTGCGTCCGATCTATCGCCAGACCGCCGCCAACGGCCACTTCGGCCGCGCCGATGTGCCCTGGGAAGAGACCGACCGCGCCGCCGCCCTGGCCGACGACGCGGGGATCCGGACCAACGCCGCCGAGTAGCTTGAAGGAGACCCGATCATGGACACCGTCGATTTTCGCGAACGGAACAGCGAACTGGTCACCGAAGAACAGCACTATGGGGAAGACCCCATCGCGGTGCGGGACAGCGACCACTACCGCGCCGAATACATCCAGACCTTCGTCGAGAAGTGGGACGAGCTGATCGACTGGGACGCCCGCGCCCAGAGCGAGGGCCAGTTCTTCATCGACGTGCTGAAGGCCCGCGGCAAGACCCGCATCCTGGATGCCGCCTGCGGCACCGGCTTTCATTCCGTGCAGCTCATCAAGGCCGGCTTCGACGTCACCTCGGTGGACGGCTCGGCCGCCATGGTGGCCAAGGCGTTCGAGAACGCCAAGGACCACCACATCATCCTGCGCACCTGTCACGCCGACTGGCGGTTCCTGAACAAGGAGCTGCACGGCAAGTACGACGCCATCATCTGCCTGGGCAACAGCTTCACCCACCTGCACGAAGAACAGGACCGGCGCCGGGCGCTGGCCGAGTTCTACGCGGCCCTGAAGCATGACGGCGTGCTGATTATCGATCAGCGCAATTATGATGCGATGATGGACCACGGCTACAGCAGCGCTCACAAGTACTACTACTGTGGCGACAAGGTCGTGGCCGAACCGGAGCATGTGGACGAGGGTCTGGCCCGCTTCCGCTATTCCTTCCCGGACGGGTCGGAATACAAGCTGAACATGTTCCCGATCCGCAAGAACTACATGCGGCGTCTGCTGACCGAGGCCGGCTTCCAGCATATCCGCACCTACGGCGACTTCCAGGAGACCTACCAGGAAGACGACCCGGACTTCTTCATCCACGTGGCCTCCAAGAGCTACGACCTGGAGCGCGGCCCGCGTGACCTGAAGAAGATCGCCTCGGTCGCCGAGACCTATTACGACAGCGGCGATGCGGACAACTTCTACTACCAGATCTGGGGTGGCGAGGACATCCACATCGGCCTGTACGAGGGCGCCAAGGGCGAGACCATCAAGGACGCCAGCCGCCGCACGGTGGACACCATGGCCGAACAGGTGGACCTGGGTCCGGACAGCCGGGTGCTGGACATCGGCGCCGGCTACGGCGGCGCGGCGCGGCGCCTGGCCGCCACGCGCGGCAGCGCGGTGCACTGCCTGAACATCTCCGAGACCCAGAACGCCACCAACCGGCGTCTGAACGAGGAGCAGGGCCTGGCCGACAAGGTCACCGTCGTGCACGGCAGCTTCGAGGACATCCCGGAGCCGAACGCGCGTTTCGACGTGGTCTGGTCGCAGGACGCCATCCTGCATTCCGGCGACCGCGAACTGGTGCTGGAAGAGGCGTTCCGGGTGCTGAAGCCGGGCGGCCATCTGATCTTCACCGATCCGATGGAGGCCGACGACGTGCCCCCGGGCGTGCTGCAGCCGGTGTATGACCGCATCCACCTGGAGAACCTGGGCTCCATCGGGTTCTACAAGGCGGCCGCCGAGCGCGTCGGCTTCGAGGCGGTGTCGGTGACCGAACTGACCGACCACCTGCCGCGCCACTACGGCCGGGTCGCCGAGGTGCTGCGCGAGCGCTACAACGAGCTCGCCAAGGTGTGCAGCCGGGGCTACCTGGACCGCATGCTGGTGGGCCTGGACAACTGGGTGAAGGCCGGCGACTCCGGTCACCTGGCCTGGGGCATCCTGCACTTCCGCAAGCCGGAGGCGTGATCCCGGCCCGGGACTCCCGGGACGTCACGATGCGGCCGCCGTCGGGGGATGCGCTCCCCCGGCGGCGGCCGTCGCTTGATGGTGTCGAGGAAGATGGATCGTCATCCTGAGCGCCCGTGGGGCGCGAAGGATCTCGGGCCACGGCGTGCTGCCGGTGCCGAGCAACCCCGCCTCCCGAGATCCCTCGCCGCGTCCAGCGGCTCGGGATGACGCCAAGAAAAACGGCGCCTCTTACGCCGCCGCGCCCTGCAGCGCCCGGGCCACCCGCGATGTGGGCTCGCGGCCGAGATGGGCGGAGATGACGCGCCCGGCCTCGGCCACCTTGGCCAGCGACACGCCGGTGCGCACGCCCATGCCATCCAACATGTAGACCACGTCCTCGGTGGCCACGTTGCCCGACGCGCCCTTGGCATAGGGACAGCCGCCCAACCCGGCGACCGAGGTGTCCACGATAGCCACCCCCAGGTCCAGCACCGCCAGCAGGTTGGCCAGCGCCTGCCCGTAGGTATCGTGGAAATGCGCCGCCAGCCGCTCCACGGGCACATGCGCCGACACGGCCTCGATCATGCGGCGCGCGGCCAGGGGCGTGCCCACGCCGATGGTGTCGCCCAACGAGATCTCATCGCAGCCCATGGCGTAGAGATCGCTGGCCACGCCGGCCACCGCCTCGGGCGGGATCGCGCCCTCGTAGGGGCAGCCGAGCACGCAGGAGACATACCCCCGCACCCGCCAGCCATGCTCGCGCGCCCGGGCGACCACGGGCCGGAAGCGCTCCAGGCTCTCGGCCACCGAGCAGTTGATGTTCCGCTTCGAGAAGGTCTCGGAGGCCGCCCCGAACACCGCGATCTCATGCACGCCCTCGGCCGCCTCCGCCGCCGCCATGCCCCTGTCGTTGGGCACCAGCACCGGAAAACGCACGCCCGGCGGCCGCTTGATGCGGGCCAACACGGCGTCGGTGTCCGCCATCTGCGGCACCCATTTCGGGCTGACGAAGGCCCCGGCCTCGATCACCGGCAGCCCGGCCTCGGCCAGGCTGTCGATCAGGGCGACCTTGGTGTCCACGGGCACCCGGTTGGGCTCGTTCTGCAGGCCGTCACGCGGCCCCACGTCAACGATGGTGACCGACTCCGGCAGCGCCATGACATCTCCTCTCCCCATGCCCGGTGTTCCTTTTTTGCCAGCGGCACCGGCGCATGGTGGCCGATGACGCGGCCGGGGTCCAGAGGATGGCCGACAGCGCCAAGGGGCGGCGCCTCAGGACCCGGCGCACCGGCGCACCACGGCCGAGCATGCCGCGATGCCGCCGAATCCCCAACCGGCGCGGTTGTCGCTGTCCACCGCCCGGATGCGATCGTCTTGCACCGTGATATCGAAGACGCACGCGCGCGCCTGCGCGGCCAGGTCCGGGCGGGGCATGGCCTGCAGGCGGCCGTCCGGGCCGCGCGCCTGGGCCGAGGAATACTGTTCGATGCGACCCGGGATCGCCGGGTGGGCCCGGACCGCGAACGGTTCCCCGAGACACGATGTCAGCACGGCCGCATCCTGGCCGATCAGGGCCGACTTGGCGTCCTGGATCGTCTTCATGTGGGGGGCGCCGCACCCGGCCAGGAGGAGGGGGACCAGCGCGGTCATCCGACCAAGCGGCGTCAGACGGTGGACATATCGGGACATGGCGTCATCTCCATAGAGCAAGGGGGGATCAGGCCGCGACTCGCGGCAGTCGTCCGGTCAGGCGGAGGCCGTCGCGAAGGCTGCGCCCCAGCAACACGATGTTCACCGCGCCGGCCACCAGTTCCACCGCCTGGACGGCATTGAACTTGGCGTCGAACGCCCCGGCGTCGGCCTTGGCCGAAAGCGCGAACGCGGCCGGCATCAGCACGAACAGGCCGTTGGCCGCGATGAAGGGCATGCGGCGGCGCTTGGCGGCGGCCAGCCCGTCGGAGCGCCCCCGGGCGAGCCGTGTCCCGCTCAGCCCGGTGAATGCCAGGGCCGGCACCAGCAGGAGAAACGCCCAGGGGATGGCGGTCTTGACCGCCACCACGGCGGCGGGCGGACCGAGCAGTTCCACCGCCACGGTGGACCCCCAGAACGTCGCGATCATCACCAGCGCGAGCCCGCCGGCGACGGGATGAAGGGCCTTGAGCATGGGTCGGGTCTCCGCGATGCCTATTGAATAGCGGGCTATGTATCATGAATATAGCACGCTATCCAAGCCTGCCGTTGAGCGGAGCGCCCGTCGCGGCTTGTCCTCATGGGCCGGACAGGCTAAGGGCGGAGATGAACTCCCTCCGGAAGGACGCAGCGGGGCCATGACCTTCGACAAGACCGCCTCGGCCGGATACCTCGCCAACCACATGGCGCGTCTGTTCGCGCACGGCCTGCAGCAGCGCATTCAGCCCCTGGGGCTGGCCCCGGCCCAGTTCATGACCCTGCTCGAACTGTGGGACGCGGACGGCTTGACGCAGAAACAGCTCCGCGACCGCCTGGACGTGGAACAGGCCACCATGGCCAACACATTGCGCCGCATGGAGCGCGACGGACTGATCGTCCGGCGGCCCCACCCGGACGACGGGCGCGCGCAACAGGCCTGGCTGACACCCGCCGCCCGGGCCCTGCGGGCAGCCGCGACCGACGCCGCCCGGGACCAGAACGCCCGGGCGCTGGCCGACCTGACAGAAGCCGAGGCGGCGGCCTTCCTCGATCTCATGCGCCGGGTGATCCGGACCCTGCGCGCCGCCGAAGACGGCGAACCGCCGCCCGACCCCGCATGATGCCCCGCCCCCGGAAAACCCTACGCCGCGAAGCGTTGACGGCGCGGGACCGGCGCGTTGGGATGGGGCATCGCATCGGGTCCGCGCCGACCGGGGGACGGCGGACCGACCCATCGCATCCTCAACGGAGACGCACACGCATGCCCCTGTCCATGCCCCTGCCCCGCCCGCGCCGGACCGCCCTCGCCCTGGCCGCCGGCCTGCTGATCGCCCCGCTGGCGGCCCACGCCGAGTCCGCCGCGCCCGCCATCGAGGTCTACAAGTCCCCCTCCTGCGGCTGCTGCGTGGTCTGGGCCGACTACATGCGGGACAACGGCTTTGCCGTGACCGAGACGGACACCGAGGATCTGTACGGCATGAAGGCCCTGGCCGGCATCCCGGACGACGCGGCGTCCTGTCATACCGCCGTGGTGGACGGCTACGTGATCGAAGGCCACGTCCCGGCCGAGGACGTCCGCCGCCTGCTTGAAGAGAAACCGCAGGCGGTCGGCCTTTCGGTGCCGGGCATGCCGCCGTCCTCGCCGGGGATGGACGTGCCGGGCTACGAAGGCGCGCCGTTCGAGACCCTGCTGGTGCAGCGCGACGGCAGCACCTCGGTCTACGCGCGGCACTGACGGCCCGGCCTTTCCTCCAACGCCCGCTTGTTGCGCGCCCGGACCGTCCCCACGTCTGACCCGGCGCGCGACACCGGGTCGGCGCGCGGTCTGACCAAGGCCGGTGGATCCCGAAGGAGGAGGCAGAGCCATGCGTTCCCCCCTTGCCGCCCTGTGGACCGGGGCCCTCGTGCTCGGTCTGGTGTTGCCGGCCGCCGCTCATCACGGCTGGCGCTGGACCTCCGGCAACAATATCGAGCTGACGGGGATCATCCAGGACGCCAAGCTGGGGAACCCGCACGGCGTGCTGACCGTGCAGGCCGATGCCGAGACCTGGACGGTCGAGGTCGGCCAGCCCTGGCGCAACGATCGGGCTGGGCTCAAGGACGGCGATCTGGCCCCCGGCGTGGAAGCCACGTTCATCGGCGAGCCCTCGGCGGACCTGGAAGACCGCCTGCTCAAGGCCGAGCGAATCCGGATCGGGGAGCGGCTTTACGAACTCTATCCAGGCCGCAGTTGACGCCACACGATGGCCGACCTGTGGGCGGCGCTCGCCGCCACCGATCCGGCCGCCTGGATGCGGGTCTCGCGCTGGGGCTACGCGGGCGTGAACGCCGGGCATATCCTGGGCGTCGCCCTGCTGGTCGGGGCCATCGTGCCCCTGGATCTGCGCCTGCTCGGTGTCTGGAAACGCCAGCCGCTGGACGGACTGGCGTGCGTTCTGGTGCCTGTCGCGGCCACCGGCTTGGCGCTGGCGGCGGGCTGCGGCGCCCTGCTGTTCCTGGCCGGACCGGCCGACTATGCCGCGAACCCCGTGTTCCTGTCCAAGATGGCGCTGGTCCTGGCCGGCGCGATGGCGGCCCTGTGGGCCACCCTTCGTGGCGGCGTGGCGGCGCTGTCGCCCGCCCGGGGTCGCGCCGTTGCCGTGATCTCCCTCCTGTGCTGGCTCTCCGCCCTCGTCCTCGGCCGCCTGATCGCGTTCACGATGGTGTAGGACCGGCCGCCTTGCCAGGCCCCGTGTCGGCGGGCACAGTTTCGTTCCCGATCCAATCAGGGAGAGAACCGTCATGGCTCCGCTGCGATTCACCGCCTGGATTGCCGTCCTTCTGCTCGTGTCCTGGCCTGCCGCTGCGCAGGACAACCCCATCTTGCAGCAAATGGAGCGGCTGGCCGCGGCCTACAACGCCGCCGATGCCGCCGCACTTGCGACCGTCTACACCGAGGACGGCGTCCTGCTGCCGCCCCGTGCCCAGCCGATCCAGGGGCGGGAGGCGATCGCCGCGCACTACGACGTGGCCTTTCGGGCGGGCGCCAGCAATCTAAGGTTCAACATCCTCGAAATCAGGCAACTGGGTCCGGCTGCGGCCATGGAGATCGGCGAAACCCTGGTCGATATCGGCGCGCAGACGATCAACGGCCGCTACATGCATGTCTGGGTGCAGGTGGACGGGTCCTGGTTGCTCTTGCGCGACATGTACCACGTGATCGGCGCGCAGTAGCTGGGAGTCCGGGGGCGTCTCGAACCGCCTCCCGGCCTCAACAGATCCGGGGCAACTGCTCGCCGGCCAGCCAGTCGATGACGCGGCGGCCGCCCAACGCGGTCTCAAGCTGCACCACGCGGTCCGGATCCGCCAGCACCGCGCCGATGATGGCGGCGTCCCGGCCCAGGGGGTGGGCCTGCATGACCGTCAGCAGCGCCTCGGCGCGGTCGGGCGGACAGATGGCGATCAGCTTGCCCTCGTTGGCCACGGTCAGCGGATCGAGCCCCAGCAGCTCGCACGCCCCCCGCACCGCCGGGCGCACGGGCACCGCCGCCTCTCGCACCAGCATCCCGACGCCGGACTGGTCGGCGATCTCGTTCAGGGTCGCGGCCACGCCGCCCCGGGTCGGGTCGCGCAACACGCGGATCTCGGGCACCGCCGCCACCATGGCCGCCACCAGCCCGTTCAGGGCCGCACTGTCCGAGAGGATGGGGGTCTCGAACGCCAGCCCCTCCCGCTTGGACAGGATGGCGATGCCGTGGTCGCCGACGGTGCCGCTGAGCAGCAGCACATCCCCCGGCCGGGCAAGGTCGCCCGCGATGTCCAGGCGGTCGTCGGTCAGCACGCCGACCCCGGCGGTGGTGATGAACACGCCGTCGCAGCCGCCGCGCTCCACCACCTTGGTATCGCCGGCGACGATCCCCACGCCGGCCTCGCGCGCGGCCCGGCCCATGCTCTCCGCGATGGCGACCAGTTCGGCCAGCGGAAATCCCTCCTCGACGATGAACCCGGCGGTCAGATGGAGCACCCGGGCGCCCGACATGGCGACGTCGTTGACCGTGCCGTGGACGGCCAGCGACCCGATATCACCGCCCGGAAACACCCGGGGCGTAACGACGTGGCCGTCCGTGCTCATCACCAGCCGGCCCGGCGGCACGGTCACCCGGGCGAAGTCGTCGCCGGCCGCCAGGGCCTCGCCACCGAGAGCCGTCACGAACACCTGTTGAATGAGGTGCGCCATGGCGCGGCCACCCGCGCCGTGGGCCATCTCGACGCGGCCGTGGGTCAGGTCCAGGGGCGGAAAGGGACGGATCGGCATGTCAGGCGTCCTCGCGCGAGCGGGCCGCATGAGCATGGGACGGGGACGGCCCCTGCGTCCAGGCGGCGGCGCAGGCGCCCTCGGCCGAGACCATGCACGCACCCTGCGGCCGCTCCGGCGTGCAGCCGCGTCCGAACAAGCGGCAGTCGCGCGGGTCGAGCGCGCCCATCAGCACGGACCCGCATTCGCAGGCCGGATTCTCGCGCCCGGTCAGCGGCGGCATGGCGAAGCGGCGCTCGGCGTCCCAGGCGGCGAAGTCATCCCGGATGGCCAGCGCCGAGTCCGGCAGCGCCCCCAGCCCGCGCCACTCGAAAGAGGCGCGCAGGATAAAGACCTCTTCCATCAATGCGCGGGCCTTCGGATTGCCGTCGGGCCGGACGGCGCGGGTGTACTCGGTTTCCACCTCGGCCCGGCCGTCGTTGATCTGGCGGATCAGCATCAGCACGGCGCGCAGAATGTCCAGGGGCTCGAACCCGGCGATGACGACCGGGACGCCGAAGCGGGCCGCCCCCGCGCGATAGGCCTCGCTGCCGATCACGGTGGAGACATGCGCCGGGCCGATGATGCCGTCCAGCGGCTTCGCTTCGCCCGCTCCGCCCAGGATCGCGCCGATTGCCGGCGGCGTCAGCACGTGGTTGCAGAAGACCGACAGGTTCGGCAGCCCGGCATCCCGCGCCTGGGTCAGAAGCAGGGCCGTGGGGGGCGTGGTGGTCTCGAACCCGATGGCCAGGAACACCACCGGCCGGTCGGGATGGGCGCGCGCCAGCGCGAGCGCGTCGAGGGTCGAATAGACCATGCGCACGTCGGCCCCGGCCGCGCGGGCCTTTTGCAGGGTCTCGCCGCCGCTGGCGGGCACGCGCATCATGTCGCCGTAGGTGCAGAGGATCACCTCCGGATGATCCCGCACCAGCGCCAGCGCCATGTCGAGCCGCCCCACCGGCAGCACGCACACCGGGCAGCCGGGGCCGTGGATCAGGCGCACCGCATCCGGCAGCAGGTGGGCGAGGCCCTGATTGACGATGGCGTGGGTGTGGCCGCCGCAGAACTCCATCAGGCGGTAGGTCCGGTCCGGGCGGACTTCGGCGGCGATGGCGCGGGCCAGCCCCCGGGCCAGGGCCGGATCGCGATAGTCGTCCAGGTACTTCATGACGCACCGGGCTCCCCTGCCGCCGCCTCTTCCGCGCCCAGGTCGGCCATCTCCTGGATCAGGGCGAGGGTCTTTTCGGCCTCCTCCGGGTCCAGGCGGGCGAGCGCGTGGCCCACATGCAGGATCACGTAATCCCCGACGGCCAGATCCTCGACCAGGGCGACGGACACGGTCTTGCCGATGCCGCCCACATCCACGCGGGCCATGGCGTCGGGCAGCAGGTCGGTGACCCGGGCGGGCACGGCGAGGCACATGGTCGGCGGCTCCCTGTCAGCCGGAGAGGGCGGCGTGATGGGCCGCGATCCAGGCCTGACCCAGGCTCAGGCCGGGATCGCCGGGCGACACGGCGCGATGCGTCAGCACGGTCAGGCCGCGGTCGCTCAGGCCCTGCGACACCAGCCGGGTCAGCACGCGGTTGAAGAAGCAGCCGCCGGACAGGCCCACGGTGCGCAACCCGGTGGCCTCGGCGGCGACGGCGGCCCAGTCCACCAGCGCCGCCGCCAGCGTGCCGTGGAACAGATCGGCCCCGGCCTCGGGCGTCAGACCCGGCGCGCTCAGGGCCTCCAGCAGCGGCAGCGCGTCGAGCACGCCGTCCCCGTTGATGACATAGCCATCCTGCAGCACGCGGGGCGCGGTGACCATGGCTTCCAGCGCCATGGGCGCCTGCCCCTCGAAGTCCGCCACGGGATGCACGCCCAGCAGCCCGCAGGCGGCATCGAACAGACGCCCGGCCGAGCTGGTTTCCGGGCTGTTCAGGCCCCGATCCAGGATCTGCCCGATCATGGCGGCATGCGGCCGGCCCGCGAAGCGCGCCGGGATCGTCTCGGCCCGCCCGAGCGCGAACAGCGCCGCCGCCGCCATGCGCCAGGGCTCGCGCGCCGCCACGTCCCCGCCCGGCTGGCGCAGGCGGCGCAGGTGGCCGAGGCGCGCAAACCCCGCGCCCTGCACCAGCAGCAGCTCCCCGCCCCAGGACTCGGCCTCCGACCCCGGCCCCGGCCCGAGCCCGAAGCCGTCCAGCGCCAGCCCGAGCAGCGGCCCGGTGTGGCCGTGTTCGGCCGCAACGGCGGCGATGTGGGCGTGATGGTGCTGCACGGGCAGCGCCTCGGCCCCGGTCGCCTCGGCCAAGGCGCGCGCGGCCTGGGTGGAGTGGAAATCCGGGTGCAGGTCGTGGGCGATCACGCGGGGCGGTCCGTTCAGCCGGGCCAGCCGGGCCAGCATGTCCGCCACCACCCCATCATAGGCGCGGCGTGTGTCCACGTCGCCCAGATCGCCGGTGGGCTGCGAGAGACACGCCCGACCGTCCGCCATCACCGCCACGGCGGCCTTCAGGTACGCCCCCAGGCCCGCCACCGGCAGGGGCGGCGCGCCCGAGACCGATCCGGCCCAGGCCAGGGACTCGTCGGACCGGACCGCCGCCGCCGTCATGCCGGCCCCGCGTCGGCTGCCGCGCCGGCCAGCGCGGGCCGGTGGTCCAGGATCCAGTCGAGCCACGCGTCCAACCCCTCGCCCGTGGTCGCCGAGACCGGCAGCACGGGCAGACCCGGCTTGACCCGCCGCGCCAGATCCACGCAGCGGTCCACATCGAAGGCCACATGGGGCAGCAGATCGATCTTGTTGAGCAGCATCAGGTCTGCGGCGTGCACCATGTCGGGATATTTCAGGGGCTTGTCCTCGCCCTCGGTGACCGAGATCACCAGCACCCGCGCCGCCTCGCCCAGGTCGAAGGCCGCCGGGCAGACCAGATTGCCCACGTTCTCGATGAACAGCACGGTGCCGCGCGCCGGATCCAGGTCGGCGACGGCGCGGGCCACCATGCCGGCGTCGAGATGGCAGCCCTTGCCGGTGTTGATCTGCACAGCGGGGGCGCCGGTGGCGCGGATGCGCTGGGCGTCCAGGTCGGTCTGCTGATCGCCCTCGATCACCGCGACCGGCGGCGCGTCGGCGCGGGCCATCAACGCGGTCAGCGTGCGCACCAGCAGCGTGGTCTTGCCGGAGCCGGGCGCGGAGACGAGGTTGAGCGTTCGCATGGCCCGGTCGGCGAACCAGGCGCGGTTGCGGGCGGCGAGGCGGTCGTTCTCGCCCAGGATGTCCTGTTCGATGCGCACGATCCGCGCCGGGTCCAGGCCGGGGGCATGGACCGCGCCCAACGGTCCGGCGGTGCCGCGCGCCCCATGGGAATGATGATGATGGTGGTGGTCATGGTGGTGATGGTGGTGGGGCGCCTGCCCGGACGCGGGCGTGCCCTCCACCGTCGCCTGACCGCATCCGCAGACTCCGCACATCACGCCACCTCCAGGTCCTTGATCCGCAGTTCGTCCCCCGCCGTCACCTGGATCTGATGCCCGCCGCACCGGGGGCACGGGTCGAACCGGCGCGCGACGGCGATTTCGGCCCCGCACGGCAGGCACCAGCCGGTGCCGGGCAGGCGCAGGATGTCCAGCCGCGCGCCTTCGGCCAGCGAGCCGCGCGTGACCGCATCGAAGCAGAAGCGCAGCGCGTCCGGGTCGGCGTGGGACAGCGCGCCGACCTCAAGGCGCACCTCCAGCACGCGCGAAAAGCCCTGCCGACCGGCCTCCGTCTCCAGGATGCGCAGAATACTCTCGGTCAGGGACATCTCATGCACGGGCTGTCTCCTCGATGCGGATGTCACAGGCCACGCACGGGTCCATGGCCGCGACCAGTCGTCGCGCGCGGCGGTCCAGCGCGACCCGGTCGGTCGCATCCCCACCCGTGAGGGCGGCCGACAGAGCCCCGTCCGGGTGGACCGTCCATTCCGTCGGCGCCAGCACGCGCCAGTCCACGATGCGCCCGCAACGCTCCACCAGCCGATGGACGAGCAGACCCCGCGCCGTCTCCACGGCCGCCACCCCCGCGCCCCGCGAGTCCGTCGCGGCGAGGGCGGCGCTCCCGTCCTCATGGCACGGCGCTTTGTCCAGCCTGTCAAGCGTGGCGGCAAGGTCGCGCCATCGCGCCACCAGACGGGCCGCGACCGGCCCGGCTTCGGCCCATACGGCCGCGATCAGGGGATGGCCGGCGGCGCGGGCCAGCGGCCCGGTCTCCGCCGGCGCGCCCCGCCAGGTGGGGCGCAGGACGAAGGCGTCCGCCTCCGGCCCCGCCAGCGCCTCCGCCAGGGCCGCCAGGGACCAGCCCGTCAGCAGCCGGGGCGGGTCCGGAACCGCGCCGGGCCAGGGGTCGGCCAGGGCAAGCGCCAGTGTCCGGGCCAGCGGCGCCGGATCGCCCGCCACCCGTCGCCGCAGATGATCCGGATCGCTCGGCGGGCCGGCGCCACCCGGCAGCGCGGCGCGCAGGCGGGCGGAGGCCGCCCGGATCGCCGCGCGAAAGTCATCGGGCGAGGGACCCGCCGCCGGGTCTGCCGCGTCGCCGCCGACGGCGTCCCAGCCCGGACGGGCCGCCCGGTCCGCCACCGCCGCGAGGGCCGCGCGGATCGCCTTGAGCGCCGGCACATCGGGAGGCACCCCCATCGCCACCGGCCCGTCGAGCAGCAGGGCCAGGGCGGCGTGATCCAGCGCCTCGACCGTCACCAGCCTGTCGCGCGCGGCCTCGACGGCGGGCGGCGCGGGCCGACCGCGCGCGGCCTCGGCGGCGCGCAGAGCGGCCACGGTGTGGGCCCGGCCGCACAGGGCGAACAGCCGGCGGACGGCGGGCACCGCGGCCTCGGCCCGGCGGCCGATCAGGGCGGCGGTCACGCCGGTCCGCACCGAGGGCGAGACGCGCACGCGGGCGACACGGCCCCCCTCCACCTCCAGGCACAGCCCGAGCGTCCCATCGGCCCGCGCGCGAAGCGGCGGTGTGGGGTCGGTCCGGACGGGAGGACAATGAGACATGATGCCGCCTGTTCTGTTGCACCGCACACGCGGATTTCGCGCCGCGTCGTTCCACCGGACGAACCCGTTTTCAGTGTGGCCTTACCCGCCATGCTGCAAATTTTCGGACCGGCTCCACAATGGGCTTGCCGTCCTCATCTCCCTTGTGGTTTTCTCGGACCCCTTGATGATTGTCAATCAAATTGCTCAGACGGACCGTTTCTGCGCATGTTTCTTTCGCGCCGGTCCAGAGAAAGCAAACAAAAACAGGGGTTTGTCGGCGACCCCTCGGATCCGGACAGATCCGTGGACGGCTCGCCGGGGCCGCCGGGGACGGGCCGACTCCCGGGGTCGGCCCGCAGGTGAGGCACCGCCCGCCCGCGCCCCGGCCACCGGCGCCGCGTGGCCACGCACAGGGGGAGACGCCATGTCATCGCGAACCGAAACTTTCTACGATGTGATGCGCCGCCAGGGCATTTCCCGGCGCAGCTTTCTGAAGTTCTGCGGCCTCACGTCGGCCGCCCTGGGCCTGGGCGCGGCCTGGGCGCCGCGCATCGCCCAGGCGCTGGAGACGCAGCCGCGAATCCCGGTGGTGTGGCTGCACGGCCTGGAATGCACCTGCTGCACGGAAAGTTTCATCCGCTCGGCGCATCCGCTGGTGAAGGACGTGGTGCTGTCGATGATCTCGCTGGACTACGACGACACCATCATGGCGGGGGATTGAGCAACCTGAGGGATGGAAATTCGGTCTGAGGCGCTTCAGTCATCCCGGTTTTCCATGTTGATGTAGACGCGGTCGGTGGTGGCCCAGTCCTCGTCGATCTCGGCGAGGACGGCGGTGACGAGGCGCAGCAGCGAGGCCTCGTTGGGGAAGACGCGGACCTTCTTGGTCCGGCGTTTGATCTCCTGCTGAACGGCCCGCTCGATCGGGTTCGATGTCCGCATGCGGCGACGATGAGCCTTCGGCAGGGAGAAGACGGCGAGGCCTTCGGGGACGTTCGCCTCCAGCCACTCGGCGAGCTTCGGGGCGGTCTTGCGGTAGCTCTCGGCCAGGGCGGCCAGCTCGGCCTCGGCGGCCTGCAGGTCCCTGGCGTTCCAGATGGCACGCAGTTCCTCGCCGATGCGCTTGCGGATGGCGAGCTTCGGGGCGTGGTGGATGGCGTTCTGGGCCAGGTGGAACTGGCAGCGCTGCCATGTGGCGCCGGACAGGACGGCCCGGCGCGCCGCCCGCAGGCCGGCATGGTCGTCGCTGACAATGAATTCGA
>NZ_WIVE01000059.1 GCF_009601025.1 Roseospira navarrensis | reverse complement strand
CTGGGCCACCACAGACCGCGTCTACATCAACATGGAAAACCGGGATGACTGAAGCGCCTCAGACCGAATTTCCATCCATCAGGTTGCTCAATCAAACTCTATTTTTGTTTGTATCCTGCCACATTCTGTGGCGATCGTCGTCGTGGCGAAAATAAAGAGTCAGGAGAGAGGGCATGGCCATAGAATTAAACGAAACGGACCACAAGGGACTGGACAATTTTCTTTCCCAGGTTCTGGATTGGCACGCTTCTGGAGAAATAGATAAACTCAGCGCGGTAGGCGTTATTGCACATGTATTTACGGCTGCGGCGATTGATAACGAAGGAGAAGTTAAGGGCTGGCTCAACAAGCCTGAGGTTCTCCTCAATTGGAAGAGGGATGGCGAGTAAGAAATTTCTCCACCGTTGACGGCGGATGTGATGCAGAATCGGCTTAAATTTTCCTGTGCTGACGCGGCGTGAAATTTCGCCCTTGACGCGAGGGGAAAACGCTTGGTACCCCTCTCACCATAGGACGTGTGTCCGCAACGAAGCCCGCCCCGGGGATGCCCGGCGGCGGGCTTTCCCGTTCCGGGGGTCTGCCATGCCGGTCGAAATCCAGCTGCACCAGAACCTCGACGCGGTGAAGCGCGAGATCGCGGACTTCTCCGACCGGCAGGTGCCGTTCGCCATCCGGCTGGCGCTGAATGCGACCGCCGTGGACGGCCGGGACCGCGTGCGGGACGAAATGACCCGGGTGTTCGACAGTCCGACGCGGTTCACGCTCAACAGCCTGTTCGTGCGCTTCGCCGGGCGCGACGTGCCCGAGGCCAGCGTCAACATCAAGGATTTCGCGCCCAAGGGCACGCCCGCGTTCAAGTACCTCGCGCCCCAGATTGCCGGGGGCGAGCGGCGGACCAAGCGGTTCGAGCGGGCGTTGCAGGCCGCCGGCGTGCTGCCGTCCGGCATGCTCGCGGTGCCCGGCTCGCGGGCCGACCTGGATGCCCACGGCAACATGAAGGGCGGGCAGATCACCAAGATCCTGTCCTCCCTGCGGGCATCCTCGGACCCCTACCAGAACCGGGGTGCCGGTCCAGGTCGCCGGACCCGGCGGGCCGACCGCTACTTCGCGGGCCAGTTCAACGGCGGGCCGGACGGCATCTGGCAGGTCAAGAACGACCACGCCCTGCCGATCATGCTGTTCGTGGATCGGGCGCGCTACCGGCCCCGCCTGCACTTCGCCGAATTGGTCCATGACACGGTCGACACCCGGTTCGGCGACCACTTCGCCGCGGCGCTCCGCCGCGCCCATGCCACCGCCCGGGACTGAGCGGGTCCCTCCGCCGCGACCCCAGAGACGGGCAGTTCGAACCGCGTCCCCTCGCGCGTGGGTGGGGGGTTGAAAAGGCTGAATTCACGGGGGCCGTGACATGAACTCGGGTGAAGTCATGCACGAGACCGTGACCAAGGGCGAGTTCGCCCAGATGATCGGGCGCGCGCCTTCGGCCATCAGCAACTGGATCGCCGCCGGCACGCTCTCCGGCGCGGCGCTGGCGGGCGAAGGCCGCTCGGCCAGGGTGGTGGTGCCCGAGGCCCTGCGCCAGCTCGGCATGAAGCTGGATGTCCGCCAGCAGATGGCGCAGGCCCGGCCGATCGAGACCCGGACGGGCACCAGTCCAGCCGTCACGCGCGGCGCGGTGGCGGATGCCCAGGAACGCCTCGCGGCGGCCAAGGCCGAGCGCGAGGAACTGGCGCTGATGCGCGAACGGGCCGAGGCCCGGGCGCGAAACGGCGACTGGTTGCCCACGGCCCAGGCTCGATCGGAATTCGCCGGCGTGCTGCACCAGGTCATCCGGACCACGGAAGTCTGGTTGCAGGTCGAGGCGCCCCAGGCGGTGCTGGCCTCGCTGATCCCGGACGACGTGGACGCCCTGGCCGAGCGGCTGGGCACCTCGGCGGCCACGGTGCGCGGCGTGCTGGCGGCTCTGGGGGTCGATCAGCGGGCCCTGGGCGTCACGCTGCGCGACGGCTACCGCGACCACCGGCGTCAGGTCGCCGCCAGAGCGGGCGTAGAGGCCGAGGCCGAACCGCCGTTCGTCCCCGAAGATGGGGCCGCGCCCGACCCAGAGGAAAGCGCGGACGCATAGGGATCATCCGGCATGGGCATCCAGTGGCACCCGCTCGCCAATCCCCGGCGCGTGGCGCTGGAGGTGCTGGCCTCGGCGATGACGCCGCCCCCGCCGGTCGATCTGCCGGCGTGGGCGGAACGCAACATCGAGTTCGGCAGCGAGAGTCCGTTTCCGGGCCCGTTCTCGCTGGACCGATTCCCGTTTTTCACACGCATTTTGGAGGTTCTGAGCCCGGATCACCCGGCGCCGTTCGTCGTGATGCGCAAGTCCGCCCAGATCGGCGGCACGGTGCTGGCCCAGGCGGCGGTGGCCGCCGTCTTGGACCTGGCCCCTTGCCACATGCTGTACATCCACCCGAACGCGGGCAACGCGAAGAAGTGGATGCGGCGCAAGTTCCGCCCGATGGTCAAGGGCACGCCGCGCCTGAATGCCGCCATGCGGCCCGAGGGGTCGCGCGTCGGGCATTCGGCGACGGCCTGGGAGCGGATCGACGAAGCCGGCTCGCTGCAATGCGCGGCGGCCGAGAGCCCGAATGACCTGTCCATGGCGTCCTACCCCTATCAGGTGCAGGACGATATCTCGAAATGGCCGCAGGACAACGGCGCCGGCGATCCGCTGTCGCAGGCGGACAGCCGCACGTCGAGCTTCATCAAGTTCGGCGGCAAGATTTTCCGCACATCGACGCCGCTGGTGTCGCCGGGGTGCCGGATCACCGACGCCTGGAAGGAAGGCACCCGCGAAACCTACCACGTGGCCTGTCCGCACTGCGACGGACTGCAGCCGCTGGAATGGGAGAACATGCTGGCGTCCACCACGGATGACGCCAACCCGCACTTCACGTGCCTCCACTGCGGCTGCGCACTGGAGGAACGGCACCTGCCGCTGATGATCGACCCCAAGCGTGGGGCGAAGTGGGTGGCGGAGAACCCGGCGGCCGGGTCCTACTGCATTTCGTTCGACCTGTGGGCCGCCTACACGGCCATCAAGGGTTGGCGCGACCTGTGGAAGGCATGGCTCCGGGCCAAAGGCGATCCGCGCGCCGAACAGGTGTTCTTCAACGACTGGCTTGGCCTGCCGTTCGTGGTGTTCGGCTCGGCGCCGGAGTGGGAAGCCCTGCGCGACCGCGCCGAAGACACAGGATTGCAGCGCGGCATCGTGCCGCCCCGGTATCCGACCCTGACCCAGGGCGTGGACTGCCAGGAAGACCGGATCGAGGTGCAGGTGACGGCCTGGGGGCCGCAGTTCCGGCGCTACGTCGTGGACTATGTCGTGATCGACAGCCCGATCACGGACGAAGAGGGGCAACGCCGTCTGACCGAACAGCTCAACCGGTCCTATCACGACGTCTGGGGCAACGAGCGGACCACCGACATGATGGCGGTGGACGCCAACGCCTACACCAACGACGTCCACGCTTGGCACCGCAAGCTGAAGTCCGGGCGCGTGATCCTGGTCCGGGGGCGCGGTGGGGACAACGTCCAGCCGCTGGAGCGGGTGAAGTGGGAGCGGAACGCCGCGGGCAAGGTCGTGAAGTCCTCGCGCCGCTGGTACAACGTCGGCGTGGCGGGCCTGAAGGCGTCCCTGTACGCGGCCCTCCGCAAGTCCGACCCACTGGACCTGGGGTATGTGGGCTTCGCGCGCGGCCTCGGTGATGCGTACTTCGAGGGCTTGACCTCTGAGGTCCGCAAGGAGGTCCGACGCAACGGCATGGTCGCCTGGCAGTGGATTCTACCGGCGGGCAAGCGCAACGAGCCGCTGGACACCGCCAACTACTGCTACGCCGCCGCGTTCAAGATGGGTGTGTTCGTGCGCTCGGACCCGGCCTGGGAACACCAGATCGCCGAACGGGATATCGAGGCGCCGGACGGACAGGCCGACCTGTTCGCTCGGCCGGATGGCCCCGCCCCGCCAGCAACGCCGGCGGATCCCGGCCGTCCGCCCCGGGCGCGGGGCTCGATGTCCGATCGTCTGGCCTGAGGATCGCCACCATGACCGATGTTGCCACGCTCCAGGGCCGCTTGGCGGACCTGGAAGCCACCAAGCACGCCCTGATGACGGGGAAATCCGTCGCGTCCGTCAGTCATGACGGCAAGGCGGTGACCTACAGCCGGGCCGATCTGGCCCAGCTCAATGCCGCGATCCTGGAAATTCGGGCGCAACTGGGCCTGACCCGGCGGCGGGCCTTCGGCGTGACGTTCTGACCGAGACTTTCTGACCCTTGGGGGCTGGCGATGACAATCCTGAACGCGGATGGCTCGCGGATGGTGCCTCAGGCCTCCGTCACGTCCTACCAGGCCGCCGACCCGATCAGCCAGGATCTGGCCGGGTGGCAGCCCCATCTCGGTTCGGCCGACGCCGATCTGCTGCCGGAGCGGGTGGATATCGTCGCCCGCATCCGCGACCTGGTGCGCAACAACGGCTGGGCATCGGGCGCGGTGCGCCGGGAACTCGACACGGTGATCGGCGCGGGCCTGCGGCTGTCCAGCAAGCCCGATTACCGCGCCCTCGGCCTGTCTGCCGACTGGGCGGCCGAGTGGTCGGACCGGGTGGAGGCACAGTGGCGCCTGTGGGCAGACGATCCGGCCCGTTGGTGCGATGCGACCCGGCACTACACGCTGGGCGGCCTCTTCGGCATGGCCTATCGGCACTACGTGATCGACGGTGACGCCCTGGCGGTGCTGCAGTGGCGGGACCATGGGGCCGGGTTCGCGACCACGGTGCGGGTGATCGATCCCGACCGGCTGTCGAACCCGCACGACACCATGGACACCGACACCCTGCGCGGCGGGGTGGAACTGGACGGCTGGGGGGCGGCCGCCGCCTATCACATCCGCAAGCGCCACCCGGGCGACTGGTTCACGCCGTCCCGCGATGCGTACGCCTGGGAACGCATCCCGCGCGAAACGCCGTGGGGACGGCCCGTCGTCGTCCATTTCTACGACAAGGAGCGGGACGAACAGTCGCGGGGCGTCGGGCGCCTGACGCCGGTCCTGGAGCGGCTGAAGATGCTCGACAAGTACGACAAGGTCGAGCTGCAGGCGGCGGTCCTGAACGCCATTCTCGCGGCGTTCATTGAGTCGCCGTTTGACCATTCGCTCCTGGAAGACGCCCTGGATGACGGCAAGCTGGCCAGCTACCAGGACCTGCGGTCAGACTTTCACACCAAGCGCGGCCTGACGCTGGGCGGCGTGCGGATTCCGACCCTGTTCCCGGGCGAGCGGATCGGGTTCCACACCGCCGCGCGACCCAATCAGGCGTTCGCGGCGTTCGAGGCCCAGGCCCTGCGCAACATCGCGGCCGGGACGGGCCTCAGTTACGAGCAACTGTCCACGGACTGGTCCCAGACCACCTACAGCAGCGCCCGCGCGGCCCTGCTGGAGACCTGGAAGACCATGGTCAGTCGGCGCACCGCGTTTGCGTCCGGCTTCTGCCAACCGATCTTCACGGCATGGCTGGAAGAGGCCATCGATACCGGGACGGTGCCGCTGCCGGCCGACGCACCGGACTTCCACCGGGCGCGCGCGGCCTACACCCGGTGCCGCTGGATCGGACCGCCCAGAGGGTGGGTCGATCCCGTCAAGGAACGCCAGGGTGCGCTGCTGGGCATCGCCGGCGGGCTTTCGACGCTGGAAGACGAGGCCGCCGAACAGGGCAAGGACTATCAGGAGGTCCTGGAACAACTGCGCATCGAGATGCGGGACATGCCCGAGGGCATCCTGCATCCCGCCGCGAAGGACTTTCAGGCACTGGTGGTGCCCCAACAGGGCGGCGGATCGTCGGACGAGCGCCCGCCCGACGGCCAGACATAGGACGGATCACCATGTTACCGAGCCTACGAGGCCCGGCGCTGCTGGCGCCGGAATGGGAGGGGTATGCGCGCGACGCGGTCGCACGCATGGCCGCCCTGAATGGCACCATTCCGGACGGGGCCACGGCGCTGGCCGGGGTGACGGGTACGAGGCGGCTCTATCCCGTCGTGGAGGGGGTCGCGGTGGTCGGCGTCTCCGGCCTACTGGTGCACAAGCTGGGGTTCATCGGCTGCGACTTCATCACCGGGTATGACGGCATCCGGGCGCAGCTCGCCCAGGCCTTCGCGGATCCCGAGGTGCGGGCCATCGTGCTGGATATCGACAGCGGTGGGGGCACGGTCGCGGGGTGTTTCGATCTGGTGGACTGGATCGTCGCGGCCAAGGCGGAGAGCGGCAAGACGGTGGCCGCCATCCTGTCGGAGGAAGCCTATTCCGCCGCCTACGCCATCGCCACGGCGGCGGACTCCATCGCCGTCCCACAGACCGGCGGCGTCGGGTCCATCGGCGCCGTCATCATGCACCTGGATATCAGCCGCCTGCTGGAGCACGACGGCGTGGCCGTCTCGCTGATCCATGCCGGACAGCACAAGGTCGATGGCAACCCGTTCCAGGCCCTGCCCGACACCGTGCGCGCGGACTGGCAGCGCGCGGTCGATGACACGCGCCGCCTGTTCGCGGCCGTGGTGGCCCGCAACCGGCAGGCGGCCGGGGCCGCCCTGACGGAACAGGACGCCCTGGACACCGAGGCCCGATGCCTGAAAGGGCCGACCGGCACCGCCGAAGCCGTCCGGATCGGACTGGCCGACGCGGTCATGCCCCCGGATGCGGCCTTCGCGGCCGTCCTTCACCACTTGGAGACGCACCCATGACTCGTTTCACGTTCGCCCATCAGGTGGGCGGCCGGAAGACCGGACCGCGCGCCGACCAGGACCAGGACCCCGCGGCCGAGGCCCCGGAGGACGAGGACCCGAAGGCCGAAGACGAAGCGCCCGAGGATGACACTGCCGAGGGGGACAATCCCGAGCCCGAGGACGCCGCGCCCGAGGATGAGGCCGCCGAGGATGAGGCGCCGCCGAAGGACAAGGAGGCCGCCAAGGCCTTCGCGGCCGGGCGGCGCGCCGAACGCGCCCGCTGCGCCGCCATCCTGGGCAGCAAGGCGGCCGCCGGAAACGTGGCGGCGGCCTGCGAGCTGGCCTTCAACACGGCCCTGCCGGCGAAGGAAGTCGTGTCGGTCCTCGCCACGCTCGGCCCGTCAAAAAAGGGCGCCGGCGGGCTCGCCAAAGCCATGGCCTCCCTGCCCGTGCCCGACGTGGGCAGCGACGGCCCGGCGGCCTCCGCCACGGGCCAGGGAACGCCCGCCAATCCCCTGGTGACCGCCTATGCGCGGCAGACCGGCAACCGGCCGCGTGGCCACCGCTAGGAGACTGATCCATGCTGGACGTTCAGACCTATGATCCGAACGAGCTGTTCACCGGCTCGTTCCCCCGCCACACCCAGCCCATGACCATCGCCGCCGGCCAGACGCTGGCGGCGTTGTCGGTTCTGGGGCGCGAGACCGACACGGGCGCCCTGAAGCTGTCCGACGCCGGCGCCGCCGACGGGTCGGAAACCCCCGTCGCCATCCTGCTGGCCGCCACCGACACCACGGGCGGCGCCGCGCAGGCCCCGGTCTATCTGGCCGGTTGCTTCAATCCCGAGCTGCTGGTCTTCGGCCCCGGCCATGATGCCGCGACCGTCAAGGCCGCGTTCCTGGGCACGCCGATGTTCCTGCGCGCGCCCCTCTGACGGAGTTCAGACTGATGACGACGATTAATCTGTTCACGACCCGTCAGATGATGGGCGTGTGGGAAGAGTACGACGCCCCCGGCACGCACTTCCTCGACCGCTATTTCCCGCGCCTCCAGACGTTCGACAGCGAGCTGGTCGATTTCGACGTGATCCAGAAGGGCGGCATGAAGCTGGCCCGGTTCGTGATGCCGACCGCCGCCGGCCGTCCGGTGCGCAGCAAGGGGTCGGTGACCAAGACCTTCAAGCCGGCCTACGTGAAGCCGCTGACCGAGGTCGATCCCAACCGCCCGCTGACCCGCCGGCCCGGGGAGCGGTACGGCGGCGACATGACCCCGGCGGAACGGCGCGCCGCCGTGGTGGCCGACATCCTTCTGGAACACCGGCTGCAGATCGTCCGCCGCAAGGAGTTCATGGCCGGCGAGATCCTGGCCACCGGCGCCGTCACGGTGGAGGGCGATGACTATCCCAAGGTCGTGGTGGACTTCGGCCGTGACGCCGCCCTCACCCAGGCCCTGACCGATACCGCCCGCTGGGGCGAAACGGGCGTTGACCCCGTCAAGACCCTGGAAGACAACGCCGCGCTGACCCAGGAGAAGTCCGGCCTGCCCGCGACCGAGGTCACGTTCTCGCCCACGGCCTGGACGGTGTTCCGCGCGAACGAGCGTGTGGAGCGGCTGCTGGACGTGCGGCGCCAGGCCAGTGGCGGGGCCGAGCTGGGCCCGATCGCGCGGGGCGGCCCCGACAAGCCCAAGCAGCGGTACGTGGGCACCATCGGCGACTTCGATTTCTGGGTCTATACCGACATCGCCGAGGCCCCCGACGGCAGTCCGCTGAAGCTGATGGCCGACTATCAGGTCATCCAGGCGGCGCCCCAGGTGGCCGGCGTGCAGGCGCATGGTGCCATTCGCGATCCGCGGGCCGGCTATCAGGCGCTGGAGTTCTTCCCGAAGAACTGGATCGAGGAAAATCCCTCGGCCGAGTTCGTGATGACCCAGTCGGCCCCGCTGGTGGTGCTGCCGCTGCCCAACGCCACCTGCAGCATCACGGTGCGGTGATGGCGGGCGGCAAGACGCGCCGGGTGGAGGCCCGGATCACGCTGGTGCGCGGTGACCTGGGCGGGCTCACCTCCATTCGCCCCGGCCAGACCGTGGACCTGCCCGCCGGTGAGGCCGAGGCCCTGATTTCGCGCGGGTTCGCGCGGGCAGCCTCGACCGAGACCGCCCCGCTGCCGAAGTCGGCGCCGCCCAAGAAGGTGCCGGACGGGGGCGACAATGGGATGGGATGACGTGGCGGACGCTCTGGCCGTCACGTGCCGCGACCACTTCGGCCGGCCGGTGACGGTTCAGACGCTCGACCCGGAAACAGGGGCTATCGGAGCCCCGTACGAAATCGTCGCCATCTTCGACCGCCCGGCCCACCCGGTGGACGCCGGCAACAGCGTGGCCGTGTCGGACAGCCGGCCCTGTCTGTGGCTGAGGCTGGCCGATTGTCTGGTGGAGCCGGAGTCCGGAGACCGGATCACCATCGACGGCGTCCCATGGACGGTGGCGGAAAAAGTCGAGGATGGGGCCGGCAATGCCCGCCTGTATCTGCATGAAGGGTGATCGGCCATGACGGTCCCACGCGCGGCCATCCGCCAGGCGGTCCAGCGGACGTTGCAGGGCCCTGATGACGGCGCTCCCCCGACGGACGCGGCGCGGAAGGTCTATGCCTCCCGCGCCACGCCCATCGCGCCTCGGCTGCTGCCGGCGATCCTGGTCTACACCCGGGATGAACGGCGCGACCGCGAGACGGGCGGCGGTGTGGTCCGGCGGGTCCTGGAGGTGATCGTGGAGATCGCCGCACACGGCGAGGCCGCCGACGATCAGGTGGACCGCCTGTCGTCCCAGGTCGAGGCCGCGCTGGACGCGGCGCCGACCCTGGACGGGGCGGTCGAGTCCATCACGTGGGACGCCACCGAAGCCGACTATGACGGCGAGGGATCGCAGACCCTGGCGGCGGCGCGCCTGACGTTCACGGCGGTCTACTTCACCGTGCCACCTGAGGAGGCCGAGGACCCGCTGCCGAGCGGGGTCTATGCCTCGTGGGCGCCGGATATCGGCATCCCGCACGAACCCGATTACGTCGATCTGGCGGACACGCCCCTGCCGGACGTCACACCCAACCTGGGATGGCCCTGATGGAACGGGAAGCCCCGAACCGCGACCTGACCGACCTGGAACGCCGGGTGGCGAACGTGGTGCGGTTCGGGGTCATCTCCGCCGCCGACTATGGCCGCGCCCGCGTGCGGGTGACGGCCGGCCGGATCACGACGGGATGGCTGCCGTTCGTGACCGCGCGGGCGCACGACCACGTGACCTGGTGCCCGCCGGAGGTGGGGGAACAGGTCGTGGTGGTCGCCCCGACCGGCGATCTGGCCCAGGGCGTCGTGATCGGCGCGGTCTATCAGGCCGCCCATGCGGCGCCGGAAGACCGGCCCACCATCGATCGCACGGTGTTCGCCGATGGCTCGACGGTCGCCTACGACCGCGAGGTCCACGCCTACACCCTGGAGGTGGTGGAGGCCGGACGCATCCGGCTGCAGGTCGGCCCGTCGTCTCTGGAGATCGACGCCGCCGGCATTCGCCTGCGAGCCCCGCGCATCGACCTGAACTGAGGACCACACCATGCCTGCCGTCACGCGGCTCGGTGACGTCTGCACCGGGCATGGGTGCTGGCCGCCGCGTCCATCGTCGGAGGCCTCGCCCAACGTCTACGCCAATGGGATCGCCGTCCACCGGGAGGGCGATGCCTGGGCGGCGCACACCTGCCCCGCCATTCCGGAGACACACGCCAGCGCGCTGGCCAGCGGCTCGCCAACGGTGTTCGCCAACAGCCGTGAGTTGGGCCGGATCGGCGACCCGGTGGCCTGCGGGTCAAGCGTGGCCGAGGGCAGTCCGGACGTGTTCGCGGGAGACTGACCATGCGCGGCATGAATGCCGGGACCGGCCGCGATTTGGGCGGGCTGGATCACTTGCGCCAGTCGGTCCGCGACATCCTGACCACGCGCATCGGCACCCGCGTCATGCGCCGGGAGTACGGCTCGCGTCTGCCTGACCTGGTGGACAACCCCATGACCCCGGTCCTGGCCATGGACCTGTTCGCGGCCACGGCCCAGGCGCTGCGGCAGTGGGAACCGCGCCTGAGTCTGACCCGGATCGGGATCACCGAGGCCGCACCGGGCCGCGTGACCCTGGCCCTGACCGGAGTCTACCGCCCGGACGGGCGAACCGTGACCATGGATGGCATCGTGTTGGAGGCCTCATGACCGGCATGCCCGTAATCGACCTGTCCGACCTGCCGTCCCCGGACGTCCTGCAGGGTCTGGACTACGAGGCCGAGGTGGCCGCGCTGCTGGCGGAGTTCCAGTCGCGCTATCCGGACCATTCGGCCGTGCTGGAAAGCGAGCCGATCATGAAGCTGGTGGAGGCGGCGGCCTATCGGCTGACGGTCAAGATGGCCGAATTCAACGACGGCGCGCGCGGCCTGATGCTGGCCTATGCGACGGGCACGACGCTCGACCATCTGGCGGCGTTGATGAACGTCCAGCGCCTCGTGGTCACGCCGGCGGACGACACCACCGATCCGCCGACCCCAGCCGTGATGGAGACGGACGCGGCCCTGCGCTATCGGGCGCAACTCGCCTGGGAGGGATTGTCCACGGCCGGGCCCGAGGGCGCATACCAATTCCACGCCCGCGAGGCCGACGGCCGTGTGCGCGATGTGGCGGTGGCGAGCCCCACGCCGGGCGATGTGGTCGTGACCATCCTGGGCCATGACGGCGACGGGACCGTCACCGCGCGAGAGACCGTCACCGACCTGGAGGTGACCCTGGCGCCGTCCTCTGCCGTGCTGCCGGGCGTCACCATCACGGACCTGGTGGTCACGGACGCCATCCTGGGCACCGATTACCGCTGGGACGCCGCGACCGGCACGGTCACCTGCATCGCCGGCGGCGGCATCCCGGCAGGCGCCACGATCACTGTCAGCTATGAGCGGGCGGGCGTGCTGGAGTTGGTCGCGGATCGGCTCGCCGACGATGACGTGCGGCCCCTGACGGATCAGGTGACTGTGCAGTCCGCCACCGCGATCCCGTATGCCGTCGCGGCCACGCTGTGGCTGTACGACGGTCCGGCAAGCGGCCCGGTGCTGACCGCCGCCGCCGAGGCGCTGTCGGCCACCGTCACCCGCCTGCACGCGCTGGGCCATGACGTGACGCTGTCCGCCCTCTATGCCGCGCTGCATCAGCCTGGGGTGCAGCGCGTGGACCTGACCGCGCCCGCCGCCGACATCATCGTCGGCCCGACCGAAGCGGCCTACTGCACCGACATGACCGTCACCCTGGGGGGCCGCGATGTCTGACCGCGTGACCACATGGCAGTCGCCCGACACCTGCCCCTGTGACCGGTATGTGTTGGTCCGGCACCACCGATCCACTCGGATCGCGCGGCGATGCCTGCACCCGCTGGGCGGGCCGGATGACACCTGGGAAGACCGGGACGGCGGCCGCCTGGGGCGGGTGTCGTGCTGGATGGATCTGCCGGCGCCGCCGGAGGAAGGCCGCGATGTCTGACGCGTCGGGCCTGCTGCCCCCCAACGCGACCCCCCTGGAGCGCGCCGCTGATACGGCCACGGGCGCCCGCGTTCAGGCGGTGGATTTCGCACCCATGCTCGGGCTGTGGGACCCGTGGCGCTGCCCGGCCGCGCTGCTGCCGTGGCTCGCGTGGGCGTGTTCGGTGGACGTCTGGGACGACACCTGGCCAGTGGCGACGCAACGCCGCGTCATTGCCGACAGCTACAGATCCACGCCGTGAAGGGCACCGTGGGGGCCGTCAAGCGCGCCCTGGCCAGCCTGGGCTACGACACGCGGCTGGTCGAGTGGCACCAGGAAGGCGGCGCCCCCTACACCTTCCGGATCGAGGTGGACGTGATGGGGCGCGCCGTCACCGACGCGACCTACGGGGAGATCGAGCGCACGGCGCTGCGGTCCAAGAATGTTCGGTCCCACCTCACGGGTCTGCGGGCCATCGGGCGGGTGTCCGGCCCCGCGTACCTGGGGGCCGTCTGCCTCGGGGGCGAGGAAACCACCATTCTGCCGTGGTCCCCGCCCGAAACCGAGGCCACCGGCCCTCTGTTTGTCGGCGGCGCCGTCGGCAGCGTCGAGGCCGTGACGATCTATCCGGCCGGGTATGACGCCGCGCCCGTGGCGCGCCCGTGGCTCTGTGAGGACGGGGTGCCGTGGGCCGACGAAGACGAAACGCCGTTGTGGTGGGAGTAAGAGATGGCTGAGGAACACCGCACGACGAGCGAATTTGACGCGCGCACCGCGCCCACGGCCGCCGATCAGGTGCCGGTGCTGGCCAACGGTCAAATGTGGCGCGTCACCGTCTCCGCCCTATGGTCGGCGGTATCGTCCGCCTGGGGCCGGTCCCTGGCCTTGGCTGCCGATGCCGCCGCCGGCCGGAGCCTGTTGGGCCTGGGCACGGCCGCCACCACGGCCGCGAGCGACTATGCCACGGCCGCGCAAGGTGCGCGCGCGGACACCGCGCTGCAACCGGGCGGGCTGGCCACCGTGGCCACCACAGGGGCGTATGGGGACCTGACCGGCCTTCCCACGCTCGGCACGGCCGCCCTGGCCAGCGTGGACGCCTTCGATCCCGCCGGATCGGCGGCGGGCGCCGTCTCCGCCCATGCGACCACGTTCAACCACACCACCCTGCCCACGGCCGATCAGGCCGCCGCGCTTGCGGGCGCCAACGCGCCGGACGCCGGCAACGTGTTTGCCACCATGGCGGATATCGGGGCCTCGGGCGGCGGCACGGTCACCAGTGTGAGCATCACCGGCGCCGACGGCATCCAGGTGGCCAGCGGCTCGCCCGTCACCACGTCCGGGACCATCGCCCTCGGACTCGACACCGCCGCCCTGGCCACGCATTTGGGCCTGGGCACGGCCGCGACCACGGCCGCGAGCGATTACGCCACGGCCGCCCAGGGTGCGCGCGCGGACTCCGCGCTGCAACCGGGCGGGCTGGCCACCGTGGCCACCACCGGCGCCTATGGCGACCTGATCGGCCGGCCGACCCTGGGCACCGCCGCCGGCGCCGCCGTCGCGGACTTCGCGACCGCTGCCCAGGGCGGGCGGGCGGACAGCGCGATCCAGCCCGGCGGCAACGCCGCGCTGGCCCTGATCGACTACACCCTGGCGCGGTTCGCGGTGACGGCCGCAAATGTGGCCACCGCACACACGGTCGCCCTGTCGGACGGGGAATATCAGGCCCTGACCCTGACCGCCGACATCGCCCTGACCCTGCCCGACCCGCCGGCCGGGCGTGGGTATTCGATCACGCTGCGGCTGATCCAGGACGCCACGGGCGGCCGCACGCCGACCCTGCAACAGGCCGACGCGACCGTCGCGAAGTGGGTCGGCGGCGCCGCCCCCACCTGGCAGACGGCCGCCGGCGCGGGCGATCTGGTTGCGGTCACCCACGACGGCGCGGACCTGATCGCCGCCCATATCGGGAGTGTGTCGTAATGCTCGGCAACGCGACCCTGAGAGCGGTCCCCGTCGCGGCGGTTCCGCCCGTCGGCGGGACGGCCCCCGCTTACCATCCAGACGACATCGCCGCCGGGTACACCTACAACCCGAACCCGGCGCCGATCCCCCTGCCGGGCAACATCCAGGGTGGCGACCGACTCTTCATCTGGCTCCAGAGCGACCAGAGCGGCGGGGCCGTCTCCACCCTCCCGGCCGGCTGGTCCTCCCTGGTGAGCGGCACCATCGACGGACACGGGTGTGCCCTGCTGACCCGCGTAGCCGACGGCGCCGAGGGGACGACCGTCATGGTCGATCTGTTCGCGGCGAAAGGCACCGCGTATGTGGTCTGGCGTGTCTCAGGCGGGGGGGCGCCTGTCGTGGCCATGGTGCAGAGCGAGGCGCGGGTGACGTCCATCACCGCGCCCGAGGTCACCGGCCCCACGGGCCCCGCCCTGGCCGTCGCGCTCGCCGCCATCGGGCAGTATTCGCCCGATGTGCTGACCGCGCCGTCCGGATATGGGGACCTGCACCAGGGCGTTCAGTCCTTCACCGGCCTGGCCGCCGCTGCCTTCCGCGAAGTATCGGACGGCGCCGCCGGCGGCGGGTCCTGGACCTGGACGACCGAGAACCCGGTCTATGCCGTCACCCTCCTGGTGCCGGGGGTGTGACGCCATGACCGGAATCCGCCTCCAGCCCTCGCCCGAGGCCCCCGAGGTGGTGCAGGACCTGATCCCCCGGCTGCGCGGCACGCCGACGCGCGATCTGCACCATCATGACGCGCTGCGCTCATGGTCCACCGGCCGAGGCCTCGGGACGTGGCGGATGATCGACTACCTGGCCGCCGTCGCCGGGTGCCGGCTGGTGCTGGTGCCCGATCCGGATGCCGCCCGCCGCGCGGCCGATTACCAGCCGCGCGGCTGGGGCGCCAACCGCTAGGAGCGTGTAATGTCCGAAGATTTTCGAGTTTACCAGACGGACACAGGGCGGGCCAAAATTGCCAATGCCCTGGTGTACGGCCAGCCGGTGGAGATTACCCACATGGCTGTCGGCGACGGCGGCGGTGCGGATATCGTGCCGGATACCGCAATGACAGCCTTGGTCCGCGAGACCTATCGGTCCGCGATTGAGACCCTGGAGGTGGACGCGAACAACCCGGCGTGGGTCACCATTCAGATGGTCATCCCCTCGACCGTCGGCGGCTGGTACGTCCGCGAGGTGGGGCTGTTCGACGCTGCGGGCGACCTGATTGCCATCGCGCGGTATCCCAGCAGCTACAAGCCCGTCGTCGAGGAGGGGGCCGCAAAGGACATGACGATCAAGCTTGTCCTGGAGGTCAGTAATAGCGCAGCGATCACCCTGATCGCCGATACCAGCGTGATCGTGGCCACCCGCCCGTGGGTGCTGTCGCAGCTTCCCGGGCCCGCCACGACCGAGGTGCGGGGCATCGTCGAACTGGCCACGTCGGCCGAATGCGCCGCCGGCACCGACACCGAGCGCGCCGTCACGCCCTCGGGCCTGTCGGCCGCCCTGGACGCCCGCATGGACGACCTGACCTTGCCCGTCTGGACCGTCTCGGGCCTCGACCTGTCCCCGGCCGCCGGCGCCGAAACGGTGGCCGTGACGATCAGCCCGGGATGGTGCATGGCCGCCCTCGGGGACCGCGCGCCCCTGACCCTGGAGACGCCGCTCACCAAGCGCATGGATGCGGGGTGGTCGGCCGGGAATGGGGCCGGGGGCCTGGACGCGGGCGCGGTCGCGGCGGGCACGCGCTATGCCGTGTGGCTCATCACCGACACCGGCGGGGCCCTCGACGCCCTGATCTCCACCGACTTCGCCGCTCCCACGGCTCCGGCCGGCTGGACCGCGCGCCGCCGCGTCGGAACGCTGGTGACGGACGGCGCCGGAGGCCTGCGCCCCTGGGTCCAGTGGGGATCGCGCGTCGAGTGGGAGCCGGCGGACTGGGACGTGGCGGTGTCGGTCGCGGCGGGCGCGGACGCGGTGGCCGACCTGCCGGTGCCGCCCCTGCCCGGGACCCTGGTCGCCATGGACCTGGACGTCTCACCCGACAGCGGCCTTCACGAGAACGTCGGCGTGATGGCGCGGCCCAACGACTCTACCACCCGGGGCGTCACGATCGCGATTGATGCCGGGTCGTCCGGGCTATTCGGCTCCCTCGACGGGATCGCCGCCTCGGGAGACCTGACCCTGTCCGACGGCACGGTCTCCCTGTCCCACACCCTGGCCACGGACCCCGCCACGGTCCGTGTCCGCTGCCAAGGCTTCACCGATCCGCGCGACAGGGGGATTTGATATGCCTTTCGTGACGAGAGACCAGACCGGCCGGATCATCCGGCAATCGTCCATGGCCACGCCCGGGGCGGAGTGGCTGCCGGAGGATCACGCCGATCTGGCGCCCGGCCTCGCCCGGGCCCGGATCGAGGCCGCCACCGCCATCGACCGCGCCGCCGAGGCCGTGCGCCTGACCTACGTCACCGCTGGGGACGGGCAGGCCGCCGAATACCGCCTGACGGCCGAAGAGGCCGCCCGCGCCCGCGTGGTCCTCAACGCCGGTGGCACCCTGGACCCGGCCGACTATCCGCACCTGGACGCGGAAGTCCGGGCCGGCGGTGCTGCCTCGCTGGCCCAGGCCGTCGCCCTGGTCGAGGCCCAGTCCGAGGCCTGGTCCACGATCAGCGCGGACATCAAGCAGGTGCGCCGCGCCGGCAAGCTGGCCGTCGCCGCTGCCGCCGACCTGGCTGCCATCGAGGCCGCCCGTGACCAGGCGCTAGCCGCTCTGGCCACCCTGCACGCCCCCAACCCGTGAGGAGATGAGACGATGGGAGAACAGTTCCTGCATGGTACGGAGGTCGTCGAGGTCTCCGACGGCATCCGTCCGATCCGCACCGCCGCCAGCGCCATCATCGGTCTGATCGGCACCGCGCCCGACGCGGATGCCGCCGCGTTCCCGCTCGACACCCCGGTGCTGCTGATCGGGCAGCCGCGCAAGGCCGCCCTGCTGGGCGCGGCGGGCACGCTCAAGGATGCCCTCGACGGCATCTGGGACCAGGGCAGCGCCACTGTCGTCGTGGTCCGGGTCGAGGAGGGCGTGGATCAGGCCGCGACGCTGTCCAACATCATCGGCGACCGCACGCTGTTGACCGGCGTGCATGCGTTCACGGCGGCGCGGTCGGTGGTGGATACCACGCCGCGCATCCTGGTGGCCCCGGGCTACACCGGCATGCGGCCCACGGGCGTGTCGGGCATCACCGTGAGCGCGGGTGGGTCGGGCTACGATCAGGCCACGACCACGGTGACCCTCACCGGCGACGGCGCCGGCGCCGAGGCCACGGCCGTGGTGACGGATGGGGCCATCACCGGCATCACCATCACCCGCGCCGGTATCGGCTATACCACCGCGCCCACCGTCTCGATTTCGGGCGACGGGACCGGGGCCTCGGCCACGGCGGCCGTGGGCACCGTCGGCAATCCCGTGGTGGCCGAACTGCTGGGGATCGCCCCCCGCCTGCGCGCCGTCATCCTGGCCGACGGTCCGTCCACCACGCCGGAGGATGCGGCCACGTATCGGGGTGACTGGGGCAGCGACCGCGTCTACATCGTCGCGCCCCACGTGCAGGTCTGGGACACCGACCTCGACGGCGCCGTGGACCAGCCGGCCAGCGCCCGGGCGGCGGGCGTCATCAGCCGCATGGACCGGGAGAAGGGCTTCTGGTGGTCGCCCAGCAACCAGGTGATCGCCGGCATCGTCGGGACCTCGCGGCCCGTCGGCTGGTCGATGGGGGATCCGAACTCCGAGGCCAACTGGCTGAACGAGCGCGAGATCACCACCATCATCCGCCGCGAGGGGTTCCGGCTGTGGGGCAACCGTACCACCAGCGCCGATCCGCTGTGGGCCTTCCTGTCCGTCCGGCGCACCGCCGACATGGTCTACGACGCCGTCGAAGCGGCGTTCCTGTGGGCCATGGACCGTCCGCTGTCGCCGCAGTTGGTGCTCGACATCCAGGAGAGCGTCAACGCCTACCTGCGCGCCCTGAAGGCGCGCGGCGCGATCTTGGGCGGGCGTTGCTGGCTTGATCCGGAGTTGAACACGCCGGCCGACCTGATGGCCGGGCACCTGACGCTCGACTTCGACATCGAACCGCCGGCCCCCATGGAGCGCCTGACGTTCCGCGCCCACCGTGAGGCCGGGTACTACACCGAGCTGGTCGAGGCGGTGATCCGCGAGGCGGCCTGACGGTTCAATCGGCCCTTTGGGCCTCCGCCGCGTCGCGGCGCCGGCGCGGTCGCGCCGGTCGCCTGACGAAAGACCTCAGGCGGTATGACGGGAGACACCAAGATGGCAAGTCTGGCCAAGAAGCTGAAGGCGTTCACCCTGTATCTGGATGGTGTGGGGTATGCCGGGCGCGTCGATGAACTGACGCCCCCGAAGCTCACCCTCAAGACCGAGGAATACCGCGCCGGCGACATGGACGCGCCCATGGACCTCGACATGGGCCAGGAGAAGCTGACCCTGGAGGCCAGCGTCGGCGAATACGACAGCGCTCTGTGGCGCCAGTGGGGCCTGTCGGAAGGACAGCAGGTCGCCTGCATTCTGCGCGGCAGCCAGGGGCACGGCGTGAATGAGGAGCCGGTGGTCCTGACCTGTCGCGGCATGGTCACCGAGATCGACCCCGGCGGCTGGAAGGCCGGCGATGCCACGGGCTGCAAGCTGACCCTGTCGCTGATGTACTACCGCGTCGAGATCAACGGCCTGATGGACATCGAGATCGACGTGCTCGGTGCCGTCCGCCGCGTGGGCGGTGTGGACGTGCTGGCCGCCCGCCGCCGCAACCTCGGACTGGAGTAACGGACGATGACCGACACGAAAAAGACCGACGCGCCCGATCCGGCCCCGGCCGATGACGGCACCCGCAGGGTTAAGCTGCCCCGGCCCCTCACGGTCGAGGGCATGGGCCGGATCACCGACCTGACGCTGCGCCCGCCGGTCGCCCGTGACCTGTACCGGGTGTCGCTGGTGGACCTGGCCACGTCGCAGATCGGACCCCTGATGGAGATCGGATCGCGCATCCACACGCCGCGCCTGCCGCCGGATGTGTGGTCCGCGCTGGACCTCGCGAACACGCTGGCGATCACGGGCACGGTCGGGGGTTTTTTCGCCGATCTGGCCCCGGATCTGGGGCTGGATCTGTACGCTCTGGCGGCGACGGGGAGCCCGTCGAGCACGTAGAGGACCTGATGGCCGATGTCGCCGCGTGCTGGCACTGGCCGCTCGCGGACCTGGAGCGCCTGAGCCTGTGGGACCTGCTGGACTGGCGGGCGCGGGCGGTCGAGCGGCGGGCCTGGCCCGTGCCGGTGGTCCTTGTGAGTGGCCGGTAAGTGACCTGAGAGAGGGTCACCATACCGGCGCGACCGCGCCGGCGGCCCGAAGGGCCGGAGCCCCGTGAGGCGCGAAGCGCCGAACTGGGGCGATCAAAAGGTAAAATCCCATGTCCGACCTCAATCTCGCGCTGACGATCAAGCTCCTGGACCGCGCGACGGCCCCGCTGAAGGGCATCGGCCGGGCCATGCAGGGGCTTGGCCGGCGGAGCCAGGATCTGGGTGGCGACCTGGGGCGGCTCAAGCGGCAGCAGGGCGCCATCGACACCTTCCGAAAGCTGAAGGAGCGCCTGGATCAATCGGCCGACGCCATGACAGCGGCCAAGGCGCGCGCCGAAACGCTCGGGCGGGAATTGACGGCGACCCGCAAACGGGCGGCCGCGATGGGCGACACGTCCGCCGAGACGGCCGAGACCATCGCCCAGTTGGAGCGGCGCCTCGCCGCCGCACGGGAGGCGGCCCGCCGCGCCGCGGACGGGCACCGGTCGCTGGCGGAGCGCACCGAACAGGCGCGACGCGGCCTGCGCGACCTGGACCTGTCGGCCGACAGGCTGGCCGATGCCCAGCGTGATGTGACCCGCCGGACACGGGAAGCCACCGCAGCCCTGGCCCGACAGGCCGAACAGGCCGCCGTCGCCCAGCGCCGCACCGAAGCCCTGGCCCGTGCGCGCGAACGCCTCGGCCGCGACATGATGCGCGCCGGCGGCGTCGGCGCGGCTGGGTATGGCATGATGCACGCCGGGCGGATGGGCCTGGGGCTCGCACAGACGCATATGGATTTCGAGCGCCAGATGGGGCGTACGGCGGCCCGGGTTCGGGACATCACCGAGGCCCAGCGGGTAGCGTTGAGCGAACAGGCCCAGGCCCTCGGCCGCGCGACGGAGTTCACGGGTGTGCAGGCGGCGCAGGGCCAGGAGAAGCTGGCCCAGGCCGGCTATACGCCGGAGGAAATCGTGGCGGCCATGCCGGACGTCCTGGATCTGGCCATCGCCGGCGATCTGGACCCGCGCGAGGCGGCCGACATCGCATCGAACATCGGCACGCCGTTCGGTCTGCTGGCGGATCAGTTCGGGCGTGTGGGCGACAGCCTGACCAGCGTATCGTCGTCCGCCAATGTGGACGTGCGAATGCTGGGCGAGACGATGAAATACGCCGCGCCCGTGGCATCCGACCTGGGGGTCTCGCTGGAGCTGGTGGCCGCACAGGCCGGCGTCCTCGGGAACGCCGGCATCCAGGGGTCCATGGGTGGCACGGTGCTCCGGGCCATGATGCAGCGGTTGGCCGCGCCAACGGGTGATGCGGCGAAACGGCTGAAGACGCTGGGCGTCGAGTTCGAGGATGCCCAGGGCAACATGCTGGCCTACGAGGTGGTGCTGCAGCGGCTGGCGGCCGCCACCAGGACCATGGGGACAGCGGAACGCGCGGACACCATGAAAGCGCTGTTTGGCGAGGAGGCCACGGCCGGCGCCTCAGTGATCCTGAATGCTCTGGATGAAGTGGCCCGTCTGACCGCGCAGCAGGGGGCGGACAGGGGGATCGCCCATCGCCAGGCCGAGCGCATCAGTGACGATCTGCAGGGTGACGTCAACGAACTGTATTCCGCCGCCGATGGTCTGAAGAAGGCCGTCGGTGGTGCCATGGACCCGGTGTTGCGGTCGGTCGCGCAGGGGCTGACAGAGGTCCTGAACGGCATCACCGATTGGACCAAGGCCAATCCCGAACTCACCGCCACCCTGGGCAAGGTGGCTGCCACCGCCGCGTTGGTGGTGACAGGCGTGGGCGGGATCGCCATGGCCGCCGGTGGGGTGCTGGTCCCTCTCGCGGTCATGAAATGGGCCACCACGACGTTGGGTCTGAAGGCCGGCCTGCTGGGCGGCGCCCTGCGCGCCGTGGCCAAGGCCGGGCCGCTGGTCGCCGGCGCGTTCCGGGCCCTGAGTGTGGCCCTGGTCGCGACCCCCATCGGCTGGGTGGTCCTGGCTGCCGCCGCCCTGGCCGGGGTTGCATACGCGATCTATCAGAACTGGGACCAGATCGGGGCATGGTTCCAGCGGAAATGGGACCGTGTGAAAGCGGCGTTCGAGGATGGCCTGCTGAACGGCATTCTCACGTACCTTGATGAGTTCAACCCCGTCGCCCTGCTGGCCGACGCTGTCAACGGTATGGTGCAGTGGCTGTTTGGCGTGGACCTCTTCGAGGTCGGCACGGAGTGGATGGGCAGGCTGCGCGACGGGTTCGCATCCGTCCTGGACGACATCAAGGCTTGGTTCGGGCGGCGGATCGCCGACATCGTGGGCATTTTACCCGAGTGGCTGCAGGAAGAGCTGGGCTTCGCGCCCGCCGGCGACGCGGCCGCCTCCACGGCCCAGGCCGGGCCACCCGAGGGCGCCCCCATGGCCTCCGACGCTGCTGGCCGACCGGTCCAGGTGCCGTCCCGGTTCGCGGGTCGCCAGCCCTATGCCGACGCCATCCCCACGCCGATCGACACCGCCGCCATGCTGGACGCCCTGGCGCCCATGCCGGCGGGCGGGCCGGTCTCGGCCAGCGCCGGTGGTCTTCAACCGTTCCCCGTGGGACCGACGACGCAAACCGTGGACAACAGCACCGTCGTGTCCGTGACCGTGCCGCCCGGCAGCGATGTCTCGGCCATCGCCGCCGCTGTGGCGCGGGAACTGGAACGCCGCCAGCGCGGAGCCCTCCATGACCTCGACTGACGTGCTCCTGGGCCTGGGCGACGACATCCGGTTCAGCGTCGCCACCGCCGCCCACCAGACCCTGCGCCGGCGGACCGAATACCGCTGGCCGCAGCAGGACCGCCTGGGCGCGCGCCCGGCCCGCCAGTTCATGGGTCCGGGGACGGAGACCATCACGCTGGACGGTGTCATCCACCCGCTGGACCTGCGCCTGTACCCCGCCGGCGACGGCTGGGATCAGGTCCCCCGCCTGCGCGCCGTGGCGGCCGCCGGCGCGCCGCTGCTGATGACCTCCGGCCTGGGCGAGGTGCTGGGCTGGTGGGTCATCACGGATATCGAGGAGACCCAGGCCGTCGGCTGGCGCGGGATGGCCCGCACCATCGAGTTCCGCCTGGAGTTGGCGCACTACGGCAGTGAAGGACCCGCCGCACCATGATCGAGCTCCGCAGCCGCCAGGGCGACACCGTGGACCTGATCTGCCGCCGGGCCTATGGCCGAGAGACGGCTGAGACCGTCGCGGCGGCGCTGGACACCAACCCGGGCCTCGCCGCGCTGGGGCCGATCCTGCCCGTCGGCACCGTGGTCCGGCTGCCCGATCCGCCGTCGGCCCCGCCGCGCCGGGCCGTCGTCCGGCTGTGGGACTGAGACCATGCCCGGACCGCTCGACCGCCCCCGCTGGACCCCCGATTGGCGTCTGTCCGTCTCCGGCCAGGACATCACGCCCCGTGTCCGCCCGGTGTTGTTTAGCCTGTCGGTGACCGACAACCTGCAGGCCGACAGCGACGAACTGGACCTGCGCCTGGACTGGCGCGACCGCGCCATCGCCGTCCCGCGCCGGGGCGCCTCCCTCGCGCTGGCGATCGGCTGGCGCGAAACCGGGCTGGTGGACATGCCGGCCTTCACCGTCGATGAAGTTCAGTACGGCAACCAGGGGCAGGGCCTGACCATGACCATCCGGGGCCGCGCCGCCGATCTGCGCGGCCCGCTGCGCGCCCCCCGGTCCCGGTCATTCGGGGCCGCCACCCTCGGCGACCTGGTCCACCGCATCGCGGCCGACAACGGTCTGACGGCGGTGGTTGCCCCCGATCTGGCCGGGCTGACCATCGGTCATGTGGATCAGGCGGCCGAATCGGATCTCCACCTGATCGCCCGCCACGTCCGCCCGCTGGGCGCCGCCCTGAAGGTGGCCGACGGTCGCCTGGTGGTGACCCGCGTCGGCGCCGGGATCAGCGCCGGCACCGGCCGCCCTCTGGACGGGGAGACCGTCCGCCATGACGAGGCCCTGACGTGGTGGGTCACGGCGCAGGACCGCGCGGGGGCGTCATCCGTCGCGGCACCGCGCCACGACCTGGACGCGGGCGTTACCACCTGGGAGGTGGTCGCGGGCGACGGCGACGGCCCGCCGGTGGAGGTGCGATACGGCGCGCCCGGTCCGGCCCAGGCCCAGGCCCGCGCCGCCGGGACCGCCCAGGACGCCGGCCGGCGCAAGGAGACCCTGCGCCTCACGCTGGAAGGCCGCCCGGCCCTGATGGCCGGCGGAGACCTGATCCTGGAGGGCTTCGGCGACGAGACCGACGGCCGCTGGGCCATTCAGAGTGTCACGCACCGCCTCGACGTCTCGGGCTTCCGGTCGGAGGTCGAGGCCGAAACCCCGCCCCCGGCCACGGCCGCCGCCGGCAGCGCCACCGCCGCGCCGGGCGCGGCCGCCGTGCCCGGCTGGCGGGTCGTGGAGACGGAAGACGGTGTGCAGGTCATCGGCCTGGACGGCAGCCCGCTGGACGCGGCCGCCACGGCCGAAGCGGCGGGGGCGTGATGCGGGGATCAGTCGCAGGTGGCGTAGATGCCGTGATCCAGGGCCAGGGCCTCGACAGTGTTGGCGGCATCCAGGCTGCCGAAGGCGTCGATCAGGACCGGGTACCAGCGGCGCTGGAACGCGGCCTCTCGGGCCTCGACCTGCTGGCTCATGGCCTCCATGGTGTTCATCCACGACAGCGTGACGGGATCGACCCGGCCCGTGACGTCCCGTTCAACCCACCGGGCCATGTACGTCAAGCCGGTGGGCGCGTCGCTTTCTCGGTCCACGATTTCGAGCGTGGCGCCGGGCGGCACCTGGATCAGGCCGGCGATGTCGTCCAGCATCTCTTCGAGCGTGCGCCCGTCGCGGGGCGGGGCCGGATTGAGGACGCTTTTCTCCTTCAGGACGACGGTATCCCCAGGCTGCAGCGCCTCGTTTGGGTTGGCGCCGACCCCTTCGGCGGTCAAGGCCGCGCTGATGGCCTGCTTCTCCTTCAGCGCCGCGCACCAGCGGTCCCGCAGCTCCGCCGTCCACTCAGGTCCCTGTTCGGTGGACGCGGCCTGCGGCGGCGTTCCGGGGGCCGCCGCGTCCGCTGTGACCTCCCGCGCCGTCTGCAGCGCCTCGTCCGGGATCACCAGGGCGCCGATGGTGGGGATCAGCATCACGGCCAGGGTGTACACGACCAGCACCTGCCAGCGGGCGCGCATGAACGCCCAGCGCGGGCGGGCCAGGCCCAGCAGCAGCAGGGCCAGCGCGGTGATGGTCAGAAGCAGGATGGCGGACAGCATGACGGGGGCTCCTCCCTTGGGTGCAAAGGCCGCCGATCCTGCCACACGCGCCCGGGCCGTTCATGCCAAAAACGCCCGATTAAATTGCCATGCCGCCTTGCGCAAAAGCGCTGCTGTGACGAGGTAACCGGTATGGCACACGGTCAGAATTCGGGGATATATCCAGATTTTTCGATACATATCGGGATTTA
>NZ_WIVE01000058.1 GCF_009601025.1 Roseospira navarrensis | reverse complement strand
ATATAGCCCGGAATGTGCCCCTATATCCCGGGTCCCGTGATCAAATAATTCCGTCCATTCTCGAATAATTATATCCACATCACTTCGGACGGGCTCCTACCCCCCCCCCCGCGATCAGGCGGCGGCGCAGCCAGCGCGACAGTGCATCCATCACCGCCCACGAGACCCTGCGGGACCGGCTGGGCGGCGCACGTCGCCGGAGATCTTGCGCGGCTTGGGAGCCGGGGGGGACCGGGATCAAACGCGCACGACGATGCGATTGCGGCCGGTGTTCTTGGCCTCGTACAGCGCCTCGTCCGCTCGGGTCAGGATGTCCGTCAGGGCGGCGTCTCCCGGGCGGGGGGCGGTCAGGCCGATGCTCACGGTCATCGAGAACGAGACCCCGCCTTCCGCCGAGACGGTCATGCCGGCGACGGCGGACCGCACGCGCTCGGCAGCGGTCAGCGCCGCATCGGGCGGCGTTTCCGGCATCAGGGCAACGAACTCTTCGCCACCCAGGCGGCACAGGATGTCGATTTCCCGCAACTCGCCGAGGCAGCAGTCCACGAGCGCCTTCAGCGCGGCATCGCCGACCGTATGCCCCCAGCGGTCATTGACATCCTTGAAGTGATCCACATCGATGATGAGCACGGAAAGGTCGCTGCCGTACCGCCGGGCACGGCGCATTTCTCGCTCGCCATGGTCCATCAGGAAGCGGCGATTGGCGATGCCGGTCAGCGCATCGGTGGTAGCGAGGCGCTTCAACTCCTCCTCCATGGCCTTGCGGCTGGAGATGTCGTTGAAGGTCAGCAGCACACCCTGGGTCTCGTCGATCGTGATCCGGATCGCGGCGATCAGTGACCAGAACCGGCGCCCGCCCAGGCCCTGGACCTGGGCCTCATAGGCGTTCACGACGCCGTCCGCCTGGACGCGGCGCATCAGGTCGTTGCGATCCTCGCCCGCGCACCAGATGGCGGCATCGGGCAGGGTCTCCACCAATCCCAGTTGGCGGCGCGCGCTCTCGTTCGCATAGAGCACCGTGCCGTCCGCCCAGGCGGTGATGAAGATGGGCAGCACCGAGGCATCCAGGATGGCCCGCAACCGCTGCTCCGTGTTCAGAGGCGGGGCCGCCCGCTCCTCGATATGCTGTTCCACCGAGTGCTTGAGGCGCTGCAGTTCCTCGCGCTGGGTGGCGATGATGCGCAGGCGGTCGAACGTCCGCAGCGAGGTCGCGATCACAGTGACCAGATGCTCGGCCGGGTGCTGGCCGGTCACATGCACGTCCGTGACCTCGTAGCGCAGAATCAGGTCCTGGTCGGGCGCGCTGGAGCCCGGATCGGTCATCAGGACGATGCGGATGTCCGTGTTGCCCAGGCTTTCGCGGATCATGCGGGCCAGACCGACCCAGCCCTCGGGATGGCTCACCGCCGTATGGATCAGCACAAGCGCCGCATCGGGCTCGCCCTTGAGAACCTCCAGCGCCTCGTCCGGGGACCCGGCCTGCCGGAGCCGGACCGGGCGCCCGGCGAACACCATCCGTTCCACCGCGCTGCAGGTCAGGACCGCCGCATCCCGGGTGTCATAGACCGCCAGGATGGACCAGGCCGGGCCGTCGAGCGCGGGGCGTCGGCTGTCTCTGGCGATCGGCTCGTCGCCATGGTCGCGCAGGGGGGAGACGTTCTCAGGCATGAGGCCATTTCACTTCATGACACTTTCTGGACCGGGCGGCGTGATCCAGAGAATTACAAAATTTCGCGCCGTGGCCAAGGGGCTTCACTTCATTCCGGCCCGATTTCTACTGAGCGGGCTCCGCGCGTCGCGTCCCGGCGGCGCCGGCGTATGGCGGATGCCCCCGCCGGGGATTGGACAGGTCGCGCGGCCATGCCTACACTGCGCCGCACACGCGGCGCGCCCGGCGCGTCACTCCCGGACATCTGACGAGATCGCTCATGACCACACGCACGTCGTTGCGCAACCGCCTGCGGACCCTGGAAGCTCACCTGCGCAAGGAGCACCCGGATCTGGTTCAGCTCATGCCGCTGTTCCGCCGCGTGGACGGCATTCTGTATCGGGCCGGTCTGCTCGACCGATCCGAATCGCTGGCGGCCCGGATCCCCTGGTGGCCCATGATCAGCGTGCTGGGCACCTTCTCGGCGGGCAAGTCCACGTTCATCAACAGCCACCTGGGCGTGGCGCTGCAATCCACGGGCAACCAGGCCGTGGACGACAAGTTCACCGTCATCTGCTACGGCGAATCCTCGGACTACCGCGTGCTGCCCGGCACCGCGCTGAACGCCGATCCGCGCTTCCCGTTCTTCCGCATCAGCGACGAGATCGAGAAGGTCGCCCCCGGCGAGGGCAAGCGCATCGACGCGTATCTGCAGCTCAAGACCGCCAGCAGCGCGCAGGCGAAGGGCTGCATCGTGATCGACAGCCCGGGGTTCGATTCCGACGACCAGCGCCGCTCCACGCTGCGGATCACGGATCACATCATCGACCTGTCGGACCTGGTGCTGATCTTCTTCGATGCGCGCCATCCCGAACCGGGCGCCATGCAGGACACCCTGCAGCATCTGGTCTCCAAGACGGTGCGGCGGGCCGATCCCACCAAGTTCATGTACGTGCTGAACCAGATCGACACCACCGCCAAGGAGGACAACGCCACCGAGGTGGTGGGGGCGTGGCAACGGGCCATCGCCCAGGCGGGGCTGGTGAGCGGGCGCTTCTTCGCCATCTACAACGAGGGTGTGGCCGTCGAGATTGCGAACGACGACCTGCGGGCCCGCTACGAGGCGAAGCGGAACCACGACCTGCGCGAGATCAAGGGCCGTATCGCGGAGATCGGCGTCGGCCGGTCCTATCGGGTGGTGGCGATGCTGGAGACCGTCATCAACGAGCTGGAAACGGAACTGATTCCGACTCTGACCCATCACCTGGCGCGCTGGCGTCGGCGCGTCATGATCGCCGACATCGTGTGGTTGGGGGTGATGCTGGGCCTTGCGGGCGCCGGGTTCGCCATCGCCGGCGCGGGCAGCCTGACGGCGGCCCTGACCTGGGTCGCAGGCGCCGGGGCCGTCGCTCTGCCCGACACCGTGCCGACATCGCTGCCGGTTGATGGCGGGGCGCGCATCCTGGCCACGGCCGAGGCCTGGGTCGGCACCGCCATGGCGTGGCTGGGCGGCGTGCTGGGCGGCGCCGGGGTTGGCGTCGGGGCCGTGGCCATGCGTCTGGTCGCCCTGGCCCTCGGCGTCTGGGCGGTGTTCCAGATCGGACACCTGACGGCGCGCAGCCTCTTCGCCAAGCGGATCCTGCCGGACCTGCCGGAGATCATGGGCAGCGCCAATCTGCGGGTGCAGGACGCGTTCCGGAAGAACACCAGGTTCTGGACGCGGGTCTACCGCAGCCGGCCGCTCGGCTGGACCGCGCGGGCCAGCCGCCGTCTGCAGAGCATCCGCGAAACGGCCATGGCCGAGGTGCAGCGCCTCAACGATCAGTACACCGATCCCTCGGGCCGCAAACAGCCGCCCATGGGCGCCCAGGCCCCTGTCAGCCCGCCACCGCGCGCGCGGACCGAGGCGCCCTCGGGCACATCGGCGTTTGCGCCGCCGCCGCCCGATCCGCTGGCGGTACCCTCCGGCGATGATCGTGCGGCGGGACCCGCGCGCAGGGGCGACCGCGGATAACCGCGCACGAACGCTTACCGGGGCGCGGCGGGAGCCACGCCCCGGTGAGGGCGGATGCAGCGGGGGCGGGGAGCGGCAGGAGACCGCCGGTCGGCCCGACCGATCCGGTCCAACCGATCCGGTGGGTCGGAGCCGGCGACCGGATCAGGATTCCGCGGCCAGCGCGCGGGCAAGCTGGCTGAGGGCGTCCTGATGCCGCTCATTCTGGATCATCGCAAAGTTGCGCGCCAGTTCCAGGCACATTCTTTGCCGGCCCTGGCCGGTGGGCTCGACGTCCCCTTCCAGGCCGTCGAAGAAAAAGCTGACCGTGACACCCAGCACCTGGGCAATCTCGAACAGACGACCGGCCGAAATCCGGTTTATGCCGCGTTCGTACTTGTGCGCCTGCTGATAGGTCACGCCGATCATTTCAGCCATCTGCTGCTGGCTCAGGCCCAGCATCACGCGTCGCTCGCGGATGCGCTGACCCACGTAGCGATCGACGTCGCTGGCGCGGTTGGCGGGTTTTTCAGGCACCATATCCATCGGAGTCATGCGATTCATTGTTCCGTTTCCTGATCGAGGACCGGACTCCCCGGTTCGGTCCGGGGTGGATGCACCGCGTTTGCTGCGTTCGTTCCACGAACCGCGCCCCCCCTTTTGAGCGCCCATCCCTCATTGGATTGGACGGCTCGCCGTTCCCTGCTTCTTTCGACAGGTCGATGCCTTTTCTGAGTACCCCTCGGAGGGATAAGGCCGCAAGGATTGACGGGTGAGAATCCCGATCGTTCACAACATTTAAAAAGCCACAGTCAGGCTGAAGGGGTGTTTCAATCCAAAATTGATCGCCGGAAAAGGTGTGCGCCTCGCACGGCTCCGCCGTTTGGTCGCCTAATCCGCCTGGACGTTGATTGTCGCGCCCCAGCCTTATGAATTTACGTGTAGGCGGTAAACCGTCCGGTTGACTGCGGTGTGGTCGGCCGTGACCATCGGACCACCCGGATCGTTACGCGGTTTCGTCGATCAGCGTCCGGTACGCGGGAGTCTCGAACAGATACTCTACCCCGTCGCCGCCCGGCAGCCGTTCGGTGGCGGCGCCGACAACCCGGTTGACGGTCCGGTAGGCCGCGTTGCCCAGACGGGTGCGCAGGTCGCTGGGGCTGTCGCCGGAGGATCCATCGTCGGTGCGGGTCGCATCGCGGAGCGCCCCGGCGAACCGCTCGGGAGTCTGACCGAACAACTGGGCCATGATGCCGAGAGAGCCGGCCAGGAACGCGGTTTGCCCGCCCGAAGGCGGCAGCGGCACGCCCGGGCCGTGGGGATCAAGTCGCGCCGGGGATTGCCTGTCCTCTGCCGTGGGCGCGCGGCCCGCGTCGCCATGGCGCCGACCCGCCTGGTCCGGGGCAGGGGGAACCCACGCGGGCGTCGATGGGCGCCGCCGGGTTTCATCCGGGGTTGGGGCGTCGGCGGAGCGCCGCCGGCCGTCGTCCTGCGGCCGGTCCTGGACGGTGCGCGGATCAAGGGCGGGGGGCTGGCCGGCGCGACCGTCCAGGTCCAGGCGCCGGAACCCGAGCGCCTGCGTCTGCTCGGCGGTGCCGAGCGAACGTCGCGCCGCGCCGTCGTGGACGGTGCGCAGCGTATAAACCGGATGTGTGGCGCCTATCCGCCCAGCCTCGATCATGGCTGTGATCCGTTCCGGCGGAACCATCGTCCCGCAGGCCAACCCACGGCGACGACCGACCCGTCGCCCATTGTGCCGCCTACGACACTCTCATGCGCATTAGATCACAGCCGGAACGAGAGGGAAACCGTTCCTTCGGTCGTATCCGGTTCGGCAGGCCGGGCGCGGGACCTCAGCCGGCCAGCTCGCGCGACCGCCGGGCGGCGGCGGCCACGGCCCGGGTCATCAGGGGACCGAGGCCGGCACGGTCGTTCATGAGTTCGTCCAGGGCGGCGGCCGTGGTGCCGTTCGGGCTGGTGACGTTGCGGCGCAGCGTCGCCGGGTCTTCCTCGGCTTGGTCCATCAGCGCGCCGGCGCCGCTGACCGTGGCGCGGGCGATGCGGGCCGCCAGGGCCTCGGGCAGGCCGGCCTCAACGCCGGCGCGGGCCATGCACTCCGTCAGCCAGAACACGTAGGCCGGTCCGCTGCCCGAAACGGCCGTCACGGCATCGATCAGCGCTTCGTCGTCCACCCAGGCGATGTCGCCCACCGCACCCAGCAGGGCGTCGCAGGTGGCGCGGGCGGTCTCCGTCACGTGCGCGTTGGCGCAGGCAACGGTCATGCCCCGATGCACGGCGGCGGGGGTGTTGGGGATGCTGCGCACCACGGGCGTGCCCGCGCCCAGCGCGGCCTCGAAGCCGGCGATCAGGCGGCCGGCCGCCACCGACAGCGCCACCGTGGTCCCGTCGCCCAGGCTGCGATAGGCCGGCAGCACGTCGTCCATGATCTGCGGCTTGACCGCCAGCACGAGCACATCCGGCGCCGGTCCCTCGGCCAGGGGCGCGGCCGGATCGGCGGCCAGCCGGACCCCCTGCGGAACCCTGCCCGGGGCCGGATCGATGATGGTGACGTTGTCCGGCGCCACGCCGTTGTCCAGCCACCCGGTCAGCAGCGCGCCGCCCATCTTGCCGCCGCCGACGAGCCACACCCGGACGGTGGAGAGGGCCGCGCGGGACAGATCGGATGCCGGCATGGATCAGGCCTCGCCCACGGTGTCGAGCATGGCGGCCGCGATGGCCTCCTGCGCCGACTTGCCGCCCCAGATGACGAACTGAAAGGCGGGATAGAACCGATCGCACTCGGACACCGCGATCTCCATCAGGTCGCGGGCCTCCTCGGCGGCGATGCGGCGGTCCGCCAGCAGAACCGTATGGCGGAACATGGGCGAGCCTTCCTCGCTCCACAGCGCGAAATGGCCGAGCCACAGCCGTTCGTTGAGCTGAGCCAGCAGCTCGTAGACCGCGGCGCGCCGGCCGTCCGGTACCCGCATGTCGAAGGCGCACGACAGATGCAGCGCGCTCAGCTCTTCGGACCAGGCCAGGAACAGGCCCAGGGTGCACCACTGGCTGGGAACCTCGACCACTATTTCGTCGTCGGTCCTCCGGTCGAACACCCAGTCCTTCACGGACAGAAACTGCTCGATCATGTCGAGGGGATTGGCGGTGGAGGGTTCGACGCGGATGGCCGAGGTGGTCATGACGTCCTCCCAGACGATGGGGGATTCGACGGCGGGCCGCCCGTGGCGGCCCGGGTCCCGGGTATTGCCGTGTGCGACCCTCTGGTGCGGGGCGCCGCGCGCGGCCGGCGGTTCGGAAGGACCATCTTGTGCTGTCACCCCAAGACTTTGGGGCTGTCTTCCCGGTGAACCACTAATGGCAGCTTGCCAAAGGGGGGGCGCGGTGACAAGCCACGGGGCCCCGTGTTCCCGAGACGATCCTGTGACATCCCCCCCCCCTTGGGGCCCCCCATCCGTTATCAGCCCGGGCCCCCGCGCGCAAGTCCGCTGCGGTGTGTGCGCCCTCACCCCGCTGGGGCCGCGACATCGGTGCTGGCGACGGCGTCCGCCCACGGATGCACCGGGTCGGTGCCCCCCAGCGAAACGCCGTGGCGCCGCTGGGCCACCCCGGCGATGCCGAACCACGTGGGGAAGGCCTCGGGCGGTTGCAGGGTCACGGGGCTCCCGAGTGCGCCCAGAGCGTCCAGCGTCTCCGGGCACAGGCGCGGGTCGGCCGTGATGCCGTCCAGGCCGCTGATGTCGAGGCGCGGCTGGTGCATGGCCTCGTCCAGCGACAGCCCTTGATCGATGAGGAAGGCGATCAGTTGCGTGATGGCGCCGATGATGCGCCGACCGCCGGCCGCCCCCAGCGCCAGGCCCCCGCCGTGGGTCAGGACCAGCGTGGGGGCGTAGTTGCACAGCGGGCGGCGTCCCGGGCCGATGGCGTTCGGGCGGCCGGGACGCGGGTCGAACCAGTACACGCCGTTGTTCAGCAGCACCCCGCAGTCCGGGGCCGCCACCCGGGACCCGAAGATGGACAGCAGGGTCTGGGTCAGGGCGACCAGGTTGCCGTCGCGATCCACGACGGAAATGTGCGACGTGCAGTCCTCCGCCGGGTCCGCTCCGCGTCCCGTGACACCCGGGGGCGGGCCGCGCCGCCCGTCGGCGTCTCCCATCCGCGCCAGCCGGTCCAGGAAGGCGTGCCGCAGCGCCTGGGCATAGGCCGCGTAGGCATCGGGGCCGGGCGGTTGGCTGCCGCCGCAGGTCATCGTCGCCAGCGCATCCAGCGCCACCAGAATGGACGGGCCGCCGTTCAGCTCCGGCGCGACCGCGATCGTGGTGCCCCGGTAGTCCATGGTCAGAGGCTCCATCAGCCGGGCGCGATAGCGCGCCATGTCGTCCATGGACAGGGTGCCGCCGGTGGCCCGCGCGGCCCGCACGATGGCCTCGGCCGGGGTCCCTTCATACAGGGCGCGCGGTCCCTCCCGCGCCAGCACCCGTAGCGTCTCGGCGAGCCGGTCCTGGGGCAGCCGATGGCCGGCGCGGAGGTCCATGAACGGACCGCCGTCCGGCAGGAAGGCCTCCACCGAGCCGGCGAAGCGCGCCAGGTCCCGGGCGTGGGCCGCGATCATCACGGCGCAGTGGGGGTCGATCAGCAGGCCTGCCTCGGCCTGCGCGATGGCCGGCGCGACCAATTCCGCCCACGGCCGCGTGCCGAGGGTCTCCAGCGCCAGCCGGTAGCCGTCGATCAGGCCCGGCACCGCCACGGACGTGCCCCCGGTCACGTTGCGGCCCTCGGCCACCGGGGGCCAGCCGAACAGGTCGGAATCCGTGGGGCCGGACACCACCGGGAACGCCGCCGGGTCCAGCGCCGCCGGGGCGACCATGCCGCCGTCGACGACCACCGTCCGGTCCTCGGCCGCCATGTGGGCGATCATCAGCCCACCGCCGCCCGGGCCGCTCATCCAGGGCTCGGCCACCCCGACGCACAGACCGGCGGCAATGGCCGCGTCCACCGCGTTGCCGCCCTCGGCCAGCACGCGCGCGCCGGCCTCGGCGGCCGCCGGGTGCTGGGCGCAGACCACACCCCCTTCGGCGCTGCGAACGACGGGCTTGCGAACCGCGCGGGTCCGGCTGCGGGACCCCCAGGCGGTCCGCTGGGCAGGGGTCGGTGGGAACGGCGCGCGCGACGGCATGGGGCCTCCTGCGGGGTGACGGGGGCGCGTATGCCCCCCAGCATACGGGATCGGGACCCGTTGGCCAGCGGGCGAAGCCGTTTGCTCCGGCTTCCAGTTGCGCTAGGCTCACGCCCCGCCGCGAGTCGCGGCGTCTTGGCAACGTGCAAGAGGGGCAGGGGTCCATGCAGTCCGGCTTTTCCTTCGATGAACTCAGGCAGGCGGTCAGCGCCGGCGAGATCGACACCGTCCTGGTCGTCTTCCCCGACATGCAGGGCCGGCTGATCGGCAAACGGTTTCACGCCGCATTCTTCATGGACGGCGGCCACACGGAAACCCACGCCTGCGACTATCTGCTGGCCAACGACATCGACATGGAGCCGGTGCCGGGCTACGCCGCGCACAGTTGGGACCTGGGCTACGGCGACTTCGTCATGAAGCCCGACATGAGCACTCTGCGCCGGTGCACCTGGCTGGACGCCACGGCCATGGTGCTGTGCGACGTGCTGGACCATCACCACCACGAGCCGCTGCCGCACGGGCCCCGGGCCATGCTGAAGCGGCAGATGGCCCGCCTGGAGTCCATGGGCCTGTCCGCCATGGCGGCCTCGGAACTGGAGTTCTACCTCTTCGACGAGGACTACCGCACGCTCCGGGACCGCCGCTACCAGGGCGCGCGGACGGCCGGTGACTACATCGAGGACTACCACATCTTCCAGACCACCAAGGAAGAGGACGTGGTGCGCGCCATGCGCAACCACCTGCAGAAGTCCGGCATTCCGGTGGAGAACTCCAAGGGCGAGTGGGGCCCGGGCCAGGAAGAGCTGAACATCCGGTATTCGGACGTGCTGACCATGGCGGACCGGCACACGGTCATGAAGAACGCCATGAAGGAGATCGCGCACGCCCACGGCAAGTCCATCACCTTCATGGCCAAGTGGGCCTATGACCTCGCCGGCAACTCCTGCCACATCCACATGTCGCTGTGGGACAAGGACGCATCCACGCCGCGCTTCTTCGATCCCGACAAGCCCTACGGCATGTCCGACCTGATGCGGCAGTTCATGGCCGGTCAACTCAAGTACGCGTCAGAGATCACCTATTTCCTGGCGCCCTACATCAACTCGTACAAGCGCTTCCAGGACGGCACCTTCGCGCCCACCAAGATCATCTGGAGCCGCGACAACCGCACCGCCGGATTCCGTCTGTGCGGCGAGGGCACCAAGGCGATCCGCGTCGAGTGCCGCATTCCGGGCGGCGACGCCAACCCCTACCTGGCGTATTCGGCCCTGCTCGCGGCGGGCATCGCCGGCATCGAGGAGGGACTGGAGTTGCCCGAGCCGTTCGTCGGCGACGCCTACGGCAAGGGCAAGCTGAAGAACATCCCCACCACCCTGCGCGAGGCGACCGCGCTCCTGAAAAAGTCGAAGATGCTGCGGGCGGCGCTGGGCGACGCGGTCGTGGACCACTATGTCCACACGGCGGATTGGGAGCAGCTCGAATATGACCGCCGGGTCACGGACTGGGAGCTGATGCGCGGTTTCGAGCGGTACTGAGGCCGCCCTCCCCAGTCCACCGATGTCCTGACCCCGGAGAGATCCTGAATGCCCTTCGAGTCCCTGCGCGACTTCATGGACCGTCTGGCCCGTGACGGCAATCTGTCGCGCGTGTCCACGCCCGTCTCGCCCAACCTGGAGATGACCGAGATCCAGACCCGCCTGCTGGCGGAGGGCGGCCCCGCCGTGCTGTTCGAAAACGTCGTGGGCGACGACGGGCGGCGCTACGACATGCCCGTGCTGGTCAACCTGTTCGGCACGGTCGAGCGGGTGGCCTGGGGCATGGACCGCACGCCCGACCAACTGCGCGAGGTGGGCGAGACCCTCGCCTTCCTCAAGCAGCCGGAGCCGCCCGGCGGCTGGCGCGAGGCCATGGAGATGATGCCCGTGCTCAAGACCGTGCTGGCCATGAAGCCGCGCACGGTCTCGAAGGCGCCGTGTCAGGAGGTCGTGCTCACCGGGAAGGACATCGATCTGGGCCGGCTGCCGGTGCAGAGCTGCTGGCCGGGCGAGCCCGCGCCGCTCATCACCTGGCCGCTGGTGGTCACGCAGGGGCCGCAGGCGGGCCGCAAGGGCGGGCGCAAGGAAGACGCCTTCAACCTCGGCATCTACCGGATGCAGGTCACCGGGCGCGACACCACCCTGATGCGCTGGCTGAAGCACCGGGGCGGGGCCCAGCACTACCGGCGCTGGGCGGCGGAAAAGAAGGAACCCTTGCCGGCGGCGGTGGTGCTGGGGGCCGATCCGGGCACCATCCTGGCGGCCGTCACGCCGGTGCCGGATACGCTGTCGGAGTACCAGTTCGCGGGCCTGCTGCGCGGGCGCAAGGTGGACCTTGTGGACTGCAGGACCGTGCCCCTGAAGGTGCCGGCCACGGCCGAGATCGTGCTGGAAGGGCACGTCATGCTGGACGAGTTCGGCGACGAGGGCCCGTACGGCGACCATACCGGCTACTACAACGCCGTGGAGCCGTTCCCGGTGTTCCGGGTCTCGGCCATCACCATGCGGCGCAAGCCGATCTACCTGAGCACCTTCACCGGCCGCCCGCCGGACGAACCCAGCGTACTCGGCGAGGCCCTGAACGAGGTGTTCATCCCGCTCCTGATCCAGCAGTTCCCGGAGATCGTGGACTTCTGGCTGCCGCCGGAAGGCTGCTCCTACCGCATCGCGGTGGTGTCCATGCGCAAGGCCTACCCGGGACACGCCAAGCGCGTGATGATGGGCGTGTGGTCGTTCCTGCGCCAGTTCATGTACACCAAGTTCGTCATCGTGGTGGATGACGACATCGATGCGCGCGACTGGAAGGACGTGATGTGGGCGATCTCGACCCGCATGGACCCGGCCCGCGACATCACGGTGATCGAGGGCACGCCCATCGACTACCTGGACTTCGCCAGCCCCGAGAGTGGCCTGGGCGGCAAGATCGGCCTGGATGCGACCAACAAGTGGCCGCCCGAGACGCACCGGGAGTGGGGCGAGAAAATCCGCATGACGGACGAGGTCGTCGAGCGGGTCACGCGCAAGTGGGCCAACTACGGCCTGCCGGGCTCGGGCCGGCCGATCTGGAAATAGGCGGGGAGAGAAGGGAGGTCCCGATCCGCTGACCTCGCATCACCGCCCTGAAGCCATTAGGATCGCCCCGACCCGCCCCGAGGTGACCGGGTGCGCTTGTCCGTTCATTCGTCCCGCCACCGTGCAGCCAACCGGAGTCCCGCCGCATGTCAGAGGCCGACACGCTCTCCCTGCTCCAAGACCTGATCGACCGCGCCAAAGCCGCCGGCGCCGACGCCGCCGACGCCATCCTCGTGGACGGGGTCTCGGTCTCCGTCGCCTGGCGCCTGGGGGCGCTGGAACGGATGGAACGCGCGGAGGGCGGTGACATCGGCCTGCGGGTGTTCGTGGGGCGGCAACAGGGCATCGTCTCCAGCGCCGATCGCTCGCCGGCGGCCCTGCGGGATCTGGTGGATCGGGCCGTCGCCATCGCCCGCACCGTGCCGGAGGACCCGTTCGGCGGGCTCGCCGATCCGGACCGGATCGCCCGCGACCTGCCGGACACCCAGAGCCGCGATCCTTCGGAGCCCAGCGCCGAGGACCTGACCGCCATGGTCCAGGCGGCGGAGGACGCCGCGCGGGCCGTGCCGGGCGTGACCAACTCGGAGGGCGCCGAGGCCGGCTGGTCGCTGGCCAAGGTCGCCCTGGCGGCCTCCAACGGCTTCGCGCACAGCTACGAGCGCACCGGCTGTTCCCTGGCGGCCAGCGTGATCGCCGGGCGTGGCGCCGAGGGCATGGAACGCGACTACGACTACAGCGGCGCCGTCTTCCGCGAGGATCTGCGCGATCCGGTCGAGATCGGCCGCTCGGCCGGCGAGCGCGCCGTGCGCCGCCTGGGCGCGCGGCGGCCGGGCAGCGGCAAGGTGCCGGTGGTGTTCGATCCGCGCGTGGCCCGCACCCTCGTCGGGCACCTGCTGGGCGCCATCAACGGGGCGTCCATCGCGCGCGGCACCAGCTTCCTGAAGGACCGCATGGGCGAGCGGGTGTTCGCCGACGGCATCCAGATCCTGGACGATCCGCATCGGGCCCGGGGCCTGAAGTCGCGGCCCTGCGATGCCGAGGGACTGGCGACCCGGCCCATGGCGCTGGTGGAGGACGGCCGTCTGACGACGTGGCTGCTCGATCTGCGCTCGGCCCGGCAACTGGGCCTGGAGAGCACCGGACACGCCGCGCGCGGCACCGGCTCGCCGCCCCATCCCAGCGCCAGCAACGTCTACCTGAAACCGGGGACGGCCTCGCCGGCGGACCTGATGGCCGACATCCGCGAGGGCTTCTATGTCACCGAACTGGTGGGGCAGGGGGTCAACACCATCACCGGCGACTACTCGCGCGGCGCCGCCGGCTTCTGGATCGAGAACGGCGAGATCACCTATCCCGTCAGCGAATGCACCATCGCCGGCACGCTGCAGGAGATGTTCGCGGCCCTGGTGCCGGCCGATGATCTGGTGCTGCGGTACGGCACCGACAGCCCGACCGTGCGCGTGGACGGCTTGACCGTGGCGGGCCAGTGAGCGGCGCGGTCATGAACTTCGCCAGCGACAACGTCACCGGCGTGGCCCCGGAGATTGCCCAGGCCCTGACGGCGGCGGCGGACGGGACCGCGATGCCGTACGGCAACGACCCCTGGACGGCCAAGCTTTCCAAGCGCTTGTGCGAGGTCTTTGAGACTGAGGTAGAGGTCTTTCCGGTGGCCACCGGCACCGCCGCCAACGCGCTGGCGCTGTGGCAGTGCGTGCCACCGTTCGGGGCGGTGATCTGCCACGAGGACTCCCACATCAACACCGACGAGTGCGGCGCGCCCGAAATGTTCACGGGCGGGGCCAAGCTGGTCGGCCTTCCCGGGGCCGACGGCAAGATGAGCCCCGATGCCGTGGACGCCGCGATTCGCCGCACCGGCTTTCGTCCCATCCACCGGGTGCGTCCGTCCGTGCTGAGCCTGACCCAGGCCACCGAGTGCGGCACGGTGTACGGCCTGGACGAGATCGCCGCCCTGGCCGAGGTCGCCCGCGGGCACGGCCTGACCGTCCACATGGATGGGGCGCGGTTCGCCAACGCCCTGGTCTCGCTGGGGTGCTCGCCCGCCGACATGACCTGGCGCGCCGGCGTGGACGTGCTGTGCCTGGGCGCGACCAAGAACGGGGCCTGGGCCGCGGAGGCGGTGATCTTCCTCCGCCCCGGGCTGGCGGGCGACTTCGCCGAGCGGCGCAAGCGGTCCGGCCACCTGCTGTCCAAGAGCCGGTTCGTCTCGGCCCAGGTGCTGGCCTATCTGGAGGACGACCTGTGGCGGCGGAACGCCGCCCACGCCAACGCCATGGCGCGGCGGCTGGCGGACGGGCTGGCCGCGCTGCCGGGGGTGGACCCGGGCGCGCCGCCGGCCGCGAACATGGTGTTCCCCATCCTGCCGGACGGCCTGCGGGAGGGGCTGCGGGCCAGGGGCGCCCTGTTCCTCGACTGGCCGGCGGAGAGGCCGGGAAAGGTCCGGCTGGTGACCAGTCATGCCACCAGGGCGGACGATGTGGACGCCTTCCTGGAGGCCGCCCGCGCTCTGTCAGACGCGCGGGCGTGATGTCCGGGTCTCGCGCTAAAGGTCCAGCTTGTCCAGCATGTCCTGGGTGATGAGCGTCACGCCGCTGGCGGAGCGGGTGAAGCGTTGGGCGTCCGCCTCCGGGTCCTCGCCCACGACCAGGCCGGCCGGGATGCGGCAGCCGGCGGCCACGACGCATTTCGTCAGGCGCGCGTGCCGGCCGATGTCCACAGCGGGCAGGATGACCGAGTGCTCGATCACCGAGTAGGAATTGACCCGGACGTCGTGAAACAGCAGCGAATGCCGGATGGCGCCACCCGAGACGATGCAGCCCGCCGCCAGCACCGAATCGACCGCCATGCCGCGCCGCTCGTCCTCGTCGAACACGAACTTCGCGCCCGGCCGCTGCATCTGATAGGTCCAGATGGGCCACGCCGGGTCGTACAGGTCCAGGTCGGGCGTGACGGCCGCGAGGTCCAGATTGGCCGCCCAGTAGGCGTCGATGGTGCCCACGTCGCGCCAGTAGGGCTCGTCGGTGGCATGCGGCGGGTAGACGCAGCTTTCCTGGAATCGGTGCGCAACCATGCGGCACCGGCCGAGCAGGCTGGGCAGGATGTTCTTGCCGAAGTCGCGCGACGAGTTCGGGTCGAGCGCGTCTTCCTCCAGCACACGCATGAGGAAATCGGCGTTGAACAGGTAGATGCCCATGGAGGCAAAAGCACGGTCCGGCTTGCCGGGAATGCAGGGCGGGTCGGCCGGCTTTTCCAGGAACCCGATGATGGTGTCCGCATCGTCCACGTCCACCACGCCGAAGGCGGTGGCGTCCTCGCGCCGCACCTCCAGGCAGGCCACGGAGACGTCGGCGCCCGTCCGCAGGTGCGACGCCATCATTTTTGAGTAGTCCTGGCGGTATACATGGTCGCCCGCGAGCACGAGGATGTGCTCGGCGCCGTGCAACTGGATCTGCTCGATGTTCTGATACACCGCGTCGGCGGTGCCCTGGTACCAGGACCCGGCGGCGGTCTGCTGCTGGGCCGGCCACAGTTCCACGAACTCGCCCACCTCGGCCCGCAGAAAGCCCCAGCCGCGCTGGATATGGTGGATCAGCGTATGCGCCTTGTACTGGGTCAGCACACAGATGCGGCGCAGGCCGGAGTTGATGCAGTTGGACAGCGGAAAGTCCACGATGCGGTACTTGCCACCGAAGGGCACCGCCGGCTTGCTTTCCTTGTCGGTCAGGTCCAGCAGGCGCGAGCCTCGTCCACCCGCGAGCACCAGCGCAAGCGTGCCGCGCATGGCCTTGTTCACGCCACTGGCAAACGCCAGTTCGTCGGCGACACTGGGGGGGCGGGAGGACGACCGGGAGTCCTGAGCCATGGATGGTTTTCCTTGTCTCGAAGTGCGGAACGGGCAGCGGTGGCGGTGTTTCGGAACATTGCACGACGCCCCGGCGCATTCAATGAATGGAATGTGACGCGCCGCCGATTTTCCGACCTCTGCGCTCCCGGTATTCGAGGGGCGGTTTCGGATGGCGTGCGGGGGTTTGCTTCGGGCCGGCGGAGGGGTAAGGTCCCAGACAGTGTTGAGCCCCACCATCCCGGAACCCCCTCCATGCGCGTGTTGTTCGTGACGTCGGAAGCCCACCCCCTGGTCAAGACGGGAGGGCTGGCCGACGTGGCCGGCGCCCTTCCCGTCGCGCTCACGCGGCTGGGGGTGGATGCCCGCATCCTGATGCCGGCCTACACGGGGCTTCTGGACCGCGTGGAGGTCACGGGTCATGGCTTCGGCCTCGGCGAGGTGCTGCCCAACGTGCGGGCCCGGCTGGTGCCGGCGCGGGAGCCGACCACCGGCCAGTCCCTGCTGCTGGTGGACTGCCCGGCGCTGTTCGAGCGGCCCGGCGGCCCGTACCTGGACGAGCATGCGCAGGACTGGCCCGACAACTTCCTCCGCTTCGGGCTGCTGGGGCGGGCGGGGGCCATGGTCGCGGCCCAGGGCGCCGTGCCGGACTGGGCGCCTGATGTCGTTCATGCCAGCGACTGGCAGGCCGGGCTGACGCCGGCCTATCTCTGGCTCTGGGGCGTGCACAAGCCACGCACCGTGTTCACGGTGCACAACCTCCACTACCAGGGCATTTTCGGGCGCGAGGTGTTGCCCATGATCGGTCTGCCGGACATGATGTTCGGCGTGGAGGGCCTGGAGTTCTACGGCCACGTCTCGTACCTGAAGGCCGGGCTCTATTACAGCCAGTTCCTGACCACGGTCAGTCCGACCTATGCGCGGGAAATCCAGACGCCCATGGGGGGCGAGGGGCTGCACGGCCTGCTGTCCAGTCGGGCGGCCCGCCTGCAAGGCATCCTGAACGGGGTGGATCGGTCCGAGTGGAACCCCACCGGCGACCGTCATATTCCGGCCGCCTTCAGCGCGCAGGACCTGTCCGGCAAGGCGCTGTGCAAGGCCGCCCTGCAGCGCGAAGTGGGCCTGGCCGAGGCGCCGGACGCGCCCCTGTTCGGGGTCGTCAGCCGGTTCGTGGAACAGAAGGGCATCGACCTCGCCCTTTCGGTGATCTCCACCATTCTGGACAACGGCGGGCAGATCGTCATTCTGGGGTCCGGCGATCCGGGCCTGGAATGGCATGTGCGCGGCGCGGCCGGGGCGCGCCCCGATTCCGTGGCGGCCCGGATCGGCTACGACGAGGGCCTGTCCCACCGCATCCAGGCCGGCTGCGATGCGCTGCTGGTGCCGTCGCGGTTCGAACCCTGCGGGCTGACACAGATGTACGCGATGTGTTACGGCACGCTGCCGATCGTGAGGCGCACGGGCGGGCTCGCGGATACGGTCATCGACGTGGCGGAGGCGGATTCAGGCACGGGCTTCGTTTTCGACCACCCTGATCCGGGCGAGGTCATCCATGCGGTGCGCCGCGCGGTGGAGCTGTATCGCACCCCGGCGGCCTGGCAGGCGGTCATGCGCAAGGCGATGGGAGTCGATTACGGTTGGGATCGTGTCGCGCGTGACTATCTGGGCCTTTATAGTGAGGTCCTGCACGCGGATTGACGCGCACGACGCCGCGCATCATGTGACAGCAGCCCCGGCGTTGCCCGCGCCGGCCCCGCGACAGCACCAGTCGTGATCGGTCGCGCCGATCGCCCCTTGCGCCCAGACACCACACACGAGGACAGGCGAACATGGACCACTTGGTCAAGGAAGCCCTTGAGGGCGAGTTCCGCGTCAACATGCACGACGCGGACAGCATCCAGCGCGGCCTGATTTCGTACATGGTGCGCGTGGTCGGCCACGACCCGCGATCCGCCGGACCCCGGCAATGGTTCATGGCTCTGGCCTACATGGTCAAGGGCATCCTGTCGGAACGCGGCATGGGGACCAGCCGGGCGCAGTACGGCCAGGACACCCGGCGGGTCTATTACCTGTCGATGGAGTTCCTGACCGGCCGACGCCTGATGAAGCACCTGCTGGACTTCGGGCTGGAAACCAATGTGCGCGAGGCGCTGGACGCGCTCGGCCAGGATCTGGACGAGCTGGCCCAACAGGAGCCCGACCCGGCGCTCGGCAACGGCGGTCTGGGGCGGCTGGCGGCCTGTTTCCTGGATTCGATGGCGACCCACCGCTATCCCGGCCACGGCTACGGCATCCACTATGAATTCGGCATGTTCTCGCAAACCATCGAGGACGGCCAGCAGGTGGAGCATCCGGACAACTGGCTGCAGGGCGGCAACCCGTGGGAGTTCGTGCGCTACAGCGTCTCCTATCCGGTCCGCTTCAACGGCCGCATCGTCTGCTTCAAGGACGAGAGCGGCCGCGAGCGCTGCGAATGGGTCGATACCAACAACGTCAACGCCATCGCCTATGACCTGAAGGTCACGGGCTACGACAGTCCGGTGATCTCCAACCTGCGTCTGTGGTCGGCCCGGGCCAGCACCGATTTCGACCTTCGGTTCTTCAACGAAGGCAACTACATCGAGGCGGTGAAGGACAAGACCACCTCGGAGACGCTGTCCAAGGTGCTCTACCCCATGGACAGCACCGTGCTGGGCCAGGAACTGCGCCTGAAACAGGAGTATTTCTTCGTCTCGGCCTCGCTGCAGGACATCATTGCCCGCTACCTGCGCGTCCATGAGGATCTGCGCCTGCTGCATGAGAAGATCGCGATCCAGCTCAACGACACCCACCCGGCGCTGGCCGTCCCGGAGCTGATGCGCCTGCTCATCGATGTGCATGGCCTGGAGTGGGACGAAGCCTGGTCCGTCACCCGCGAGACCTTCTGCTACACCAACCACACCCTGCTGCCCGAGGCGCTGGAGACCTGGCCCATCGGCATGCTGGAGCACGTGCTGCCCCGGCACCTGGAGATCATCTACCTCATCAACCACGATCACCTGCAGCAGGTCCGCTTCCGCTTCCCCGGCGAGATGGAGGTGCTGCGCAAGATGTCGCTGGTGGACGAGAACACCCAGCGCATCCGCATGGCGCATCTGGCCATCGTGGGCAGCAAGCGGGTCAACGGCGTCGCCGCCCTGCACACCCGGCTGCTGCGCGAGAAGGTGTTCCCCGAGTTCGACGAGATGTATCCGGGCAAGTTCGTCAACGTCACCAACGGGGTCACGCAGCGCCGCTGGCTGCTGCAGTGCAATCCGCAACTGTCGGACCTCATCACGGAGGCCGTCGGCGCCTCCTGGAAGAGCGACCTGACCGCGCTGCACGCCCTGGAGCCGCTGGCCGAGGATGCCGCCTTCCGCGAACGCTTCAACGCCATCAAGCTGGCCAACAAGGCCCGGCTGGCCGATCACCTTAAGGAGCAGACCGGCTACGTGGTCGATCCGGCCAGCATGTTCGACGTGCAGGTCAAGCGGATCCACGAGTACAAGCGGCAGCTCCTGAACCTGATGCATGTCATCCACCGCTACACCCTGCTGCGGGAGGGGCGCCTGGACGACCCGGTGCCGCGCACCGTGGTGATCGGCGGCAAGGCGGCCCCGGGGTACTGGCTGGCGAAGCAGATCATCCGCCTGACCTGCGACGTGGCCCTGACCATCAACAACGACCGGGCCGTCAGCGACCGTCTTAAGGTGGTCTTCCTGCCGAACTACAACGTCTCCAACGCCGAGATCACCATCCCGGGCGCGAACCTGTCCGAGCAGATCTCGACCGCCGGCACCGAGGCGTCGGGCACGGGCAACATGAAGTTCGCGCTCAACGGCGCGCTGACCATCGGGACGCTGGACGGCGCCAACATCGAGATCAAGGAAGAGGTCGGCGACGACAACATCTTCATCTTCGGCCTGACCACCGAGCAGGTCACCGAGACCAAACGGCGCGGCTACAATCCCTGGAAGGTGGTCGAGCACGATGCAGACCTGAAGCGGGTGCTGGACATGATCACCAGCGGCTTCTTCAGCCCGCAGCAGGTCAACCGCTACAGCGCGATCCGCGACACGCTGTTCGACGGCGGCGATCAGTATATGGTGCTGGCGGACTTCCGGTCGTACATCGAGACGCAGGCCAAGGTGGACGCGCTGTATCGGGACCCCGACGCCTGGGCGCGCAAGGCCATCCTGAACGTGGCGCGGATGGGCCTGTTCTCGTCGGATCGCTCCATCCAGACCTACGCGAAGGAGATCTGGGGCGCGGAGCCGATGGACATCTGATCGCCGCCCGCGCGGGGCCTCCGGTCCGTCAGGACCGGGCGCGCCGGCGCGCGGTGACGCGCTCGCGGTGGATGATGTAAAGCCCGGAGGCGGTCAGCAGCGCCAGCCCGATCCAGGTGGAGGACGTCGGGAAGTCCCCGAACACGGCGTATCCGAGCACCGTGGCATAGGCGATGTAGCTGTAGTCGAACGGGGCGACCAGCGCGGCCGGCGCCAGGCTGAAGGCGCGCACGAGGCAGAGCTGCGCCAGCCCGCCGATGATACCCAATCCGGTCAGGGCCGCTGTCTCGGGCAGGGAGGGGGGCGTCCACTGCCACAGGATCAGGGGCACGGACAGCGCCAGCATGATGATCGCGTTGGTCACGGCGACCAGATGGGACGACACCGCCTTGCCGGCCGTGCGAAGACTCATGACCCAGAAGGCATAGGACAGGGTGCCCAGGGCCGCCCAGAGCGTTCCCGGTCCAAACCCCACCCCGCCCGGCTGCAGCGCCACCAGCACGCCCACGAAGCCGATCATCACCGCGCTCCAGCGGTGCACGCCCACGCGCTCGCCCAGCAGCGGCACCGACAGGGCGGTGACGATCAGCGGCGCGGTGAACAGCACCGCCGCCAGATCCACCAGCGGCATGGTGCGCCACGCCATCAGGAAGCCCGACAGCGCGCCCGCCCCCAGCAGACCGGCCAGCAACAGTTTCAGCTCGGCGCCCCGGACCTGACGCCACAGCTTCGGCCCGCCCAGCGACCAGGCCAGCGGCACCAGGACGAGCAGCGCCGCCGAGGCCCGGAAGAACAGGATCTGCCCGACGGGAAAGGTGGTGGTCAGCGCTTTGGCCAGGGTGTCCATCACGGAAAACAGGGCGACGGCCGCCAGCATGAACAGGATTCCGCCGAACGGGCGATCCGTGCTTGCGGGATCCGACGGCCCCATCGGCGGCGGGGCGCTGGCGGGGCCGACGCCGGTGGGCTGACGGGATCGGGGAAAGGTGGCCATATGGGAATCCTCGGAACCGGACGGGAGAGCAGACGCTCGGTCCTCCCTTATCGGGACCGCAGCATCGGGGCAAGGCGGAACGGGGGGCGCCATTCCGCCGCCACACCGAAAAGAAACAGGTATGTCTTCAACCTGGTTCGTTTTGTCGATCATTGCGGTGCGAATGGTGCTGTCTGGGGGGTGCGGGAATACTCGCTAAACAGGAGCAGCCGTGCCAAGCCCCAGGAATTTGGCGGTTTCGCCTTGAACTTTTTTGTGGCTTTGGCATACTGACTTCAGCTCGGTGATCTCGTGTTGTCACCGAAAAGAAAACATAATCGTTCGTTTGATGGTGCACCCCTTCGAAGGAAGGACATGCCCGCAGCGAACGAGGGGAGTCACACCGTCCGGATGAAAGCGGGGACCATGAAAATCGGTGCCTTGAAGACTCGCGAACAGCGTACGCCCGCCGCCAGCAACGGGTTCGGCGGCCCGGACGCTGCGTCCGTCCTGCATGGTGAGAGGCCGCCCGCGGCCGATGCCGTGAATGCAGGGGGTCATGTCCGGGGGGCCTTTCGCAACGATGTGGAGGCCTTCGGGGGCAACGCGGAACCCGCCATGGTGGATGTGCTGAACGAGCCCATCGTCCGGACGGTCATGCGGCGCGACGGCGTCGGCATGGAGGCGTTGCAAACCCTGCTGCGGCGGGCGGAACGGCTCGTTACCCGGCGGCCGGACGACGACGCCAACGCCGACGCGTAAGGGGCGGTCGGGATCTCCCGTGTTCAGCGGCGTGTGCAAGACGCGGCCCGCCTTTCCCTGGCGCCCTGCGTCAGGGTCGGCATGAGCGGTTGGGGTGGCGTCCTGGCCGGCCCTGCCCGATTGTCATGACGACGGCCGCCGCGTGCAGTGATCCGCGCAAAGGGGACCCTGCAGCAAAGGGGCCGCGCAGAGCGCCGGACTTCAGACGGAAACGGCGGGGCGCCCTGTTCTGGGTGCGCCCCGCCGTTTCCGTTGATGGCTCCGCCGTTGGGTGGTCTGCCCCGACCCGGCGTGCGAGAGAAGCGCCATTGAGCAGGCGCCCCCTCCAATCGGATCCCCCGCAATCGGGGTTTCCTCCCTAAACTTGGGCGCTGGCAGGCTTACGCTGCCTTGCGCTCTGCTTTGAGCCAGTGGACGTTACGGAATTGTGAGAGGGGAGTCACGTTCTTTTTTCCGGGCATGTTGCTCAATGTCTTGGCATAGTCTTCATTCGATTCCGATTTCGCTCAAGAAATAGGCGAGACCCGTCTATGGTCCCCGGGTACGGGCGCAGATCGGGCGCGGGGCGCGAAGAGTCCCCTTTTGACCGGCGCCCGGAATTGCGATGACATGGGGTACGGTGGGGGTACGGCGGGAGGTGCGGTGGGGCGCAGCGACCGAGACGCGGAGAGACGCCATGCAGAAACGTGGTCGGATGCCCGGTGGCGCGTGCGGAGTCGCGCTTCTTGTACCCCTTGCGGTCGCCCTGACCGGGCTCGACACCCGGATGGCGGCGGCGCAGGACGCGACCGGAGGGACGGTGCGCGCGGTCACCATCGACGCCGCCGCCTGCCGCCGCCTGGTGCGGTATGTGCCCGACCCTGATGTGACCTATCGGCCCGGCGTGGACGTGCGCGGCCGCCCGGTGGCGCCGGCGGACCTGCACGACTACTCGGCGTTCGAGGCGCTGGTGCCCGACACCGTGACCTTCCATGTGGTCCTGGACCCATTCGACGCGACACCAGCGCCGGAACCACGCGGCATCGAGACGCCGGGCATGGTGCTGGGCACGGTGGGGTACGACATCAACCGCGGCACCTTCACCCTCAACGGCCGGCCGGTCACCACCAGCGAGCAGGACACCCTAAGCCGGGCCTGCCGTCAGGGGCTCTCGGGCCGGGTGGCCCCGGGTGGCGTGATCTATCCGCCGGGCTATGACGGACCCCGGTTGCCAGACCGCAAGCCCGTCCCCTAAAGTCCCGGCCATTCCGGACCCTTCACCACCCGAGGCCTCCCATGCGGCTGTCCCGCTACTTCCTCCCCACGCTCAAGGAAACGCCCGCCGAGGCGCAGATCGTCTCTCACCGCCTGATGCTGCGCGCCGGCCTGATCCGCCAGCATGCCGCCGGCATCTACACTTGGCTCCCGCTGGGCTTCGCCGTCATGAAGCGGATCGAACAGATCGTGCGCGAGGAACAGAACCGCGCCGGCGCCCAGGAGGTGCTGATGCCCACGATCCAGTCGGCGGACCTGTGGCGGGAAAGCGGCCGGTACGAGGCCTACGGCAAGGAGATGCTACGCATCAAGGACCGGCACGAGCGCGACCTGCTGTATGGACCGACGAACGAGGAGGTCATCACCGACGTCTTCCGGTCCTGTATCCGCAGCTACAAGGACCTGCCGCTGAACCTGTATCACATCCAGTGGAAGTTCCGGGACGAGGTGCGCCCCCGCTTCGGTGTCATGCGCGGGCGCGAGTTCCTGATGAAGGACGCCTATTCCTTTGACCTGGATACGGCGGCGGCCCGGCACTCCTATAACCAGATGTTTGTCGCCTACCTGCGGACCTTCGCGCGCCTGGGCCTGAAGGCCATCCCGCTGCGCGCCGACACCGGCCCCATCGGCGGCGACATGAGCCACGAGTTCATCGTGCTGGCCGAGACCGGCGAAAGCGAGGTGCACTGCCACCGCGCCCTGCTGGAAAAGCCGATCCCGGAGGGCGTGGACTATGACACCGACCTTCAGCCCATCGTGGACGACTGGACCGGCCTCTACGCCGCCGCCGACGAGATGCACGACACCGCGAAGGAAAGCGAACTCGGCGACGCCCTGGTGACCGCGCGCGGCATCGAGGTGGGCCACATCTTCCATTTCGGCACCAAGTATTCCGCGCCGATGGGCGCCACCGTGACCGGACCGGACGGCGAAGCCGTGACCGTCGCCATGGGCAGCTACGGCATCGGCGTGTCGCGGCTCGTGGGGGCGATCATCGAGGCCAGCCACGACGACACCGGCATCATCTGGCCGGAGTCCGTCGCGCCCTATCACGTCGGGCTGCTGAACCTGAAGACCGGAGACGCCGCCACGGATGCCGCCTGCGCCTCGCTGTATGAGACTCTGGGGCCGGACCGGGTGTTGTACGACGACCGCGAGGAACGGGCCGGCGCCAAGTTCGCCGACATGGACCTGATTGGGCTGCCCTGGCAGGTGATCGTGGGACCGAAGGGGGTCGCCAAGGGCGTGGTCGAACTGAAGAACCGGGCGACCGGCGCGCGCGAAGAGGTCTCCACCGAAAGCGCCCTGGCCCGGCTGGCGGAGTGATACGATCGGCGGATGAGGAGGACTCATCCGCCTTTTCGGGACCGGCCCGCTCCCCCACCCGGCCACCCACGACAGTATCTTATGGGTGGCCGGGTGGGGGAGCGGGCCGGCCACGGACTCCAACGGCCATCGTCAGATGCCGTTGGCACGAAATCTCGCCATGGTCTCATGATGACGTGCGGACAGGCGCCTTTGCAGGCGCCTGTCCCGTTTCGCAGCAAAGGACTCGCCCCGGATGTTCAATGCATTCGAGCGCATGATGGCCCTGCGCTATCTGCGCGCCCGCCGCAAGGAGGGCTTCGTCTCGGTCATCGCGGGATTCTCGCTGGCGGGTATCGCCCTCGGTGTGGCGACCCTCATCATCGTCATGGCGGTGATGAACGGCTTCCGACAGGACCTGATGGGGCGCATCCTGGGCTTCAATGGGCATCTTTACGTGTACGGCGCCGCCGAGTCCCTGTCGGACTACGATCCGCTCGCCCAGCAGGTCCGGGGCATCGACGGCGTGGTGGCCGTCATGCCCACGGTCGAGGGGCAGGTGATGGTGACGGCCGAGGGCGAGAGCCGAGGGGCGATGGTGCGCGGTGTGCCCGCCGAGCGCCTGGGCGAGCGCCCCATGCTGGCGCGCAACATCATCGCCGGGTCCCTCGCCGATCTCACCGGGACCGACCGGGCCATGATCGGCGCGCGGCTGGCGGAACGCCTGGGGCTGCGGCTGGGCGACGGCATCACGCTGATCTCGCCCAAAGGGCGGGTGACCGCGTTCGGTTCGGTGCCGCGCATCAAGACCTATGAGATTGCAGCCATCTACGAAGTGGGGATGTTCGAGTTCGACTCGAGCTTCGTCTTCCTGCCCCTTGAGGCCGCACAGATTTATTTCCAGATGCAGGACAGCGTCAGCTATCTGGATGTGACCGTGACCGACCCCGACTCCGTGCGAGAGATCACCGGCAACATCGCCAGCGCGCCGCTGAACCAGGGGGTCCGCCTGCGCGACTGGCGGCACACGAACTCCACGTTCTTCAACGCGCTGCAGGTGGAACGCAACGTGATGTTCCTGATCCTGACCCTCATCATCGTGGTGGCCGCCTTCAACATCATTTCCGGGCTCATCATGCTGGTGAAGGACAAGGGCCGCGACATCGCCATCCTGCGCACCATGGGCGCGACCAGGGGCGCGGTCATGCGGGTGTTCTTCCTGGCCGGGGCCAGCGTGGGGGTGACCGGCACGACCCTGGGCCTGATCCTGGGCGTGGTGTTCTGCGAGAACATCGAGAGCATCCGCCAGGTCCTGCAATCCCTGACGGGGACGGAGCTGTTCTCGCCCGAAATCTACTTCCTGTCCCAGATGCCCGCCGAGATGGACCCCGGCGAGGTGGTCTCGGTCGCGCTGATGTCCCTGGGGCTGAGCCTGGCGGCGACGCTGTACCCCTCCTGGCGGGCAGCGCGCACCGATCCGGTGGAGGCCCTGCGCTATGAATGACGCCACCGCGCGCGCGCCCGCCCTGGCTCTGAAGGGCATCCGGCGCGCGTTCAAGCAGGCGGACGCGCCGCCGCTGACGGTGCTCGACGACGCCAACCTGACGATCCGGGCCGGGGAGATCGTCGCCCTGGTCGGGCCGTCGGGCTCGGGCAAGTCCACCCTGCTGCAGATCGCCGGTCTGCTGGAGCGCCCCGACAGCGGAGAGGTGCTGCTGGGCGGCGAGCCGGCGTCCGGGCTGGGCGACGGCGGCCGGACGGCGCTGCGGCGGCGCGCCCTGGGCTTCGTCTACCAGTACCACCACCTGCTGCCGGAGTTCTCCGCCGAGGAGAACGTGATCGTCCCGCAGATGGTCGCCGGCAAGAGCAAGCGCGAGGCCCGCGGGCGGGCGCGGGACCTGCTGGCCCGCATGGGCCTTGAGAAACGGGGCCATCACCGGCCGGGGCAGCTCTCGGGCGGCGAACAGCAGCGCGTCGCCATCGCTCGGGCGCTGGCCAATGCACCGCGCGTCCTGCTGGCCGATGAACCGACCGGGAACCTGGACCCCCACACCGCCGATGCGGTGTTCGCGGAGTTCATGCGGCTGGTGCGGGAGGAGGGGCTGGCCGGCCTGATCGCGACCCACAATCCCGTCCTGGCCCAGCGCATGGACCGGGTGGTGACTCTGCGCGACGGGCGGGTGGAGGCGGCCTGATTACAATCCCCGTCAGGATTGGCGCCGACCGAACGTAGGCTTCGCCGGTTTGGGAGGGATGCGCCGCCGTCGGGATGCCTGCGGCGCATCTGGAATCCGCCATGGATCGTCATCCAGAGGCCGCGCTTCGGACAGTGTGCGTGACGGAGACGGGCGGTCCTCGGCCACACGCAGCCGGATCGGTGGATCGTAGTCATCCATCGACCGCATGGGCGGGGAAGCCTCAGGGGTACCTCCGCCAAACCCGACGGCTGTGGCCACATCCTCCACCACGTCATCCGAGAACAGGCCGATCAGGGACCAAAGGGTTGTCCTGGGGGCAGGCGGCAGGGGTTCGCCCGGCACTGGGGCCGCGTATCCATCCCGTGGCCACGGGCCGAACCGATTGCGCACTCTCCTGCCAGGCTTCGCGATCAGCCGAAAGATCAATTGCAGGTTGGTGAACGGAACACCCAGCATGATCAGATAGATCGCACCCATGTTGAGATCGTGCAGGCGTTGAATAGTTATCGCGTAACAAATATAATAATGCGGTACGATGTAGAAGAGGATAATTACAGCCACGATTGTCTCAATCTCTGCCTAAGGCTTATCCCTTTGCTTCCGGCGCGATCAACATATCGTAGGTGATGGGTCCTTTGGTGGTGACGGTGCCCAGTAGGGATCGAAAGGCTGCGTGCCGGGTGCGGCGGCGGTTGAAGCGGAAGACGAACTCATCGAGGTAGGCTTGCAGATGCTTGCG
>NZ_WIVE01000057.1 GCF_009601025.1 Roseospira navarrensis | reverse complement strand
GCGCCTTGCGATCCAAGCTCTTCATGGCCGCGCTCTCCGCCGTGCGATACAACCCCGACCTCAAGGCCTTCTACGAACGGCTTATCGGAAACAAAAAGACACCAAAAGGCGCACTCCTCGCCGTTGCCAGAAAGCTCGTCACCATCGCAAACGCGGTCCTCCGGCCTCAGCCCGAACCCGCCACAAACTGAGTTGATGACACACTTTTAATAGAAATTGTCATCCTGAGCGCCCTAAGGGCGCGACGGCTCTCGTGATGGGGCACGAACCATGACACCCCTGTCATCTGGATTCCGAGCCCTGGCTGGCATCCTTGCGCGCAGGCGTTATGATGCATATCAACAAAGGCTAATAATGCTGACCGCTTCGCGGCGCCGGCCCGATCGGGCCGGGTAAGGCAAACAGCCCGAGCGGCGGCGCGCCGGCCATCGGGCCAGGGGAGGATGCGCATGGAGGAGGCCTCCGCCCGGGCGGCGGCCCCCAAGGCCCGGGCCCAGAGCGCCGGGACGGGGGTGCGCGCCCTGTACGCGGCCGTGCTGCTGCTGACGTCGGCGGCCTCGCTGGTCGTCGAGATCGTGGCCGGGCGCATGCTGGCCCCCTACGTGGGCATGTCGCTGTACACCTGGACCGCCGTGATCGCGGTCGTGCTGGCGGGCCTGTCCCTCGGCAACGGGCTGGGCGGAGTCTGGAGCCGGGACGACCGCGCCACCGCGTCCGGCCGGCTGGCGCTGATCCTGGCCGCCGCCGCCCTGACCACGGCCGCCGCCGTGCCCCTGATCCGCGCCGTCGCGCCCTGGGTCGAGGGGCTCGGTCTGGGCGTGGTCGGCCGCATCGGCCTGATGACGCTGATCCTGTTCCTGCCGCCCAGCCTGTTCGCGGGCATGGCCGCGCCCATGCTGACCCGGCTCGCCATGGCCGCCCGGCCCGACCGCCCGGGCGCCACGCTCGGGATCATGTACGCCATGGGATCGGCGGGCGGCATCGCCGGAACCCTGCTCGCCGGCTATGTGTTCATCAGCTGGATCGGGACCATCGGCACCCTGCTGGCGGTCGCCGCCGTCTACGCCCTGTGCGCCCTGCCCTTCGCGTTCATGGCCCGCCGGGCGGCCCCCCGCCGCACCGCCCTGGCCGGGGCCACGACGGGTCTGCTGGCCGGCGCGCTCGGCCTCTGGACCCACACCGCCGGCGCGCTGGCCCCCGCCTGCACGGTGGAAAGCGACTACTACTGCATCCGGACGGCGGACTTCAGCGCCGACAGCGGCCGGCCGAGCACGCTGATGGTGCTGGACCACATGGTTCACGGCATCAACGACCGCGATGACCCGGCGCTGCTCTACGCCCCTTACGTGGCGCTGACGGACCGCCTCGCCCGGGTGCGGCTTGGCCTGATCGGACCCGAGGCCCCGCCGGTGCGGGCGTTCTTCGTCGGCGGCGGGGCCTACACCCTGCCGCGCGCCTGGGCCGCCACCCTGCCCGAGGCCGAAATCGTCGTGGCCGAGGTGGACCCGGCCGTGACCCGCGCCGCCCGCGATCACGCCTGGTTCGACCCGGCGTCGATCGCCCGCATCCTCCACGGCGACGCCCGCCGGGCGCTCCGGGACTGGCCGGTGGATCGGCCCTTCGACATCATCGTGGGCGATGCGTTCCACGACTTCTCGGCACCGCCGCATCTCTCCACGCAGGAATTCGCGCGGCTGATCCGCGCCCGGCTGGCCGAGGGCGGTCTGTACCTGATGAACGTGGTGGACGACGCCCACGATCCCCGCTTCCTGCTGGCGCTGGTCCGCACCTGGCGCACCGTGTTCCCCACGGTCGAGGTCTGGGCCGACCGGGAGCAGTTGGCGGGGTCCGGCCGCATCACCTACCTGATGCTCGCCGCCGACGCCCCCACCCCGGTCGCCGCGCTGACCGGCGCCATGGTCGGGGACCCCCAGGACCCGCGCGTCGGCCTGCGCTGGCAGCCGCCGGCGCTGGCGGCGCGGGTCGCCGCCGACGGCGATCTCATCCTGACCGACGATCTGGCGCCGGTGGACCGGCTGCTGGCGCCGGTCGCCAACGCGGGCGGATGAACCGCCCCGCACTCAACCCCCCACAGGGAGGACCATCCATGACCCTCACGACCCCGCGCACGCTGCCCGCCACCCTGCCCGCCACCCTGCCCGGGGCCTTGCTCGCGGCCGGCCTGACCCTGGCCGTCGCCGGCCCCGCCCTGGCCGAGGAGGTCACCCTCGCCCACGACGGCCTGACCCTGACCGCAGACCACCGGGTCCCGCCCGAGGCCGACGCCATCGGCCCGACGGTGCTCATCACCCACGGCACCCTGGCCCACAACAAGATGGAGATCATTGAGTCGCTGCAGGACGCCCTGGCCGAGCGCAACATCAACTCTCTGGCGATCAATCTGAGCCTGGGCGTGGACAATCGCCACGGCAGCTTCGACTGCACCCGACCCCACCGCCACAAGCACACCGACGCCCTGGCCGAAATCGACGCCTGGGTGGACTGGCTGGAGGACCAGGGCGTCAAGGCGATCACCCTGGCCGGGCACTCGCGCGGCGGCAACCAGGTCGCCTGGTACGCGGCCGAGTCCGATGATCCGGGCATCAAGGGCGTGGTGCTGATCGCGCCCGCCCTGTGGGACGCCGAGGCCTTCGCCGCGCAGTACGAGGAGGTGACCGGCATGCCCCTGGCCGACCTGCTGGCCAAGGCCGAGGGCATGAACCCGGACGAGATGATGACGCTGGACCGCTTCCTGTACTGCAACGACGCCGAGGTGGCAGCCGGGACCGTGCTGGACTACTACGCCGACGACCAGCGCCGGAACACGCCGTCCCTGCTGAGCGACATCGAGGTGCCCACGGTCGTCGTCATCGGCACCGCCGACGATGTGGTGCCGGGCCTGATGGGCGAAATGAACGGGGTGGAAGGCGAGAACGTGTCGCTGAAGGTCGTTCACGGCGCGACCCACTACTTCCGGGACCTGTACGTGGAAGACGTGGTGGATGCCGTGACCCAGGTCATGGGGCGCTGAGGCTCCAATCTTTGATCGGCGATGAACCGGACTCGTCCGGTTCATCGCCTCCGCCGCCAACTTTCAACCCGGCGTGCGGCTGGCCTTCTCGTCCAGGCCGGAGGTGCCGAAGCGGCGGGCCAGCTCCGCCCACACCTCATCGGGCGTCACGCCGGTCTGCGCCCACAGCACGGACAGGTGATAGAGCAGATCGGCGCTCTCGGTCACCACGCTGTCCCGGCCTTCGGCCACGGCGGCAATGACCACCTCGGTGGCCTCTTCGCCGACCTTCTGGGCGATCTTGTTCGGCCCCTTGGCGAACAGCTTGGCGGTATAGGACGTGGCGGGGTCGGCGCCCTTGCGGTCCGCCACCACCCGGTTCAGGTGGTCGAGCACCCGCGCGTCGGGGGCGGAGGCGGCGGCCGGGCCGTCAGGTTCGGGGGCTGTCACTGGGGTCCTCCCGCACGGCGATTCCGGCCGCGCGCATGTGGGCCTTGGCCTCGCCGATGGTGTGTTCGCCGAAGTGGAAGATGGAGGCGGCGAGCACGGCGGTCGCGTGACCGTCCCGGATGCCCTCCACCAGATGATCGAGCGTGCCGACACCGCCGGAGGCGATGACGGGCACGGTCACCGCGTCCGCGATGGCGCGGGTCAGCGGGATGTTGAAGCCCTGGCGGGTGCCGTCGCGGTCCATGCTGGTCAGCAGGATTTCGCCCGCCCCCAGCTCGACCATGCGTTTGGCCCAGCCGATGGCCTCGATCCCGGTGGGTTTGCGGCCGCCGTGGGTGAAGATCTCGAAGCGGTCGTCCCCCACGCTCTTGGCGTCGATGGCGACCACGATGCACTGGGTGCCGAACTTCTCGGCCGCCTCGCGCACAAACTCGGGATTGTGCACGGCGGCAGTGTTGATCGACACCTTGTCGGCCCCGGCCAGCAGCAGGCGGCGGACATCCTCCACCGTGCGCACGCCACCGCCCACGGTCAGCGGCATGAAGCAGCGTTCGGCGGTGCGGGCCACCACGTCATAGAGGGTTTCGCGGTTGTCGCTGCTGGCGGTGATGTCCAGGAAGCACAGTTCGTCCGCCCCGGCGGCGTCATAGACCGTGGCCTGCTCAACCGGATCGCCGGCATCGCGCAGATTGACGAAGTTCACGCCCTTGACGACGCGGCCGTCCTTCACGTCCAGGCACGGGATGATGCGCATCTTGAGCATGTCAGCGCCCCCCTTCGCCGCGCATGGCATCCAGCAGCGCCAGCGCCTCGGCCAGATCCAGGCGGCCGTCGTACAGCGCCCGGCCGCTGATGACGCCGATGATGCCCCGGCCGGCCTGGGCGGCCACCGTGCGCAGATCCCCCAGCGACGAGATGCCGCCGGACAGGATCACCGGCGTGGTCAGGCGTTCGGCCAGAGCCGCCGTGGCTTCCAGGTTCGGCCCCTTCATGGCGCCGTCGCGCTCGATGTCGGTGTGGATGATGGCGTCCACGCCCGCATCCTCGAACCGCAAGGCGAGATCGAAGGCGGTGACCTTGCTGGTCTCGGCCCAGCCCTCGACGGCCACCATGCCGTCGCGGGCATCGATACCCACGGCGACCCGGCCGGGAAACTCGGTGCAGGCCTTGTGGACCAGGGCGGGATCGCGCAGGGCGACGGTGCCCAGAATGACCCGGGCGATGCCCTTTTCCAGCCAGAATTCGACGGTCTGCAGGTCGCGGATGCCGCCGCCAAGCTGCACGGGCGTCTCGCCGGCGGCCTGGAGAATCGAGTCAACGGCCGCCTCGTTCACCGGATAGCCCGAGAACGCGCCGTTCAGGTCCACGACGTGCAGATATCGGCACCCCGCCGCGACGAACGCGCCGGCCTGGGCGCCCGGGCTGTCGCTGAACACCGTCGCCTTGTCCATGTCGCCCTTGAGCAGGCGCACGCACTGGCCGTCCTTCAGATCGATGGCGGGAAACAGGATCATGGGCTCACGGGGTCCAGGTCAGGAAGTTGGCGATCAGGCGCAGGCCGGTGGCCTGGCTCTTCTCGGGATGGAACTGGGTGCCCACCATGGTGTCGCGGCCGACCATGGCCGTGACCGGGCCGCCGTATTCCACGGTGGCCAGACCCTGGGCCGCATCGTCCAGCACCATGGCGTAGGAGTGGACGAAATAGGCATGCTGGCCCGTGGCGATCCCCGCCAGCACCGGATGCCGGGCATCCGGGACGATCAGGTCGTTCCAGCCCATGTGGGGGATCTTGAGCGCGGGATCGGCGGGCGTGACGGCCTCCACCACGCCGTCGATCCAGCCCAGCCCCGGGTGACTGCCGTGCTCGCGCCCCTCGCGCGCCATGAGCTGCATGCCGACACAGATGCCCAGGAAGGGGCGCGCGCGCGCCTGCACCGCCTCGGTCAGGGCGTCGATCATGCCGTCCACGGCGGCGAGCCCACGCCGGCAGTCGGCGAAGGCCCCCACGCCGGGCAACACGATGCGGTCGGCCGCGACCACAAGGTCGGGCTTGTCGGTCACCTCGATGTCCAGGCGCGCGCGGGACTCCAGCGCCGCCCGCTCGAACGCCTTGGCGGCGGAGCGGAGGTTGCCGGACCCGTAGTCGATGATTGCGAGTTTCATGGGACCCGTCGGGAAAAACAAACAAGACCAGCGGCAGCAGCCCTCTCCCCCACCCGGCCACGGACTCCAACGGTCATCGTCAGAGGCCGTCGGGACAAGGCGGAACCGCCGGAACGCCCCGCCTTTTAGCAGGATGCGGCGGACGGCGGAAGCGTCGTGGCGCCGCAAAGCGGGGCCCGGCCGACACCATGCCGGTCCGCCCCGCCGTTCGTCCAGGTTTGCGGGCGGCCCGGAGGCGTGCATACTCGCGAACACGATCTACCAAAGGTTCAATCCGGGGGCGCAAATGGGGGGACATGCGCGCATCGAACGTGGCCGCTGCGGGGCGGTCCGGTGGCGGGCCCAGTGGCAGGCCCGGTGGCGGGCGCTTTGGCCCGGCGCGCTGCTTCTGTTGTCGGGCTGTGCGAGTCCAGGCGCGTGGGACACGGGTCCGGCGGCTTCGGACGTGCCGCCGCTGACGCCGGTGCAGGCCGCCGCCGCCGGTCCGCTGACCGTCGGCCGCATCGACGTGGCGCCCGGGGCCGTAACCGGCGGATACCGCGACGACGCCGCCTGCACACCGCAGCCCTGGACGGCCCCGGCGCCGGCGCCAGCGGGGGCAGGAGCGGACGCGACGGCGGCCCTGACCCCGGCGGTCCAGCGCGAACTGGGCGACGCGCTGGGCTTCCCCGTGGTGTCCAGCCCGCCCGCCGACTTTGCGCTGGACCTGCGGATCCGATCCCTGACGCTGGACCTGTGCCACACCGTGGGTGTGTTCGGCCCCGGCACGACGGGCACGGCGCACGGCGTGCTGGCGGCGCGGGTGCGCGCGGCGGACTCCGGCGTCACGGTCTTTGAGACGCCGAGTCTGACCGCCGGGGCCCGCCTGGAAGCGCCCACGGCCGGCCCGGCCGCCGCCATCCTGACGGACGCCATGGTGCGCGAGGCCCTCCGGCGGCTGGCCGCCGACAACCGCTTCCGCCGCGCCCTGGTGCGTCGGGCGCCCTCCACCATGGCGCAGGCGTCGGTGTCGGACCCCCTGTTCAGCCCCGCGCTCTTCGTCACCGCCGCCGGCGGACCCGCGCCACCGCCCCCCTTCGGAGCCGGATCACTACGGTTGACCGGCCCGCCGCTGCTGGCCGAGCCGTTTGCACTGAACGCGGAGCGGGCGCGCGCGGCCGCCGTGGTCGTGCAGGGGCCGGAGGGCGAGGCGGGCGGCGTGCTGCTCACCGAAGACGGCTGGCTGCTGACGGTCGCGCATGTGACCCGGGGTGTCGATGTGGTCCGGGTTCGGCTGGCGGATGGCCGGACGGTGTGGGGTCGGGTCGAGCGGCGGGGGCCGCTGGGCGAGGTCGCGCTGCTGCGCGCCACGGGCCGGGGCTTCCGGGGGCTGCCCGTGCGCCCCACCCCCATCGCGCCGGGCGAACGCGCCCATGCGCTGGGCCAGACCATCGGCCAGGGCACCGTGACGGCGGCGCGGGCCGGAGGAAACGACGGCGGGACGGCCGTGCTGGCGACCACCCCCATGCCCGACGGGCGGAACGGGCGCCCGCTGGTCGATGCCTGGGGGAACCTGTCGGGGCTCGGCCTGGACGGGGTGGCTCTGTTCCTGCCCATCCACGACGCCTTGCGCCGTCTGGACGTAAGCGTGGCCAACGCCACGCCCGGCGGACCGGGGGTCGCGTCGGAGAGCCCCGCGCCGTCATGGGTGGCGGCCACGCCGCCTCGGCCCGAGCGTCTCTACCCCGAACCGCCCGCGCCGTCCGTTCCCGTCTGGCCCTGACGCAGCCGGAACCCGGACGTGTCCCGGACACGGACTTCAACGGTCATCGTCAGATGCCGTTGGGAGACGATCAGAGCGTGCCGCCCAGCACGCCCTTGGTTGAGGGCACGGCATCCGCCTTGCGCGGGTCGATCTCCACGGCCTGCCGCAGGGCGCGGGCCAGCGCCTTGAAGCCGCTTTCCGCGATGTGGTGGTTGTTCTCGCCGTACAGGGTCTCGACGTGCAGGGTCGCGCCGGCCATCTGGGCGAAGGCCTGGTACCACTCCTTGAACAGCTCGGTGTCGAAGCTGCCCAGCTTGTCCCGGCTGAAACCCACCCGCCAGACCAGATAGGGGCGGTTCGACAGGTCGATGGCGACCCGGGTCAGGGTTTCGTCCATGGGGATGGTGGCGGCCCCATAGCGGTGAATGCCCTTGCGGTCGCCCAGGGCGCGCGAGACGGCCTCGCCCAGCGCAAGGGCGCTGTCCTCCACGGTGTGGTGGAAGTCAATGTGGGTGTCGCCCTCGGCCTTCAAGTCGATGTCGATCAGGGAGTGGCGCGAAAGCTGCTCCAGCATGTGGTCCAGGAAGCCCACGCCGGTGGCGATGCTGTATTGGCCGGTCCCGTCCAGGTTCACGGTCACGGCAATCCGGGTTTCCTTGGTGTTCCGCTCAAGGCTGGCGTCGCGCATGGTCAGGTCCTGGACATGGAGGGCATACCGATCGACGAAAAGGCGTGTCCGGTTCATCACCGATCAGAATCAGAGGTCGTCTCTTACCAGCAACCGGGCCCCGACACCATCCCGGGCCTGCATGGCGCTGGCGTCCGGCTCCCGGCGGGGCTATGCTCCGGCCTTGTTTCAACCATGTGACGCCCTCTTCGCCATGCCCCTGCCGCCGCGCCCCCTCGCCCCCGAGGACCTGCCCGCCGCCCTGGCGCTGAACAACGCCGCCCAGCCGAACGTGAACGCGCTGGAGGAAGACGCCCTGGCCGAACTGGTCGCCCAGGCCGCGCTGGCCGCCGGGGCCTACGGCGAGGACGGCACGCTGCTGGGCTTCGTGCTGGCGCTGCCGCCGGGTCTGGCCTACGAGAGCCCCAACTACCGCTGGGTCAGCGAGACCCGCTCCCAGTTCCTGTACGTGGACCGGGGCGTGGTCGCGCCGGCGGCGCGGGGCCGAGGGGTGGGCCGGGCGCTGTACCGCCTGGTCATCGACACCGCGCGCGAGCAGGGCTACGGATTCGTGCTGTGCGAGGTCAACGAGCGCCCGCCCAACCCGGGCTCGATGGCGTTCCACCGCGCGCTGGGGTTCCAGGAGGTGGGGCGCATGGACCACGGCCCGGACGACAAGGCGGTGGTCTTCATGGAATACGGTGGGGCGTGATGCCCGCCCCGCCTATGACGTTACGTCACAGGCGGGGCGGCCGGTGCGACGGCACCGGCGCCGCGAAGCGGCGTAAGGCTTTTGTCCTGACACGTCAGGACAAAAGCCGGCCAGCATGAGACAGGCAAAGGGCGGGACGCGAACGCCCCGCCCTCCCGGACTCCTGCCTGATCCTTCAGGCTAGCTGTTGTAGCCCACGCTGTTGACCATCATCAGCGCCTCGGGGCGGTACTTGGCCACCTCGTCCAGCGACAGCGGATCCATCTTGAAGTCGCCCCAGCTCTGCAGCAGGTCCGACCATTCCACGCCCGGCTTGACCGGGTATTCGTGGTTCAGTTCGGCATAGAGCGCCTGCGCCTCGTCGGAGACCAGGTACTCCATCAGCGTGACCGCATGCTCCCGGTTCGGGGCGGCCGTGGTCATGGCTACGCCGGACAGGTTCATGTGCGTGCCGCTGCCGTCCTGGTCGGGGAAGATGATGGTTGCCGACTCGGCCCAGGCGCGCTGCTCGGGATCCTCCAGCATCTTGCCCATGTAGTAGGTGTTGCCCACCGCCAGATCGCACTGGCCCTCCATGATGGCCTTCACCTGGGCGCGGTCGTTGCCCTGCGGCTTGCGGGCCAGATTGGCCTTCACGCCTTCCAGCCAGTCGCGCGCCCAGTCGTCGCCGTGCCTGGCGATCATCGCGGCCAGCAGGGCCACCTGATAGACGTGGTCGCCCTTGCGGGTGCAGACCTTGCCCTCCCACCGGGGATCGGCGAGATCGGCATAGCTGGTCACGGCGCCCTCGGGCACCCGCTCCTTCGACGCGTAGATCACGCGGCCCCGCAGGGTCAGGCCGTACCACAGGCCGTCCGGATGGCGGTACTGCTCGGGCACGGCCTCGGTCAGGGCCTCGGTCTCGACCGGCTGCACCACGCCCATGTCCACCATGTCCGCCAGGCGTCCGATATCGGCCGTAAACACCAGGTCGGCCGGGCTGTTGTCGCCCTCGGCGCGCAGGCGCTCGGCCAGGCCCTCCTTGGCGAACACCACGTTGACCTCGATCCCGGTCTTTTCGGTGAACGCATCGAACAGAGGCTGGATCAGGAACTGCTGGCGCGTCGAGTAGACGTTGACGGACCCGGCGCCGGCGGCCAGAGCTGACCCGACCGGCAGGGCAACGGCGGCGGCGAGCGCGGCCACCGCGCCGGCCAGCAGCGTCCGGCGGCGCGGCGCGGACCGCGGGGAAACGGACATCGTCATGGTCGAAAGTCCCTTCGCAAGTGGACAGAGGGGGGGAGTGACGGGAGGGCGGCCGGACTCGTCGCAACGGCATCTGGCGATGACCGTTGTAGCCCGTGGCCGGCCGCAGTGTTGACGATCGGCACCCTCGCATAGTTGCGATTGATTATCAATAGCGGAATGTTGACTTAAAATTTCTGTAAGAGTCTGATCGAGCCCGTGACATTGACAGGTCAATGTGTCAATTTCGCTTGACGAATGGACAGGACCACCGTGAGGGTGAGCCCGATCCTGAACGGCCCGTCATATCGACGGCCACCGTGCGGGCGCATGAGGTGTCTGCTCTGTCCGTGGGCGATGCCGCGCGCTCCAGTCCGGAGTACAGTCCCGAGATGACCCAGGTTCCGCGTCCCAACTCGGCCGCCGCGCGCGACGTTCGCAGCCAGTTGCATCCCTACACCAACCCCCTGGCGCTTGAGCAGGACGGCCCGGTCATCGTGACGCGCGGCGACGGCGCGTGGGTCGAGGACGAAGCCGGCGCCCGCTACATCGAGGGGCTGGCCGGCCTGTGGTGCACCGCGCTGGGCTTTTCGGCCGAGGAGCGGCTCGCGCGCGTCGCCTATGACCAGATGCGCATGCTGGCCTTCTACCATCCGTTCGGCCAGAAGGCCCACCTGCCGGGCATCGACCTGGCCGAGGCGCTGCTGGCCATGGCGCCGGTGCCCATGTCGAAGGTGCTGTTCTCCGGCTCCGGGTCGGAGGCCAACGACACCGCGCTGAAGCTGATCCGCTTCTACAACAACGCGCTGGGCCGGCCCGAGAAGAAGAAGGTCATCAGCCGCATCAAGGCCTATCACGGGGTCACCCTGGCCACCGCCAGCCTGACCGGCCTGCCCAACAACCACCGCGACTTCGACCTTCCGATGCCGGGCATCCTGCATACAAGCTGCCCGCATCACTACCGCTTCGCCCTCGAGGGCGAGAGCCCCGAAGCCTTCGCCACCCGCTGCGCGGACGATCTGGAAGCGCTGATCCAGGCCGAGGGGCCGGAGACCATCGCCGCCTTCTTCGCCGAGCCCGTCATGGGCGCGGGCGGCGTGATCGTGCCCCCGCCGACCTATTTCGAGAAGATCCAGGCGGTCCTGAAGCGGCACGACATCCTGTTCGTGGTGGACGAGGTCATCTGCGGCTTCGGCCGCACGGGCAACGTCTGGGGCAGCCAGACCTTCGGCCTTGAACCCGACATGCTGACCTGCGCCAAGCAGCTCTCGTCGGGCTACATGCCGCTGTCCGCCCTGATGATGACGGAAAAGGTCTATCAGGTGATCCGGGACAACGCCGGGCGGATCGGCATCCTGGGCCACGGCTATACCTATGGCGGGCACCCCGTCTCCTGCGCGGTCGCGCGGGAGGTGCTGCGCCTGTACGAGGAACGTGACCTGTTCGCCCACGCCGCTACGGTGGGCCCGGTCATGCAGAAGCGCCTGCGCACGCTGGCCGACCACCCGCTGGTCGGAGAGGTGCGCGGCGTCGGTCTGGTCGCGGGCGTCGAGATCGTGCGCGACAAGGCCAGCCGCCAGCCGTTCGACCCGGCCCAGGGCGTGGGCCTCGCAATCGGACGGAACCTGCACCGTCACGGGGTCATCACCCGTGTCATCGGCGATACGGTGGCGTTCTCGCCACCGCTCATCATCACGGAAGAGGAGATCGACGCCATGGTCTCGCGAGTCGCCCGGGCGTTGGATGATACCCTGGCCTGGTGCAGGGCCGAGGACAAGCTGTAGCACGCGGTCGTCGCGCCGACAGGCCGGATGCGGGGCGGTACCGAGCCCCGCGGGGGATCCGACCCGGGGCGGCGCCCGACCAGACCCAAGGCAACAACGACAAGACGAGCTGACCTGCCGCACCCCCGCCTGCCGATGCCGGGGACCCCGGGGACACACCCGACCGGGTCCATGGGATAGGGTCCCGCCGCATCGAGGATCGGGGATCGTCTGACCGAGAGGACGTGACCGATGGACTATCAGACCTACTTCGGGAACCGCCTGCGTGACCTCCGCGAGGAAGGGCGGTACCGCGTGTTCTGCGACCTGGAGCGTCGCACCGGAAAATTCCCCAAGGCCATCAACCACCGGGATGGCCAGACCCATGACGTCACCATCTGGTGCTCGAACGACTACATGGGCATGGGCATGAACCCGGTCGTGACCAACGCCATCGCGGAGCGGGTCCAGGCGTGCGGCGCCGGTGCCGGCGGCACCCGCAACATCTCCGGCACGACCCATGACCATGTGCTGCTGGAGGACGAACTGGCCTCGTGGCACAACAAGGAATCGGCCCTCATCTTCACCAGCGGCTATGTGGCCAACCTGACCACGCTGATGACCCTGGGCCAGCAGATCCCCGATCTGGTGATCTTCTCCGACGCGCTGAATCACAACAGCATGATCGAGGGCGTGCGCCACTCCCGGGCGCCGAAGAAGATCTTCAAGCACAACGACCCCGAGGATCTGGATCGCCTGCTGTCCGAATACCCGAAGGAAACGCCCAAGCTGGTGGCCTTCGAGTCGGTCTACTCCATGGACGGCGACATCGCCCCCATCGCCGAGATTTGCGATGTGGCCGAGAAGCACGGCGCGCTGACCTTCCTCGACGAGGTCCACGCCGTCGGCATGTACGGCGAGCAGGGCTCGGGTGTGGCCGAGCGTGACGGCGTCGCCGACCGCATCGACATCATCCAGGCCACCATGGGCAAGGCGATCGGCTGCATCGGCGGCTACATCGCCGCCTCGCGCGATCTGGTGGACTTCGTGCGCAGCTTCGGCGCGGGCTTCATCTTCACCACCTCGCTGCCGCCGGGCATCGCCGCCGGCGCGCTGGCCAGCATCCAGCACCTGCGGGCCCACAACGAGCTGCGCATCCGCCATCAGGAGCGCGCCGCGACCCTGAAGCGCCGCCTGCGCGAGCTGAACCTGCCGGTGATGGACTCGGTCAGTCACATCGTGCCCCTGCTGGTGGGCGATGCGACCCGCTGCAAGCAGGCGTCCGACCTGCTGCTGACCAAGCACAACATCTATGTGCAGCCCATCAACTACCCGACCGTGCCGCGCGGCACCGAGCGCCTGCGCATCACCCCGACGCCGCTGCACGACGACGCGCTGATGGACCATCTGGTGAGCGCCCTGCTCGACGTCTGGCGCACGCTGGAGATCGACCAGCAGGCGGCGTAAAGGCCGGCGGCACAAGGCTTTGACCGTCAGGACGGGCGCGACGCAAAGACCAAGGCGTCATCCTGAGGGAGCGGAGCGACCGAAGGATCTCGGGCCGGGGTGGGGATCCGCCTCGGCCCGGAGTCATACCAACGGCATCTGACGATGACCGTTGAAGTCCGTGGCCGGCCCTCTCCCCCACCCGGCCACCCACGAGAGTATCCTTGGGGTGGCCGGGTGGGGGAGAGGGCCGGTGCCGCTCGGCGGGTGAGTCAAACTCGCCCGCCGCTGGTATCATTTGGCCTCCCGAGATCCTTCGCCGCCTGCAGCGGCTCAGGATGACGAAAAAACGGGGCGGCGAGCATCGCCCTGTGACGTTGCCCCCTCCGACAGTCAAACCACTTCACCAATCCCGCCGGGACGACCTTGTACCTGAAAACACCCCCCGCGCCATACGGCCGGGGGGTGTTGTTCTTGGTGGAGATGTCGCGAGGCGGGGCGAAGCCCTTTCCCCTATCCCGCCATCACCTGACGACGCATCTGCAGGGTCTTCAGGTCGAAGTGCCGCTGGTAGTCCTCGGCCATGGCGTTGAACGCGGTAAAGGACTCATGGACCTTGGCGGCCATCTCGTCCTTGGCGGCGATCTCCGCCACCACCTCGCGGGTGGCCTCGCCCATGGCGGCGATCACCGCGTCCGGGAAGGTGCGCAGTTCGATATCCGGGAAGGCCGTCTGCATCTCCGAGAACACCTTGATGTTGTTGTAGGTGAAATCGGCGAGCGTGGTCTCGGCGGTGGCGCGGGCGGCATAGCGCACGATGGCCTTCAGGTCATCCGGCAGGGCGGCGAACCGCTCCTTGTTGACGATCACCTCCAGGCCCGGGCCGGGCTCGTGGAAGGCCGGCACATAGTAGTACTTGGCGGCCTTTTGCAGGCCGAACGCGATGTCCAGCCAGGGGCCGACCCACTCGGCCGCGTCCACCGCGCCGGACATGAGGGCCGGCTGGATGTCCCCCGGCGGCGTCAGCACCACGGCGGCACCCAGGCGACGCATCACTTCGCCGCCCGAGCCGGCGATCCGCATCTTGAGGCCCTTGATGTCGTCGAGGGTGTTGATTTCCTTGTTGAACCACCCGCCCGACTGGACCCCGGAATTGCCCACGTAGAACGGCACCACGTTGAACGGCGCGTAGACCTCCTCCCACAGGGCCTGACCGCCGCCGAAGGCGATCCAGGCGCTCATTTCCCAGGCCATCAGGCCGAACGGGATGGTGGTGAAGTAGTTCAGCGCGGGGGCCTTGCCGACCCAGTAATACGGCGTGGAGTGCGCAAGCTGCGCCGTGTCGGCCTGCACCGCGTCCAGGCACTCGAACGGCGGCACCAGTTCCCCGGCCGCGAACAGACGAATGGTCAGGCGCCCGCCGGACATCTCGGTGACGGCATCGGCGAAGCGTTGGGCGTTGACGCCCACCCCGGGGGCGTTCTTCGGCCAGGTGGTGACCATCTTCCATTCCATGGCCTCCCCGGAGGCCCCCTGCGCCCGCGCCACGGCGGGCGCGGCCAGGCTGGAGACCCCGGTAGCGGCACCGGCCGCGGCCGCGCCGGAGAGGAACTCGCGCCGTTTCATTCCAGTCTTCCCCCTTCGTTTCAGTTCGGATTTCCGTTCATCCGTCGGCCCGGGCGCCGGCCTGAACCGCGCCCCCGCAGGCCCCGCGCCCGGTCACGCGCCGGGGGCATGGCCCTGATCGCGGTAGAGATTGGCATAGGCGCCGCCCCGTGTCAGCAGATCCGCATGACGGCCCTGTTCGACGATCCGGCCGGCCTCCATCACGCAGATGCGGTCGGCCTCGACGATGGTGGACAGGCGGTGCGCCACCACCAGCACGGTCCGCCCCCGCGACAGCCGCGCCAGGGCGGCCTGCACCCGCGCCTCGGCCTCGGTGTCGAGCGCCGACGTGGGCTCGTCCAGCAGCAGGATCGGCGCGTCCTTCAGCAGGGCCCGGGCAATGGCGATGCGCTGGCGCTCGCCCCCCGACAGCCGACCGCCCAGCGCGCCGAGCGGCGTATCGAGTCCCTGCGGCAGCCGGGCCACGATGTCCCAGGCGTCGGCGTCCCGCACCGCCTGCTCGATCTCGGCGGCGCTGGCCCCCGGCCGGGCATAGGCGATGTTGGCCCCAATGGTGTCGTCGAACAGAAAGGTCTCCTGCGTCACCATGGCGATGCGCGCCCGCAGCGAGGCCAGGGTGACATCGCGTACGTCGTGGCCATCGACGCGGACCGTGCCGGCGTCCACATCCAGGAACCGGGGGATCAGGTTGAGCAGCGTGGACTTGCCGGCCCCCGAGCCGCCGACCAGCGCCACCGTCTCGCCGGGATCCACGGTCAGGTCGATGTCCGCCAGCACGGGCGCCGCCGGATCATAGGCGAACCGCGCCCCCTCCAGGCGGATGCGGCCCGGCCCCTCGGGCAGCGGCCGCGCGTCCGGGCGCTCCGTCAGGTCGGGCGGCATGTCGAGCATCTCGAACAGGCGTTCGACGGCGGCCAGGCCCTCCTGCATGATGGTGTAGAGGTTGGCCAGCCGCTTGGCCGGCTGATAGGCCATCAGCAGCGCGGCCAGCATGGACGTCAGCGAACCGGGGTCGTTGCCCCCGCTCAGGATGCGCTGGCCGCCGGCGTACAGCGCCAGCCCCAGCGCCACGCCCGTGGCCAGTTCCATGATCGGCGTGATGAGGGTCCGGGCGCGCTCGCCGGAGACCTGACGGCGGAAGATGCGGCGGATCAGGTCTTCGACCCGGGCCGCCATGAGGTCGCGGCGGCCGTCGATCCACACCACGCGGATGCCGCGCAGGGTCTGCGACATGAGGGCGTGCAGGCGACTCGTCTCCTCCTGGGTGTCCCGCGCCCGCCGCCGCACCTTCCGGCCCAGACGACGCACCGGCACGATGGTCAGGGGGGCGGCCACCATGGCCAGCAGGGCCAGCAGCCAGTCCTGCCACAGCACCAGCGCGATCAGGGCCAACAGCGTCACCAGATCGCGGCCCAGTCCGGTCATCGTGTTCGAGGTGGCGTGCCGCATCCGGTTGATGTCGAAGGTGAAGCGGGTCACCAGATCGCCCGTGTTGCGCCCCTGGAAGAAGCGCAGCTCCATGCCGGAGACCTTGGCGTGCAGCCGGTCCCGGGCGGTGGCCAGGATGCGGAATCCCACTTCGGTGACGTAGAGCGACTGGCCGTAGTTCCCCACGGCCCGGGCCAGAAACGCCACCAGGATGCCGCCGCCGACCCACCACAGCGCGTCCCGGTCCTTGCCCAGGAAGACCTGATTGATCGCCGGTTCCAGCAGCCAGGCCGTCGCCACGGTGGCCGCCGCCATCAGCAGCATGAAGGCCACGCCCAGCGCCATGGCGCGCCGGTGCGGCCACAGGAACTCCCGGACCATGCGCCAGGCCAGGGACGCCGTCGCGGTGCGCGACCGGGCGGCCCGGGCGGAAGTGGCGTCGGGGGCGACGTCCGGGGGGGGCGCCGTCGGCGCGGGGGACTGGGCTGTCATCGCTGGGCACGCAGAACGGGGGAACGGGACGGATGGGGCCGCCGATCATAGCGGCGGACCGGGGGAGACGCCACGGCCCTGCCGCGGGGTCCAGGGCTCCGAACTCGGATGACCGTTCTGTGACACGGATGGGGACGAACCCACCTCTCGAGGTCCTTCGGTCGCCCCCGGCGACGCATCGCGTCGCCGCAAAGAAGCGCGACCATCGGAACGATGGTCGCGGGGGCTCCCTCAAGATGACACACTTTTAATAGAGGGTGTCATCCTGAGCGCCCTAAGGGCGCGAAGGATCTCGTGATGGGGCACGAACCATGACACCCCTGTCATCTGGATTCGGAGCCCTGACTCTCGCACAGCCGGGATTGACCCGCGTCCGGGCGGGGAGATTGAATATTTGTTCATCGTGGCGTGCGACGCTGCGGCGTTCCCCATGCGGGACCCGTTCATGCCGGCCGACACATGAACGGGTGTGAGGTGTCGTCCGGCCAGGATTGAGGGGAGACCAGGACCATGACCCGTGGCCGTTGGCCCGTGCGACATCCGATCGGCTCCGCCTTGCTGGGTCTGGGCCTCTTTCTGCTGGCCGGATGCGAAGACCCCCCGGGTCTGGTGATCGGCGCCGTCCTGCCGATGACCGGCCCCGCCGGGAGCGTGGGGGAGGACATCCGTGACGGTCTGGCCCTTGCCATCGAGGACATCAACGCGCGCGGCGGCGCGGCCGGCGGGCCGGTGGTTCTGGTCCTGCACGATGCCGCGGGCAGCGCACAGGCCACACTCGCGGCCTATGACGCGGTGCGGGCAGCCGACCCGCCCCCGGACGTGTTGGTGGCCGGCACCAGCGGCGTCTCGATGGCGCTGCGGGACCGGGCCGAGGCGGACGGCCAGCTTCTGTTCGGTCTGGTGGCCTCTGCGCCGGACCTGACTGCGGGCACCCGCTCGGTCTATCGCTACTTTCCCACGGCCGAGCAGGAACTGCCGATCCTGGCCGATGTCCTGCCGGACAGCGTGAAGACCCTCACCGTGTTCCATCAGGACGACCCCTACGGCACGGCGGTCTTCGACCAGATCGAGACCCGACTGGGGCCCCGGGGCATGGCCATCACGGGCCTCAGCTTCTCGCTGGGCCGGACCGACTTCGACGCCCTCGTGGCGAACACCCCGGAGCCGGAAGCCGTGGCGGTGGTGGGCTTCGCGGGACCGATCCTGGGTGTCCTGGGCGCATTGCGCGCGCAGGGCTTCGACGGGCCGGTGGTCTCGACGACCACGGCCACCCTGCCCGAGGTGGTCCGGGATCCCGTCGCGGACGGGGTCCGGGTGGTCGCCCCGGCCATCTACAACAGGAACTATGCCTTCGCCGACGACGTCCGCACCCGGTTCGAGACCCGGCACGACCGCCCCTTCAATCAGTACGTGGCCAACGGCTACGACTTCGCCATGATGGTCGCCGGCCTGATGGAAGGCGGCCCCACGGGACAGACCGACCTGCGGGCCCAGCTTCAGGATGGGTTTCTGTATTCCGGCCTGTTCGGAAACGTGTCCCTTGAGGCCGGCCAGCAGGACATCGCCTTTCCTCTGTTTCCCGCGCGCATCAGCGACGGCCGTCTGATCTACCGATAGCCTCCCCGATGACCAACCCGCTCAACAGGCTCAGCATCCGCACCCGGATCGGTCTCCTGACCGGCCTTGCCCTGTGCGTCTTCGCGGTGGCCGGCATCTACGGGATCCGGGCCAGCGTCGCGACCCTGGAGCGGGTTCACGGCGAGCAGGTGGTCGAGACGGGCGGCGTGATCCTGGCCCAGATGGGCACGATCGTCTCGACGCGCATGGATCAGATCGCCCGGGCCGGCGAGATCGAAGCGGTACGCCGCGCGCTCGCCGTGGCCAACACGCAACCGGACCCCGGGGGTACGGGGGACCGGACCAGCCTGTTCGCCGAGGCCTCCGCCGGCCTGTGGGACAGCTTTATCCGGGTCGAACGGCGGCTGTTCGGACGGGCCGTGTTCGATGTCATCCGCATCACGGACGCCCAGGGCTACGTCGTGGCCGACACGACCCCCTTCACCAAGCCCCAGGCGGCCGCTTTCGGGCCGCTCACGCCGGTTCCCGCCTGGTGGCGCGAGGCCGCCGAGACGGGGCGGGCCGTCATCGGGGTCCGAGACGGACCGGAGGACTCCCGGGCGGGCCTGCCCGGTCTGGAGGTCGCCGTCCGACTGGATGCGCCGGACGGACGCCTGATCGGAATTGCGCACGCCACCCTCTCCGCGGCGTGGATCGCCCGGGAGGCGGCGACCGCAACCCAGCTACGCCAGCCGTCCGACATCCTGCTGACGACCGCCGACGGACGCGTCATCTTTTCGCGGCTCCCCTTCCGGTTCCTGGCCAGTGTCGCCGACCGTCCCGTCTTCCAGGCCGCCGACGCGCCGCAGGGGATCGTTGTGCAGTCCTCCGGCAACGACGCCCGTCTGATCGCCCATGCCACCAACCCGAACGCGCCGGTGATCGGCGATCTGGGGTGGCGGCTGTTCATCAGCGCCGACCGCGAGGCCGTGCTGGCGGAGTCCCATCAGATTCAAGTGACCATGCTGGTCGTGTTCTCCGCCGTGCTGGTGGGCGCCACGCTGCTGACGGTCCTGCTGGTCCTGTCGCTGGTTCAGCCCCTGACGGGTCTTCAGCGCGCGGCGCGAACCATGGCGGACGGCGACCTGTCGGCGCGGGTCTGGCCGCGCGGCCGGGACGAACTGGCCGACCTGGGCCATGCCTTCAACACCATGGCCGACCGGATCGAGGAAGGGGATGCCGAACTGCGCGCGCTGGCCGTCACCGACCCGCTGACGGGCGTGCTGAACCGCCGGGGGTTTCTCAAGCTGTCCGAGGCGGAGTGGGACCGCAACCGCCGTCACGGCCATTCGATCGCGGTGCTCGTCATGGACATCGACCACTTCAAGGTCATCAACGACACCCACGGCCACGATGTCGGCGACGTGGTGCTGGCGGAGGTGGCGGCCCGCCTGATCGACGGCGTGCGGACCTCGGATGTGATCGGCCGGCTGGGCGGCGAGGAGTTCGCCATCGTCCTGCCCGAAACGCCCCTGGACGCGGCAACGACGCTGGCCGAGCGCCTGCGCGCCGACATCGCCGCCACCCCCTGCGCCACGGCGCGGGCCGCCGTTTCCGTGACGGCCAGCATCGGCGTTGCGCACAGCGATGGCAGCCGAGAGTCCTCCGGGTTTGCCGGACTGCTCAAACGCGCCGACGACGCCCTCTACACGGCCAAGCACACCGGCCGCAACCGGGTGCAGCAGGCCGCGCCGACGGCGGCGTAACCGCCGGGCAAGGGGGTCATGCCTTCATCCGGGTCAGGTGGTTGTCCCAGCGCCGCGCGGTCGCGGCCTCGCCCGGCAGGGGCGCGGTGCCGTCCCGGCCATGCCGCCAGACCCCACCCGCTCCGCTGGTCAGGATGAAGCCGCCGGGCGTGCCGTCCGGCGCCACGCCGCAGCCATCGGGGACCTCGACCGCACCCGCGAACGCCTCGGCGTCCAGGTCCCAGAGCGTGATCAGCCCGCCGCGCGGGGCCGAGGCCGCCGCCATGCGACCCGCGACGTCCACGCACACGCTGCCGCAGTAGTTCCGCATCCGGGCCTGGACCTCTGGCGGGGCCGAGAGCGGCACAAGCGCCCCGCCCGGCCGCCACACCGCCACCAGGGGCGGCCGCTCCGAGGGCCCGCCCTGCCACTGGCTGACCGCCACGACGCGGCCGTCCGGGGTGGCGGCGATGTGCCGGATGCTGTTCAGGCGCCAGCGCGCGGGCAGCCGGGCCTGATCCAGAAGACGGCCGTCGGCCGGGTCCATCAGCGCCAGGGACGCATCCATGGAGCCCAGATTGAGCACCGCCCGGCCGGTGTCCGGGTGGGTCCGCAGGCCGCCGTTGGCGATGGCGAGGCCGGCTCCGTCCGGCATCAGACGCACCTCATGGGGTCCGATCCCGCCCGTCGGCCACGTGGCCATCCGGCGATAGCCTTCCGTGGCGTCGTAGACGGCCATCACGCCCGGCTCTTCAGCGTCGTAGGCGTTCTCCGTCACGTACAGGCGCGCCCCGTCCACGCGATAGGCCGCGTGGCCGTAGACGTGGTGCCCGGGCGGCGGCCTCAGGGTCCGGCGGATCGCGCCCGTGCGGCGGTCGGCGATGACCACGAACCGATCCGGTCGGCGCGCGGTAATGGCGATTTCGCGCCCGTCCGGCCGCAGGGCGCAGCCGTGGGCCCGTCCCGGCAGCGGCACATCCAGCACCAGACACCCGTCGGCATCCACGCCGCTGTAGCGCCAGACGCCATCCGGGGTCAGCGCGCCGCCCAGATACACCCCCCGGTCCGGCGCGGCGGCGTGCGCGGCCCGCAGCCGCGCCCCGCCCAGGGCGTGCCCGGCGGCCCCGGCGGCCAAAAGAGCGCGGCGACTGACGATGGCGGTCATGGCTCAGTCTCCGTCCAGCGAATTGAACCCCACGCTCAGGTCCAGGGCCGGGGCCACGCGCTCGACCAGAAGCTGGTTGAGCGCCTGAAGCTGGGTGGCGAGGCGCTCAACCGCCGCCCGTCCGTCCGGATCACCCACGGCCGCCGAGAGCGGCGCGGTCAGGCCGCTCGCCGTGTCCCGCGTCTGGGCGAAGGCCCGCGTCATCAGCCCGGCCAGTTCGGGATCCACGGTCTCCAGCGGCGGCCGGAACAGCACCGAGAACGCCTCCGCCATGCCGTCCAGGCTGGCCGCGACGACCACGGGAGTGCGGTCCGACCCAGCCGCGTCGTCCGTCGCCGCGGCCTCGTCCTCCAGCACCGGCAGCAGGCGCCGGTCCCGCATCGCCCGCAGTTGCGAGGACATCCCCGTCAGCACGATGCCCGCCAGTTGGCCGGCATCGCGCACCATGGCCGCCTCGGCGGGATCACGGAACGCCGCCGGCCACGCGCCGTCGTCCACCCGCCACGCCGCGTCCAGATCGGCCGCGATGGTCGCCACATTCCCGGCCACGCCGACCAGCAGACGGCAACGATAGCCCGCGCCGTCCAGGGCCTCGGCCTGACGGCCATGGGTCAGCCGGTCGAGCGCCGGCAGCCCCTGCACGGCCACGCTGGCGAAGGTGAAGCCGTTCGGCGCCAGCAGATCCTCAGGTTCTTCGGCCAGCACCTCGGCCAAATCGCGCGCCACCACCCCGCGCGGGTCCGGCCAGAAGGCGAGACGGAAGCGGCGGTTGTACTGTTCGATCGGGCCATAGGCGACGTGCTCCAGCGCCCCCCAGGCGGCCCATGTCGCGGACAGGTGCTCCCGCAGCGTGGCGAGGGCCTGGGGCGACGGTGCCGCGCAGGCGTCGGCGGCCGCCGTTTCCAGCGCGGCGGCGGCCTCCCTCAGGGCCGCGTGGCGCGGCTGGAGGTGATCGGCCAAAGCCGCTCCGGTGGACGGCGCCCGGTCGTCGGCGAAGGCCGGCCCAGCCAGGACAAACGCGCAAAGGCAGACGGCGGAAACGAAACGCATGGCGGGCCTATTCCTCACAGCGAGTTCAGGAAGCGCAGCAGATCGGCCCGATCCTCGGCCGGCAGGGCACGGAAGCCCTCGCGCGCCGGCTCGGCCTCGCCGCCATGCCACAGGATGGCCTCGGTGAGGGTGCGCGCCCGCCCGTCATGCAGGAAGAACGCATGGCCGCCGCCGACCGTGGCCGTCAGGCCCAGGCCCCACAGGGGCGCCGTGCGCCATTCCTGCCCGGAGGCCTCGCCCTCCGGCCGGCCATCGGCCAGCCCCGGCCCCATGTCGTGCAGCAGAAGGTCCGTGTAGGGCCAGATGGTCTGCCCCGCCAGTTCGGGATCCGCCGCGTCCGCCGCCGTGGTGTGCGTCGGCGTGTGGCACCCGCTGCACCCCAGATCCCGGAACACGGCCTTGCCCGCCAGCACCGGCGGATCGTCCGCATCCGGTCGGGCCGGCAGCGCGAGGTGTCGGCTGTAGAACAGCACCAGATCGGTGACATCCTGGTGGGCCTCCAGGTTCGCGTACTGCGGATCGTCGCCGTGCGGCGCGGCGCGGCAGTCGGCCTGCGCCTCGGAACAGTCGCCCCAGGGGTCCGGGTTGAACGGGGTCGAAATGCCGATATCGCCGGCGAAGGCCCCCTGCCCCTGCGCATCCACGCTGGGGTTGCCGGCCTTCCAGCCGAAGCGGCCGAGCGCGATCTCGCCCGTGGCCGGGTCGCGCACCCACTGCGGCCGGCCGGAGATGCCGTCGCCGTCCCGGTCGTGGGGGTCGGCGCCCACCAGAATGGCCTCGGCGGGAATCGCCTCCAGCAGGCCGACGCCCACCATCGGCGGCGCGATGCGCGGCGACAGCATGACGTCCGGATGCGGCGGGCCATAGCCCCAGTCCGCCACGTCATAGGTCGGGCGGCGCAGCGACACCGTCTCGCCGTCCGCCAGGGTCACGGTCTCCTCGGCGTAGCGCACCACCATGCGGCCCTCGGGCATATGACCCTGGATCGCCCGGTCCTGAAGCTGGGTGCCGTAGACCGGATCGGGGATCACGGTCCGCTGGCGGTCGGCCAGGGTGCGCCACTCCTCGGCGTTCCGGGGCGGAATGGACAGCCGCAGGAACATGCCGGCGCCCCGGTCGTCGCCGGCCTCCAACAACGGCGGATGGCCGCGCCCGTCCTTCAGGTGGCAGCTCTGGCAGGCGGCCTCGTTGAACAGCGGGCCGAGGCCGTCGGCCGCCTTGGTCGAGGACGGCGCCGACACCCACAGCCGCCGGAAGAAGCCGTTGCCCACCTTGAAGTCCATCTCGCGATCGAACGCCATGTTGGCCGAACTGTGCGAGAAGGCGTTGCGGTCGCGCGCCTTGTCGTGGGTGGTCTCGCCGCCCGGACGGTCCTCACCGGGCTCGAAGCCGTCGGGCGCGGCGGCGGCGGGGGCCGAGAGGGCGAGGACCGCCGCCATGGCGACGGCCCCCGCTCCGGTCATGCCGGTTCGGGCTCTCACTGGAACACCTTTTCGGGCGCGTCGAGACTATCCGAACCCTCGAAGCCCACGCCATCCAGGCCGAGGCTGGAGACAACGGTCTCGATGGCGCGGGTCTGCGCGGTCAGGGCGTCGATGGCGGCCTGGACCCGGGCATTGCCGGCGGCGTTGCCGGCCCCGATCATCTGGTCATAGGCCTCGCCCGTCTGGGCGCTTTCCACCAGCGTGGCCATCTGGTCCAGGGTCTCGGCCAGACGCAGGGTCAGCGCGGCGTGGGCGTCGGCATCCGTGGCCTGCACCAGATCGGCCAGCGCCGGCCCCGTCACCACGGTGCCGTCGATGCGGTGATAGCGGCCGGCGTAGACGTTCTCGATGCCCTTGGCGTTGAAGAAGTGGGAATAGTGCGTGTTGTCACTGAAGCAGTCGTGCTCTTCCTCGGGGTCGTGCAGCATCAGGCCCAGCTTCATGCGCTCGCCCGCCAGTTCGCCGTAGGACAGGCTGCCCATGCCCGTGAGCATGGCCTTCAGACCGCGCTGGGGATCATCCAGCACGAAGGCGCGGGCCTCGCCGCCGGGCGCCCAGGCGTCCACCATCTCGGTCAGATCCTCGATCAGCAGATCCGACGCCGTGGTCAGATAGGCCACGCGCCGGTCGCAGTGCCCGCTCGTGCAGTTGGCCGGGTCGAAGTCGGTGGCGGGACGGGTGCCGGCCCCCGGGCCGGTGCCGTTCAGGTCCTGGCCCCACAGCAGGAACTCGATGGCGTGATAGCCCGTGGCCACATTGGCCTCGATGCCGCCGGCCTCGTGCAGGGTCTCCATCAGCAACGCCGTGTCGATGGTGCCGGCGTCCACGGTCTCGCCGCCCAGGGTCAGCGACGGGTTGGCGATGACGTTGGCGGTCGCGGCCGCATTGTCGCCGCCGCCGGTGCCCCCGGTGCCGTCCGACACATAGTCGATCAGCCCTTCGTCCAGCGGCCAGGCGTTCACCCGTCCTTCCCAGGCATCCACGATCGGGTTGCCGAAGCGGAACACCTCGGTCTGCTGATAGGGGACGCGGGCCGCGACCCAGGCCGCGCGGGCGGCGGCCAAAGTCTCGTCCGACGGATCGGCCACCAGGGCGTCGATGGCGCCGTCCAGCGTGCGCGCCGCCGCCAGCGAGTCGGCATACCCGGCGTGCGCGATGTCGGCATAGGTGGTCAGGACGGGCCGCGCGTCGGGCATGGCCAGGGCGGGCGCGGCGCCGGCAACAACGAGGGAGGCCGCGGCGGCGGCCAGCAGGGTGGGTTTCATGCCTGGGTCCTTCTTCGGCGAAACGGAACAGCCCAGGCAGGTATCGCAATTGCGAGGCATTTGCAATTAGAAAAAAGCCAGGGCGAGGCAGGCCCACCCGCCCCTCCGCTCAGGCGGACGCCGCCGACGGCCCGCGCCCGCGCGGCCCCTCCACCGGCAGGACGACGGTGACCCGGGTCCCCTTGCCCGGGCGGCTGTCCACGGTCAGCGTGCCACCGTGCAGCTCCACCAGGGTCTTGGAGACCGGCAGTCCCAGGCCGGTGCCAACATGCGTCCGGGTCAGCGGCGTGTCCGCCTGCCGGTAGGGCTCCATCGCGGCTGCCAGATCCGTTGCCGTCATCCCGCACCCGGTGTCCGAGACCACGATTCGGACCCGGTCGTCGCCAAGACGGGTGGCCGCGGCCATCACCTGGCCGCCCCGGGGTGTGAACTTGATCGCGTTCGACAGCAGGTTCAGCAGCACCTGTTTCAGCTTCACCGCATCGGCGCGGATCCGGGGCAGCCCCTCGTCCACGTCCATCGCCAGCCCGACCCCCGCGTCCTTGGCCAATGGCTCCAGCACGGTCAGGGCATCGTGCAGCAGGCCCGGCAGCGAAATCGGCTCGGGGTGCAGTTCCATGCGCCCGGCCTCGACCTTGGACAGGTCCAGGATGTTGTTGATGATCGACAGCAGGTGTTGCCCGCTGTCGTGAATGTCGTGGACATACTCCCGGTACCGGGGCTCCTGGATCTCACCGAACAGCCCGGACCGCATGACATCGGCGAACCCGATGATGGCGTTCAGGGGCGTCCGCAGTTCGTGGCTCATGGTCGCCAGGAACGCGGACTTGCTGCGGTTGGCCACCTCCGCGGCCTGGCGCTGCGCCTCGACCTGACGGGTCGCTTCGGCGATCAGGTGGTATTGGGCATTCAACTCCCGATTGGCGGCGGCGAGACTCGCCGCATGACGGCGCGTGTCTTCGTGCGCCGCCCGGATGACGGCCAACGACTGATCCAGCGACCGCTGGGGCAGCCGCTGCATGACCACCCAGGCCGCCCCGCCGAGCAGAAGGCCGAGGAGCGCCGCGACCCCGCCGGACAGCAGCAGGGGCCGCAGGCTGCCGGCCACCGAGACCGACCCGATGGGCTCGCCCCGCACCACGATCGGGCTTTCGCGCCACATCACCGGCGGCGCCAGATCGGTGGCGGTGTCGAGGAAGCAGGTCCCGCCCCCATCCCTCACCTGCTGGCGCACCGACCGATCGGCGCTGTGCGTCATCGAGATCAGGGACCGCACGTGCTCCACGGCATAGGCCCAGGCGTCCGCCCGGCCATAGGCGTAGCGGGCCACGTGCTCCGCGTTCAACTCGGCCTTGAAGGTCAGGTCCCGGTTCAGGGCCATGTATCCGGCCAGCCCATAGGCCGCCGGCACGGTGATCGCCACCAGCCCCGCGACCACCAGGGAGAGCACTCGCACCAGCCGTCGCATCCGCTCCAGGCGGTCGAAGAAGGCGGACGGGGTCTCCAGCGCGGTGGCAGCCATGGCGCATCACCGAAGGGGAATGGCATCCAGCGAGCGGATGTAGGCGGCGGCCTGTTCGCCCCGGAGAAAGCCGATGAACGCCAGGGCGGTCTCGCTCGCATCGGTCCGGACCACCAGGGCAAAGTCCTTCGTGACCGGATACGTCCCGTCGGCCACGGCCGGGCCCGAGGCGGCCTGACCGTCGATGGTCACGGGGTACAGCGGCCAGCCCTCGGCCCGCATCTGAAGCAGCGTGCCGACCGTCAGGGCGCCCGGCAGATCGGCGGCGAGATCCATGTTCTCCTGGTCGGTCGCGGCCACGGGCACCTCCGGACGCGCGCGGGCCGTCGCCAGAGCCTGTCCGATCACAGGGCGATCATCCGCGATCTCATGAATATCGGTCTCGGTCTCGGGCCGCAGGATCACATGGACCGGCGTGCCGTCCGGCCACGTGGCGTGCGGGTCGGCGATCAGCCCGGCCAGACCGTCGGTCGTGACGGATGCGCCCCCCGGAAGGGAGGTCAGCACGGTGACGGCGGTGCGCGCAAAGGGTTGGACGATCAACGTGGAGCCCGCGCCTTCGTCGTCGCGCACCGGCCGGCTGCTCACGGCCACGTCAATGACCCGGTCCCGGACGGCCCGAATCCCGCCGCCGCTGCCCAGGCTGGGCAACACGGTCACCGTCACGTCGGGATGGTCCTCGGCAAACCGCGCCCCCAACTCGGCGAGCGCCGCCAGGGGGGCCCCCGTGCCGCCCACGCGGATCGTGGTCTCCGCCGACGCAGACCATCCGAACCCGCCAAGGCACAGGGTCGCGAGCACGCCACGCCTGACACACGTTTTGAGGCTGACCATGACCGGCCTCACGTTTTACAAGCACGAACCGCCCCACTGGCCCTTTTACGTAGTATAGCACAAATCGGTGGCGAGGGCTCCGCAAAGATCGTTACGCGTGCGATACCGAACAAGACCGGCGTCAACGGCGCGTGGAATTTGGGCGCTTGAGATCGCGCCCGGGCCTGCCTGCACGCGCATTTGACATTAATTTCCAAGTGCCTTGGAAAGGCCGCGCCATATCCTCGTGCTCATGCCCGCGTGTCATGCATGTCTGGCGCGCGGCGGCGGCACGGTCATCCCACGAGACCGGCCGCCCCTGCCCCCGGTTCCCACGCCGTGGCCCGGGCCGGCATCGGAGTCGCCTGAGCCCGGTCCCGAGGCCCGCCTTGACCTGCGTTTTTTCCTCTTGACCCGCCCCCGGCCGCTCCCCAAATCGACCGCGTTCGGTTGCCCGACCGGGGACCGGACACCCCGGGCCCCCCGCGCGGCCAAGCCGGCGGACACGGTCCCGGACAGACCGGGCGCGATCATGAGGATGCGTCCGCAAGTGTGTCATTCGACGTCGCTTCTGAAGGAGGACTCGATCATGCGGACCTTTGACCTGACCCCCCTGCATCGTTTCGCCATCGGCTTCGACAACGTCAGCCGTCTGCTGGACACCGCCAGCCGCCTGGACGAGCAGACCACCGCCTATCCGCCGTACAACATCGAGAAGGTGTCGGACGACGATTACCGGATCACCATGGCCGTGGCCGGGTTCGCGCCGGAACACCTGGATGTGACCGTGCACGACAGCACGCTCATCATCTCCGGCCGCCAGGAGCGCGCCGGCGAAGAGGGCGAGCGCTTCCTGCACCGGGGCATCGCCACCCGGGCGTTCGAGCGCAAGTTCGAACTGGCCGACCACATCAAGGTCCGGGGCGCCTCGATCGAGAACGGTCTGCTGCACGTGAACCTGGAACGCCAGGTGCCCGAGGAGAAGAAGCCGCGCCGCATCGAGATCGCCTCCGGCACCGGCCCGACCGCCCTGGAGCACAAGGACGAGGCGGCCGCCGCGTAACCGGCGGCCTTCGATCCGGAGCGGGCTTCCGAACGCATCGGGAGCCCCTGGCCCCGCGCCCGGCCTCCCCCCGCCGGGCGCGGGGTTTCCGTTTTGCGGTGACGGCCGTCCCTTCGGGCGCCAGGGCGACGGGCTCAGGTTAACGGGATCGCTCTTCCAGGTCTTTGCAGGGAGTCGGAGACCAGCGCTCGAGGTCCTTCAGCCGCTTCGCGGCTTCAGGATTGTCTGTTTGATTTGTGGCATTGTGGAGATGCCGGGTTGCGGGGCCCCGGGTGGCCACCCGGGGCCCCGCACCGGATCGTGTGATCGTCTCAGGATGGGGTCTTTGCCCGTTGTCATCGTGATCCGCGATCCGG
>NZ_WIVE01000056.1 GCF_009601025.1 Roseospira navarrensis | reverse complement strand
GCGCCTTGCGATCCAAGCTCTTCATGGCCGCGCTCTCCGCCGTGCGATACAACCCCGACCTCAAGGCCTTCTACGAACGGCTTATCGGAAACAAAAAGACACCAAAAGGCGCACTCCTCGCCGTTGCCAGAAAGCTCGTCACCATCGCAAACGCGGTCCTCCGGCCTCAGCCCGAACCCGCCACAAACTGAGTTGATGACAATCTCTATGAAAAGTGGGTCATCCTGAGGGAGCGAAGCGACCGAAGGATCTCGAGCGCGGGTCTGTGACAGGGATGGGGATCGAACCCGCCTAAGGCATCGCGTCCCAGGCGCGGCGGTGGGGATTGACCATCTCGGCCAGGCCCGGCGGGGCCAGCACCTCCACGCCGTCGCCCCAGGTGTAGAGGTGCCACGCCATCTCCAGCAGGCCCCCGGCGCGGAAGCGCACGATCAGCGAACCGTCCGGCGCGTCCTCATGCGTCTGGTCGGGGTGGAAGGTGAAGCGTTTGGCCTCTTCGGCGGCCTGCGGCGTGAACCGCCAGACCACGTCCTGCGGGTCCTCTTGATAGACGCCGAACGCCCGGCGCGCGAACGCGGCGAGGTCGAAATCCGGATCGCGCTCGGCAGGGCGGGTCAGCGGCTCGATGGCGGTGATCCGGGGCAGGCTGTAGAGCCGGGGACTCTCCGCCACCGGCGGGTCGCTCTGATGGCCGACCAGATAGTGCCGATGCCCGTGCAGCACCCCATAGGGGTGGACCACGCGCGGCGTCGGCGTCGGGTTGCGCCGCGACCCGTAGGTCAGGCGGACCGCCACACCGGCCTTGAGGGCCTCCCTCAGGGCAAGGACAACCTCGGGGTCCAGTTTCGGGCGCGGCCCGGGGCGGCAGGCCAGCCCCTCGGCCTCCAGCAGGGCGTCCACGTCGGGCTCGACCCGGCGGGCGTGGTCGGGCCGCATGAGATCCCGCAGCGTCTGCGAGATCTGGGCCAGTCGCGCGGCCTCCACCGCCCGGTTCTGGTCCTCCATCAGGCGGACGGCGGACTGCAGCACGGCCAGATCATCGGCCGAGAGCGATCCCACCAGCCGGTCGAGCGTACCCGGCGGAATGTGCCAGCGCTTCTGGCGATCGTCGCCTTCGGTCTCGATGGCCTGGGGGAAGACGCGCAACACGGCGTCGCGCATGCGCATGGCCGTGCGGCGGCCGACCTCAAAGCGCTCCTCGATGTCGCGCAGGGTCAGACCGGCGCGGGCCGCCTGCATGGCGAGAGCCAACCTCAGAAGAGCCTCGCCCTTCTCATGGCGCATGACGGTGGGTCCCCCTCGGCAAAAAAGAACGAACAATGAACATGTGTGACCGCTTCTGACTCGCTGGATGGGGTATAAAGACCTGGTCGGGGCCGCAACGACACCCCACCCCTGTTTCGGGAGCCCGTGCCCATGCCCGCCGCCAATGCCCTTGGCCCTTCCATCGGCGCTCTGCTGCTGCCCGACGGCGCCCTGTTGCTGGGGCGCCGCGACGGCCTGTTGCTGCTGGCCCGCTGGGATGCCCCCCCGCGCGCCGCGTGGGTGACCGAAGATGGCACATCAGAGCCCTTCACGCAAAGGGTGGTTCTGTTCGACCGACGCGGGGTCTGGCTGTGGCCGTCGCCGCTGCTGCATGAGGACCCGGACGCTGGCGGGCGCGCCGACCTCGCCGCGTATTTCGCCGCCATTCCGCTGATCGAGCGCCTGCGCCGGGCCGAAGAGCCGGTCGCGTTCGAGCCGCTTGTTCGCGCGCCCCCGACGAGCCTGCGCCCCCTGCTGTGACCGACTCTGGCGTGGTGGTCGGGCAGGATGGGGACCGTCACCCATCCCGCGCAGGAGGACCCGCCATGACAGCCCCGCCCCCCGATGACTCGTCCGCCGCGCTGACCCGCGCGGCCCAGGAGCATGTCGCGGCCCTGCAATTCGCCTTGGCCGACCTGCGCGTGCGGGCCGCGCGCGGCTACGCGCGCGGGATGGGCCATCGCCTGGACGCGTTGATGCAGGCGATCGCGGCGGCCGAGGCGGCCTGTCTGTCGGTCAAGGCCCCTCCGTCGGCGACCGAGAGCGCATCGGCGCGGCCCACGTCCGGCCCGGGATCAAGTCTGGTGCATTGAGCCGAGCCGTCACCCCAGCCCCGGGGCGGACCGCCGGGGCGGCAGACGCACGGTGAACACGCTGCCCTGGCCCGGTGTGCTTTCCAGCGACAGCGTGCCGCCGTGCAGGTCCACAAGAGACTTCACCAGGGCGAGGCCCAGACCGCTGCCCTCGATCCGGCTGTGCTCCGCAGACGTGCCCCGGGCGAACGGGTGGAACAGGCGGTTCCGGTCGGCGTCCGCGATGCCGATGCCGGTGTCGGCCACCGCGATCGCCACCCCGCCGCCGCCGTAGGCGCGGGCCGACAGGGTCACGCGCCCGCCGCGCGGGGTGTACTTGATGGCGTTGGTCAGCAGGTTGAACAGGATCTGCCGCACCGCCAGATCGTCGGCGATCACGGGCGGCAGAGTCGGGTCCAGGTCCGACTCCAGGGTCAGGCCGGCGCGCGCGGCGGTCTGTTCCACAAGGTGCAGGGCCGCCTGCGCCACCGCCGGGACCTGCACCCGCTCCAGCGTCAGGTCGCGCCGCCCGGCCTCGATCTTGGCGAGATCCATCAGCCCGTCGATCAGCTTGGCAAGGTGGGCGCCGCTGGCGTGGATGTCCGCGGCGTACTGGCGGTAGGACTGGTGGCCGATCCGCCCCAGCATCTCCTCCTTCATCATCTCCGAGAAGCCGAGAATGGCGTTCAGGGGCGTGCGCAGTTCATGGCTCATGGCGGCCATGAAGCGGGACTTCTCCTGGGTGGCCTGCTCGGCCGAGACCTGGGCCTCGATGGCCGAGAGTTCCCGGCGCTTGCGGGCGTCGATGTCGGTGACCAACCCGATCATGCGGGTCACGGCGCCGTCCGCGTCCCGGGCCACGGGGCGCCCCTGGTCCCAGACCCAGATCCACGCACCATCCGCCCGACGCATGCGGTACTCGATGTTGAACTGTCGTCCGTTCTGCATCGCCGCCTCTGCGGCGGCCTCGACGCGCGGCCAGTCCTCGGGATGGATCAGGCCCATCCAGGCATCGGGGGTCGCCCGGAAGATGTCCGGTGACAGCCCGAGCATCGCGTAGTACCGGGCGTTCCATTCCACCGTGCCGGTGCGGGCATCGAGGTCCCAGACCCCGTCTTCGGCCACCTCCAGCGCCAGGCGCAAGGTTTCCTCGCTGCGCACCAGCGCGTCCTCGGCCGCCCGCACCTGGGTGATGTCCTGGATGGTCCCGCGCACCACATGGCCGGCCGGTCCGGGCTCCGGGTCCGGCTCGCCGATGGCCCGCACCCACTTGGGCGCCCGATCCGGCAGGGTCAGGCGCAGGGTGATGTCATAGGGCTTGCCGTCGCGCACGGCGCCGGAGATGGCGGCGCGGAACCGCTCCAGGTCCGCGCCCCCATAGAACCGGCCGAAGTCCGCCAGCGCGGGCGGCGGCTGGGCCGGATCGCACTCGTAGAGGCGGTAGACCTCCTCCGACCATTCGGGCACACCCACGGCCGGATCGAACAGCCAGTTGCCGACCCGGGCGATCCGCTGGGCCCGCTTCAGGTCCGCGACCGCCAGGTCCAGCGCGCGCTTTGCCGTCACCTGATCGGTGATCTCGCGGGCGACCTCGACCACGCCGACCAGGGTGCCGTCGCCGTCCCGGACGGGCGAAGCGCCCAGCGCCCAGTGCCGGCCGTCGGGCGTGGTATGATCCGCCCTGGCGGGCTGGCCGGTGCGGAAGGTCTCGATCACGGGGCATCCGTCACAGGGGACGTCGCTGTCGAACCAGCGCCGGTGGCAGGTGTTGTCGGGCCAATCCTGCACCGTGGGCGCCGACACCTGGGTCGGCCGGACATTCGACCACACCATGCGCATGTCCGGCCCGGTGAAATAGGCCACCACATCCGAGATGCTCTCCAGGATCAGCGCCTTTTCGCGCTTGCTGGCCAGCAGGGCCTCGTCCTTGAGCACGCGATCGGTCACGTCCAGGATCAGCCCGTGCCACAGCACGCTGCCGTCCGGCAGCGGCTCGGGTTGGGACCGCCCCTCCACATGGATCAGGCCCCGGGTCGGATGGTTCACCCGATACTGTTCGTGCCAGAGGGTCAGGGTCCGGGCGGACCGGAGGATCGACTCCATGACCCGGTCGATGTCGTCCGGATGGATCACGGCGGCGGCGGGCAGAGCGTCGTCCCGCACCGCCGCCGGCGCCACGCCGTAGATGTCGCGGATGCCCTCGGTGGCATAGGGAAAGGCCATGCGGCCGTCCGGCCACAGGCGGAACTGGTACAGCACGCCCGGCACCTGGGCGGCCATACGCATCAGGCGGCTTTCGGCGGCAAGGGCCTCGGTCGTGCCCCGCGTCAGCAGGCGCGTCACCATATTGCGGGCATCGCGCGCCTGGATCTCCGCCAGAAGGCGACGGGCGATCTCTTTCGACGTCGCCCGGATCATCGGCAGCACGGCCCCGGCGTGATCCTCGCCCAGCGGGCGGGGCGCATCGGGGAGGGCCAGCAGCATCAGGTTGGCCAGATGCACGCCGTCGGCGGACAGGCGCGTCCCCCAGGCCATCAGCCCGCCGGACGCGCTTCGAAGCGTGGTGTCGTCCTGCGCCTCCAGGTGGCGGGCCAGATCGGCCAGAATCGCATGCCGCGCATCCCGTTCGGCCACGGATTCGGGCGCCGGACCGAGCGGGCGCCCCTGGCGATCCACCACCAGGGCCACGCCGCCGACCAGACGGCCCATCTGCTCCAGCAGGGGGGACAGGGTGGCGATGCGCTCCGGCGACAAGGCCCCCGCCTCGGCGACCGTCGCCCCCTCTGGCGGCGGGCCGGCCTGCCGGCGCTCCGTCGGGGTGGGTGCGCCCGGTCGCGGAAGCCGGGTCCGGGGATCGACGAAGTCGTTTGTCATGCGGTCACGGGGCCTGTGCCGACCAAGTCTCGTCACGCTAGCATGCGCCCGGCATGGGTTCCAGGTTGCCCTTCGGCAAGTATGGCAACTGGGATATGACCCCGCGTTTCGTGTGCCCGGACCCGCCTTTCTCTAAAGGGGTGCCTGTGCCGTCACCACGTCCCGCACGGCGGCCAGGAACCGGGCCACCTCGTCTTCCGTGTTGTAGTGGCAGACCGAGACCCGAACACAGGACTCCAGCCCGAGCGGCCCCAGGATGTTGCCCGAGTAGTGATCCGCCTTGCGGGTGTGGGTGCGGACACCCGCCCGGTTCAGCGCGGCCACGATGTCCGGCGCCGCCCGGTCCGCCAGGGTGAACGAGACCAGCCCCTCGCGCAGCGGGTTCTCGATCCCGCCGACCACCTGCACACCGGGGATGTCGGCCAGCCCGGGCAGGTTGCCGGTGCCGTACAGCATGGCGTCGGTCAGCACCTTTTCATGGGCGTGGATGGCCTCGCCGGCGGCGACGATGCGGGCGCGCCGGTCCGTCTCCTCGGTGAAATGACCACCCAGCCACTCCAGATAAGCCACCACATCCGAAATGGTGGCATAGGCCCCGGTGTCGCGCGTGCCCAGCTCCCACGGGGCGCCCGGCGCGTTCATCAGGGAGTCGTGGGGCAGCGCCGCCAGCCGGTCGGACAGCCACGCCACGCCGTAGCCGTGGCGCGAGAACGCCTTGTAGGGCGAGATCACGTAGCCATCCACGCCGTAGGCGGCCAGGTCCAGCCGGCCGTGGGCGGCGTGCTGGATGCCGTCCACGATGATGAAGCACGCGGGCGAGACGGCGCGGATCGCGGCGGCGACGGCGGCCACATCTACCCCCATGCCGGTGACGGGCGAGGTGTGGACGATGGTTGCGACCCGGGTGTCGGGGGTGATGGCGGGCCGATAGGCCTCGGCGTCCACCGAGCCCACGGCGGAGTCGTGGGCGACCAGCACGTGTTCCTTGCCGGACAGCGGCGCATAGCGGTCGCAGGCGCTGCGCGAGGCGGGATGCTCCAGGGTCGAACCCAGCACCCGCCCGTCCGCCGGCGTGCCCAGGCAGGCGGTGCGGATCAGGCGGAACAGCAGCTCGGTGCCACTCTCCCCCACGATGAACTGCCCGCCCGGCGCGTTGAACAACACCGCCATGTCGGCGCGGGCCTGCCGGATGGTCTCCATCAGGGCGTGGGCGGCCACGTTGTCGCGCCCCTGGTTGTCGGGGATGGCCGCGAATCGCGCCGTCGTCTCCACCACCGACTTCAGCGTCAGGGCGCCGCCGGCGTTCTCGAAGAACACCCGCTCGCCCTGGAACGGGCAGGCCGAGACATGGGCGAAGCGGTCGCGGATGGCCTCCATGAGGCCGGGCACGGAGTGGAACATCGGGTCGGCGATCCTTTGCATGACAGGGGCCCGGATCCCGGCGGGCCGGGATCGGGGTGAATGACCGCGCAAGGGGAGGCCAGAGCGCGGCCCAGGATCAGGCCCCAACGCGGGATCGGGGTCAACCGCGGCGTGGATGCGGGACGGACGACAAAAAATGGGCCACGGCCGGCGACCCCGCGAGAGACGGGGGCGCCAGCCGTGGCCACCGCACGAGACGCGCCGGAGGCCATGACCCGGACGCCCGGGTCATGGCCGCACCAGCCTATTCGATCGACCGCACGCGCTCGACCATGCCGGCCGGGATCTCGCCCTCGGCCTCGAAGGTCTCGTAGGCCGGCGCCATCGTCTCGCGCCAGGGGGCCAGCGGCGGGTTGATGATCGACACGCCGTGTTCCTCGCGCACGCGCTCTTCAAAGGCCTCCTTCTGCGACAGGGTGTAGTCGGTGAACCAGTGCCCGGCCTCGGCGGCGGCCTCCTTCAGGATGGCGACCTGCGCGTCGCTCAGCCGCTCCAGGGTGCGGTTGCTGATGACCGGCAGGTAGACCTGATAGAACTCGTCGGTCTCGGTGATGTACTTGGCCACCTCGGTCTGCTTGGTGTTGTAGTGCGCCTCGACCCGGGCGGTCACGCAGTCCACGGTGCCGGTGGCGAGCGCGGTATAGACCTCGCCCCAGGGGATGATCTGCACGCTCGCCCCCAGGGTCTCCCACGACAGCACGGGAATGCGGGCCTGGAACATGCGCAGCTTCATGCCCTCCAGGTCGGCGGGCGTGAACACCGGCTCCTTGCACAGCAGGGTGCGGTCCAGCATGAAGTTCCAGGTCACCTCGTCGGCGAGGAAGGTGGCGCCGATGCGCTCCTCGATCGCCGGCAACATGTCGTCCTGGAAGTAGTCCGAGGCCAGGAACGCCGACATGTGCTCGCGGTCGCGCCAGATGTAGGGCAGGCCGAAGATGCCGAAGCGCTTGTCCCAGCGCTGGTACCACTCCAGCAGCTCGATCATGATGTCCTGCGAACCGGCCGTCAGGTTCTCGAACTGGGCGTCGATGGGGCCGAGCTGCGAGGCCGGGAAGACCTGGATGGTCATCTCGCCGTCCGACTTCTCCTCCACCAGCTCGGCGAACTTCTGGAAGCCGAGGCCGAGCGGCGAGTCCGGCTGGTTGATGTGGCCGGCCTTCAGCACCGTCTCGGCGGCGGCCGGCTGGGCGAGCATCAGGCCGATGCCCAGGCTGCCCAGGATGGCCAGGGCTCTGGTGTCCCGGAGTTTCATGGTTCGGACCTCCCTGCGTGCGGCGCCGCCTCGCGGGCGGCGGGGTCATGACCGGCCCGGTCATCCGGGCGGGTGGGTCGGACGGGGATCGCGCCGCTACTCCGCCCGGTTCTGGAAGCGGCGCAGAATGGACCACTGATCCCGGGGCGGCTTGGTGAAGTAGCCCGCCCGCGAGACCGCCGGCAGCACGCCGGCCCGGTTCATCCGGGCGCGCATCTCCGCCAGCTTGAAGCCGGCCGCCATGCCGTCCACCACGGGCAGGCCGATTTCCGCCTCGACGCGCGCGCGGTGGTGGGTCAGCAACGCCCCGAACAGCGTGCAGCCGGGAATGATGACCTCGCAGCGCTGGTCGCGGGCGGCGGCGGCGGCCTCGAAGACGCGCGCGAAGACCGCATCCGGCTGGCAGACACCCGGATGCAGATCGTTGGCGTCGATGTGAATGGGGATGATGGCCTTCAGGGCCGCGTCCAGCCCATAGGTCTTCAGCAGGGTGCGCTGAATCTCGCCGTTCTGGGAATCCACCGACAGCAACGCGACATGCTTGCCCATCATGGTCGCGATCAGGGCCGCCGATTCCAGCGTGGCCGTCACCGGGATGTCCACCAGCGTGCGGGCTTCGTACAGCCCGATGTCGAGCTGGCACGAAATGAACACGCCGTCGTAGCCGTCCCGCTCCGCCTGGATCACCCGTTCCAGGGTCGGGTCGGTGCAGGCGTGCTTGAAATAGAGCCACTGATTGTTGCCGAGCGGGTAGTCCCCGGTCAGGTTGACGATCTCATAGGTCGTGTCCGGATCCTTGATGAGATCCAGGTTTTCGTGCGCATGGGACTCCGTGCCCGCGAAGGGGTTGATGACCAGGATGCGCATCGTCGAAACCTCCGTTCGCGGCGCCCGTTTCCGGTCGGTGTGCCGGACCAGGCCGTGAGCAAGTCGCACCCTAGCACGCAACGGCAGGACGTGACACGTCTGCCGCGTTCACGGCCGGAGAGATATACTAACAATATACCAGACAGTCGTGCAAGCCGCGTGTCGCTTGCCTCGGGGCAACGGGCTCAGGGTCACATGACGGCACGGTCCGCACCGTCAGAGCAGGCCTCTCGAGATCCCTCGTCTCGCTTCGCTCACTCGGGATGACACACCAAAATGATAGGATGTCATCCTGAAGCCGCGAAGCGGCTGAAGGATCTCGAGCGTGGGTCTCCGATCCGCTGCAAAGACCTGCAGGAGCGATCCCGTGACCCTGAACCCGTTGCCTGTCGCTTGCCTCACAGCGGCTTGAAATCGGTGCCGCGCGCGCCCGACAGGCAGTGGGACAGGCGATCCTGGAAGCGCCGCGCGTGGTCGGTCAGCGACGTCATCAGACCGGGCCGGTCGGCATGCGCGATGAAGCCGATGATCTCGCTGTGCTCACTGATGATGTGGTCCTGCTGGCCGGACAGAAAGGTCAGGTCCTCGCCCTCGATATGATAGACGAAGTACGCGACCCGCCGTGCAAGGTTGTGAATGCGGCCCGCGAACTCGATCAGATAGGCGTTCTCCGACGCCTCGGCGATCCGCATGTGGAACTGGGCATTGGCCAGCGTGACGTCCAGGAAGCGGTGCGCGGCGACGGCCGTCGCGTGGCGGTCCTGGATGGCGCGCATGTCGGCGGCGAAGCCGGGATGGTCGAAGCGGCAGAAGTGGGCGCACATGCGCTCGGCCGCGAAATAGATGTCGAAGAAGTTGGCCAGGTCCTCCACGTCCAGGGGGCGGACGAACGCCCCCCGGTTGGCCTCGATCTGCACAAGTCCCTCGGCCACCAGCCGGTTCATGGCCTCGCGGGCGGGTGTGCGGCTGATGCCGAACTGCTCCATCAAATGGCGTTCGTCGATGCGCCGGCCCGGCTTGAGCGTCAGATCAAGGATTCGGTCGCGCAGGGTGGCGGTCGCCCGGTCGGCGAGCGAGCCGGTGCGCGGGTCGGAACCGGACGCGGACGGCGCCACCGCCTCGGCGTCCGTTGAGGCCGCGCCGTCGGGATCGTCTGGTGGCAGGGTCATGACGGGAATCCGGGGAGAGGATGACGGACCATCGGCGGCAACCCGGGCCCCCCTTACCCTCGATTGCCCCCATATGCTTGCGTGAAAACCCGGCCGTCCGCAATACGGTCGTGACTCAGGCGTGCGAAGTCCGGCGTCCGAGGCGCCCCGGTCGCGATCCAGGCGGCCAGATCACGGCCCAGAGCCGGCCCCAGCTTGAAGCCGTGGCCGCTGCCGCCGTTGCAGTCCAGATAGCCCGCCACGTCCCGGCGCGGCCCGGCAAACGGGTACCAGTCCGGAGTCACGTCGTAGAGGGCGGCGTAAGAGTCAACCAGCGTCGCGCCCTGAAAGGACGGCAGGCGCCGTTCCAGCCGCGCCAGGACATCGAACACGAACGGCTCGTCCGCCGTGGTCCGGTAGTTGTAGGGATCGGCGGGCTCATAGGCCTTGGGGAACCCCCGCCCGACCACGAACCGACGCCCGCCCAGCGGCCGCAGGTAGATTGCCTCCAGCCCGTTGGACACGGGCGTATCGGGCAGCGGGCGACCGGAGCGCGCCTCCCACACCGTGTCCTGCTCGCGCACGGCGGAGACCGGGAGCGCGATCCCCGCCTGATGCGCCAGCGGCGCCGCCCACGGGCCGGCGGCGTTCACCACGGCGCCGGCGTGGACCGACCCGGCCTCGGTCATGACGCCGAAGACGCGATCCCCCTCGCGCAGCAGGGTGCGGACGGGGGTCCGGGTGAACAGCAGCCCGCCGGCCTCCTGGAACGCGGCGACGAAGGCTTCGGTGGCGCGCACCGGGTCGGCGTAGCCGCCGTCCGGCTCCCACACCACGCCGGCGATGCCGTCCGGCTCCAGCCACGGCAGGTCCAGGGCCGCCACGTCCAGGATCTCGGTGTCGATGCCCAGGCCCTGGATCATGGCCACGTTGCGCCGCGCGCCCTCCAGCATGTCGGGGCCGAGCAGCAGCCGATAGCCGGTGCGCCGGACTCCGGTCGGGCGGCCGTGGCGCTGCTCCATGGCGTCGAACAGGGTGATGCTGTCGCGGGTCAGGCCGGCGGCCAGGGCGTTGGAGTAGTGCTGGCGGATGATGGCGGCGCTCTGTCCGGTGCCGCCCGAAGCGACCGCGCCGCGCTCGATCAGGCGCACGGACAGGCCGTGTTCGGCCCTCAGGTGATAGGCCGTGCTGGCCCCGGCGATGCCGGCCCCGATCACGACGACGTCACAGGTCTCGGTCATGGCTGTGGGTCCGGATACCAGCGAGAGAGAAAGGCGGGGCTCACCTTGCCGTCGGCGAGGTCGGCGGCGCGGTCTTCCGGCGCGCGGCCCTCGGGCGGGCCGAAGCCGCCCGCGCCCGGCGTGACAACGGACACGACGGCGTCCGGCGGCACGTCACGGGGGATGGGCTTGGCGGGCAGATCCTCCACCCGGCCGTCGTCGAACCGCAGGTGGTGCCGGCCGCGCCCGCCCGGGCCGCCGCCCGACAGGCCCCACGGCGCGCTGTCGAACCGCTCGCCCTGGGCGCTGAAGGTGGTCACGTGGCCGAGCGCCCGGTAGTCGCGGCGCAGCGCGAGGCCGCCCCGCCAGGTGCCCGCGCCGCCGGTGTCCGGCTCCAGGGCGTAGCACTCGATCAGGATGGGGTATTCGCGCTCCAGCGCCTCGATGGGCAGGTTCGAGGTGTTGGTGATGTGGACCTGCACGCCGTCCACCCCGTCCCTGGTGGCGCGCGCGCCGGCGCCGCCGCCGATGGTCTCCATGTAGACGTAGTAGGTGCCGTCCGGCCCCACCCCGGAAAACGTGGTGGTGGTGTTGGCGCCGTTGGAGGCCGCCACGGCCCGGTCCCCCACGGCCGGGGCCAGCGCCCCCAGAATGACGTCGATCACCCGCTGGCAGGTCTGGGCGCGGGCGGCGGTGGCGGCCGGAAAGCCGGCGTTGACGATGGAGCGCTCGGGGGCATGGATGGTCACGGGATCGACCATGCCGTGGTTGGTGGGGCCGTCCGGATCGACCAGCACCTTCAGGGCATACAGAACGCTCGCCTGAAGCCCGGCGAAGCTGGTGTTGATGTTGCCCCGGCACTGCGGCCCGGACCCGGCGAAGTCCAGGGTGATCGCCTCGCCGTCCACGGTGATGGTCACGCACACCGGGATGTTCCGCGTGCCCATGCCGTCGTCGTCCACCCGGTCCTCGAAGCGGTAGGTGCCGTCCGGCAACGCCGCGATGCCGGCCCGCATGCGGCGCGCCACGGCCTCGATCAGGGCGTCCGCCGCCTCTTCCACATGGGCGACGGGCGTGCGCGCGAACAACTCGGCGAGGCGGCGCGCGCCCAGCCGGTTCACGGCGATCTGCGCCAGATAATCGCCGCGCCGCTCGCGCGGGACCCGCACGTTCAGGCAGATCAGGTCCAGCACGTCCTCGACCACCGCGCCGTCCTTCACGATGCGGATGGCGGGGATGCGCACGCCCTCCTGGAAGATCTCGGTCATGCCGCCGGCCACGCTGCCCGGCACCATGCCGCCGATGTCGGCGTGATGGGCGATGTTGGCGACGAACAGCACCAGCCGGCCGTCGTGGAACACCGGCATGACCATGGCCACGTCGGGCAGGTGCGAGCCGCGCCCCACGAAAGGGTCGTTGGAAATGAACATGTCGCCGGGCCCGAGGCCGTCCCGGCCGTGGCGCTCCAGCACCACCTCGACCAGCCCCAGCATCGACGCCAGATGGAGCGGCAGGCTCTCGCCCTGCGCCACCACGCGCCCGCGCCGGTCGAACAGGGCGGTGCTGTGGTCGCAGCGCTCCTTGATGTTGGTAGAGTGGGCGCTCTTCATCAGCGCCACGTACATTTCGTCCACCACGCTGCCCAGCGCGGTGCGCACCAGTTCGATATCGATGGGGGAGAGGGCCACGGCGCTAGCCTCCCAGGGTGATGACGATGGTGCCGGCGGCATCGACGCGGGCGCGGTCACCGGGATGGACCAGGACGGTGGTGTCGAGCTGCTCGACCACCAGCGGCCCGTCGAGGGTCCGGCCCGGCGCCAGGCTGTCCCGGTGGAAGACCGGCGTGTCCCGGGCCGTCCCGTCCTCGAACACCACGGGGCGCGAGCCCACCGGCCGGGGGTCGCCGCCCGCCCCCGGCGCCAGCGGCGCGGGCCGCGACAGCAGCCCCAGCGCCTTGACGCGCAGGTTCACCAGGTCGATGGGCTCGCCCGCCATGCGATAGCCGTAGGTGTCCTCGTGCAGGGCGTGGAAGCGCGCCGCCAGGGCATCCGGGTCGCGCGCCTCGGCGTCCGGATCGAGGGCCAGGGGCAGTTCGAAGTTCTGGCTGCGGTAGCGCATCTCCAGCACCCAGTCGCAGCGCTGGTCTTGGGGCGACACGGCGGCGGCCGCGAACCACGCTTCGGCCTCCGCCCTCAGGGCATCGCGCGCCCCGGCCAGGGCGGCCAGCCCGTCGGCATCGAGCCCGGCCAGCAGCGTCCGCACGAAATCGCCGCGCAGGTCGGCGGCAAGCAGGCCCTCGGCGCACAGCACGCCGGGAGACGGCGGCACCAGGATGGTCCGGATGCCCAGGTCGCGGGCCACCTGTGTCGCATGCAGCGGGCCGGCGCCGCCGAACGCGAACAGGCAGAAGCCGGCCGGGTCGTGGCCGCGCTCCACCGAGATGGTGCGGATCGCCCGGGTCATGACGGCGCAGGCGATGCGGGTGACGCCAAGCGCCGTCTCGACCACATCAAGGCCGAGCGGTCCGGCCAGCGCCGCGACCGCCCGATGGGACAGCGCGGCGTCGATGGGCATGGTCCCACCCAGCAGCGCGGAGGGATTCAGGCGCCCCAGCACTACGTTGGCGTCGGTGAGGGTGGCGTGTTCGGCCCCCTGCCCGTAGCAGGCGGGGCCCGGATGCGCACCGGCGCTGTCCGGCCCGACCTTCAGAAGCCCGTCCCGGTCGATCCAGGCGATGGAGCCGCCCCCCGCGCCGACGGCGTTGACGTCCAGCGAGGGCATGCGCAGCGGAAAGCCGGCCAGGGTGCGGTCCTGCACCTCGGCGCAGCGGCCGTCCATCAAGAGGGCCACGTCCGCGCTGGTGCCGCCCACATCCAGGGTGATGACCCGATCGAACCCGGCCTCGGCGGCGCGGGCCGCCGCGCCCGTCACCCCGGCGGCGGGACCGGACAGGGACGCCCGGATCGGGATCGCGCGCGCCTGGTCCAGGGTCATCAGCCCGCCCGCGCTTTGCGACAGGTACGGCGCCACGGGCACGCCCAGGGCGGCGACCCCGGCCCGGAAACGGTCCAGATAGTCACCCATGACGGTCAGCAGCGCGCCGTTCAGCACCGCCGTCGAGAACCGCTCGAACTCGCGGAACTCGGGGTACAGATCGGAGGACGCCAGCACCCGGCAGGTGTCCGGCAGATGGGCGGCCAGCCCTTCCGCCGCCGCGCGCTCGTGCGCCGGGTTGGCGTAGGCGTTCAGGAAGCAGACGATCACGGCGTCCGCCCCGGCCGCCGCCACGGCCTCGGCGATCGCGGGCAGCGCGGCCGTATCCAGCGGCGTGCGCACCGAGCCGTCGGCCAGGATGCGCTCGGCCACCTCGAAGCGGCGGCGACGCGGCACCAGGGGCGGGGGGCGGTCCAGGTGGATGTTGTAGACGCGCGGCCGGGTCTGGCGGCCGATCTCCAGCAGGTCGCGGAAGCCCTCGGTCGTGACCAGGGCCAGCGTGCCCACGCGGCGCTGGATCAGCGCGTTGGTGCCCACCGTGGTGCCATGGGCGAGCCGGACCACGTCCGCCGCCGCCCGCCCGTGCGCGGCGAACGCCTCGCGCAGGCCCTGAAGCAGGGCCTGTTCGGGCCGGTCCGGGGTGGACGCGACCTTGTGCAGCATCACCGCCCCGTCCGCCCCGAGGACGGCGATGTCGGTGAAGGTGCCGCCGACGTCGATGCCGACATACAGGGCCATGGTCCGGACATCTCCCGATGGACATGGGGGTGGGGACGCCGTGTATATTGTGTGTATACCTTGTCCCTGGCGCATCGGCGTGTCAACGCCCCAACCGGGAGTTTACGGCGCCAGACGCGACAGGGCATAACGGTTAACGGGAGTCGCCGTCGGTCTGGACTCCCGGCGCATCGGGCCGACGTCCCATGACACCGGCGCACAACGCCGGTACACTTTTCCTGGCGGTGGGCTGACGAGGCTCGCGAGCCGCGCGGTGACCGCCATCCAACGACAGCGAGGGGAGGCCCGTCGTCATGCTTGATGCCGCGCGCCGGGTGCTCGGGCGCCTCGGGCGGGTCGAGGTCGCACTCGCCATGGCCGCGCTGGCGGCCACCTGCGGGGTCACGGCCGTGCAGGCGGTGGTCCGCACCGGGTTCGGCGGCTCGCTGCTGTGGGCCGAGGAAGTGGGCCTGCTGCTGCTGAAGATCATGATCTTCGTCGGCGCGGCCGGGGTGTACAAGGCGCGGGCCTTCATCACCATCGACACCCTGATGACCCGCGCGCCGGAGGCCCTGAAGCGCCCGCTCATGCTGGCGGCCTGGACGGTCTCGGCGGTGTTCGGCGCGGTGGTGGCGTGGCAGGGGGCGCTGCTCTACCCGTCCCAGATCATCACCCGCACCTACCTGCTGGAATTGCCGCGCTTCGTGTTCACGATGCCCATCATCTACGCCGGGGCCTCCATCGCGCTGACCAGCCTGTTCTATATCGTGTGGCTGCTGTCGGCGCGCGGCCGGGCGGTCGGGACCACCGAGGCCGAGGACGCGGCCAGCCCCCTGGCCCGGTCGGGAGAGGCCCATTGATCGCGCTGCTCGCCCTCGGCCTGTTCTTCGCCCTGCTGCTGATGCGGGCCTCGGCGGCCAGCGCCATGGGCATCGCCTGCCTTGTCGGTCTGCTGGCGGGCGGCTATCCGCTCAGCCAGGTGCCGCGCTACATGAGCACGGGGGTCGAGTCCTTCGTGCTGCTGGCGGTGCCGTTCTTCATTCTTGTTGGCAATCTGCTGAACGGGGTGGGGGCGACCCAGCGCATCTTCGACTTCGCCCGGGCCGTCTTCGGCAGCATTCCCGGCGCGCTGGCCCAGGTGAACGTGGGCGCCAGCATGATCTTCGCCGGCATGTCCGGGGCCGCGCTGGCCGATGCGGCCGGGCTGGGCACGGTCGAGATGCAGGCCATGCGCCGCGCCGGGTATCGCCCCGCCTTCGCCGCCGCCGTCACCCTGGCGTCGTCGGTGATCGGCCCGATCATCCCGCCGTCCGTGGTGATGGTGGTCTATTCCGCCGCCACCGGGGTTTCGACCGGGCGGCTGTTCCTGGCCGGGCTGGTGCCGGGGGTGCTGATCGGCCTCGTGCTGATGATCTATATCTATGTGCTGGCCCGCACCGGCCGCGAGCCCTGCCCGGCCACCGACCGCTTCAGCCTGTCCGTGCTGGGCCGCCGCGCGCTGAGCGCCGGGCCGGCGCTGCTGGCGCCGGTCATCGTGCTGGCGGGGCTGGTCTCCGGCTCCGTCACCCCCACCGAGGCCGGGGTGGCGGCCGTGCTCTACACCCTGCTGGTGGGCGTGATGTACCGCACCCTGACCCTGGGCGTGCTGATGACCGCGTTGCGCGAGTCGGCCATGACCTCGGCGACCATCCTCTATCTGATCGCGGTCTCGGCCGTGTTCGGCTGGCTGATTACGGTGGAGGGCACGGCCCACCAGTTGGCGAGTCTCATCACCTTGGCCGGAGACTCGCCCATCGTCGGCCTGTTGATGCTGAACCTGTTGCTGCTGGTGATCGGCTGCCTGATGGAGACGACGGCGGCGATCCTGATCGCCGGCTCGCTGCTGCTGCCGGTGGCGACGGCCCTGGGCGTCGATCCGGTCCACTTCGGCGTGATCCTGTGCTTCAACCTGCTGATCGGCATCATGACCCCGCCCATGGGCGTGGGGCTGTTCGTGATCGCCGCCGTGGGGCGGGTGCCGGTGGCCTCGGTGATCCGGGCCGCGCTGCCGTTCCTGGTGCCGCTGATGGTGGCGCTGATGGTCATCACCTTCGTGCCCGCGCTGTCCCTGTGGCTGCCCGGGCTGGTGTTCGACGGCTAGGCCGGGGGGCTATCCGGCGGCCTCCAGGCGCGCCACCCTGACGATGGACTCGATCGCGGCCCGTTCGTCGCCCCGAAAAACAGGCACGCCATCGAGCCGGTTGTGGGCTCGTTTCAGGTTCTTCCGGCTGATGGCACTGAAGTTGGTGTCTTCCAGGAGCGCGATCACGGAAAGATTCTGAACGTTCTGCGCCTGGGCTTCCGCCTGCAGGAGCAGGGCCTCCATCAACCGTTCATTCCGAGTCACGACGAAGATGGCCGCCGTGTTTCCCGGCCCCCTCGGACTGACAAGAAAGTCCGCGGGAATGTCCTCCAGGCTCTTCGAGACAGGCGCCCCCTCCTCAATATCGGCCAAGCCTGCCAATCGTTCGAACAGGGCTTTCCGCGCATCGTCCCTGAACGTGGCGCGCACCGCCTCCCGGGTCATCAGCGACAGATCCCGAGTGCGCAGCAGACCGGACAGAAACCGGATGGCGCGATCGGGCAAGTGATCGTCGTCGGAGACCCGGGACGACTTGATCTCGAAGGTATCCCGATCCCAATACGCATCGGCCTCCCGCAGGATCCGGTCAAGCATGTCCCCGCGCTGACTCGTCTCGATATCGATCCCGGCCCCGATCAGGGACGCCAGGTAATCCCCGTCGTCCGCCAAGAGCCAGCCATCAACCTCCCGGACGGCAAAAAAGGTCATTCTGTCGCCTGACTCGTCCGTGAACGGTGTCGCGATGGCGAATCCGTCCTCGACCGCACGGACTTTCAAATCCGCGCAAAAGGCTTTGCACAGGCGCGTCTCAAGTGTTGTTTCATCGACCATCTGCGACCTGCTCGAATAGCGGGCCCATATCACGCGTGACCCGGTAGAAGCGCTGCGCGGCCGCCCAGAACGACTCTCTGTCCCATGATGGCATCGGACGATCCATCAGATCGGACGCCGGAAACCGGGTCAAGGTGTCCATGCTGGTGGGTCCGACCTCCTGCCCGCTCCGGTCGCAGTCCGCATGCGCATGACGGGGCTCGCAGGGATGACTCTCGAACCGCGCCACACATGACCACCCCTTCGGGGTCGCGACCAGGAGTCGGGCACTCCAGTTCAGGCGGGCGGGGCGCGCCTGGACGAACAGGATATAGTCATGGCCGTCGTCGCACGTCAGGGCTGCTGATCGCCAGACCCACCCCTCACCCAGGGGCTTGCTCTTGTTGAGGACGGGACAGTGTCGCGGCGGCACGAGGCCATCTTTCCAGAGCGTATCTCTCAGGACCTGCTTCTTTTTCAAGATGATATGCCGGACGCGCATCGTACCCCGCCTTCCTCACCCCCGCACGGCGGACCAGGCTCCGCCGGGTCTGCCACGGCCCCTGAATTGGGGAAGAGGCGGCACTATACCATGAATGGGTCAATCGTCAGGCCGCCCGGACAGGCGATCCCCCCAAGACTGCCGCCCGACGCCGCCCTTGGGCTGGCGGTCGCCCAGTTTCACGCGCAGGAAGGCGTTGGTGGAATAGCGGCTGACGTGGCGGTAGTAGCGCTCGACCATGCGGCCCACCATCTCGGCGTAGGCGTCGGCCACGTCCTCCTGCACCACGAAGCCGTCGTAGTTCACCACCACGTCCACGCGCCGGCCCTGGGCCTCGCAGATGCGCACGGCGATGGTCTCGATCTCCTGGATCTGCGCCAGCCGATCCACGCGCAGGTTCTCGAAATTCACGAACAGCCGGTTCTGGGCCGCATCGTAGGTGATGCGCTCGGTCAGGCTGAGCGCCTTGAAGCGCTCGGCAAGCCCCATCGGGCCGTCGCGGAAGATCACCGCGTCCATGGTGCGGGGGCGGTCGATCAGCGGCCGGAAGTCCATGGTGGCGAGAATGTCGCGCTCGATGTCGATGCCGGGGGCCACCTCGGCCAGCCGCAGACCGCCCTTCTCCAGCGTGAACACGCAGCGTTCCGTGACGTACAGCACCGATTTGCCCAGCCGGGCGGCCCGCGTGCCGGAGAACGTGACCTGCTCCACCTGCCGGCGGAACTTGCGCAGCCGCCCCTCCGAGACGATGCGCAGCCGGCCCTTCTCGATCGCAACCGCCAGACCGTCGGCGGTGAAGGTGCCGGCGAAAACCACCCGGCGGGCGTTCTGGCTGATGTTGATGAAGCCGCCGGCCCCGGCCAGCCGGGGGCCGAAGCGCGAGACGTTGACGTTGCCGTGGGCGTCGCACTGGGCCAGCCCCAGGCAGGCCAGATCGAGGCCGCCGCCGTCGTAGAAGTCGAACTGCTGGTTCTGGTCGATGATGGCGTCGGGATTGTACGCCGCGCCGAAGTCCAGGCCGTTGGCCGGGATGCCGCCGACGATGCCCGGTTCGGCGGTCAAGGTCACCTCGCGAATGATGCGCTCCTCGACCGCGACCGAGGCCACGCCTTCCGGCATGCCGATGCCCAGGTTGACGACGCCGTTGGCGGGCAGCTCGAACGCGGCGCGGCGCGCGATCACCTTGCGGTCGTCCAGCGGCATGACCGGCAGGCCGTCCATGGGCGTGCGCACCTCGGTCGAGAACACCGGGCTGTAGGGCGTGGCGTAGGTCTGGACGTGGTTCTCGGGCCGGCTCTTCACCACGCAGTCCACCAGGATGCCCGGCACACGCACCTGTCGGGGATGCAGCGAGCCGGCCTCGGCGATGCGCTCCACCTGGGCGATGACCAGCCCGCCCGAATTGCGCGTCGCCATGGCCATGGCCAGCGTGTCCAGGGTCAGGGCCTCGCGCTCCATGGTCAGGTTGCCCTGGGCGTCGGCCGTGGTGCCCCGGATGAAGGCGACATTGATCGGGATCGCCTTGTAGAACAGGTACTCCTCGCCGCCCAGGGTGATCCGTTCCACCATGGCTTCGGTGGAGCGGGCGTTGATGCGCCCGCCCTCCAGGCGCGGATCGACGAAGGTTTCCAGCCCCACCCGCGAGATCGTGCCCGGCTTGCTGGCGGCGATGTCGCGATAAAGCTGGGAGATGCAGCCCTGCGGCAGGTTGTAGGCGTCGATCTTTTCCTCGATCGCCATGCGGCCCAGCTTGGGGATCAGCCCCCAGTGACCGCCGACGACCCGGCGCACGAGCCCATCGAGGGCGAGGCGGTTGAGGCCCCGCTCCTGGCCGTCGCCCTGCCCGGCGGCGAACAGCAGGGTCAGGTCCCGCGGCCGGGCGCTCTCCCGGAACCGTTCCGCCAGCGCGGCCAGCAGCTCGTCAGGCACACCGCAGCCGACGAAGCCCGCGTTGCACAGCACATCGCCGTCCCGGATCATCGCCACCGCCTCGGCCGCCGAGACGATCTTGTTCTTGGCCTTGCGCGTTCTCAGCGCGTGCGGTGACACGTCCATGCGGCGTTCCCCCCCAACCGATCAAGGCTGCCTGACCCAGCCCCCCGCGAGGGTTCTCCGAACCGCCGCGCCTGTCAACGACGGGCGAACCCTCCGCCTTGCGGAATCGCAATGCCTGCCCGAACGGGGAGGGGCATGGTTGCAGGTGAAACGAGTCGGGCCGGTCTCACAGGACTGGCGTCGGCGACAGGCAGGCCACGCAGACCCGATCGGCAGGTGTCGCACCCACGCATGAAGACAACGATGCAGCCGCACAGGGCCTGAAGGCCCGCGCCCCAAAAGACCCACATTGGAAGACGGGCCAGCCTGCCGAATGACTGTCGGCCGGGCGATTTTTTATTGGTTTATTATTATAGCCACCCGCGTTTTTTTCGGTGGTTTCGTCGTTTTATCTTGTCATTGTAATTTGTCTAATTTAGAAAACGCTCATGGACGCTGTTCCTCGCCCGGCACCATGACGCGCCAGCGCGCCCGGCGGGCGGCCTGACATTCACCCACACAGGGGTCCGCACCATGGAGATCCTGGGCCTGTACCCGACCTGGTCGGAGCCGTTCGTCGGCAACGGCTGGGTCGTCGGCATCATCGCGACGATTCACGTGCTGATGTCGCACACCGCCGTCGGCGCGGCGCTGTTCTTCACCTACCTCGCCACCATCGCCTATCGCGACGACCGGCCGGAGCTGCTGGACTACATCAAGTCCTACGGCCTGTTCCTGCTGATCTTCTCGTATGTGCTGGGGTCCATCACCGGGCCGGGCATCTGGTATTCGACCACGGTCGCCAGCCCGCGCGGCATCTCCGCGCTGATCCACAGCTTCGTGTGGAAGTGGGCGACGGAGTGGGTGTTCTTCGTGATCGAGGTGGTGGGCGTCTATCTCATCATCTACCTGATCGGGAAGGTGGACAAACGCACCCACCTGAAGATCGCGTGGATCTTCGGCCTCGCATCCCTGACGACCATGCTCATCATCGTCGGCATCCTGTCGTTCATGATGTGGCCGGGCAAGGCGGCCTGGTTCGCCGAGGGCGGCTATCTGAACGGCTTTTACGGGTCCAACACCTTCGCCCATCTGGCGATGCGCGTGGCCTTCATGTTCACCATGACGGCGGTGGTCGGCGGCATCGTGGTCGCGGGCCTGAAGGACAAGGCCCTGAAGCGCGACATCGCGCGCCGCCTGGGCATCATGGGCCTGATCTCGGGCGTGATCGGGTTCGGGCTGCTGAAGTGGTACATGACCACCCTGCCGCCCGAGACCGAGGTGGTCGTCGCCAACCGCCTGCCGGCGTACTTCGACGACAGCATGCTCATCACGCTGGCGATCATCGGGACCTACTTCATCGTCACCATGATCCAGCCGCGCCTTCTGATCCGCTCGGTGGCGGCGACGATGACGGTGGTGATCCTGGTGTTCGGGCTGTGGCCCGAGGAGACCGCGCGCGAATCCATCCGCAAGCCCTTCGTGGCCGGGCAGTACCTGTACTCCAACCAGATCGTGGCGCGCGACGTGCCCGGCATGAACATCGAGTCGGAGCTGCCCACCCTGGCCGCGCACGGCGTGCTGGCGACCCATCCGTTCCTGCCGGACGGCCTGCGCACCGTGACCCCGGAAAACGCCGTGGCCGCCGGCGAGGCCATCGCGCTGACGATGTGTTCGAACTGCCACAACCTCAGCGAGACCGGCATCCGGCCCATCCGCAATTACTTCGGCGACGAGACCGACGTGGCGGCCATTCGGGACTACCTGAAGGCCGCGCTGTCCACGGGCGCGACCATGTACATGCCGGCCATGCCCCTGACCCACGACGAGTTCGAGGCCCTGGCGGTCTACATCGCCTGGCTGGAGGACCCCGCCGCGGCCGACGCATACGCCGCCGCCGCCCGTCGTCTCGCCCTCGACACGGAGAACTGAGCCATGGACGCCCAAACCCTGATGGCGCTGCGCGATCCCGCCGGCCTGCCGTTCTTCCCCGAGGTGTTCATGGGCCTCGGCGTGCTGACCTTCGCGCTGCACATCTTCGCGGTGCAGCTCATGCTGGGGGCGTCGGGCCTCGCCGTGTACGGCGCCTTCACCCCCAACCCGCACGGCCGCCGGCTGGGCCTGGCCATGCTGGATGTGGCCAAGGTGTCGGTCTCGGTGGCCATCGTGATCGGCGTCGCCCCGCTGCTGTTCGTGCAGGTGATCTATGATCCGTTCTGGTACACCGCGAACGTGCTGTCGGCGCGCTGGGTGATGGCGTTCATCCTGATCCTGATCGTCGCCTATCTGGCCATGTACCTGTTCTATTTCCGGAACACGCAGGGCGACGCGCAGGCGCCGCGCAGATCGGCGTGGGCCATCGTGGTGTCGGTCGTCCTGCTGCTGGTGGTCGGCTCCATCATGCACGTGCTGACCCGGGAAATGCTGTTCCCCGAGGACTGGAAGGGCTGGTACGCGCCGGACGGCGTGATCGACGCCAGCGGCGACAACTACAAGGCCTTCGCGCCGTTCCGCTTCGCCTTCTTCATCGCCATGGCGCTGCCGGTCACCGGCGCGTGGCTGATCGCCATGCGGCACTATTTCGCCGTGCGCCCGAACCGCTATCCGGCCACCTACCTGGACTTCGCCGGCCGCCTGGGCCGCACCATGATGCTGGGCGGCACCGCGCTGGTGATCCTGCTGGGCATCGGCTGGATGGCCACCCTGCCCGAGAAGGTCGCGGGCTTCGGCGCCTCCGTCTGGGTGTGGCCGCCGCTGCTGGGCCTGCTGCTGGCGGGCGGGATGGCGCTGAAGCCGCCGGCGCGCGACAGCGCCGGGTCCTACCTGGGGCTTGTGGTGCTGCTGGTCGCGGGCCTGCTGGTGGCCATCAGCCGCGAGGCGCTGCGCTACGCCATCCTGGTGGGCGAGCACGGCTATCAGGTGTTCGACTACCCGCTGAACATGGACTGGTATTCCACCGTGCTGTTCTTCGCCACCTTCGCGATCGTGGGCGGGCTGACGCTGACCTACCTGATCGCGGTGGTGTGGAACGCGGGCCGGACCGAGGGGGTCTACACCCCCGGCCCCGTGGTGGACCGCCTGGGCACGCTGTCGATCGGCGCGATCCTGGTGTGGATCCTCCAGTTCTTCGCCATCGGCTTCTATGTCTGGATGCAGTGAGGACCGCCGCCATGCAGACCCGTGTTTTCCCGCTTGTGCTGGCGGCCGCGCTTGCGGTGGCATCGCCCGCCGTCTGGACTCCCGCCGGGGCCGCCGACGGCGACCGCCGCCCCACGCCCGACCTGATCGCCCAGAACTGCGCCACCTGCCACGGCATGGACGGCCGCGTCTTCACCGAGGCCATGCCCGCGCTGGCCGGCATGGACCCCGAGGACTTCGTCGCCGCCATGCGGGCGTTCCGGGACGACCGGCGCCCCGGCACCATCATGGACCGCATCGCCAAGGCGTTCACCGAAGACGATGTCGCCGCCCTGGCCGCGCATTATGCCGCGCTGCCGGCCGACCCGCTGCCGCAGGAGGCCCACCGATGAGCCCCAACTCCCTCATCCTCTCCCGCCGCCGCCTGCTGGCCGGCGCGGCCGCGACCACCGGCCTCGCGCTGGCCGCGCCCGTGGTGCGCGCCCAGCCGGCCCGGCACCGGGTCGTGATCCTGGGCGGCGGCATCGGCGGCACCACCGCCGCCAAGTACATCGCCCTGACCAACCCGGGCGTCTCGGTCACGCTGATCGACCGCGACCGCACCTACTACACCTGCCCGCGCTCCAACGACGTGATCGTGGGTGTGCATGACATGCGGACCATCACCTTCACCCACGACGCGGTCATGAGCCGTTATGGGGTGACGGGGGTGTTCGGCGAGATCGTCGGCGTGGACCGCGACCGCAGGCAGGTGGCCATGGCAGACGGCACCCGGGTGCCCTATGACCGGCTGATCGTCTCGCCGGGGGTGGATCTGGTGTACGACTCCGTCTGGGGCTACTCGGAAGAGGTCGCCGACACCGTCATGCCCCACGGCTGGCACGCCGGGCGGCAAACCGAACTGCTGCGCGACCAGCTCAAGGCCGTGCCCCAGGGCGGGCGCGTCATCATCGTGGCCCCGCCCAATCCCTACCGCTGCCCGCCGGGGCCGTACGAGCGCGCCTCGATGATGGCCGAGTGGATGCAGCACCACAATCCGACCGGCAAGGTCCTGATCCTGGACCCCAAGAACGCCTTCACCAAGGACGGGCCGTTCAAGGCCGGATGGGAGCGCCTCTACGGCTTCGGCACCGACAAGGCCGTGCTGGAGTGGATCCCGGCCGCCGAGGGCGGGCTGGTCAGCGCGGTCGAGCCCGGGACCATGACCGTCGAGGCCGCCGGCGGCCGCATCCGGGGCGATCTGGTCAACGTCATCCCCGCCATGCGCGCCGGGCGTCTGGCCGGCACGCTGGGCCTGACCAACGGCGACGGCTGGTGCCCGGTGGACCAGAGCACGTTCCGGTCCGATCTGGCCGAGGACACCCACGTCATCGGCGACGCCTGCATCGCCGGCGCCATGCCCAAGTCCGGCTATGCCGCCAACAGTCAGGCCAAGCTGGTGGCCCATGTCATCCGCGCCGAACTGGCGGGCGAGCCCCTGCCCGTGCCCACCTTCGCCAACGCCTGCTACAGCCTGGTGGGGGAGAGCTACGGGGTCTCCATCGCCTCCATCTACGAGGTCGATCCGGCCGGCGAGATCGTGAACGTCGCGGGCTCGGGGGGCGTGTCGCCCGTCGATGACGCACCCAACCGGCCGGTGCTGGAGGCGGTGTACCAGAAGAACTGGCACCGCACCTTCGCCGCCGATGTGTTCTCGTGAGGGAGGGGCCCGCGATGACGACCCGTATCCTGAAGACCGTGACCCTGGCCGGCGCCCTGATACTGGGGGGCGCGGCGACCGCCTCGGAGCCGCCGACCGCCGCCCCGGCGCTGACTCCGGCCGACCTGATGACCCTGATGAAGACCATGCCGGCCGGGGATGCCGCGCGCGGCGCCGACCTGCATGACACCTACTGGTGCGCGTCCTGCCACGGCACCGACGGCGTGGCCTGGAGTGAGAACTATCCCTCCGTGGCCGGTCAGGCCCGGGTCTATGTCTACAAGACCCTGCTGGACTACCGCGACGGCCGCCGGGTCGAGGGCGACGGCCGCTGGGAGTCCATGGCCGCCACCGTGCGGGCGCTCGACGACCAGGACCTGGCCGACCTGGCCGCGTACTATGCCGGCGCAGTCCTGCCCGCCCCGGACGCGGGCACGGCGCAGGCCTCGGCCGAGGCTGCGCCGGCGGTCATGACCCTGGTCCGCCACGGCGATCCGTCGCGGCTGATGACCGCCTGCGCGTCGTGTCACGGGGTCTCCGGCACCGGCGGCAAGCCGGAGGTGCCGCGCCTTGCCGGGCTGGAGCGCGCCTATCTGGAGCGCACCCTGCGCCTGTTCCATGGCGGGGTCCGGGCCAGCGACACGGACAAGAACATGCGATTCTTCGCCGACCGCCTGAGCGACGACGAGATCGCCGCCCTGGCGGCCTACTACGCGGGGCTGGAGTGATGCCCATGAGGACAGCGACTCTGGCGGCGGCCCTGGCGGCCGTCGCCCTGGCCGGACCGGCGGGCGCGGCGGATACCGCGCCCCTGGCGATCACCGTGATCGGCGTGGAGGCGGGCGACGGGTCCGTGCGCGCCGACATCTATGACAACGCCGAGACCTTCCGCGAACCGGACGAGGCCGTGGCGGCCCTGGCCGTGGCGGCGCGCCCGGGCGGGACGGTGGATCTGGAGCCGGTGGCGCTGCCGCCGGGCCGCTATGCCGTCATCGTCTACCACGACGAGGACGACGACGGCGACCTGGACCGCTTCCTGGGCATGATGCCCACCGAGGGCTATGGGGTCTCCACCAACCCCACCCTCAGCGGCCCGCCGGACTTCGACGACACCGCCGTCATCTTGCCGCCCGAGGGCACCACGATCCGGATCGAGATGCGGTACTGATGCGGGCGAGACTCACCCCGCCGTCAGGGTGATGAGGCGGCAGCCGATGTTCTCGCCCGGCAGGTAGTCCGTCCGCGCGCGCGCCGTCACGCGGGCGTGGCCGCCCTCTTCCAGCGCCGCCAGGGCGGTGTCGTAGTCCTGGGCGTCGTACACGCCGTCGTTGACGGTGAAGGTGATCGGTCCGCCGGCGCGCGTCACGCGGATCAATTCGCGCAGGCCGTCCGGCCCCACGTGGCCGTGAGTGAAGGTGCCCACACAGACGATGCCGTCATAGCGGTCGTCGGGCAGATCGAGGCGCGCCGTCAGGTCGCCTTCCATCACCCGGTCATAGACGCCCTTCTTGGCGGCGACCGTCAGCATCTCCGGCGAGATGTCGAGCCCATCCACGTGCCGATAGCCCAGCGCGCGCAGCTCCTGGCCCACCAGACCCGTGCCGCAGCCCACATCGAGCACCCGCCCGGTGGTGTCCGGAAAGGCGTCGGCGAACGCGCGCGCGGCATGGCGCGGCGCGATGTAGCCCAATTGGTCCACCACGTCCTGATCGTAGCCCTCCGCCCAGTCGCGATACAGGGCGCGGACCTCGTCGGGGGTTTCCACTGCATACGCCTGTTGCAGGCGTTCGTCCCTGGCCATGGTCTCGGAATCCTGTCCTGTGAATGATACCAACGGCCTCTGACGAGGACCGTTGGAGTCCGTGGCCGGCCCACTCCCCCACCCGGCCACCCACGACAGTATTCTATGGGTGGCCGGGTGGGGGAGAGGGCCGGGGCCGTTCGGCGGGTGAGACACTCTCACCCGCCGCAGAGATGACAAGCCGTCCCGGTCGGGAAGACGGGGAGACCCTACCCCAGCCAGGGGGACCCGGCGCAACCCCCAATGGTCCCGTCACCCCGGAGGCGCGCTCCGGCCGGTGCGGGTGGCCCAGTCCGGGCGGTAGCCGGCGTCGGCCTGATCGCCCCAGCAGGTCCAGCCCGCCCGCACGCCCCGCGCGAACATCTCCAGCCGGGGACCGGGCGAGCAGGCCTCGATCAGGTCGTGGAAGGCCGCCGGCTTGCGCGAATGCTCCTGCTTGGGCGCGGCCAGCAGGTTGACCTGCCGCCGGCCCGGGTCGAGCGTGCGGGCGTGCGGGCCGCGCACCCCGAACAGCAGCATTTCGGTGACGTTGCGGAAGTAGAACCCGACGCCGCGCCCGTCACTGCCCTTGTCCTTGCGGATCTTGTGCCAGATCAGGTTGGTCTTGTAGGTGAACCCCCAGGCGGCGAGCACCGCCAGGCCCTCCGGCAGCAGGGCGTTGGGCACCCAGAGGTAACAATGCGCCGTGGGCGCGGCCAGCGCCTCCACCGGCAGCGCGGCGATGGCCGGCGTGTCCAGGGTGCCGTAGCGGGTCAGGCGGCGGTGCTCCGGGGCCATCTTGCCGGTGCGGTTGGTGAAGCGCCACGGCGGGTCCGCGAGCACGGTTGCGAACGGCCCCCGGTCCGCCAGCGCCAGCAGCTCGGCGGCGGGATCGGGCATAGGTCCGGGATCAACGATGTCGGGCGGCGGATCGGTCACGGCACGGTCCGGAGCGGGGCATGGCAACAACGCGTCGGTCACTGTAGCATCCCGAAGGTCCCTCGCCAGTTTCCGTTCGACCGGAGGAGTCCATGCCCGTCACCCTGCGCACCCTGACGGGGGCCGACCTCGATGCCCATCTGGACGACCTCGCCCGGCTGCGCATCGCCGTCTTCCGCGCCTTCCCGTACCTGTACGATGGCGACGCGGCCTATGAGCGGCGCTATCTGCGCACCTATGTCGAGACCCCCGGCGGTGTCCTTGTGGCGGCCCTGGACGGCGACAGGGTGGTGGGCGCCGCCACCGGCGTGCCCCTTGTCGGCGAGCCGGACGACGTCCGCCGGGCGGTCGCGGACGGCGGCCTGGACGTGGCCGCCACGTTCTATTTCGGGGAATCGGTGCTGTTGCCCGCGTACCGGGGCCGGGGCCTCGGCGTGGGCTTCTTCGAGGCCCGCGAGGCCCACGCCCGGGCCCTGGGCGGCATGACCCACGCCGTGTTCTGCGCCGTCGAGCGGCCGGCGGACCATCCGCGGCGGCCGGCCGATTATGTGCCGCTGGACGCCTTCTGGCGACGGCGCGGCTATGCCCCGCTGCCGGGAGCGCGCTGCGCGTTCTCCTGGCGCGATCTGGACGAGCCGGCCGAGAGCCCCAAGCCGATGGCCTTCTGGGTCCGGCGCCTGGCGCCCTCGGAGTGACCGGCGCAAAACCGGACACGTCGGGTTCGCAGCCGATCAGACCCGCCAGACCAATACGCGTATTCGACGAAGACCATGCCGGACGGGGCTTGCAGCCCCGTCCGGACCGTTTCGTCCAACGGATGGGGATGAAAACGCTTCGGGCGGGAGTGCAACTCCCGCCCGGCGTCAGGCCCACTCGACTCATCGCCGATCAAAAAGAGTTCATCACGGATTTCCGGGGAGCGGACGGTTCACGGCGGCGAGGGGGTCATGCTGCGCTGTCCAGGCCCCTCCTCTCTGGCGTTGCGCGTCACACCTGAACCCCCTCCCGACCTCCCCCATGAATGGGGGAGGCGTCCCGTTACACCAGGAGCCGGCCGGACTCCCTCCCCATGGAATGGGGAGGGCTGGGGAGGGGTTGTGTCGGGGTACAGACCGGCTACCTAGGTAACAGAATAGACCGGCAACATGGGTAACAGGTCCACTGGCTGGCGAGGAGGGCTC
>NZ_WIVE01000055.1 GCF_009601025.1 Roseospira navarrensis | reverse complement strand
CGCGGTGGCGACGACGGGATCGCCGAAGACGTCGCCCCACTCGGCGAAGCCCCGGTTGGACGTCAGGATCATGGCGCCGCGTTCGTATCGGGCATTGACGAGCTGGAAGAAGAGATTGCCGCCGCCGGCGATGACGGGGAGGTAGCCGATCTCGTCGACGATCAGCAGCGCCGGCCGGCACAGGAAGCGGATACGCTCTCGCAGGGTGCCCTCGCGCTCGGCCTTGGCGAGCGATCCAATGATCTCGGCCAGGGTGGCGAAGTACACGCTGCGGCCGGCCTTGACCGCCTCGACGCCCAAGGCCAGGGCGAGGTGGGATTTTCCGGTGCCGGGCGGGCCGAGCAGGTGCAGCACCTCGTGGCGGTCGATGAATTCGAGCTGGGCCAGGGTGAGGATGCGATGGCGGTCGAGCGACGGCTGGAAGGAGAAGTCGAAGTCGGCCAGGGTCTTGACCGTGGTCAGCCGGGCCATCTGCAGGGCGGCTTTGACGCGGCGGCCCTCGCGGCCGGTGTATTCCTCGGCCAGCAGGGCGTCGAGCGCTTCCAGCGGGGCCAGTTCGCCGCGCTCCAGTTGGCGGACGGTATGGTCGAGGATCTCCAGGGCGCGCGGCATCTTCAGGCCGACCAGGTGGCGCCGCAGGCTGTCGACGGTGGATGCGGCGCCGGTGGTGGTCACGGTGTTGGTCACGGTCGTGGTCATGGCCGCGCCTCCTCGGCCAGTCGGCGCCCGACCTCGGCATAGACGTCGAGCGGGCGGCGCGGCACGCGGCTGCCCTCAACGCCGATCGGCTCCGGCGGCGGATCGCGCGGGGTCTGGCTGTTGGAGGGTGGCGGCGCCGTGCGGTGGCCATCGGCGATACGGCGCAGCCCCCGGCCGTCCAGCACGGGATGGCTGGCGATCAGCGTGTCGTCCTCGAGGATGCGAATCTCGTCGGCCAGGACGTGGACCTCCACGGCGCGCCGCCGGGTGCAGTCGGGGACGCTGTAGAGGTTGCCGCCGACGGAGACCATGCCGTCCCGCGTGACGCGCCGCTCCAGGCTCAGCACGGCGCGGAAGGGGCCGGCCGGCAGGGGCTTCAGGGACGGTTGTTCCTCGGCGAAGTGCTCGGCGACGATGCGGCGGGTCGTGGCATGGAGACGGGCGTTGGCCTCCTCCTCCCGCCACTGGTCGAACTGGCGGTTCAGGTCCTCAAGGGTGCGGAAGGTGCGGCCCAGGAAGAAGTCCTGCCGGACATACCGGAACGGCCGCTCGACCTTGCCCTTGGTCTTGGCGCGATAGGGCCGGCAGGCCTTGGGCACGAAGCCGTGGTGGGCGGCGAAGGCCAGCAGGGTCTTGTTGTAGACGATGCCCTCATCACCGTCGCCCTGGACGGCTGTCTTCATGCGGTCGAAGAGCACCTGCTCGGGGCCCCCGCCAATGGCGTTGAAGGCGGCGGCGAGGCAGCGCAGCACCGTCTGCAGGTCCTGGTGGGGGACGAAGCGGCCCCACAGGAACCGGCTGTGGCCGAGGACGAAGGAGAACAGCCACACCACGCGCTCGGTTCCCGGCTCGTCGGTGAAGGTGGCGCGGAAGTGGGCGAAATCGACCTGGGCCTGGCGGCCGGCCGGGGTCTCGAACCGGCGCTCGAAGGCGGGACTGGCGGCGGGTCTGACGGTGCGGACATAGTCTTTCACGGCGGTATAGCCGCCGCTGTAGCCGAGGTCGCGGATCTCGCGCAGCAGCCGCTTGGCGGTCAGCTCGGGTACGGCCTGAAGGCGTTGGCGCAGATAGTCCTGCCAGGGCGCGGTGATGGGGTCCCTCGGCGGTCGGGGCGCGTAAACCGGCGGCTCCAGGCCACGCTTGATGCATGTGCGGACTGTCTTGCGGTCGAGCCCGGTGCGCCGGGCAATGGCCGACAGACTCAGGCCCTGCCGGTGAAGATCAAGGATCATGACAACGTCCCCAAGTGTGACCACCGCGACCTCCGCCCCTTCTGTTGAAGAGGGGAATCTGGGGGCGCGGCGTTCGCGTAACCCTGGGGGCACGCCCCCAGGGTTACGCGATGGTTGCGTCAGGGTGGGGAATTTTCAAACGCCACAAATGGGGAGTTTTCATCCGGCGCTGACAAGGGAGACGCCTCGTTCGCGGTCCAGCGCGCGGCCTTGGGACCGATCCGCGCGTCCTGAACGGCCCAGCCGCCTCGTCCGTCGCGGGTCAAGCCGGCCCCAAAGACAGGGCAATCAACGGCCGACTCGGGAGTCGGTGGGTGCTGATTCCGGCATTCACGATGCCCTGCCGTGCGCCGGTATCGCGGTGACGCGAACGGTCCTTACCACCCGCACCGCGCCCAAGTTTCCTTTGTCTTCCTTGCGCCACGGGATCGACGCCGGAAGGGACGAGACGCCGCAAGGCGGCTCGGTTCACGAGAGCCCGGCGCGCGGCGGCCAAGCCGCGCGGGCGCCACCATCCTGGTGTGAAAACTAATGCATTGGCACCCCAAAACGGGCATTACTCATCACCGTAACATTTGAGCCCATTTTTGCCGGCTGTTCCTATCTCTGCAACGCTTGGAAGCGGGCATTGGCTCAAGCACGCTTGATCACCTTCATTTGGGCGCGACACACCCAAGACGCATTTTGTTGGGGGGCGACTTCTGTCAATTCGATCTCGGTTGTTATCTAGAGTCGCAAATGGGGGAATTCACATGGTAGACGAAATTCATGTGTCGGACAGCAGACCCGTTGTGTCTCGTGCGGTTGGCGAAGAATTGCCGAAAACCAGCATTTGGGACGAGCTGAACGCTTGGGGAAAGTCCATCGCAGATTGGCAGCGCTACATTATTTCCCACGCGGTGCGGGACGGTATCCTTTCTGATGAACGCATTGACGACGCCTATCGACTTTTTCTTCGGGAAAAGGAGCTTGATAATGGCGACGAAGACCTGCCGGACGTACCGGCGTCGGTCACTGGGCGCGCTGCAGCAGAGGCAACGCCGCTAGCGCTACAAGCGGTGAAGTCGCTGAAGAATGTGAACGCCATCCCTGAGGCGTCGCATGTCGCCTTCAGCCCTCAACTAACCGTGATTTATGGTCACAATGGCTCTGGAAAGAGCGGTTTCGCACGCATTCTCTCACGTGCCTGCTTCAGTCGTTCCAGCCCGCAGATTATTCGCAACATCTACGATAATGATTCGCCCAATGCGCCAGCAACCGCCCAGTTCGTAGTCGATCGTGGCAACGGTCTTGGCGAGGACATTGCTTTCACTGACGGCGAGGAGAATGACGATCTCAAGCGGGTCAGCGTTTTCGATTCCTCGGTAGCACGCATCCATTTGTCTAAAGAAAACGAGCTGGGCTTTCAGCCCGCAGGTTTCGACGTTTTTGACGAAGCCGTTCGTGCCATCGGCTGCCTCACCCAAAAACTTGAATCTGACATCGAAAAGAAAAAGCAACCGAACAAGTTCGACCAGCTTTTCACCGATTCGGGCCGCGTCGCGGGCAAAATTGCCGCGCTGTCCACCAAGTCAGATATCCAGGAGCTTCGGGAACTCGCCAATTTTGGTGAAGCTGAGAAGGAACGATTGGACGAGGTGGAGCGGCAGGAAAAGGAGCTTCTGGCCAAATCTCCTGTCGAAACGCTCAGGGCGCTTGGGACAGCAAAGGCCGACATCGAAGCACTTCATATGAAGATCACGGATCTTGCTTCAGAACTCGGCAACGGCGCATGCGAAAAAGGGCTGGAGTTACTAGACCGCCACAAGTCTGCATTGCTGGAGGCCGTAAGAGCCGGAAGCGAAACGGTATCGCACCCTCAGTTGAACCAGACAGGCTCAACCGACTGGGACGCCTTCGTACTCGCAAGCCGCAAGCTGGGGCAAACCGAGGGCGAAAATTATCCGGCTGAAGGCGATCCCTGTCTTCTCTGCCATCGTCCGCTCGACGCGCCATCCGCAACGCTGATAAATCGTATGTGGGGGTTTTTGGACCATGACGCGCGGAAGGCAGCCGTGACCGCCGACGAGCAACTGAATAGGCATATTGCTCGACTTAGAGAGCTGGATTGTACTTTGCTGCCTGAAGAGAGTCGTATCCGCGCTGACCTTTCCAAGATCAACCCAGCGCTGGTTTGCGAAATGGATGCCGCCTCTGCGAGCTTTGACGAACGGCGCAATGCGCTCGTCGTCGCTCTCGAGCAAGGTGCGGACGACGCGCTCCCAACCGGTGGCCTTGCCGTTCCTGACAAAACGCTTGGCAAAGCGCTGGCGGATATTGAGGCACAGGCCGCCGCATTGCGCGAAGGCAAGTTTGACCAGTTTCTCGCCGACTTGAAGGCAGAGCACATCACCCTTCGGCAGAGGCAGGTGCTGAGCAAAAACATCGACGATGTAGTTGCCTTCGTGGAAGACTTGAGGTGGATTGAGAAGGCGGAGCGCTCTTGTCCGAGCACCCGTTTCGTCACTGATCGGCAGAAAGCCGTTTTTGAGAAGCTGATCGAGACAAACTATAAGGAGCGGCTCGAAGATGAGTGCGGCAAACTCGATTGTTCTTTCCCGTTTGAGTTCAAAGCACGGGGTAGCGCAGGAAAGACCCTTCGCGGCCTAAAAGCAAAAGGTGGCTACAAGCCTGATGACATCTTTAGTGAGGGGGAGCAGCGTGCCCTATCGCTGGCAGATTTTCTCACTGAGGTTAACCTCAACCCTACGAGCGCTGCTATTGTGCTCGATGATCCCGTGACTTCATTGGATCACCAGCGTAAGATTGCCATTGCCAAGAGACTCGCGGAAGAGGCTGGCGTTCGGCAAGTCATTATATTCACGCATGACTTAGTTTTTTTGACCTTGCTCTATGAGCACGCGGAATCTGCTGGTCAAGATTTTCGCGGGCATTGGGTTGAATGTCATGGTGGTGTTCCCGGTCATGTGAATATCGACGAGACCCCCGCTAATACTAAAGCCTACCGAAAGACCACAAAGGCCAAAGAGTTCTTAGCGCGCGCCAAAAAGGCGAATGGCCGCGATAAGGTTGACTTGGTGCGGAGCGGCGCAGGCGCGCTGCGGCGAACGATCGAGGAAGTAGTGGTTTTCCACCTGTTCAAAGACACTGTACGGCGCTGGAACGAACAAATCAGGCTCAGCACTGTCAAAAAGATTCGCTGGTCTGACGATGTCGCCGATGAAATTGTCGCACTGCAAGACGATACCTCCCGCCTCTTGGAAGGTCATTCAAATTCAGACGAATTTGCCGGTGGCATGCCGGATGTGGATGGGTTGGAGAAGTTGATCGCCCGCGTGGATGATGTGATCGACAAGGCCAAGGCTGAGCGCAAGTGACGGCGAGCGTGACTATGTAGGCGCGCTGGGTTGGGAAAAAATGCTTTGGCTTCGTCCGATTTCGCCTGTTCACGTCCGCAATTCTGACAGGCAGCAAACGGCCCCAACCCGGCCGGAAGGGCCATGCCGTCAGCGGCTATGACGCTCGCGTTTGGCGGCGCTTATGCGCCGCCCTCCGGGCCGATTTTCCATACCGGTATGCCCATGCGCCGGCCGGTGTCGGCGAGGTTGTCGGTGATGCCGGAGCCGGGGAAAACGATAACACCAATGGGCAGCGATTCAAGCAGGTGCTCGTTTCGGCGGAATGGGGCGGCCTTGCCGTGGCGGGACCAGTCGGGGCGGAAGACCACCTGCGGCACGCCACGCTGGTCGGCCCAGCAGGCCGCAATGCGCTCGGCGCCTTTTGGCGCGCCGCCGTGCAGCAGCACCATGTCGGGATGGCGGTCGCGGACCTTGTCGAGAACGGTCCAGATGCGCCGGTGATCGGTGCAGGCCGTGCCACCGGCAAAGGCCACGCGGGGACCGGGCGGCAGCATCACCTGGGTGTCGGCGCGCTGGCGGGCGGCCAGGAAATCCCGACTGTCGATGACGGCTGCGGTCAGTGCCCGACGGTTGGTGAGTGAGCCGGCGCGCGGACGCCAGGCGCCGCCGGTGATGGCCTCGAAGGCCTCGGCGGCGGTGTCTCGGAAGGCCTCGAAGGCGTTGCGGCGTTCGATCAGGCCGATGCCCTCGGCGGTCAGGCGCTCGAGCTCGACGGAGCGCACCTCGCTGCCATCCTGTTCGGCCTGGGCGCGCCGCTGGGCCTGTTCGTTGGTGTCCAGCGCCCGGTCGAGCGCGCCGACGCGGCGGTGGAAGGCGTTGACGACGGACCACAGCAGATCGCCCAGGTCGTCCTCCAGGCGAGTGCCGGTGAACAGGTCGGCAAGGGTGTCCAGGCAGGCGGTGACGGCCCTTTCGGCGGTCTCCGCGTCGGGCATAGGGCGCGGATCGGGCTCGTCCTGGAACGGGCGGATGCCATGCAGTTGGAGTTCCTCGAGCAGGTGGGCCGTGGCAGAAGCGGTGGCGTGCGGATCGTCGGTTGGGGGCAGGACGTCGCGGATCATGGGGCTCTCCCGCTGGCTGGAGGCCGCGCCCATCGCGGCCTTTCCGGGGATCGCCCGCCGGAGGCCCAGAGGCCGGCGCCGCACCCGAACGGGCCGTAACGCAGTGAAGGAGGACGCGCGAAGCGCGCCTTGCGGCGCCGGCCGGCCTCCGGCAGATCCCCCACATGGAAAGGCCGCCGGCGCGGTCCCCAGCGGGGGAGACTCCAGCCCGCGACCGCCGGTCCCCGCCGATCCGGCGCCCCGATTCCGGCTCACGCCCTGCCGAGGGCAAGCGGCTCATCGGCCGGATCCAGGTGGCCGAGAACCCGCGCGCGGAACCGGCGCGGGCCGAGCGCCAGAAGGTCCGCGTTGGCATCCGCGCCGAGCGGCGGCAGCGGACGGACGGTGATGGCGCGGGGCTCGAGGCGGCCGATCAGACGCTGAAGCGCGCGCAGGCCGGCGTCGTCGGCATCGTGGGCCACGTACAGGCGGCGCAGGCCGGGCGGTGGCTCGAACGCGCCCAGGTGAGCCGCCGACAGCGCCGCGACGGCAGGCAAATCGGGCAGCACCGAGCGCACAGCGAGGACGGTTTCCAGACCCTCGCCGACGACCAGGACGGGGCCGGCTGCACCGAAGCGGACGCCATTGCCGAGCAGAAAACCGAGTGCCCGGCGCGGCCGAACGAGGGGCGCCTTGCCGGTGGTGGCGGGGTCGAGGAAGGTGCGATGGACGCCTGTCAGCGTGCCGTCGGCTGCGGTGACGGCGGCGATCAGCGCCGGCCATTGGGTCCGCGTCATCCCGGCATCCGGCCGGCAGAAGGCGCGCGGATGGAACCGCAGCGCGGGCTCGGGACAGGGCAGAGTGATGCCGCGTTCGGCCAGATAGCGCGCGGCCAGGGTGCCCGCGATGGGCCGGGAGGCCGCGAACAGGCGTTGCGCGGCGGCGATAGAATTGGCGGGAACGGGCTCGCGGGCGATAGCCGGCGGATCGCGCGGTAGGCGTAGAAAGGCGGTGGCCTCGTCGAGCGCGGCGCGCAGGTCCAGGCCCCGATTGGCGGCGATCAGATCGAGCAGATCGCCGCGTTCCAAGGTTGCGGCATCGGTCCATTTTCCGGCGCGGGGCCCCGTGAGGCGGACATAGAGGCTTCGGCCGGGCGTTCCGCGCACATCGCCGACCTGCCAGTAGGCGCCCTGGCGCCGGCCGGCGGGAAGGTAGGTGCGGCAGACGGCTTCGGCCTCGGCTGCCAAGCGGGATGCGATCTTGGGAAGGGACATGGCGGAGCCCTCCGACAGAGAAACGGCCCGGCTCCGGGAACACCGGAACCGGGCCGCGTGAGGGATGCGGACTATTCGGCAGCGCGGGTGGCGTCGTCGATGTGTTCGTGGACGGGAGCCGTTTCGCCGTCCTCCGGCGTCGCCTCCGCCCCGTTATCGGCATCGGGCTCGGCCGCCTCGTTGGCCTCGTCTGCCCCGCCAGCCTCGGCGTCCGGCGCTTCGGGAACGTCCGGCCCGCTCCCTTCGGGCGTCCGCAACGGCTCCGGCAGCCAGCCGGTTTCGGCGAGCAGCGCCTCGCCCTCGGCCGCCATTTCGCCCTTGCGCAGCGAGACGAGACGGTCGGCGGCTTCGTCGCCCACCGCTTCGCGGACGGCGGCCAGGATGCGCGCCTTGGGCACCCGGCCCAGGTAGGTCTCGACCGTCGGGCGCCATCCGGCGGCCACCATGTCCAGTCCGACCGCCCGGGCCAGCGCGTCGGCGTGGTCGGTGCGAGCAGGGACACGGTTCCAGGGCTCGACCACCGCGTTGACGGTGCGCGAGGCGCAATGGGCCAGCAGGTCCATGCGCTCGTCCGACGACAGGGCCTGCAACGCCGCCCACAGATCGCGCGGATCGGCGGGCAGACGGTCGATCCAGGCATCCTGGCGGGCGTCGAGGGACTGCGCCGACGTACTGTCCTTCAGGCCCGGCGCCTGCGCCGCCAGCGGCCCCGACCGGCCGGTGATTTCCAGGCAGCTTGCGACGGCGTGGCGGTGGAAGGTGGACAGGCACAGGGCGTGCAGCACGGCCAGGAAGGCGGTGTCAGGATGGCTGGCCAGCGCATCGCGGAGCGCCAGCGTGCGGTGCGCGGTCAACTCGGTGACCAGCCGGTCCGGCAGCGGACGCAGCGGAGCATCGATGGGATCCGGATCGGGATCCGCCGTCTGGGTGGCGCCCGACGCGTTGGCCTCGGGCATCGCCCCCACAGCGCCTGTTCGTGCCTCGATGCCGTCCGGTGCCGCCGGGGCCTGCCCATCGGGCTCCGCCTCGGGCGCGGGCACGGGCGGTTCATCCTCGGGCCGGACGAAGCCGCGTTCGATGAGCGCCTCGCCGTCGAGATCGATGGAGACGAAGACCCCGGCGCGGAACACCTGGTCCGGCTCGAACACAGCCGGACGGTTCTCGAACGCCTGCAGCGCGGTCTCGATCTCACCCACACGGGCGTCGACGTCCTCGGGCAGTTCGGTGGGTTCCGGATACCCCGCCAACAGGGCGTCCATCTCGCCCACCAGGGCGTCGCGTTCGGCCTGTTCGGCCTCGGTCAGGGAGGCGGTCTCGCGTGGCAGACGGCGCAGGCCGTTGGTGTGGCCGTAGGGGAAGTCGACCGCCGCCTCGACCCAGCGCCAGCCCTCGGCGCGGACCTGCTCGGCGACGGTGGTCAGGCGTTGGGCAACGAGGCGTTCCAGCAGGCCGACATCCTGCAGCCAGCCGCCGTTGTCCTCGGTGAACAGGTCGCGCAGCACCAGACCGCCGGCGGCCTCGTAGGCCTCGATGCCGATGAACCGGGCGCGCCGATCATCAGCCCGCACGGCGGTCTCGGTCAGCATGCGGCGGATGACATGGGGCGGGCGGTGACTGCCCTGGGACAGGGCCTCCCAGACCTGCTCCTGGCGGTCATGGTCGGAGGTGACCGCGAAGGCCATCAACTGCTCAAGGACCAAAGTGCCCTCGGCATAGAGGTCCAGCAGGCGCGGCGAGACAGACGCCAGCCGAAGCCGTTGCCGGACCACGGTGGGGGTGATGAAGAAGCGCGCGGCGATGTCCTCCTCGGTCAGCCCCGCCTCGCGCATGACCTGGAAGGCGCGGAACTGATCGAGCGGATGCAGGGCGACGCGCTGGACGTTCTCGGCCAGCGAATCCTCCTCGGCCAGGCCGTCGTCATGGACGATGCAGGGCACGGGTGCGGTCCTGGTCATGCGCTTCTGCTTGACCAACCGTTCGAGGGCACGATAGCGACGGCCGCCGACCGGCACCTCGAACGTGCCGGTCTCGGTGCCGTCCTCCTGGCGGATGGGACGCACGGTCAGGCTCTGAAGCAGACCGCGCCGGGCGATATCGTCGGCCAGATCCTCGATGGAGACGCTGTCCTTGACCCGGCGGACGTTGGCCTGGGACAGGACCAGCGCGTTGAAGGGGATGTCGCGCGTTCCGTTCAGGGTCACCTTGCGGGACGCGCTCTTGCGGGATGGGCTCGTCATGGCGGTTCTCCGTGACCGGCCGGCCGGAGACTCCCTCCGACCTGACAAACCGGTCACGCAAACCCCCACGGCCCTTCACCTCCGGCGGATCGTGCTGTCGGTCAGGCCGGGCACGTTGTAGACCTCGGCTCCGGCCTCGGCGTAGGCCCGGGCCACGTCGAGCAGCGGGGCATAGGCGAACCCGTGCCACGGTGGCGCAGAGACGGGACGGCCGACCGCGATCATGGGACCGTGGACGACCAGCTGGACGACGGCGTCGAAGGGCACCGGCCGGCTGTCGATGACCGGCAGGCCGGCGCCGATGCAGGCGGCCTTCATGGGCTTGCAATGATACCCCGACAGGGTGGCGCCCTCGGCGAAGCACAGCGTGTAGCCGCCCCGGCCGATGCTGAGGTGGCCGCCCGCGGTAGCGTGGGCCTGATCGATCAGGCCATAGTCGATACGCGGGTGATCGAGCGTCGTCATGATCCGTCCCTCCCCCTGGCCAACGCGTTGGCGTCGGTGTGGTCCGGATCGTCCCACAGGCCCTTTTGCAGGAACCGGGCGGTGCGTTCGGCGCCCAGGTATTCGGTGGACGGTTGACCGATGGCGACCGCCAGTCCCTCCAACAGCATCGTGCGGCCCAGATCCTCGCCACGAACGACGCAGCGCGCGGGGGCGGCGCCGTCCTGTTCGGGTCCCTGGACGGCGCAGGATACGGGGAAGTCGCCGATGGCCTCGCGCAGGGTGGCGACGGCCTCGGCGCCACAGGGCCAGGGGCGCCCGTTGCGGTCGCGACAGACCTGCGCCCGCGCCGGCGCGTGGATATCGGCGAGGCGAAAGGCGCGCTCATGAACGACCAGCGTATCGCCGGACAGCACGGTTGCCGGGCCGATGGGCAGGGGCTTGGAGAGCGGCCAGAAGGCCCAAAAAAGGCTGAAAAAGATGACCGCCATCACGACGCAGGTCAGAAACACCGGTGTGGAAATCGTTCGCATCAGGCTGCCTCCTCATCGTCTGGCGTGGTCTCGGGGACGGCGACATCCTCGGGCAGGCAGGCCATCAGCCAGTCGGCGGCTTTGCTGGCCTGGCTGGCGGCGCGGATGATGGCGCGGTTGTCCTCGCGCAGGCAGTCCAGCCAGGATGCGATGTAATCGGCGTGGCGGACGGTCGGCACGATGGAGAGCGCGGCACAGGTGAAGGCCGCCGTGATCTCGGCCACCAGTTCCTCGAAGGCGTACTTGCGGGAGCCGAAGGACCCGGACATGTCGCGGTCGAGGCGTGATCGGTGGCCGGTGGCGTGGCCAAGTTCATGCAGTGCCGTGCGGTGCCAATTGACCGGCTCGAAATAGGCCTGCGGGGGCGGCACCTGCACGAAATCGTGCAAAGGGTTGTAGAAGGCGCGGTTGCCGCCGATCCGGAAATCCACCCGTGTGCCCGCGATCAGAGCCTCGGCGCGGGGCAGGATCAGGCCCTCGGGGACCGGCGGCGCGGCGGTGGCGATGTCCTCAGGCAGGCCGTCGCACTGGTCGGTGTTGAAGACGGTGAAGCGCTTCAGGAACGGAATGGCCTGGGGGTCTTCACCGTTCTCGTGAGCACGCCGGCGTTCGTCCTCGGGCACGAAACGGTCGGCATAGACGACGGTGGTGCCGCGCTCGCCTTTGCGGACGGACCCACCCAGCGCCTTGGCCTGCCGGAAGGTCAGCCAGCCCTGGCCGGAATAGCTGCGCTCGATGACGGCCCCCCACAGGATCAGGACGTTGATCCCGGAGTACGGCCGGCCGGAGCCGGCGTTGCGGGGCAGACCGACCGCCGAGCGGGCCTGATCCGTCCCCCAGGGCTGGACCCAGGGCAGGCGCCCGGCTTCAAGCTCGGCGATGATGCGGTCGGTGATCTCGGAATACAGGGTGGCGCGGTCGCCCGTGGACCGCCGTGCGGATGTGCGGGACATGGCGTCTCTCCCCGACGGGCGGGCGGAAGGCCACTCCCTCCACCATCCAGACCCGTCGCGGTTCTCCCACCGGCCCTCCGCCTCCAAAGGCCGGCGGTCAGCGCAGAAGGTCGCGGTAGCCGCCGCCGACCATCCGGTCGCCGGCCCGCACGAGGCGTTGCACACGCAGCCGCAGATAATCCGAGGTGCCGGCCCAGTCGTCGCGTACCCGCTCCGGGCCGAACAGGGCGGCGGCGATGTCCCGGTGGGAGGCTCCCGCCGACCGGGCATCGTGAGCACGCAGCATGTCGGCCCAGCGGAGGGCACGCCGTTCGGGCCGGTAAAGCTGATCGGGCAGCGCGCCGGCGGCGCGCAGGTGCAGGAACCGGCGCAGGGCGAGCACGCGCGGCTCGTCCTCCGGGGGCGGCCACACCGGAATCAACAACCGGACCGGATCGCGCGACAGGCGGGTCGCAACGACCTCGATCTGCAGCCGGCGCTGTCCGTCCAGGATCAGCAGGTGCAGGCGCCCGTCCGGCTGGCGCAGCATGGCGATGGGCAGGGCCAGCCGGCGCAGGTCCAGGGTCTCGGGGCCGTGGACCTGGGCTTCGCTGGCGATGGTGGTGAGCACGATGGGGGCGTCCGTGCTGGACCAGAACACCAGATCCTCGGTCTCGTCCGCGAAACAGGACACCCCAGCGGGGGTCCAGAAGCGGCGTCGGCGTCACCGCGATGCGGGGCGCCGGATGGGGCCCCGGCAGCGGGCGGGGTCGGCGCCGCCCCTGGCGGGCCGATGCAACAAACTGAGGATTGCGTTTCAGCCACTGCCAGGCCCAGGCAGCGCGGTCGAGGGACAGCAGGGGGTGATACGTCTTGGCGTTGCGCCAGTCGGGTGGCGGGAAGGGTCGTGGGGGAAAGGGTCTCGTCTCCGACATGGAACAGTCCTCCTTGCGATCCGGAGCAGACTCCGCCCTGCCCGGCGCGGCGATGCGCGCCAGGGGTCGAAAGCAGCGGAGAATCTTGGGGTGCGGCCGTTCTTGCCTGATGCGGCCCTATCGATAGTTTTCTATAGGGTCGTCAAGGATGGCTTCCACGAAACGCTGGTCACTTTCCCCTTTCGCGGCGAAACGATACGGTACTCCAAAACGAAACAAGTGTTCCAATCAAATAGACGCAAATATACATAAAATACGAGGTCGCCGCAGCTTGTCATATATCAATGGACACAACCGCTCTTCATGCCAACATCAAAGCCGGAAACGATGCCGGTTCGCAACTGGCGTCAAGGTGTGTCGGCTTGTGGCGCGAAAACGGCCGACAAGGGAGGGGCATCGACCACCTGTGTTTTGGAGGCGAGTGGCATGTCCGAGAGTGTGCTCATCGATCTGGAAGAAAAGCCGTCGGCCTTATGCGACAGTACGGCCGAACGTTTGGTAGGTGACGGCCTGATTGTTTGTCGGTGTCGGTTCCCACCGCAACAGGAAGCCTGGATTTCGGTTCGCCAGACCATGCTGGTGCGTCCGGCGGCGAGCGTGACGGTGCGATGGCGTGGGGTCGAGGACCAGACCGAGACGACGGCCCGCATGACACGCCAGGCGCTGCATCTGATTCCTCCAGGATCGGCGATCCGGATCGAATGGGTTGGGGGTGACCGAGCGCTGGTGTTGGGTCTGACGGCAGCGTTCCTGGACACCCATGTTGCCCCTGAGTTCGATGGCCGGGTGCCGCGCCTCGCGCCCCAGGCCACGATCCGGGATGCGGCGCTGGCGGAGATGATGTCCTGGTTCGAGGCCGCGCTGGACGGATCGGCAGCCGCAGGGGTCCGCTCTCTTGAGCTTGCAGGGATAACCTTCGGCCTTCGGCTGTTCGAGGTTTACGGCGAGGAAGAAAGCGCCGGCGGATATGCGACGGGCGGCTTGGGCGCATCACGACAGCGGCGCATTGCCACCTTCATCGACGGCAACCTGGATAGGCGGGTGTCATTGAACGAAATGGCGGGCGTCGTCGGCCTGGGGTCGTCGCATTTTCGGACTGTGTTCCGCGCGACGTTCGGCCAGTCGCCATCCCGGTACCTGCATGAACGCCGGATCGAAAAGGCCAAGACGCTGCTGCTCGATCCGAACCGCACCATCGTCGACATCGCCCTGGAGGTCGGATACTCCAGCCACGGTCACTTCACCACCGTGTTCCGCAAGGTGACCGGGACGACGCCGTCGCGGTTCCGGCTGGACCGACTTTGATGGTGATAGGACGAGTGGGGCATGGACCGGGGGCGTCGCGGGAAAACGGTTGGTGCGAATGCAACCGATGGCCTCCGAGTCGGCCAGGATGGTCAGAGATTGCTCAGGATTTGACGCAATCGGGTCCACCGCCGCCGCCCAGAGGCATTCCGAACGGCGATGGCGACCGCCTTGCGCTGGCCGACAAGCACGACCAGCTTCCGGCCCCGGGTGACTCCGGTATAAAGCAGGTTGCGCATCAGCATGGGGTAGTGCTGGGTCATGACCGGGATGATCACCGCCGGGTATTCCGAGCCCTGGGCCTTGTGGATCGTCGCCGCGTAGGCCGGCACCAGGGCGTCCAGATCACCCAGACCATATTCCACACGCCGGTTATCGAAGAAGGCCACCAGTTCGCCGGCCTCGGCGTCCACGGTCTCGATGAAGCCGATGTCGCCGTTGTAGACCTCGCGGTCGTAGTCGTTCTCGATCTGCATGACCTTGTCGCCGTTGGCGAAGGTCCAGCCGAACTTCTCGATGCGGGCCGGAGGATCGGAATTGAGGGTCGCTTGAAGGTCGATGTTGAGGGACCGTGCGCCGACACCGCCACGGTTCATCGGGCAGAGGACCTGGATGTCGCGGATGGGATCGAGGCCGAAGCGAGCCGGGATGCGCGTTTTGACGAGCGAGACGATGCGCACCATGGCCGCCTCGGGATCATCGGCGGGCACGAAGTAGAAATCACTCTCGCCGTCAGGTGGGGTGAGGTCGGGGATGGTGCCCTGATTGATCCGGTGCGCTGTGGTGATGATCCGGCTTTGGGCCGCCTGGCGGAACACCTCGGTCAGGCGCACCACCGGCACCGCGTTCGACGCGATGATGTCGGCCAGCACCTGACCGGGTCCGACCGATGGCAACTGGTCGATGTCGCCGACGATGAGCAGCGCCGCCGTGTCCGGCACGGCGCGCAGCAACGCCTGCATCAGCATGACGTCGACCATGGAGCTTTCGTCGATGACAAGCAGGTCGCACTCGAGCGGATGGTCCGGGCCGCGCTTGAACCCGCCTGCCTTGGGGTCGACCTCCAGCACCCGGTGGATGGTGCGAGCGTCGAACCCGGTCGCGTCGCTCATCCGCTTGGCGGCGCGGCCGGTCGGCGCGCAGAGCAGCATGCGAACAGCCTTGGCGAAGAGGATGCGCAGGATGGCGTTCAGGATGGTGGTCTTGCCGACCCCAGGGCCACCGGTGATCACCAGCACGCGCGACACCAGGGCCAGACGCACGGCGGCCTTCTGGCTCTCCGCCAGGTCGAGCCCGATCCGGCCCTCGACCCAGGGAGTGGCCTTGTCGGGATCGATCCAGGGCCAGGGAAGCGGCCCTTCTCGCAGGGTCAGGAGCCGTTCGGCAATGCCCTGCTCAGCGCGGAACAGCCCGGCCAGGAAAACGCAGCGCGTCTCGCCCAGCATGGTCTCCACGACCGTGCCCTCGGCCAGTTCGTCCGCCAGCGCGCTCTCGACCAGGGCGGCGTCGACCTCGAGCAACGTCTGCGCCAGCGGCAGCAGTTCACCCATGGGCAGGCCGCAATGCCCCTCATCCATGGCCTCGGTCAGCGCGTAGCCGATGCCGGCGCGCACCCGGATCATGGCGGTCGGCTCAATCCCTAGGCGCATGGCGATCTGATCGGCGGTCTTGAAGCCGATGCCCCGGATGTCGCGGGCCAGACGGTAGGGGTTCTCGCTCATCACCTGGACGGCGTCCGCCCCATAGGTCTTGTAGATGCGCACCGCCCTGGCCGTGCCAACGCCATGGCTGTGCAGGAAGACCATGATCTCGCGCACGACCTTCTGCTCCGCCCAGGCAGCCACGATGCGACCGGCGCGGACGGGGCCGATCCCGTCGACCTCGCGCAGGCGCTCCGGGTCGCCCTCAATGATGTCGAACACCTTTTCCTTGAAAGCACGCACCAGCTTTTTGGCGTAGACCGGCCCCACGCCCCGGATCATGCCGGAGGCAAGGTACTTTTCGATGCCGTCGATAGAGGTGGGCGCTGACGTTTTCAGGAACCGAGCCTTGAACTGAAGGCCATGGGCGCGGTCGTTGATCCATTCCCCGCTGGCCGTCACCCACTCGCCGGCCGAGATGGTGGCGGCGTGGCCGACCACCGTGACCAGGTCTCTGTGGCCGCGCGCTTTGAGGCGCAGGACACAGAACCCGTTTTCGGCATTGTGGAAGGTGACCCGCTCGATCAGGCCGGCCAGCACCTCCCGCTCCGATGGGTCCGCCGGCCTGGTCACCGGCCGATCCGGGGGGTCTCGGGGACTTCGTCGGCCTCGCCGGTTTCACCATGGATGGCTTCGCGAATGAGACGTTCGGTGATCTCGGCGAGATAGCCGGAGAGCACGACGTCCAGTTCCTCGAACTCCGGCCAGAGGACGCCGTCGATGAAACTGGGCGGTCCCTTGACCAGCACCGTCTGGCGATGCATGCGGCGGTATCGATACGGGCGCAGGCCATAGCGGCGGCACAGGGCGACGAACAGGGAGCGGCCCCAGGGGTCCTGGAGGCTGAACTTGAACTCCACGGGCAGCTCCGACTCGACGGCCTCGCGCAGGCGGGCGCGTAGGCGGTCCGCTGCCGCCCCGGCGGCGGCCTTCTCGCCGGGCGTCGCCGCGCCGGCAAACAAGGCCTCGATCTTGCGCAGCTTATCGCGCAGGTCCTGGTCTGTGGTCATCGCTCGTCTCTGCCCGCGTTCCGTCGTCCTCCGGCCAGCGTGCCCGGTTCAGGCCCAGGTGGCGCATCACTCGACGAAGATCTCATCTTGCTCCCGTTTCGCCCATAAGCAACGATGGCACGATACCGGGAATGACAAACATCATGAATGGGAAGACTCTGAAAAGCGGACCATCAGCGCCGAAACGCAGGCGAGCACAAGTTCCGCAGGACACCCTGGTTCGCACCACAAGGCCCGGGCTGTCCGCTGCGATGCACGAGAGTACCGCCTGACCATGGCCATCAACCTCGTCATCGCCGTGACCGACGGGGACTGGTTCGACATGCTGCGCCAGCGGCCGCACCTCGGCGAGGTGAATTTCTGGGCCCCCTCGGCCTCTAACTTTCGCGCTCTACGGCCTGGCGAACTCTTCCTCTTCAAGCTTCACGCTCCACGCAATTTCATCGTCGGCGGCGGAATCTTTGCCTACGCCAATGCCTTGCCCTGTTCGCTGGCCTGGGAGGCCTTCACGGAAGCGAACGGCGCGCATTCGGCGCAGGACATGCGGGCGCGCATCGCCCACTACCGGCGGACCGCCCCAAATGACCGGAGCGACTTCGAGATCGGCTGTCGCATCCTCACCCAGCCCTTCTTCTTCGAGGAAGCTGACTGGATCCCCGTTCCCCCCAGTTGGGCGCCGAACATCGTCTCGTTCAAAACGTACTCGACGGCTGATGCCGATGGGCTGGCCGTTTGGGAGGCGGTGAATGACAGGCTCACCCGGCCGCAGTTTCCTGGCATGGCCGAAGACCAAGCCCGATTTGGCGGCCCCCATCTCATCCAGCCGCGCCTCGGGCAGGGCGCATTCCGCGTTTTGGTGACGGACATCTACCAGCGTCGCTGCGCCGTGACCCGGGAACGCACCCTGCCGGCGTTGGACGCCGCCCACATTCGCCCGTACGCTGACGGTGGGGCGCACGAACCCCAGAACGGCTTGCTGCTTCGCCGCGATGTGCACAGCCTGTTCGACGCGGGATACGTGACTGTTACCCCGGAGTTCCGCTTCGAAGTCAGTGGTCGTATCAAGGAAGAGTTCGAGAATGGCCGGGATTATTATGCCCTGCATGGCCGGGCCGTCTGCATGCCACCTGAAATGGCGCAACGCCCCGACGCTGGCGCTCTGCGGTGGCACAACGAGAACTGCTACAAGGGCTGAGGCGAGCAATGGTGACCCAGCGACGTTTCAACCGTTATGTCGGCATCGACTATTCCGGAGCCGAGACGCCAACGGCGAGCCTGAAGGGCCTTCGGGTCTATATGGCTGTCGCTGGCGGCGAACCGGAAGAGGTCCTTCCACCACCCAGTCCCCGCAAATACTGGACCCGCAAAGGCGTCGCCGCTTGGCTGGTTGAGAGGCTGTCCGAGGATGTTCCCACATTGATTGGCATCGACCACGCCTTTTCATTCCCCTTGCGGTATTTTGAGGTTCACTTCCTCCAGCCGGATTGGCCCACCTTTCTCGACGACTTTCAAGAGCACTGGCCCACTGATGGAGACCATGTCTACGTTGATTTCGTCCGACATGGGTCCGTGGGCAATGGGGAGGCCCGTATGGGCAATTCCCGATGGAAACGACTTACGGAAGAGCGGGCCAGGAGTACCCCTCCGGTGAAAACCGCTGACTTAGGGCGAGACGGCGGATGCGCAGTCTTGTCCACTGTGGCTATCCGTAGGGATAGAGACAGTGGACAAGGCGATGCGGTTGGAGATCGTGGAGACGGGCCGTCGGCGGCGGTTCAGCGACGCGGAAAAGGTCCGCATCGTGGAAGAGAGCTTCGTCGGCTCCCGGCAGGCTTCGGCGACGGCGCGGCGGTATGGGATCTGCACGTCGTTGATCTTCCGGTGGCGGAAACTGTGGCAGGAGAGCCGGCTTGGTGTTCAGCCAGCGGATAACGGCAGCGCGCCGGCGTTCGTGCCAGCGGTGATCTTGCCCTACAATCCGCAGACGTGCATCGACGAGGAACCGGAGGCCGCCCCGGCGCCGTCGGAGCCGCCGCCCAGGCCGATACCGCCCCATGACCGCATTGAGATCGTGGCCCCCAGCGGATACCGGGTGATCGTCGGCGCTGATATTGACGGCGACGCCCTGCGTCGGGTTCTGGCCGTGGTGGAAGCGCGATGATCCCCGTGCCGATGGACGCGAAGGTCTGGCTGGCCGGTGGCGTGACGGACATGCGCCGGGGCATGAACGGCCTGGCGCTTCAGGTCCAGGAAGGGCTCGGCCGCGACCCGCACGCCGGCGATCTTTTCATCTTCCGGGGACGGAGTGGTTCACTCATCAAGATCCTCTGGCATGATGGCGTCGGCATGTCCCTGTACGCCAAGCGGCTGGAGCACGGGCGCTTCATCTGGCCGTCTCCGGCGGACGGCGCGGTGGCGATCTCGGCGGCCCAGTTGGGCTATCTGCTGGACGGGATCGACTGGCGCAACCCGCGCCACACGTGGCGCCCGAAACGGGCTGGGTGAGGTCCAAAAACTCCTGGAATCGCTTAGAAAACGGCGGAATCGGGGGTCTTTCCGGGGTATACTCCGGGCATGGAAGACGCCGCTGACATCGCCGATCTTCGGGCTCGCCTGAACGCCGCCGAGGCCCGCGCCGCGGAGGCGGAAAGCCGCGCCGAGACCGCCGCCGCAGACCTCGCGCAGGCCAAGGCGGAGGCTGCCAGCACCGAGGCGATGATCGCCCATCTGAAGCTGGAGATCGAGAAGATGCGCCGGGCCCTGTACGGGCAGCGGTCCGAGCGCAAGGAACGCCTGCTGGAGCAGATGGAGCTGGACCTGGAAGACCTCCAGGCGACGGCCACCGAGGACGATCTGGCCGCAGAGGCGGCCGCGCCGACCACCACGGTCCAGTCGTTCACGCGCCGCAAACCGTCGCGCAAGCCGTTCCCGGAGCATCTGCCGCGCGAACGCATCGTCATTCCGGCGCCCGAGACCTGCGAGTGCTGCGGCTCCGACCACATTGCCAAGTTGGGCGAGAGCGTCACCGAGACCCTCGAGGTCATTCCCCGCCAGTGGAAGGTCATCCAGACGGTGCGGGAGAAATACACCTGCCGGTGCTGTTCGCACATCACCCAGCCGCCCGCGCCCTTCCATCCGGTGCCGCGCGCCTGGGCCGGCCCCAGCCTGCTGGCCATGATCCTGTTCGAGAAGTACGGCGCCCATCAGCCGCTGAACCGGCAGAGCGAGCGCTATGCCCGCGAGGGTGTGGACCTGAGCCTGTCCACGCTGGCCGATCAGGTTGGTGCCTGCACCCACGCGCTGAAGCCGCTCCACGACCTGATCGCCGCCCATGTGATGGCGGGCGAGCGCCTGCACGGCGACGACACCGTGGTGCCGGTGCTGGCCAAGGGCAAGACGGCCAAGGGCCGGGCCTGGGTTTACGTGCGTGACGACGCCCCGTTCGGCGGGCCCGACGCGCCGGCGGCCCTGTTCCAGTATTCCCGGGATCGGGGGCAGGACCACCCCGTGAAGCACCTGGAGGCGTGGGCCGGCCTCCTGCAGGCCGACGCCTATGCCGGCTATAACCGGCTGTACGATCCCGGTCGCGCACCGGGTCCCGTTCTCTCCGCGCTTTGTTGGGCACACAGCCGCAGGAAATTCTTCGAACTGGCCGACATCGAGGCCACCCGGCGCCGGGGCAGCCGGGCGCCGCCCCTCTCGCCCCTGGCCCTGGAGGCGGTGCGGCGCATCGACGCCCTGTTCGACATCGAGCGCGAGATCAACGGCCAGAGCGCCGCGCGGCGGCTGGAGGTCCGCCAGGCCCGGTCCCGTCCGCTGGTCGAGGACCTGGAGGCCTGGATGTGCGAGCAGCGGGCCAGCCTGTCCGGCCGCTCCGATCTGGGCAAGGCGATGGACTATATGCTGACCCGCTGGGAGGCCTTCACCCGCTTCCTGGAGGATGGCCGCATCTGCCTGACGAACAACGCGGCCGAAAGAGCGCTGAGGGGCCTGGCCCTGGGCCGGAAGTCGTGGCTGTTCGCCGGCTCCGACCGGGGCGCCGCGCGGGCGGCGGCCATGTACACGCTGATCGTCACCGCCAAGCTCAACGACATCGACCCGCAGGCCTGGCTGGCCGACGTGCTCGCCCGCATCGCCGACATGCCCCAGTCCCGCCTCCACGAACTGCTGCCCTGGACCTGGAAAGCGGCCCGCATGGCCCAGGGGAGCCTCGCGGCATGACGCCAGGCGCGCCGGTTGCCCGCATCAAGGTCGTTCTCGACGACGTCATGCCACCGGTCATGCGTCGGCTGGAGATCCCGCTGTCCCTCAGGCTGGACCGGCTTCACACCGTCCTGCAGGTGGCCATGGGATGGACCGACAGCCATCTCTGGGAGTTCCGCGTCAAAGGCATCGGCTTCGGCATCCCCGATCCAGACTTTGGCTTCGGCGACGGCCCCCTCGATGCCCGCAAGGCCAAGCTCAGTGACGTTCTCGAGGATACCGGCGCTAGGTCGTTCAAGTACCTCTACGACTTCGGTGACGGCTGGGAGCATTCCATCAGGGTCGAGCGCATCACGGCCGCCATCGACGGCGGCACCTATCCTTGCCTGCTCGACGCCTCCGGCCGCTGTCCGCCCGAGGGCATCGGCGGGCCCTGGGGCTACCAGGAGGCTCGCGAAGCCCTCGCGGATCCCACCCATGAACGCCACGACGAACTCAGCGAATGGTGGAGCGCAGACCGCCTCCAGGACGACACGATTGATATCGCCGCCATCGACGCGGACCTCGCCACGCTGGCGCGCCGCTGGACCAGAAAGCCGAGGGCGAAGAAAATGTAGTCGGCACCGCGCCCAGCCCACGCCCTCCACCACGATGTCAAGCCGTGGCGCCTGCGGTTCTCACCGGAGGCATACGGCCAGGACGGCGAAGTCCGTTTTTCACTTCGATGTGCAAGGCCAGGTGGCCAAATCCACCCACGCAGGTATCCCGTGGCTGCGCTTCATCCGGAACCAGGTCGGGGACCGTGTCCATTTCTGGCCCTTCGACGGCTGGGACATCCCGGAGGGACGGTCTGCCATCGCGGAGGTCTACCCGGCGCTCTGGTCACGGGGATTCTCCCGCAAAGACCGCACTGGTGACCAGCATGACGCTTACAGCGTTGCCGCTTGGCTGTCGCGTGCGGACCGGGACGGGACATTGCGGGCGGCCCTCGTCCCCCGGCTTTCGGCTGCCGACACCACCATTGCCCAGGTCGAAGGCTGGATCCTGGGCGTCGACGGGGCCATGGACCGATGATAGGCCGACGCTGTCGGAGCGGCTCACGGAAGGGAGACGCCCTGCCAGCCCCTACGCTCTCGCCGCTGGAATTTCGCTTTCGTTTGGTAGCTATTTGGTAGCTGAGCGGGGATTTGGGTGGTTTTGGGCGCATGAAGAAAGCCCGCCAAGTCATTGACTTGACGGGCTTTTTTATGGTTGCGGGGAGAGGATTTGAACCTCTGACCTTCAGGTTATGAGCCCCATGCAACACTATCATCGCCAACAATCGCCAATTTTTTTCATTATATTTTTCAATGTCTTGCGATGCTAGCGTCGTTGATAGCTATTGGCAATCATGGGCAAAACCTGATATCAAGTGCCCCTAAAGTGCCCCCAGAATACGGAGGTGCGACCTTCAGGTTTTCATCCATGGCAACCTGAAACTCACTGCCCCTACTGCCCCCAGACGTCAGGTTCACCATGGCAAACATTCAAAAACGGGAGCGTAAGTCCGGCACAGTCTATCTGGCCGATGTGCGCATTCACGGCTTCCCACGTCAGAAGAAGACCTTCAAGCGCCTCACGGATGCCAAGCTCTGGGCGCAGCAAACCGAAGCGGCGATCCGCAAGGGCGAATTTCAGAACGTGGTGTCCACGGCCCGCGGCAAGACGCTCAACGATGTGATCGAACGGTACCGGGACGATGTGTTGCCGTACAAGGCACCATCAACCCAGCGGGCAGAGACAACCTATCTGGCTTTCTGGGAGCGGGAGCTTGGCAAGTATGCCCTCTCCTATATCGAACCGCAGCTGATCAGCGCGAAGCTGCGTGAACTTGGCGAGGCCGGCGATGGTCGCCGGAAGGCCGATGACGGCGAAGCGGCCAAGCCCGTCAAAACTGCGCCGAAGAGCCGCAAGACCCTCAAGCACTATCGCGACACGCTGGCCCTGCTGCTCAAGCATGCCAAACAGTGGGGCTGGACGGCGGTCAATCCCATCGACGGGGTCAACAAGATCACGAAGATCAGGAACGAGCGCATGCGGTTCCTGGATGACGAGGAACGTACCGCCCTGCTCGCGGCCTGCAAGGCCAGCGAGAACGAGCACCTGTATCCCGTCGTCATCTTCGCCCTGTCCACGGGCGCGCGGAAGAACGAGGTTCTGTCACTGACCTTCGGCGATGTAGATTTAAAACGGGGTGTCGCTATCCTCCGCAACACGAAGAACGGGGATACTCGGACCGTACCAATCGTGACAGCCCTACAGAAGCTGCTTGCAGCGCATATGAAGCAGGTAGAGGCGCACTATGAGAAGCTCGACCATGCACCGCCCGCCAAGTGGCTGTTCCCGAGGCGGGACGGCATGGCACCTATCGACGTCCGCACGGCCTGGGAGAACGCAAGGGCCGCAGCCGGATTAGTAGATTTCAGGTTTCACGACATTCGCCACTCGACGGCCAGTTATCTGGCAATGAACGGCGCAAGCCTTGTGGAGATTGCCGAGGTGCTGGGGCACAGGACGCTTCAGATGGTGCGTCGGTACGCCCACCTGTCGGAAAGCCATGTGAAGGAGCTGGTGCAGAGCGTCAACGACAAGGTGCTGCCCGCCGAGCTGTAGCCCACCCCACACTTCATTGTTCGGCAAGCCGTTTTCGGCTATATGTAAGGTTCCTGCTCTTTATAGGCCCCTTATACCATGAGGTTTACCATGGTTGATTTTCGGGACCTGGCGACCGTGAAGCAGGTAGCGGTGGAAGCACCGTTCATCACGGAAGCCAAGCTGCGCTGGTGGATATTCCATGCGGAAACGAATGGATTGAAGCCTGCGCTGATCAAGATCGGTGGACGGGTTTACATAGACCGCGCCGAATTCAACAAGTGGCTGGAGGGTCAGCGTATGGCTCCGAAGGCTTTGAACGACGCGGCCTGACACGGCTTTCGACCTCGACCGAAGCCCCACCCTCGCGGTGGGGCTTCTTTCTTTTGGGCAACTTCACACTTGCGGTTAGTCTATATATGGACTATATATAGATCAGGAACCAAAATTGGAGAGTGTCATGCCTGCGCAAGCTCGTCCAGCAACAGTGATTGATCGTAAGGGCCTGTCTGGCCCTGCCCTGCGCACGTTCTTCCGCATCGCAGAGCTCTGGGAGCTGTCCGTTGACGATCAGATGACTCTCCTTGGCGTGACGGCACGGTCCACCTTCTTCAAGTGGAAGAAGGACCCGAACACTGTTCTCCCGAGGGATACCCTTGAGCGTATCTCTTACATCGTTGGGGTCTATAAGGCGCTGCAAATTCTGTTGCCGGATGAACAGGCGGCAGATGAATGGGTCAAGCGACCGAATGAAGCCCCTGTGTTCGCCGGCCAGTCGGCGTTGGACAGAATGCTGTCTGGTCAGGTGGCTGACCTGTTTGTGGTCAGACAATACCTCGATGCACAGCGAGGCGGCTGGGCATGACGGTTGCTGTTACTCAAATCGTTTGGAAGCCGTGCTGGAGGATTATCCCCAGCCGCTTTCCACCGATTGCGCTCTTCGAGCGGGTAACAGAACCGGATGATCTGGAAGCCATCTTTGAACTGGAGTCCCTGACCAACCCGAGGCTAAGGGATGAAGTCGGCGATATCCGCCTTGTGCCGCCCGAGGAAAGGATCAGCGGGCCGGGCACAAGTATCATTATGGCGGCCTTCACCCACCTAAACCCCGAGGGGAGCCGGTTCTCTGACGGCACGTACGGGGTGTTTTATGCCGCGAATAATCTGGAGACGGCTATCGCTGAGACAAAGCACCATCGCGAGCGCTTCATGCGCGCCACGAAGCAAGCGCATATGGAACTCGACATGCGGGTGTATGTGACGGACCTCAATGGCGAGCTTCATGATCTAAGGGGCCAGAAGGCAACCCAGCCACTTGTCTATCACAATGACAATTACGCAGGCGGCCAGCATTTGGGGAAGACGCTCCGCAAAGAGGGCTCGAACGGGATTGCCTATGACAGTGTGCGGCGCGAGGGCGGTGAGTGCGTTGCCGTGTTCCGACCTCGCCTGCTGTCGAACGGGCGGCAGGAACGGCATCTCTGCTACGTCTGGGACGGCAATCGGATAGCCTCTGTCTATGAGAAACGGGAACTCGGCAATGGCGGGGTTCAATAGAATGAAATTAGCGGGGGTCTCGTGAGCAATCTCAACATCAGCAACTTCATCTGGAACATTGCGGACGATGTCCTGCGCGACATCTATGTGCGCGGGAAATACCGGGACGTTATCCTGCCTATGACCGTTATCCGGCGGCTTGATGCGGTTCTGGAACCGACGAAAGACGCTGTCCTGGCCATGAAGGCCCAGCTCGACAAGGCTGGCGTTGCGAACCAGCACGCTGCGCTCTGCCAAGCAGCAGGTGAGGCGTTCTACAACACGTCTCAGTTTCGCCTCCGCGACCTCGCGTCAAAGGCCCGCCGTCAGCAATTGAAGTCGGATTTCGAAGCCTATCTCGACGGCTTTTCGCCAAACGTCCAGGAAGTGCTGGACAAGTTCAAGTTCCGCAATCAGATCCCGACGCTGGTCGATGCGGATATTCTGGGTTTCCTGATCGAGAAGTTTCTTGACCCTTCGGTCAATCTCAGCCCGAAGCCGGTCCTGCACCAGGACGGTAGCGAGCGGCTTCCCGGCCTCGACAATCATTCCATGGGAACGATTTTCGAGGAGCTAATCCGCAGGTTCAATGAAGAAAACAATGAGGAAGCCGGAGAGCACTTCACGCCCCGTGATGTCGTAGAGCTTATGGCCTTCCTCATCTTTAAGCCGATTGCTGACGATATCCAGTCAGGAACGTATCTGGTCTACGATGGCGCTTGCGGTACGGGCGGCATGCTGACCGTCGCCGAAGAAACACTCATCAAGCTGGCGACCGACCATGGCAAAGAAGTCTCGGTCCATCTGTATGGGCAGGAGGTGCAGCCTGAAACCTTCGCTATCAGCAAGGCCGACCTGATCCTCAAGGGGGAAGGCGCTGAAGCTGAAAACATGAAATACGGCTCAACGCTTTCAGCCGATGCGTTCCCCTCGCGGGAATTCGATTTCATGCTGTCGAATCCGCCCTATGGCAAGAGCTGGAAGTCCGATCTCGACCGCATGGGCGGCAAGAAGGACATCACCGACCCGCGCTTTGTCATCGAGCATGGTGGCGACCCCGAATACAGCCTCATCACCCGATCCAGTGACGGCCAGATGGTCTTCCTTGCGAACATGCTGAGCAAGATGAAGAAGGACAGCAAGGTCGGCAGCCGTATTGCAGAAGTCCACAACGGCTCGGCCCTGTTCACCGGCGATGCCGGTTCCGGGGAGAGTAACGTCCGCCGCTGGGTCATCGAGAATGATTGGCTGGAAGCCATCATCGCCCTGCCGCTCAACATCTTCTACAACACCGGCATCGCAACCTACATCTGGGTCCTCAGCAACAGGAAGGCCCCGGAGCGCAAGGGCAAGGTGCAGCTTGTCGATGCGACCGCGTGGTTCAAGCCGCTGCGCAAGAATCTCGGCAAGAAGAATTGCGAGCTTGGGCCGGACGATATCGACAAGATTTGCAGCGCGTTTCTGAACAGCGAAGAAAACGAGCAATCGAAGATCTTCCCCAATGACGCTTTCGGATACTGGAAAGTCACGGTTGAACGCCCGCTCCGCCTGAAAGTCGAGCTGTCAGAAAGCGCACTCCGACGTTTCGCCGTGGCCTGCAAGGATGCTGGTGAAGAATCGCTCATTGACGTTCTGGAGGCCGTTGCAGGCGATCTTGGACCTAGCCCGCATATGGATTTCAACGCCTTCATGGAGGCTGTGGAAACGCTGGCGAAGGCCCATGGCGTCCGCATGACGGCCAAGCGCCAGAAGCTGATCATGACGTCGCTCGGCACCAAGGATGCCGAAGCCGAACCCGTCATCAAGAAAGTGACCAAAGCCAAGGGCGCGGAGGAAGCCGATGCGCCCCTTTATGGTCGCTACCCGCAAGTAATTGATGGCAAGCCCGTTATCGTCGAATACGAACCCGATAGCGAGTTGCGCGATACAGAGCAGGTGCCGTTTCTGGAAGACGGCGGGATCGAGGCGTTCATCCGGCGCGAAGTCCTGCCACATGCACCCGATGCGTGGATCGAAGACGGCAAGACCGTCATAGGCTATGAAATCTCGTTCACGCGGCACTTCTATAAGCCGCAGCCTCTGCGGCCACTGGCTGACATCGAAGCGGACATCCGCGCCCTTGAAGAGGAAACAGAAGGTCTGCTCGAAGACGTTCTGACGGGAGGGCGCTGAGCATGGCAACGCAACGCTATTCTGTCACCCCGCACCCGATTGAAACGCTGCTGACCTGGGTGAAGTCAGGCGAGATCGCCATCCCCGAAATTCAGCGTCCTTTCGTGTGGGACGCGACGAAGGTCAGGAATCTGCTGGATTCGCTCTATCAGGGTTACCCTGTGGGGTATCTGATCGCATGGCGTGATCCATCCGTGCGCTTGAAGGACGGCTCAACCTCTTCCGGCAAGCGCATCCTGATTGACGGCCAACAGCGGGTAACCGCGCTGATGGCGGCGCTGTTGGGCCGCGAGGTGTTGACCAAAGATTATGAGACCGTCCGCATTCGCATCGCTTTCCATCCGGTGGAGGAAAAGTTTGAAGTCTCGAACCCCGCCATCCAGAAGGACGGGGCATGGATACCCGATCTGGCCGACGTTTTCTCGCCTGAGGCGAGCCTGACCAAGCTGACGCGGGACTATGTGGCGCGCAATCCGGAGGTCGATCAGGACACGGTGTCTATCGTTCTGGAGCGGGTCCGAAAGATCATCAACAACCATGTTGGCTTCATCGAACTAGCCGAAGACCTCGACATCGAAACGGTGACCGAGATCTTCATCCGTGTGAATTCGGCAGGCGCATCGCTGAGCCAGGCGGATTTCGCCATGTCGAAGATCGCCGCCAACGATAGCTACGGCGGCAACACGCTGCGAAAGGCCATCGACTATTTCTGCCATTTGGCCGTTGCGCCGGAGTTTCTGCCGCGCATTGAAAAAGGCGACAAAGCCTTCGCAGCCTCGGAATTCTTCCCGAAAATGCGCTGGCTGAAGGACGTCAACGACGACCTCTACGACCCGTCCTATACCGACATGCTGCGCGTGGCCTTCACGTCGGAATTCCGACGGGGCAAGCTGCAAGACCTTGTCGCCCTGCTATCGGGCCGAAACTTCGAGACCAAGCAATATGAAGAGGCGGTGGCCGAAGACGCCTTTGCCAAGCTGAAAACGGGCGTCCTTAACTTCATCAACAAGACGCATTTCGACCGACTGACCATGATCCTGCGCTCGGCCGGGTTCATCACCTCCAAGCTAATCCGCAGCCAGAACGCGATCAACTTCGCCTATATCCTCTATCTTCGTGGCCGTGCCGAAGGCATGCCGGCTGCGGACATCGAACGGCTGGTGAGGCGCTGGTATGTCATGTCGCTTTTGCGGGGGCGGTATTCAGGCAGCCCCGAGACAACCTTTGACTTCGATATCCGCCAGATCGAAACGCAGGGCCTTGCAAAATACACCGACGCGGTGATCGATGCCGAGTTGCCCGAGAGCTTCTGGACAACGCTGCTCCCACAGGAGATGGACACATCCTCCGGCTCCAGCCCCTATTTCCTCGTCTATCAGGCGGCACAGGCCAAGCTGGGCGACCTTGGCTTCCTGTCGCGCGACATCACGGTGCGGGACCTGCTGCTGAACCGCAGCGACGTGCATCACGTGTATCCCCGCAATCACCTGAAAAGCCAGGGCATGACTCGTGGGCGCTACAACCAGATCGCCAATTTCGTGCTGGCCCAAAGTGAGATCAACATCGGTATCGGCGACCGCGCACCAGAGGTCTATTTCGCGGAGATCGCAGACCAGTGCAACGGTGGCCCGAAGAAGCATGGCGGCATCACTGATCGGGAAGAACTGCGCGCCAATTTGGCCATGAGCTGCCTGCCCGAAAGCCTGCTCAACGGCGAAGCCCCGGACTATGACGCGTTTCTGGACACCCGGCGCAAGCTGATGGCCCAGAAGATCAAGACCTATTTCGAGGGGCTGTGAGATGCAGAATTTGAAGCCCTACCCCTCATACAAGCCTGCGCGTGTTCATTGGCTTGGAAACATTCCTGAGCACTGGGCAGAGAAGCGGGGGAAATACTTCTTTAGGGAGATCGATGAACGATCCGTTACCGGAGAGGAAGAGTTGCTGTCCGTTTCACATACCACGGGAGTGACCCGATTGAGCAACCTGAGGGATGGAAATTCGGTCTGAGGCGCTTCAGTCATCCCGGTTTTCCATGTTGATGTAGACGCG
>NZ_WIVE01000054.1 GCF_009601025.1 Roseospira navarrensis | reverse complement strand
CGCGTCTACATCAACATGGAAAACCGGGATGACTGAAGCGCCTCAGACCGAATTTCCATCCCTCAGGTTGCTCAATCACCTCCTACGTGGATGGGACCATCCAGCAGACGCTGCGGGACTGGAGAACATACGAATCCGACACCCAGGGCAAGATCGCCATCCTGACCACGATCCGGGGCGACCGCGGCATTCCCGGGCTGCTGGACGGGCTGGCCACCTACGTGCGCACCCAGGACGAGGCGCTCGCCGAGGACCTGGCCGACCGGCTGGCCCGGTTGCAGCGGCGGCTGGACGATTATGCGGCGCTGTCCCTGACCGAGGGCGAGCAGTTCGCGCTCCGCGCCCTCAACGCCACCCTGACGGACTTCGCCGACAAGCTGGCGGTGGCCCGCCACATGGCGGGGCGGGGCGTGCCGACGAAGGATCGCGAGTTCGTCATCCCGCTGGACGACATCAATGCGGACATGGCGCTGTCCCTGCTGAACGAATCCTGGGCGGCCGCCGATGCCCGCCATCAGGCCACGCTGTTCCGGTCACTGCGGCAGGCGTCCGATCTGATCCATGCGCTGCTGTTCATGGTGGTCCCGGTTCTGATCGCCGGCACCCTGCTGCTGACGTGGGTGGTCTGGCGCTCCACCCGGCTGTCGGTCGAGGCGGAAACCCGGCGCCTCGCCGCCCAGCACTCGCAGACGCTCTATCGCGATCTGGTCGAGGGCTCGCTGCAGGGCCTGCTGATCCATGCCGACTTCAAGCCGCTGTTCGTGAACCCGGCCTTCGCCCGCATGTTCGGCTTCACCGACGTCCCCGAGGCGATGGCCCTGCCGAGCTTCCTGGATCTGGTGGCGGAGGACGACCAGGACGACGTGTCGATGGTCCACGGCATGATTACCTCGGGCCGGGTTCACACCTGGACGGGGCGGGTCCATTGCGTGAACCGGCGCGGTGAATCGGTCTGGGTGGAGGAACTGGCGCGCCCCATCCGCTGGCGCGGGGAACCGGCCGCGCAGGTGACGCTGATGGACGTCACCGACCGCGTGGCCTACGAGAACGACCTGGAGCTGGCCCGCAGCCTGACCGAGCAGCAGTCCCAGGAGGTCGTCGCCCTGGCCGAGGAACTGGACGTCGCCCTGCAACTCGCCGAGGAACAGAAGGCCCAGTTGCACAAGCTTTCCGTCTCCGATCCGCTGACCGGCGCCTTCAACCGCCGCCATTTCATGGAGCAGGCCCAGCAGGAACGCGCCCGGATGGGCCGCCAGCCGGACTATCGGGTCAGCGTGCTGATGATCGACCTGGACCACTTCAAGGCCATCAACGACACCTATGGCCATGCGGTCGGGGACGAGGCGCTGCGCGTCTTCACGGTGCTGTGCAACGAGACCCTGCGGGAAAACGACGTCTTCGGCCGCCTGGGCGGCGAGGAGTTCGCCGCGCTGCTGCCGGGCACCGGGCTGGACGAGGCGCGGCTGGTCGCGGAGCGGTTGCGCGCCGGCACGGCGACGGTGCAGATCGCCGTGGGCGACGGTCGGCATATCGGCCTGACGGCCAGTCTGGGCGTGGCCGAGGTCACGGACGCGGCCGAGCCCTTCGACGCCGTGCTGAGTCGGGCCGACGCGGCGCTGTACCGAAGCAAGGCCGAGGGCCGCGACCGGGTCACGATGGCCGCGCCGCCCGACCGTGACGGCCCCGCTGTCTGAGTCCTCCTCCCGCCCGCCGCCACAGGATGGCCCCGCCCATGTCCCCCACGCCGATCCCGCCCGACGCGCCCGACACGCCACCCCTGAGGGCGCAAACGCCCCGCCCGGCCGCCTTCCTCGACCGCGACGGCACCCTCAACGTGGATGTCGATTATGCCGCGCGTCCCGATCAGATCACGTGGATCGAGGGCGCCGTTCCGGCCCTGCGCCGCCTGAACGCGGCCGGCTGGTGGGTGATCGTGGTGACCAACCAATCCGGGGTCGCGCGCGGCCTGTACGGCGAAGACACGGTCCGCGCGCTGCACGACTGGATGGCGGCCGATCTGGCCCGGCAGGGGGCGCGCATCGACGCCTTCTACTACTGCCCGCACCACGCCACGGCGGGGGTGGGGCCGTACCGGGTGGACTGCGCCTGCCGCAAGCCCGCCCCCGGGATGCTGCTGCAGGCCATGGCGGACTATCCCGTGGACCGGGCGCGCTCTTTCATGCTGGGCGATCGGGTCCGGGACGTGGAGGCGGGGAAGGCCGCCGGCATCGCCTCCCACCTCTACGAGGGGGGAAACGTGGATGCCGTCGTGGCCCGACTGATGGGCGACAGGGCAATCGGGTAAAGGCACGTTTGGCGACCTGCGAGACCGCGTAGGGCGGGTTCGCGCCGAAGGCACAACCCGCCGCATGGGCTGCCACGTGGCGGCGTTGCGATCACACGGCCTTTCATCCGATGGACCTGTGATGCGCGATCCAGCCGGTTGACCCCAGGGACGGGCGGGGTATCCTGGCCGGGCGTCAGATGGCTGGATGGCCGCCCTGGCCCCTCGGGGCCGGGGAGGAAAGTCCGGGCTCCACGGGAACACGGTGCCGGATAACGTCCGGCGGGGGCGACCCTAGGGAAAGTGCCACAGAAAGCAAACCGCCCGTCCGCGCGCCGCGCCGGCGGGCAAGGGTGAAAGGGTGCGGCAAGAGCGCACCGCCCCCCTGGAGACAGGGGGGGCATGGTAAACCCCACCGGGAGCAAGACGGAGTAGGGGCGGCCGGCCCAGCCTCATGGACCGCAAGTCCTGGGGTGGGGGCCAGGCGGGTTTCCGCGCCGCCGCCCGGGTAAGTCGCGCGAGGCGTCCGGCGACGGGCGTCCCAGATGAATGGCCATCCATCGCGGGCCGGTCTTCCGGACCGGCCGGCGGGGACAGAACCCGGCTTACAGGCCATCTGGCGCCCCGGCCCCACCCGGCCGGCGCGGGCCTGCCGGACAGGAGCGGACCGGCCCGATGAAAACCCTGCTGCGCCTGTTGCGCGCCACCCTGCGCCATCCCCTGAACCGGGGGGCGCGCGTCGCCGCCCTGCTGCGGGTGCTGCGCTGGCAGGTCGTCTCGCGTCTGGCGCCGGGCCCGGTGGCCCTTCCCTTCGTCAACGACACCCTGCTGCTGGCCCGGCCCGGCATGACGGCGGCGACCGGCAACTATTATTTCGGCCTGATGGAACCGGCGGAGATGGGGTTCGTGCTCCACCTGCTGCGCGCGGACGACCTGTTCGTGGACGTGGGCGCGAACATCGGCAGCTATACGGTGCTCGCCGCCGGTGTGGCCGGGGCCCGCGTCATCGCCATCGAGCCGATCGCGAGCACCTTCCGGGCGCTGACCCGCAACGCGCGCCTGAACGCCGATCCGGACCGCGTGGAGGTGCACAACATCGGGGTTGCGGACCGGCCGGGCTTGCTGCGCTTCACCTGCGGGGCCGACGCCATGAACCACGTCGCCCGCCCGGACGAGCGGGGCGAGACCACCGAGGTTCCCGTCTCCACCCTGGATGCGGTGGTGGGCGACCGTGCGCCCACCGTGTTGAAGATCGACGTGGAAGGGTTCGAAGGGCAGGTCCTCCAGGGCGCCCGGCGGGTGCTGGAGAGCCCGGCCCTGTGCGCCGTGATCCTGGAGGCCAACGGCCTGAACGCCCACTACGGGCAGTCCAACGAGACCCTGGGCGAGCTGATGGCGGGGCTTGGGTTCACGCCCCACGGGTATGATCCACGGACGCGCGCGCTGGGACCGCCACCGGCCGGCGCGGCCAACGTGATCTTCGTGCGCGACCGGGCGCGGGTGATGGAGCGGGTGCGGGCCGGGCCGACCGTCCGGCTGGTGACGGGGCGGCTGTAGCCCACCCGCTGTCGCGCTGCACCGGGGCGGATCAGATCAGCGCCTGCGCCGGACGCCGGCCCGAAGAGGCGCCGGCCTCTTGGCCCCGCCCGCGCGGGGCCGCCGTGCGCGCCGGCCCGACCGCCCGGGGCTCGGACCCCTCACCCGATCCGCTGGTCCGGCCCGCGCCCGCCCCGGTGCGCGACCCTTCCGGCGTGGGCACGCATTGCGCGTCCAGGCCGCCGCCGATCTTCATCGACAGGGTCTTGTAACTGACGGTGCCGACAATCGTGCCCGTGGACTCGATGGCCACCCGGTCCGACTCGATCACCCCGTCCACGCGGCCCGCGATCTCGGCCGAGGCGGCGCGAATCGAGCCCTCGATGGTGGCGCTGCGGGCCACGGTCAGCGACTTGACCGAAACGGAGCCCTCGACGTGGCCATGCACGTCGAGATCCCCTTTGCTGGTGACGTCGCCGTACACCTGCAGGTCGGCTGAGAAGACGGATTTGGTCATGCGGATCGTGTCTCCGAACGGGACCGGAAGTTTAACGAACGGCACCCCGATTGAACAGGGGCCACCCGGCCCGGCCGCCGTGACAGGACCCGCGTGACGGGCCGCCTACCCGCGATCCGAACCGATCATGGACAGGAACTCGCGGCGCGTGTCGGAGCACGTCCGGAAGGCCCCCAGCATGCGGCTGGTGACCATCGTCACGCCCGGCTTGTGGACGCCCCGGGTGGTCATGCACTGGTGCGCGGCCTCGATCACCACGGCCACGCCCTTGGGTTCCAGGACTTCGTTGATGGCGTTGGCGATCTGCGCCGTCATCTTCTCCTGGATCTGCAACCGGCGGGCGAAGGCATCGACCACGCGGGCCAGCTTGGAGATGCCCACGACCCGGTTGGCCGGCAGATAGGCCACGTGCGCCTTGCCGATGATCGGGACCATGTGGTGTTCGCAGTGCGACTCCAGGCGGATATCGCGAAGCAGCACCATCTCGTCGTAGCCCTCCACCTCCTCGAAGGTGCGGCGCAGCAGATCCTCCGGGTCCTCGGCGTAGCCGGCGAAGAACTCCTCGTAGGCGGCGGCGACGCGCTTGGGCGTGTCCACGAGACCTTCGCGGTCGGGATCGTCGCCGGCCCAGCGCAGCAGGGTGCGGATGGCCCGCTCGGCCTCGTCCCGGGTCGGACGCTGCGGCCCGGCGCCGGTGGCGGCCTCGGCCGCGACACCGGCCGCGTCTCGGTAGTCTCGGGTCATGCGCGGCGCGCCGCTCGGTCGATCGAGGGTCATGGACGGGCTCCTTCCTTGCAACGGGGTCCGATTGTGTCGCCGGGACCTGTTACGCGCGATGCGGCACACTGGATCGCCCGGAGGTGATCGTCGGGATGCGGCAGGCGCGGGGCCTCAAGGAAGGTGGCGGCGCCCGGCCCGCTCCGCAAGAGAGCCGGGGGAGGCGGCGGTCTAGGTCGTGGGCAACTCCGGCGCGCACGGCTCCACCACGACCTGCACCCAGTCGCTGTTGAAGCGGGTGATCCCGAACTCGATCGGGTGCCCGTCCAGGTCCACGTTCAGGCTTTCGGACACCAGAACCGGCCGCGAGCGCGGCTGTTCCAGGACCTCGGCCTCGCGGCCCGTCGGCATGCGCGCGGTCAGGCGGGACCATTTGCGCCGGTAGTCCGTGACCCCGAACCGGCACAGGGCGGCGGAGACCGACCCCTCGTCGCGGACGGCCTCGCCGATACCGGGGAAGCGCTGGGCGGGGAACATGTGCTCGCTGTAGGTGATGCGGTGGCCGTCGCTGTCGCTCACGCAGCGAACGACCACCAGCGCATCGCCCCGGGACAGGCCCAGGCTCGCGGCCGCCGTGCCCTCGGCCCGGTCCATGGTGACCTCCAGCACCTGCCGGTCCGGCACCCGCTTCTGATCCCTCAGGTTGGCGCTGAAGCGGGTTCGTTCGCTGATCCGGTACGACAGCACGGGTTCCTGGACGAAGGTGCCCCGGCCCTGCTCGACCCGGATCAGGCTCCGTTCCTCCAGCCCCGCCAGGGCCCGGCGGACGGTGTGCCGGTTGACGCCGTAGCGGGCGGAGAGCTGGGCCTCGGTGGGCAACTGGTCGCCGGGCTGAAGCGTTCCGTCCGACAACTGGCTCTCCAGGCTGAGTTGAACCTGCCTCCAGAGCGCAACGCCACTGCGGCGCATCAGTCCCATGGCCCGGACCCTCCAGTATTAGTCAGGGGAACGCCACCGGATCGAAACGGCACGGACCCGGACTGTCTTCGTTTTGCTCCGATACAGCGTCAACCGTAAGGGGTGTCGTGTATGCAGTATTATTCATATATAAATTGTATTGACCTTATTGTCGATATGAGGGGCCGCCCGGTTCCTCATACGCACGGTTCAATCCCCGGGGCGGAGCGGCGCTCCGCTTTCCATGGAAGCTTCGCTTGACGCCCGCGAAACGCCCCCGGACAAAGGGGCCAATTCTTGACCCACCCCGATCGCGCGGACCCCTTTCATGAACAGCGCCACCGACCTGATCCTGACCAACGCCCGTGTCGTCACCCGCGACGACGTGCTGACCGGCGGCACCGTGGTGGTGCGCGACGGCCTCATCGCCGACATCGACGACCGGCCCTCCGGCGCGCCGGGCGCGCTGGACCTGGCGGGCGATTACCTTCTGCCCGGTCTGGTGGAGATGCACACCGACCACCTGGAACGCCACCTCATGCCCCGGCCCAAGGTCATCTGGCCGTCGCCCGTGGCCGCCGTGGTCGCCCATGACGCCCAGATCGCCGCCGCCGGCATCACCACCGTGTTCGACGCCATCGCCTGCGGCCAGTATTCGGACGGCTCCCTGCGCCGCCAGATGCTGACCGACGAGATCGCGGCCGTGAAACACGCCCGCGCCGAGGGCCTGTTGCGCGCCGACCATTGGCTCCACCTGCGCTGCGAGGTCGCCGATCCCTGCGTGGTGGAGATCTTCGAGCCCTACCGCGCCGACCCGCTGGTGCGGCTGGTCTCGCTGATGGACCACACCCCCGGCCAGCGGCAGTGGTCCGACATCTCCAAGCTGCGCCAGTTCGACAGCGACCAGGGCTGGACGGAAGCCGAGTTCGAGGCCCGCGTGCGCGAGCGGCTGGCCGATCAGGCCCGCTTCGCCCACCGCCACCGCCTGCAGGTCCTGGAGCTGGTGCGGGAGCGCTCCGACCTGATCCTCGCCACCCACGACGACACCACCGAAGCCCACGTGGACGAGGCCCTGAGCGAGGGCGCAACCATCAGCGAGTTCCCGACCACGTTCAACGCCGCGACCAAGGCCCACGGGGCCGGCATGAAGACCATCATGGGCGCGCCCAACGTGGTGCGCGGCGGCTCGCATTCCGGCAACGTCTCGGCCATCGAGCTGGCGCGCGCCCGGGTGCTGGACGGCCTGTCATCGGACTACGTGCCGGCGAGCCTGCTGCAGGCGGCGTTCGCGCTGACCGACCTGACGGACCTGTCGCTGCCGGCGAGCGTCGCCCTGGTCAGCGCCAACGTGGCCGACATGGTCGGGCTGCCGGACCGGGGACGCCTCGCGCCGGGCCTGAAGGCGGACATGGTGCGGGTCCATCTGGCGGACGGCATCCCCATGGCGCGGCACGTCTGGCGGGACGGGGTGCGGGTATGCTGAGCACCCCGGGCGGACAGGCGGGCGGACAGGCGGGCGGCCGCTATGCGATCTATCACGCGCCCCTGCCCGGCTCGGCGCTGGATGACCGGGCGGCGGCTTGGCTGGGGCGGGACGCCGAAACGGGGACGGCCCGCGCCCGGCCGGACGTGCCGGGCGTGGCGGCGGCCCGCGCCGAGGCCCTGACGGAGAGCCCCCGGTTCTACGGCTTTCACGGCACCCTGAAGGCGCCCTTCGCCCTGGCGGCCGGGACCACGGCGGACGACCTGCTGGCGGCCGTGGACGGCTTCGCCGCCGACCGCGCGGCCGTCTCGCTGCCGCCGCTGCGGGTGGCCGGGCTGGGGCCGTTCCTCGCCCTGGTGCCCACCGCCCCCTGCCCCGCCCTGGACGAACTGGCGGCGGCCTGCGTGCAGACTTTCGACCCCTTCCGCGCCCCGCCCGATGCGGCGGAGCTGGCCCGCCGCCGCGCCGCCGGCCTGACCGCCGCCCAGACCATCCTTCTGGAGCGCTGGGGGTATCCCTACGTGATGGATGCGTTCCGCTTCCACATGACCCTGACCGGCCCGATCGCGGATGCGGACGAGCGCGGCGTGGTTGCGGAGGGGCTGTCCGGCCTGTTCGCGCCCGTGCTGGGCGCGCCGGAGCCCGTCACCGGGCTGTGCGTGTTCCACCAGCCGGACCGGACGACGCCGTTCCGGCTGATCCACCGCGCCCCGTTCGGGCGCTGAGCGGACCGGCAGGGCTCCGACCCGGGTTGCTGTTGTGTCATACTGCTGTGGGCGAACCCGCCACAAACTGAGTTGATGACTCATTTTAAAGAGAGTTTGCCATCCTGAGCGCCCTCCGGATGCGAAGGATCTCGTGTTCCGGCCCGAACCGCGAGGACCCTGTTATCTGGATTGGGAGCCTTGACCGGACCGGGCTTGTTCTTGCTTCGCCCGCGTGGACTCCCCATCGTCGGGGTTCGGGCGGGACCGCGCCTGCGCCGCGAAGCGGCGGGGGCGATGACATGAAAAGGAGACCTCCGATGTCCGCCACCTATCGCGTATCCGGAATGACCTGTGGCGGCTGCGCCCGCTCGGTCGAGAGCGCCATCAAGGCCGCCGCCCCCGAGGTGGAGACCGTCACCGTGGACCTGGAGGCCGGCACGGTCACCGTGGCCGGGGCGGTCCCCCAGGAGGTCATCGCCGGCGCCGTCGAGGACGCCGGGTTCGATTGCGACGGCCTGGTGAGCTAGCGAGGCCCGGAGCGTCAACGGCCGCCCCTGAGCGCGTGCTCGGAGAGGGCGCGTCAGAGGGCGACTCTCGCCCTCTCGGGTCATCCTGAGCCGCTGAAAGCGGCGAAGGACCTCGGGAGGCCGGGTGACTCCCGGCCGGCCCAGGCACGCCCCGGCCCGAGATCCTTCGGTCGCTTCGCTCCCTCAGGACGACGCACTTTTTTGGGTCATCACGGATCATCGGGGTCGCGTGGTTTCTGGAGCGGCGCGACCACCCGAGACAACCCCTCCCCACCCTCCCCATTCCATGGGGAGGGAGTCCCGTGGGCGCCTCGTGGACCGGAACGCCTCCCCCATTCATGGGGGAGGTTGGGAGGGGGTTCAGGCTCGAAGCGCGACGCCAGAGGGGCCCCTTCTGGTCCCCGGAATTCCGTGATGACCCTTTTTTCGTGGCGCCCGTCCTGACGGTCATCGCCTCCTGCCGTTGGTCTCAGTCCAACGCCAGCAGAACGCCCTTGAGGTAGTCGGACTCGGGCAAGGCCGGGTGCAACGGATGGTCCGGCGCGGCTCCGGTGCGAGCCAGAACGCGCCCGTTTCGCCCGGCCTGCGAGAGGCCGTGCACGATCTCCGACAGGAAGCGGTCTGCCGGCATGTTGTGCGAGCACGAGGCGGCGAACAGCAGCCCGCCCGGCTCCACCAGCGGCGCGGCAAGGCGCGCCATCTTGCGGTAGCCCTTGGCGCCGGTGGCCAGGTCCTTGCGCGACTTCACGAAGCTGGGCGGATCGCAGACCACGACGCCGAAGCGCGCGCCCTCCTTGGCCAGCGCGGCCAGGGTGGCGAAGGCGTCGCCCTGCCGGGTCTCCACACGATCCGCAAGGCCGGACTCGGTGGCCCCCTGCGCGGCCAGCGCCAGGGCGGGCGCGGCCGAATCCACGCACAGCACCCGTGACGCCCCCGCCGCCGCACAGGCCAGGCCGAAGCCGCCGGCGTGGCTGAACACATCCAGCACCGTCTGTCCCCGGGACAGCCGGGCGACCAGGGCGTGGTTGTCGCGCTGGTCATAGAACCAGCCGGTCTTCTGGCCGCCGGTCAGGTCGGCGCGGTAGGTCACCCCGTTCTGCCGCACGGGAACCGGGCCGTCCGGCGCGGTGCCGTGCACGCGCAGACCCTCCGCCGGCAGCCCTTCCAGCACGCGGCCGCCGGTGTCGTCGCGGATGACCACCCCGGCCGGACCGATGACCGCATCCAGCGCCGCCAGCACCACCGGCAGCAGCCGGTCCATACCCGCGCTGTTGGCCTGGACCACGCAGTGGTCGCCGAAGCGGTCGATCACCAGCCCGGGCAGACCGTCCGCCTCGGCGTGGACCAGCCGGGAGAAGGGGCCGTCCACCAGCCGGTCCCGCAGCGCCAGGGCGCGGCGCAGCCGGCCGGCGATCAGGTTCAGGGTCACGGGCGCGTCCGGATGCATATCCAGCACGCGCAGCGCGATCAGCGAGTGCGGGTTGAACAGCGCGGTGGCCAGGGCCTCGTCGCCCGCATCCCGGACGGTGACCACGGACCCCGGCGGCAGGGCCTTCGCCTCCGGGGTCATCTCCACCTCGTTGGAGTACACCCAGGGATGGCCGCGCCGCAGCCGTTTGGACTGGCCCGCCCGCAGCGTCACACGCGGATAGGGCGGCGCGCCCGGGGGGTGCGGGGCGTCGGACGGGGTCGCGGCGACGGGGTCGGCGGTCATGGGGCAGGGTCCTTGCGCGCGGAGGAGGAGAGCGGCCCCGCGTTATAGGCGCCAGGGCCATCCGTGACGAGTCCGCTCTTGTGGTCCCGATCGGCGATGATCCGGCCTCGTCCGGGTTGGGATCCCGTCGCGGCAGCGATGGTGATGAGTCTTTGGTGTTCTCGCCGCAGCGCCCCTTCGAGGCGCGCGGCTCCGGGCCTTCGGCCCGCCGGCGCGGTCGCGCCGGTCCGTATGGTTTTCTCGCCGCAGCGCCCCTTCGAGGCGCGCGGCTCCGGGCCTTCGGCCCGCCGGCGCGGTCGCGCCGGTCCGTATGGTTTTCTCGCCGCAGTGCCCCTTCGGGGCGCGCGGCTCCGGGCCTTCGGCCCGCCGGCGCGGTCGCGCCGGTCAGGCGGCCCGCAGGCGCTCGCGACCGTGGGGCCGGTCCAGGTCCAGCACAGGCCCGGCCGGGACGATGCCGGTCGGATTGATGGTGCGATGACTGGCGTAGTAGTGCCGCTTGATGTGGTCAAAGTTGACGGTCGCGGCCACGCCCGGCACCTGGTACAGCTCGCGCAGATAGCCGGAGAGGTGCGGATAATCCGCGATCCGCCGCAGGTTGCACTTGAAATGGCCGTGGTAGACGGCATCGAAGCGCACCAGGGTGGTGAAGGCGCGCCAGTCGGCCTCGGTGATGACGTCGCCGGCCAGATAGCGTTGCCCGGCCAGGATGGCGTCCAGCCGGTCCAGGGTGTCGAACAGGGCCGTCACGGCCTCCTCGTAGGCCGCCTGGGTGGTGGCGAACCCGGCCTTGTAGACCCCGTTGTTGAGCGTGTCGTAGACCCAGCCGTTGATGTCGTCGATGCGGTCGCGCAGCGGCGCCGGATAGAGATCGGGACCGGAGGCCAGCGCGCCGAAATCCGCGTTGAACATGCGCAGGAGTTCGGCGCTCTCGTTGTTGACGATGGTCCCGGCCACCCGGTCCCAGAGCACCGGCACCGTGACCCGCCCCGTGTAGTCCGGGCGGGCGGCGGTGTAGACCTGATGCAGGAACCGGGCGTCATGGATCGGATCGGCGCCCTCGGGCAGTTCCCAGCCGTTTTCCAGCATCAGCGGATCGACCACCGACACCGAAATGACATCCTCCAGCCCCTTGAGGACCCGCGCGATCAGGGTGCGGTGCGCCCAGGGGCAGGCGAGCGAGACATACAGGTGATAGCGCCCGGGCTCCGCGGGGTGAGGCGTGGAGCCGTCCGCGCTGACACGGTCGCGGAACGCGCTCTCCTGGCGGACGAACCGGCCGCCGGTGCGGCTGGTGTCGTACCACTGGTCATGCCATTCGCCGTCGATCAACAGTCCCATGGGTCTCTCCGTTGCGGTCCGAGGGCGCGCGGTGCGCCGTTCCCGTTCAGGTGGGCGCGCCGCCTGGTCCTGGATACCCCTTCAACGTTGCCGAATGCAGAACAGTCCGGTGCCGGCGCTGGCCAGAGCCCACGGCTTAATGGCATCATCTGCCAACGGACCGACCTCACGTCCCACCCCGGGAGCCCCCGCCATGCCCACCCGCAACGTCGTGCTCACCGACCATCAGGCCGCGCTGATCGAGCGGCTCGTGGCCTCCGGCCGTTACCAGAACGCCAGCGAGGTCCTTCGTGACGGCCTGCGCCTGATCGAGACCCGCGACGCCGAACACGCCGCCCGCCTGGAGGCCCTGCGCGAGGCGGCCGCCGTCGGCATCCGCGACATCGAGGCCGGACGCTATACGGAATTCGAGAGCGCGGAGGCGATGGCGGACTATTTCGCCGACATCGCCGACCAGCGCATCCGCGCCGAGGAGGAGCGGCAGGCCGCCGCGGCGCAGGGCCGGGTGGCGTCCCGGTGACGGACCCCGCCTTACCCTGGGCCGTCCGGCTGTCCGCCGATGCCCGGCGCGATATGGACGCGATCCTGGATTGGACCCTGAACCGCTTCGGAACAGAGCAGGCCCGCCGGTATGCAGCGATGGTGGAGCGGGCGCTGCGGGCGCTCGAAGGCGGTCCCGCCACGCTTGGCGTCCGCCCGCGCGAGGACATCGGGCCGGGCGTGCTCACCCTTCACATCGCACGGGGTGGGCGGAAGGGCCGGCACGTGGTGCTGTTCCGGGTGGCGGCGGAGACGCGAACGCTCGATGTCCTGCGCCTCCTCCATGACTCGATGGATCTTCCGCGCCACCCGCCCCCTTCTCCCGGCGGGCCGGATGCCGCATGATGCCGGCCCTTTTGGCCGCCTGAGTCCGGATCCCGCCCGTCATGTCCCTGCCCGTGCCGTCCCGCTCCGCCCTGATCGCCGCCTTGCCGGCGATGTTCGTGCTGCTGTGGAGCACGGGCTTCATCGGCGCGCGCTTCGTGCTGCCCCACGCCCAGCCGCTGACCGTGCTGGGCCTCCGCTTCGCCATCACGGTGCTGCTGTTCCTGCCGGTGATCTGGTGGAGCCGCGCGCCCTGGCCCGCCACCCCGATCCTGGCCGGCCATGCCGCCGTCACGGGGCTGCTGCTGCACGGGGCCTATCTGGGCGGCGTGTTCGTGGGCATCGCGTGGGGCATGCCGGCGGGCCTCGCCTCGCTGATCGTCGGGCTGCAGCCGCTGTTGATCGCCGTCGCGGCCGGTCCCCTGCTGGGCGAGCGGGTCTCGGCCCGCCAGTGGGCCGGGCTCGGCCTGGGGCTGGTGGGCGTGGTCATGGTGCTGGGCGAGAAGCTGGCCCCCGCCGGGGCCACCCTGTTCGAGGGCTTCGGCTGGCCCGCCGTGGCGGCCTGCCTGTTCGCCCTCGTGGGGATCTCGGCCGGGACGCTCTATCAGAAACGCTTCTGCGGCGGCCTGGACGCGCGCACCGGCGCCGTCTTCCAGTTCGGCGCGGCCATGGTGCTGATGGCGCTGATGGTCTGGCTGACCGGCGAGGACACCACCATCGACTGGACGCCCGGCTTCATCTTCGGGCTGGCGTGGCTGGTGGTGGTGCTGTCGGTGGGCGCGGTCACGCTGCTGATGGCGTTGATCCGCCTGGGCGAGGCGGCGCGGGTGGCCAGCCTGTTCTATCTGGTGCCGCCGGTCACCGCCCTGATCGCCTGGGCGCTGTTCGACGAGAAGCTGGGCGGCCTGGCCCTGGCGGGCATGGCGGTCGCGGTCGCCGGGGTGGCGATGGCGACGGGCGGCGGGACCGTGACCCGAAAGCAACCCGGTGCATGATAGTGTCGTAACGCCCTGGATCCGCCCGAAAACAGCCCACATTCCCGGGCATCGTGTCACACTGATGCGAACGGGTCGGATGTGACGCCGCGGCGCGTCAGGTCCAGAGATGGGCGATCCAGACACGGGGCTCGCGAGGCATGACGAGGATGGATGGGGAGGACACGGCATCGGAGGCGCGGCCGACGCGGCGCGACATCCTCGGCCGTGCCCTGCGCCTGGGTGGCGGCCTGCTCGCCGTCGGCGCCATCGGCCTGCGCCCCGGCGCCGGAAGCACGGCGGGGCCGGCGCAGGCCCAGGACCCGAACACCGCCATCGGCATGCGCTTCATGCGCATCGGCACGGGCTCGACGGCCGGCACCTACTTCCCCATCGGCGGGCTGATCGCCAGCGCCATCAGCCGCCCGCCCGGCGCCCGCCCCTGCGAGCGCGGCGGCAGTTGCGGCGTGCCGGGGCTGATCGCCGTCGCCCAGTCCACCGGCGGGTCGGTGGACAATGTCGGGCTGCTGCGCAGCGGCGCGGTGGACATGGCGCTGTGTCAGGCCGACGTGGCCTACTGGGCGCGGACGGGCTCGGCGGCGTTCGAGGATACCGGCCCCATGCCCGGCCTGCTCGCGCTGGCGCGCCTGTACGAGGAAAAGATCCACCTGGTGGTCCGCGCGGACGGCGATATCGAGCGCGTCGAAGACCTGCGCCAGCGCCGCATCGCGATGGGTGAGCTGGGATCGGGAACGCTGGTGGACGCCCGCCTGCTGCTGGCGGCCCACGGCCTGACCGAGGTGGATATCCTGCCGGTCTACGACAAGCCGGGCCCGGCGGCCGACCTGCTGGCGGCCGGTGAGATCGACGCCTTCTTCTTCATCGGCTCGGCGCCCGTGCCCGTGGTCGCGGCCCTGGCGCGCAGCGTGCCGGTGCGGCTGATCGGGCTGTCCGGCCCGGTCGTCCGGACGATGGCCGACACCCAACCCTATCTGACCCAGGGCGTGGTGCCGGGCGGTCTGTACACGGGCGTGCCGCGCGCCGTGCCCACGCTGTCGGTGGGCGCGGTGCTGGTGGCCACCGACGCCATGGACACCGACATGGCCTATGGCGTCGTGCGCGGCCTGTGGCATCCCAACGTGCGCGCGCAGTTCCAGGACGACGTGGTCGCCGGCACCATGACGCCCGCCAAGGCGCCGCACGGCACCGGCATTCCCTTGCATCCGGGCGCGCAGCGGTACTACGAGGATGAGGGCTATCTGCCCTGACGGATGCCCGCACGCTCCAGACCCGCGCCAGAAGGTCCCCTCCATGTCCGACGCCGCCCTGTTCCGCCCCGACCCGCCCTGCCTGGACACTCTGGTCGAGGACGGGGCGGAGGGCCCCCCGATCCCCCTGACGCCCCTGACCCGCGAGGGCCTGGAGACCTGGCTCGCGGAACGGGATGCGGCCGGGGCCGCCTGGGTGCGGGCCAGCGGCTTTTCGGCCGCCGTCGGCAGCACCTGCCCGGTGCCCGGCCCGGACGGGACCGTGGCCGGGGTGCTGGCGGGGCTGGGAGACGGGACCGACCGCTGGGCCGCCGCCCCGCTGCCGGAGCGCCTGCCGCCGGGGACGTATGCGCTGCCGACGGAGACTCCCGCCGACCGCGCCACCGCGATCACCGAGGCCTGGGCGCTGGCGGGCTATCGCTTCGACCGCTACCGCTCCGCGCCGCAGGAGGCGGCGCGGCCGGCGCTGATCTGGCCCGCCGGCGTGGACCGGGCGGCGGTGCGCCGCCGGGTGGCGGCCGTCGCGCTGGTCCGCGATCTGGTGAACACCCCGGCGTCCGACCTGGGACCGGCGGAGCTGGCCGGTGTCGCGCGCGCCATGGCCGACCACCACGGCGCCGCCTTCCACGAGATCGTGGGGGATGCCCTGCTGCCCGAGGGCTGGCCGGCCGTCCATGCCGTCGGGCGGGGCAGTGCGCGGCCGCCGCGCCTGATCGACCTGCGCTGGGGGCGCGAGGATCACCCGCGCGTCACCCTGGTGGGCAAGGGCGTGGTGTTCGATTCCGGCGGCCTGGACATCAAGCCGTCGGCCGGCATGCGCCTGATGAAGAAGGACATGGGCGGGGCGGCTCATGCCCTGGGTCTCGCCCACGCCCTGATGGACGCGGGGCTGCCGATCCGCCTGCGGGTGCTGATCCCGGCGGTGGAGAACATGCTGTCCGGGTCGGCCTTTCGTCCGCTGGATGTGCTGGAGACCCGCAAGGGCCTGACCGTCGAGGTCGGCAACACCGACGCCGAGGGTCGGCTGGTGCTCGCCGATGCCCTGGCCGAGGCGGACCGGGAGAGCCCGGCCCTGCTGCTGGACATGGCGACCCTGACCGGCGCGGCCCGGGTCGCCCTGGGACCGGACATCCCGGCCCTGTTGACCCGCGACGACACCCTGGCGGCGGACCTGCTGGCGGCCGGCACCGAGGCCGACGAGCCGCTGTGGCGGCTGCCCCTGCACGCGTCCTATCGCAGGATGCTCGACAGCTCGGTGGCCGACCTGTCCAGCACCGGCACCAGCCCCTTCGCCGGGGCGATCACCGCCGGGCTGTTCCTGGCCGAGTTCGTGTCGCCGGAGACCCCGTGGGCGCACCTGGACCTGTTCGCGTGGGCGCCGTCCTCGCGGCCCGGCCGGCCCGAGGGCGGCGCGGCCCACGGTCTGGACGCCCTGTTCCGGCTGATCGCCGGGCGGTTCGGGGGAGGGTCAGGCGTCGGCTAGCGGCGCGGCGGCGGGTTTTGGCGCCTCGGGCACCAGGTGCAGGGCGCCGGACCAGACGCCCGGCTGGGCCAGGACCGAGTCGGCGAACGCCCGGATGTCCCGCGCCGGGCCGCGCAGCATCACCGATTCCATGCAGTGGTCATGGTCGATGTGGACGTGCAGCGTGGCGATGCTGAGGTCGTGCCGGCCGTGGTGGGTGGTGACCAGCCGGCTCGCCAGATCACGCCGGGTGTGGTCGTAGACATAGACGAGGCAGGCGAAGCAGGGCGTTTCGGGCACGTCCTCCAGCCGCTGGCGGTCCAGGACGTCGCGCAGGATATCGCGGATCGCCTCCGACCGATTGGTGTAGCCCCGGCGGCGCCCCAGCGCATCGAAGGCGGCCAGCAGGTCGTCGTCCAGCGATATGGTCACCCGTTCCACGCGGTCCCCCTCCGGTTGGCAGGCCCCTCCGGGTCAGGGCCTCTCCCGGTCCTCGTCAGATGCCGTTGGTTCGAGCCCAGCGGTGAGAAGGTCGGACTCTCGCCCCTCTTTTCGTGTCATCCCGAGCCGCTGAACGCGGCGAAGGATCTGGGGCGGCCGGGTGCCCTCGGGCCGGCCCATGCCCGTCCCGGCCCGAGATCCTTCGGTCGCTCCGCTCCCTCAGGACAACGCCGTGCCTTTTTGGTCTGAGACCACCAGCATCTGACGAGGACCGTTGGTCTCAGTCTAGCATGGCCGTGGAGACATGACCCGGCCCATCCAGGGCAACGGGCTCAGGTTACCATGACGGCACGGTCCGCGCTGTCAGAGCAGGCCTCTCGAGATCCCTCGTCTCGCTTCGCTCACTCGGGATGACAGACTAAAACGATAGGATGTCATCCTGAAGCCGCGAAGCGGCTGAAGGATCTCGAGCGTGGGTCTCCGATCCGCTGCGAAGACCTGCGAGAGCGATCGCGTGAACCTGAGCCCGTTGCCCTGCCGGCCCATCCGACCGGCCGGGGCCGGATGGGGGTCGGGCGCGTATGGAAAACCGGCGCTAGCTGTTCATGGAATCGAAGAAATCGGCGTTGTTCTTCGTGTCCTTCAGCTTGCCCATCAGGAATTCCATCGCATCCTGCACGCCCATGGGCATGAGGATGCGGCGCAGCACCCACATCTTGGACAGCGTTCCCTTGGGGACCAGCAGTTCCTCCTTGCGGGTGCCCGAGCGGGAAATGTCGATGCTGGGGAACACGCGCCGGTCGGCCAGCTTGCGGTCCAGGATGATTTCCGAGTTGCCGGTGCCCTTGAACTCTTCGAAGATCACTTCGTCCATGCGCGAGCCGGTGTCGATCAGCGCGGTGGCGATGACGGTCAGCGAGCCGCCTTCCTCGATGTTGCGCGCGGCGCCGAAGAAGCGCTTGGGCCGTTGCAGGGCGTTGGCGTCCACGCCGCCGGTCAGCACCTTGCCGGAGCTGGGCACCACGGTGTTGTAGGCGCGCGCCAGGCGGGTGATGGAGTCCAGCAGGATGACCACGTCGCGCTTGTGTTCGACCAGGCGCTTGGCCTTCTCGATCACCATTTCCGCGACCTGGACGTGACGGCTGGCCGGCTCGTCGAAGGTGGAACTGACCACCTCGCCCCGCACCGAGCGGTCCATGTCCGTCACCTCTTCCGGGCGCTCGTCGATGAGCAGCACCATCAGGTAAACGTCGGGGTGGTTGGCCGAGATCGCGTGGGCGATGTTCTGCAGCATCATGGTCTTGCCGGTGCGCGGCGGCGCGGTGATGAGCGCGCGCTGCCCCTTGCCCAGCGGGGTGACCAGATCGATGACCCGGGTGGTGTATTCCTTGCGGGTCGGGTTCTCGATTTCGAGGGTCAGCTTCTCTTCGGGATAGAGCGGGGTCAGGTTGTCGAAGTTGATCCGGTGGCGGACCTGATCCGGCTCCTCGAAGTTGATCTTGTTGACCTTGAGGAGCGCGAAGTAGCGCTCGCCGTCCTTGGGGGCGCGGATCTGCCCCTCCACCGTGTCGCCGGTGCGCAGCGAGAAGCGGCGGATCTGGCTGGGCGACACATAGATGTCGTCGGGCCCGGGCAGGTAGTTCGCCTCGGGCGAGCGCAGGAAGCCGAAGCCGTCCTGCAGGATTTCAAGGACACCCTCGCCGAAAATGGCGGTGTCGTTGTCCGCCAGTTGCTTGAGGATGGCGAACATCATTTCCTGGCGACGCAGTGTGCTCGCGTTCTCGATCTCCAGTTCCTCGGCGAACGCCAAGAGGTCCTTGGGAGATTTCTTTTTCAGATCCTGAAGATGCATTGTGTTCTCGACACTCGAACGGGAAGAGACATCGGGAGAAGCCGGCACCGGAGACCCGGTCGCGGGGGCCGCTGGGTCAGCGGAGGGCCGCGCGGAGGCTCGGGGACGGGTCGCCCCAGTGCCGACGCAGGGTGCCGACGCAGGGTGCCGACGCAGGGTGCCGACGCAGGGTGTCGGCGCGTGATCGTCGAACCCAGGGAGGCCGGAGCCCCCGGAGGAGGAGGCTCCCCAGGCCGGAGCCGGGACAGGCGCGGACGGGCGGTCACGGATATGCCGGCTCTCCGAATCGCGCCGGCTGGATGGCGGCGGTCATCGTACGCCGGTTCTCGGAAACGGTTGCCCGTTCCATGGAAACGGGAAATCACAAGGCCCCGCGTTCGCCAGGAGCGGCGTCACAAGATGACCGGGACGTCTGTGTCAGGGAGAGACTAGCACCGGGTGAGAAGCACCCGATCCATCACAAATGTACGAAAGCTCCTTCGCGGGCGCAAGAAAAATCATCCCTGCGCCCCGGATTGGCGGCGAGCCTGGGGTCAGCCGGCGGTGAACCAAGCCGGGCCGTCGCGAAGCCGGGGCTGGCGGGCGTCCTTTTCGGACAGCACCGGGCGGTCCAGCCCGGCGGGCAGCGGCCAGTCGATGGCCAGATCCGGATCGTCCCAGGCGAGGCCCTTGTCGCAGTCCGGCGCATAGAAGGCCGTGACCTTGTATTCCACCTCGGTGTCCGGGGTCAGGGTCAGGAAACCGTGCGCGAATCCGGCCGGCACCAGGATCTGGTTCCACGCCGCCGCGCTGATCTCGGCGCCCACCCAGCGGCCATAGGTGGGCGAGCCCGCGCGGATGTCCACCGCCACGTCCCACACCGCCCCCCTGACCACGCGCACGAGCTTGTCCTGCGCCATGGGCGGGGTCTGGAAGTGCAGACCGCGCAGGGTGCCCGGCGTCGCCGACAGGGAGTGGTTGTCCTGCACGAAATCGAGATGGATCCCGGCCTCGGCCAATGCGTTCTTGTTGTACGTCTCGGAGAAGAAGCCGCGATGATCGCCGAACTTGCGGGGCTTGAGGATCCGCACCTCGGGAATGTCCAGGGCCTCGATCTCCATCATCCATCCTCCGCCGCGCGCTGGCCGGTCCAAACGCACGCCGGTGTAAGCCCCGCCGGGTCGGGTTACAACCTTGAAAACGCATGACAGGTCCCGGGGCGGTTCGCTATATCGGCGGGGGACCGGGTCCGTCGCGACCGGGAAAAAAGGGGGCACACACCGTGAAGGTTCTCATCACCGGCGGCTGCGGATTCATCGGATCGGCCGTCATCCGTCATGTGCTGGAGACCACCGACGCCCGCGTGGTCAACGTGGACTGCCTGACCTACGCCGCCAATCCGGCGTCGCTGGCGGACTGGGCCGACGATCCCCGCTACGCCTTCGAGCCGGTGGACATCCGCGACGCCGCCGCCCTGGCCCGGGTGTTTTCCGAGCACGACCCGGACGCCGTCATGCATCTGGCGGCCGAGAGCCACGTGGACCGCTCCATCGACGGGCCGGCCGCCTTCATCGACACCAACGTGGTCGGCACCTATCAACTGCTGGAGGCCGCGCGGGCCCACTGGAAGGGCATGACGCCGGACCGACAGGCCGCCTTCCGCTTCCATCACGTCTCGACCGATGAGGTCTTCGGCACCCTGGGCCCCACCGGCCTGTTCACCGAGGAGACCGCCTACGCCCCCAACAGCCCCTATTCAGCGTCCAAGGCGGGATCGGATCATCTGGTGCGGGCGTGGCATCACACCTACGGACTGCCGGTGGTGGCGTCCAACTGCTCGAACAACTACGGGCCGCGCCAGTTCCCCGAAAAGCTGATCCCGCTGATGATCCTGAACGGGCTCGACGGCACGCCGCTGCCGGTCTACGGCCGGGGTGAGAACGTGCGCGACTGGCTGCACGTGGAGGACCACGCCCGCGCCCTCTGGACCATCCTGACCAAAGGCCGTGTCGGCGAGAGCTACAACGTGGGTGGCGACAGCGAGCGCCGCAATCTGGAGGTGGTGGAAACCATCTGCGACACGCTGGATGCGCTGCGCCCGGCCGACCAGCCGCGCCGCGACCTCATCACCTTCGTGACGGACCGGCCGGGCCACGACTTCCGCTATGCCATCGACGCCACCAGGATCAAGCGCGAGCTGGGCTGGGCGCCGGTCCACGACTTCACCAGCGGCATCCGCCAGACCATCGAATGGTATCTGGACAACGAAGCCTGGTGGCAGCCGCTACGCGCCGGGGTCTACGCCGGCCAGCGCCTGGGGGTGAGCAAATGACGGCGCGCGTTCTCGTCACCGGCGCCACCGGACAGGTGGGCACCGAACTGGCCCGCGTGCCCTGGCCCGAGGGTCTGGCGCCGGTCGTGGTCGGGCGCGAGACCCTGGACCTGGCGGATCCCGAGGGCGCGGCCCGGGTGGTGCGCGACGGCAGCTTCGCTCTGGTCATCAACGCCGCCGCCTATACCGCCGTGGACACGGCGGAGGAGGAAGAGGACCTCGCCACCCGCGTGAACGGCGACGGCCCGCGCGCCCTGGCCATGGCCTGCGCCGACCGGGGCATCCCGCTGGTCCACGTCTCCACGGACTACGTGTTCGACGGCGCCAGGGCCGGAGCCTATTCCGAGACCGATCCGGTTGCCCCCCTGGGCGCTTACGGCCGCTCCAAGCTGGCGGGCGAGGTCGCGGTCCGGGCCGAGTGCCCGCGTCACGTGATCCTGCGCACCGCCTGGGTGTTCAGCGCCCACGGCAGGAACTTCGTCAAGACCATGCTGCGGCTGGCCGCCGAAAAGCCCGCGTTGCGCGTCGTCGCCGACCAGCACGGCTGTCCCACCGCCGCCCACGAGATCGCCCGGGTGCTGGTGGAGATCGCCCGCCAGATCGTGCTGGAGCGCCGCGAGGACGCCTTCGGCACCTATCATTTCGCGGGGGCCGGGCCGACCACCTGGCACGCCTTCGCCGAGGCCATCGTGGCCACGCAGGCGGCGCGCACCGGCCGGCGTCCGCCGGTGCATCCGATCCCGACCGCGGACTACCCCACCCCGGCGCGGCGGCCGGCGAACGCGGTGCTGGACTGCACGCGCCTTGCCGAGACCTTCGGCCTGCGGGCCCGCCCCTGGCCCGACACGCTGGCCGAGGTGCTGGCCGACCTGGACCTGGCCTGATACGACCGGCGGGGGCGCGTGACTCACCCGCCGCGCGGCGCCCGGATCACAATCGGCCCGATCACAATCGGATCGTGCCTTTGCGGCGGGAAGGCTGCATACTGCGGCGTCGGGCCGGGCGGACCGGAGGTCTGATCCCCGCCCTTCACCGTCAGGACGGGCCATCTGGGATCGAAACCAACCGTGCATCCATCGCGGCCCCAGGACGAGGATCTCATCGCGCCCCGGCGGGACCCGGGGGGCTCCGGCACGTTCGCGTTGGAGACCGTGCTGGCCCACGCGGGCCCGGCGGCCCTGCTGGACGCCACGGGGCAGGTGCTGGAACACAATGACCCCGGCCGGTGCCTGGCGATCCTGTTCGCGCATCCGGGCCTGGAGGATCTGCGCGTCGGCGTGCGCGAATGCCTCGCCCGGGGCGCACCCGTCACACGGCTCGTGCGCGGCGCGGGCCTGCCCGACGGGCCGGACAGCCTGGACATCCTGCTGCTGCCGGCGGCGGAGGGGGACCGGGTGGCCGCCCTGGCCCGCGACACCTCGCTGGACTCCTCGCTCCAGGCGGCGCTGACCGAGAGCCGGGCGCGGTTCAAGGACTTCGTGGCGCTGTCCAGCGACTTCTCGTGGGAGACCGGCCCGGACGGACGGCTGGTGTTCGTCTCGCCCCCCGGCGCGCTGGGCCGCGAGGCCCGCGACATGGTCGGCGGCGATCCCCTGGACCTGCTCGACGACAGCGCGCGGGCCGCCGGCGAGACCCTGTTCCAGGCCCAGCGCCGCGTGCGGGACCTGGAACTGTGGGCGCGCGACCGGCGCGGCCGGCGGGTGCGGCTGCTGGCCTCGGCCATGCCCATGAGCGACCCGCACGGCGGCTGGATCGGAGCGCGCGGCATCTGCCGGGACATCACCGAACAGCACGTCCGGGATCTGGCCCTGCGCCGGGCGCAGGAACGCGACCGCGTCCGCAGCCATGTGGTGCGCACCTTCCGCGACCAGGTGGACGTGGAAACCATGCTGACCGTGGCGGCCGAGGCCCTGGCGCTGGGCGTGGGGGCCGCCGCCTGCCAGATCCTGCGCCGCCCCATCCCCGGCCACACCATCGACGTGGCGGCGCTCTCCGACCAGGGGCCCTGCGAGGACCTGATCGTCGGCGGCCAGTTCGGCCTGCCCCCCACGCCGCCGCCCCTGGCGGCCCTGACCCGGGCCCTCGGCGGCGACCTGCGGGACCGGGGGGGCAGTCCGGCGAGCTGGGAAGGCCAGGTGGACGACCACGCGCTGGTGGTCATCGGCACCAGCTACCGGCAGCAGCCCAACGGCGCGCTGGTGCTGTGGCGCCTGCGCGAGCGCGGCGGCTGGACCCCCGACGACCGCATGCTGATCCTGGATGTCGCCGGCCAGGTGGGCATCGCCAACGAGCAGATCGCCCGCTATGAAACCGTCATCGACATGTCGCGCACGGATTCGCTGACCGGCCTGATGAACCGGCGCGCCTTCATGCAGGATGCCGAGCGCCGCATGCGGCGGCTGGAACGCTCGCAACGGCCGGCCGCCCTGATGTACGTGGACCTGGACAACTTCAAGCTGGTCAACGACCTCCATGGCCATGCCCGGGGCGATCAGGTGCTGGTGATGCTGGCCGACATCCTGCGCACCCACATCCGGCCCACCGATCTGGTGGGACGCCTGGGCGGCGACGAGTTCGCGGTCTGGCTGGAGGACGCGGACGACACCGTCGCCTGCCAAAAGGCCAACGACTTCCTGAACGGCAGCGTCATGCTCGGGGCGCTCAGCGCCAGCACCGAGGCGCCGCTCGCCATGTCCATCGGCATCGCCGTCACCGGGCCCGGCCTGACCGAGTCTCTGGAGGCGTTCTGCGCCCGGGCCGATTCGGCCATGTACACGGCCAAGCAGTCCGGCAAGGGGCGCTTCCACCTCTGTCAGGCCGGCGCGGGGGGCACGGCCTGCCTCGGGGAGCCGGGGCCATGACCGATCTGCTGCGGCGTCTGTTCGAGGCGGGCCAGGACGCCGCCCTGACCTATGAGGAGAGCCGCACCCTGGCCGCGCACGACGACGTGACCGTGCGGCGCGAGCTGGCGCGGCGCACCGACGTGCGGCCCGAGGTGCTCTACTACCTTGCGGAGGATTCGGACGCACAGGTGCGCCGCAATATCGCCGGCAACGCGGCCGCGCCCATCAAGGCCTACCTGCTGCTTTCGGACGACACCGACCCCGATGTCCGCCTGACCCTGGTCGAGCGGATCACCGAGCTGGCGCCCGGCCTGTCCGAGGGCGAGCAGGACCGCGTCCACCGGCAGGTCCACGACGTGCTGTCCCGGCTGGCCCGCGACCAGATCCCCCGGGTGCGCGCCCTGCTGTCCGAACTGCTGAAGGACCTGGCCGACGCCCCGGGGCCGGTGATTCGACGGCTCGCGCGGGACGTGGAGATCGCCGTCTCCGCCCCGGTGCTGACCTTCAGCCCGGTGCTCTCGGACCAGGACCTGCTGGAGATCATCCACGCCCCGCCGACCGACGGCGCGCTGGGCGCCATCGCCCGCCGTCCCGCCGGACTGGCCGAGCCGGTCACCGACGCCATCGCCGCCAGCGACGACATTCCGGCCATCACCGACATGCTCGCCAACCAGGGGGCGCAGATTCGCGAAGAAACGCTGGACTGCCTGATCGACCGCGCGGGCGCGGTCCCCGCGTGGCACGCCCCGCTGGTCGCGCGGCCCCGGCTGCATGCCGACGCCGGGCGGCGGCTGGCCATGTTCGTCTCGGACACCCTGGTTCAGGCGCTCATGCTGCGTCGGGACCTTGCGCCCGGGGACGCGATGGCGGTGGCCTCGGAGGTGCGCCGCCGCCTGGGTCGCGAGGGCGACGGCAACAGCCTGATCGACTACGGCCCGAACTGGCGGGAGGACCTGATCCGAATCGCCGCCCAGGTCCGCGACGAACTGGAGTCCGTCGGCGCGGGGGCCGGCGCCGAGATGCTGCGCGGCACGATGGCCACCGGCGACCGCGTGCGCGCCATCGCCGTCGTGGCCGCGCTGGCGGGGGTCTCGCCGCTGGCGGTGGCGGCGGCGGTGCGCACGGCGAGCGCCAAGGGCATGGCTTCGCTGGCCTGGAAAGCCGGCCTCTCCGCCGAGACCGCCACGGCGTTGCAGGGCTGGCTGGCCGGGGTTCCGCCGGACGAGATCCTGTCGCCGCACCCGGAGTCCGGGGCCTTTCCCCTGCGCGAAGCCGAAATGGAATGGCAGGTGGAAATGTTCTGCGAGACCGAGGCGCGGGAAAGCGCGGGCGAAGACCTGCCCGGGACATGACGGCGCCATGGCGCAACGCCGGGGCCTTGCAGGGCCATCGGGTCATAGGGCGTGTGGGTGTAAAGACGGGGTGCAGGGCGGATTCGACCCGCGCCGCGGGGCCATCCGCCGGATTCGGTCCCGCACGCGGCGCACTGCCCGACGCTTCGCGTCGGTCGAGTGCGCCCTACATGTCACGGGGGTGTTTCGCGCGCCCAACTCGCGTGCGCCGGACGGGGCTTGCAGCCCCGTCCGGACCGTTTCGCCCAATGGAGCGAGATGAAAACGGTCCGGGCGGGTGCGCGACACCGTAGGGTGGATTCGACCCCGCCCGTTTCCCGACAGGGAAACGCGGCGGGGGCACTCCACCGCACGGCCGCAAGACGGCGGGGTGCGCCTTCGGCGCGAACCCGCCCGACGCGGTCTCGCATTTTTCGCCAAACGCGGCTTCATCCGATTGCCCTGCCCGCCCTGGCAGGGCGACGGGCTCAGGTTAACGGGATCGCTCTTCCAGGTCTTTGCAGGGGGTCGGAGACCTGCGCTCGAGGTCCTTCAGCCGCGTCGCGGCTTCAGGATGACATCCTATAATTTTAGGGTGTCATCCCGAGTGAGCGAAGCGAGACGAGGGATCTCGAGAGGCCTGCTCAGGCGGCGCGGAACAGACCGTCATGTTAACCCGAAGCCGTTGCCCTGCCCGCCCTGCGCGCGCGCTTGCGGGTTTCCGCCAGACTGACTACCATCCGCTGCCAGCACACCGGCTCCGCCGGTCGCGGACAACCGGCCTGGAGCAAACCGGGCCCCAGGTGGAGAGAGAGACCCCATGACCACGGCGACCCTGACACACAACACCCTGGCCCAGGCCCTGTGGCCGACCGGCGCCCGCTCCGACGGCGCCCTCAGCCCGGCCCTGCGGGCGGTGCTGCTGGCGGTGGCCGGCAGCCTGCTGCTGACCCTGTCGGCGAAGGTTCAGATCCCCATGTGGCCGGTCCCCATGACCATGCAGACCTTCGCGGTGCTGGTCATCGGCGCCGCCTACGGCTGGAAGCTGGGCGGGGCGACCGTCGCGCTCTATCTGGCCGAGGGCGCCATGGGCCTGCCCGTGTTCGCCAACACGCCGGAGCGCGGCATCGGCCTCGCCTACATGATGGGCCCCACCGGCGGCTACCTGATGGGCTTCATGGCCTCCGCCATGGTCCTGGGCTGGCTGGCCGAGCGCGGCTGGGACCGCTCCATCGGCGGCACCCTGGCGGGCATGACCCTGGGCACGGCCCTGATCTTCGGCCTGGGCTTCGCCTACCTGTCCACGCTGATCGGCGCCGAGGCCGCCTGGACCGCCGGCGTCATGCCGTTCCTGCTGGGCGCGGCGCTGAAGATCGCGCTGGCCGCGGCCGTGCTGCCGCTGGCCTGGCGTCTGGTGAGCCGCCGCGCCCGCTAGACCCGCCCCGAACCGCCAAGGCACTGGACCCCCCGCGCGGGGGTCCTTTGCTTTGGGCTGCCCGCCCCCCTGATTCCCACGACCATGGAGGCGCCTTGATGGCCGCCGACGACACCAGCCCCGCCGCCGACGAGCAAAAGCCGCGCCTGATCGTGCGGCAGGCCGCCGCCGAGGATATCGATTCCGTGCGCGGCCTGTGTCGCCGGGTGTATCCGGATGTGGCGCCCTACAGCCCCGCCGCCCTGCGGGCCCACCAGCAGCACTTCGCCGAGGGCCAGTTCGTCGCCGTCTACGAGGGCGAGGTGGTGGGCTACTGCGCCACCTTCCGCATCGCCGAGGCCGCGGCCTTCGCCCCCCACACCTGGACCGAGATCACCGGCGGCGGGCTCGCCGCCCGTCACGATGCCGAAGGCGACTGGCTGTACGGCATGGAAGTCTTCGTCGATCCGGCGTTCCAGGGCTTCCGCATCGGCCAGCGTCTCTACTCCCAGCGCAAGGCGCTGTGCCAGCGGCTGGGCCTGAAGGGCATCGTGTTCGGCGGCCGCCTGCCGGCCCTGCAGCGCCGAATCAAGAAGGTGGGCTCGGCCGAGGCCTACGTGCAGGCGGTGCGCGACCGCAAGATGCGCGACCCCGTGCTGTCCTTCCAGATGCGCAACGGGTTCGAGCCCATCGGGGTGCTGGAGAACTACCTGCCCTCCGACAAGGAATCCCTTGGCTACGCCGCCCATCTGGTGTGGCGCAATCCCAAGTACAGCGGCCAACAAAGCGGCGGCCGCACGGCGCGCTCGCGCTATTCCCAGCGCACCGTGCGCGTCTCCATCGTGCAGTACCAGCAGCGCCGCGTGCGCTCGTTCGAGGAGTTCGGCCACAACATCGAATACTTCGTGGACGTGGTCGCGGACTACCGCTCCGACTTCGTGGTGTTCCCCGAGCTGTTCACGCTGCAGCTTCTGTCGATCGAGAACCAGCGCATCCCGGCGTCGGACGCCATCGCCACCCTGACCCGCTACACCGAGCCCCTGAAGGAGCTGCTGAGCCGACTCGCCGTCAGCTACAACATCAACATCATCGGCGGCTCGCACCCGACCATGGGCGAGGACGGCAAGATCCTGAACATCTGCTACGTGTGTCTTCGCGACGGCTCGGTGCACCAGCAGGTCAAGATCCACCCCACGCCCAACGAACGCTTCTGGTGGAACATCGAGGGCGGCGCGGCCGCCCAGACCATCATGACCGACTGCGGTCCCATCGGCGTGATGATCTGCTACGACAGCGAGTTCCCGGAAATGGCCCGCCATCTGGTGGACCAGGGGGCGCAGATCCTGTTCGTGCCCTTCTGCACCGACGAGCGGCAGAGTTATCTGCGCGTGCGGTATTGCGCGCAGGCGCGGGCGGTGGAAAACCAGTGCTACGTCGTGCTGTCCGGCAACGTGGGCAACCTGCCCAACGTCGAGAACATGGACATCCAGTACGCCCAGAGCTGTATCCTGACGCCGTGCGACATGCCGTTCGCGCGCGACGGCATCGCGGCCGACACCACACCGAACGTGGAGATGGTCGCCTTCGCCGACCTGCGCATGGAGGACCTGGCCGCCGCCCGTCAGAGCGGCACCGTGCAGAACCTGCGCGACCGGCGATTCGACCTGTATTCCGTGGCCTGGAACAGCCGGAAGGGATAGGGAGGCGAGATCATGACCGACGCCACATCCGGGACCGCCCGCACCGGCGGCTGTCTGTGCGGGGCCGTGCGGTTTTCCGTGGCCCTTGAGGCGGCCGAGTTCTCGGCCTGCCACTGCTCCATGTGCCGGCGCTGGATCGGCAGTCCCATGCTGGCCGTGCACTGCCCCGCCCCCATCACGTGGCAGGGCGAAGAGCACATCGTCCGCTATCGCTCGTCGGAGTGGGCGGAGCGCTGCTTCTGCGGCCGCTGCGGCAGCAGCCTGTTCTATTTCCTGATCCCGACCGGCGAAACGGTGCTGGCCCTGGGCGCATTCGACGACCAGGACGGGTTCGCCATGACCAGCCAGATCTTCATCGACGAAAAGCCGGCGGGCTACGCCTTCGCCAACGACACCCCGACGATGACGGGGCCGGAGGTGTTCGCGATGTACGCCCCCAAGGTGGAGCCACCCGGCGAGGACGGGTGAGCCCAAGACGGTCCGGGATCATACCAGGGCTCCGAACCCGGATTACCGTTCTGTGACGCCGTTGGGGTCGAACCTACCTCCCGAGATCCTTCGGTCGCCCCCGGCGACGCTGCGCGTCGCCGCAAAGGAGCGCGACCATCGGAACGATGGTCGCGGGGGCTCTCTCAGGATGACACACTTTTAATAGATATTGTCATCCTGAGTGCCCTAAGGGCGCGAAGGATCTCGTGATGGGGCACGAACCATGACACCTCTGTCATCTGGATTCGGAGCCCTGGGGATCACCCCACCCGGGGGGCGCCCGTCTCGGGCGCGCGGGCGATGCGGCGGCCCTCCGGCTTCAGCGTCACCTTGTGAACGCCGGGGCTGATCTCGCGCGACTCCACCCAGTTGCGCTCCACGCACTCCACCAACGTGCGCCACAGGATGGACGAGGGCGCCACGCCGGTGATCCCGATATCCCCCGACATGGCGACAAGCTGGAGCAGCAGGCGTTGCTGCGGCAGCACCGTGACCGGCAGCACCGGCGTCCGGACCGGCGGTGGAGGGGGTGGCGGCGCCGGCGGCCGGGCGATCATGGCGCGGTCCCGCCCTTCAGGTGCTCCAGCAGGCGCGGCATCAGCTCCACGAAATTGCAGGGCCGGTAGCGGCTGTCCAGTTGGGTGGCAAGAATACCGTCCCAGGCGTCCTTGCAGGCCCCCGTGGAGCCCGGCAGCGCGAACAGATACGTCCCGTGCGCCACCCCGGCGATGGCCCGGGACTGCACCGTGGACGTGCCGATGGTCTGATAGCTGAGCATCCGGAACAGTTCGCCGAAGCCCGGGATGGTCTTTTCCAGCACCCGGTCCAGGGCCTCGGGGGTCACGTCGCGCCCGGTGACGCCGGTCCCACCCGTCGAAATCACCGCATCCACCTCGGGATCGTCGATCCAGGACCGCAGCCGCTCGGCGATGCGGTCGGCGTCGTCCTCCACGATGGCCCGGGCCGCCAGGACATGGCCGGCCGCCTCCAGGCGGGACACCAGGGTGTCGCCGCTGCGGTCGTCCTCCAGGGTGCGGGAGTCCGACACGGTCAGCACGGCGATGCGGACGGGCAGGAAGGGCAGGGACGGATCAATACCAGGCATGGGGCGGTCCTCTGGTGAACGGGTCCACGATCACGTTAGTGCGCGCCGGACCGAAACACAAAGGGGCACCCGCCTGGACCAGGGCTCCGAATCCAGATGACAGGGGTGTCATGGTTCGTGCCCCATCACGAGATCCTTCGCGCCGTTCGGGCGCTCAGGATTGTCTGTTTGATTTGTGGCATTGTGGAGATGCCGGGTTGCGGGGCCCCGGGTGGCCACCCGGGGCCCCGCACCGGATCGTGTGATCGTCTCAGGATGGGGTCTTTGCCCGTTGTCATCGTGATCCGCGATCCGG